>CAZJLO010000001.1:0-6648 GCA_964547105.1 uncultured Thermotogae bacterium
GCGCCAAGCTCCAATTCGGCGACCTGCAGCAAGAGCTGCGCTTCGGCAATCTCAGGATGTGCTGCAAGGGCCGTTCGTACCGCATTCTCGACGGTCAGATCGAGACGGTCTCCGTTAAGATCACCCTGCGAGAATCCGCACCAGGACCAGGGCCAGGGAAACCAAAGGAAACAAAGCGCAATCAGGAACAAACACGTCTGTGTGGAGATCCTTCGTCGAAGCATCCCGCCATCACCAGCCTTCCGCTGAAATGGTCCGGAACGCGATGGAATCCGGTGGTCAATCCTGTGGCAGATTTGTGAAGAGATCTTCACACGGGTCCGACATGGCTCAACGCTCGTCGGAAGGATCTAGGAGTCGGCCGGCTCGGTTCCCGGGAAGCAGCCGGGGCGATCCTCGGTCCCGGTGTGCCGCACGTAGCCGGCCAACTGCGCAGCCTCTTGCGTCTTGAAGTAGACCCGCAAGTCCTCGCCGATGGACGCAATCGTCGGGCAGGTCGAACGGTGATACGGAGGTTTGCCGCCGCTGCCCACCACCCTGCTACTGCTCGCCACGTAGAAGAAGGCCTCGTAGTCGTCCCCAACGTCGCCTCCGTAGTCGAGTTCGGCGACGGGGACCTCGAATGAAGCCGAGGTTTCCCGTCCCCATTCGTCCTCGACCGTCACGTAGATCGTCGCCGCCTGGGCCGGGAAGCTGACGCTTTCATAGAGGTTGTGGTTGCGGACCGCGTCGTACGGATAGCCGGCCTCGGCCGCCGGCGCATACGGAAGGCCGTCCGGTCCTTCTTCGCTCGTGTACAGCGGGTAGATCACGCACGCGTTCTCGTAAACGGTCCCTTTGTCGCGCGCGTGGAATACGCCGGGTTCGTACGGAGGACAAAACACGGAATCGGGGACAAAGCTTCCCCACAGGTATTTCTCGTCGTACTCCACCCGGATCGCACGGATCTGCCATGCTCCGGCAAAAGCCACCCCGGTTTCGTCGGTGGACATCGTTCGCTCCCGATGCGTGAAATCGATCAACGTCCGTTCCCGGGGATTGAGTCGCCACATCTGAGGATCACCGTTGATTAGCGGGCGGCAGATTCGCGGTAGCGGATTCGTTCCAGCTGCCCGGACCGTGTCCTGCCCGACCGGTTTGCCCCCGAACCAACCGGTCACCGTCGCCGACCAGTCGAGCGAGTCAACCGTTACGGAAAGCCCGGGTTCGCTCTGCTCGATCGTTTGGTCAGGAAGCTCAAACACGTAGGAGTCCAGACCCGGTGTTGCCGAAATGCGCGCCTCGTACGGGACGTTCCCCGTCGGACGATCGATCAGCGCATTGAACGGAAACGGGTCGGGCGAACAGCCCGAAGCAATCACGAGAGCGCCGACACTCACCAGCATAAGCAGCGGCAGCCTGAGCCAGCTTTCTCCATGCCTTCCGATGTGTCCGTGCTCCACGTCGATGCCTCCCCGGCGGTGTTTCCTTGACCCCCAAGCGTAGGCGAAGTGCGGATTCCCGGCAAGGCTGCCTCATGCCATCCGGTATCGGCTTTTTTGTGTTGTTTTATCCTTCTTTTTCTTGTACTCTATGTGAACTACTGGCTTTATGAGGAGGGAGGAGGAGCCTTGCGCATGGTTTCGAGCGGCAGCCGACACCGCTCTTTCGCCACACTCCTACGGGCGCTTGCACTGGCGTTTGCCTTGGTCGCGGCGCCGCTGTCTGCGTTTCTTCCCGTTGCGCGGTTCCCCTCCCTCGCTTCGTCCACATCCGGCGCTCTCCAAGGAGAATGGACGGCGACCTGCGCCATCGTCTCCTTTCCGCCGATCGAGCTGGATCCGGATGTGTCGATCGAGAGCGGGTTGGCGCTTCTGGTCGAGCGACCTTCGTGGGAAGCAAGTATGGAGTTCGCATGGGATCTTGGTGGCTTGTCCGATTGGGAGGGCGCGGCAAGCTGGCTCTCGGATCCGTTTGAACTATCCGCGTCGACCCGGTTTGACGGCGACGCCGCGAGTTGGAAGAACACCCGATTGGCGATCGAATACGACCCAAGCGAGATCCCACTGGAACTCGCGCTCACCTGGGATCTGTATCACGATCACATGTGGCTCCGCGTTCAAGCCGAAGGCGATGTGGATCCGTTGTCGATGGAAGCCGATGTTCGCTGCGGCATGGCCCGTGGGTACGGACTTTGCTTCGACCGCGCCGATGCCGAGATTCGTGTTCCACTTCCGGGTGAAACGGAAGTAACAATGGAAACCCGCTTCTCGGAGGATCGGGGTTGGAGCTATACCGACATCGAGTTTGACGTTCCCTCGCGCTGCCTCCCCCCTTGGCTCGATCTTGAGCTTTCCGCACGACTGGATCCCGTTGAAACCACGATCACGCTGGATCCCGATATGTCGCTTGCCGATATTCCCCTCAACCGCTGCCTGCAAGCGGGGCCGGATTGGCTTTCGTCAACCATCGTCGAACTCCCGCTTCTCGTACAGCTTGCCGGCGGTCACCGATTCGAAGGCGTCGCGGTCATGGGGATGCAGGCCACCTGCCAACTTGATGGGTGTTGGATCGAAGCCGCGACAAGCTTCGATCCAGGCTGGAACAAGAAGCTCGCCGGCGACAAGCGGTTCAACCGTCGAGTCGTGATCGGCTGGGAGATGTCCATTCCGAGCCCGACGACATGTGCGTTGACCTTCATCGGAGAAGGGTACGCCGCGTTCAGGGAAGTCCCGGGAGCCAAACCCGGCCAGGTGGGTGTCAGCGGCTGTCTCTCGACGATCGATGCTGCGGGATCGCAGCGCGAGCTTTCCGGTCGATGGGTCGCCACGTTTCCCGAGCCCGAGACAGATCTCGCCGGGGATCCGGCAGTCGAGCTGACACTGGAACTCGAACTTGTCTGGACCTGGTGAAGGATCCTCTCCGATCCCCGCCTGCTGATCGGCCATGCTATGCGCTTGACACGGTCTTACGGTTCGCCGGATGCGCAACCTGGCGGCCGGGACCGGCTGGCCGCGGATGTCGCTTCGAACTGCAAGTTATGAAGGGCGGCGTACAGACCATCCGCGGCCAGCAACTCCCGGTGCGTCCCTTGTTCGACAAGGCAGCCCTGATGAATCACCAGGATGTTGTCCGATTCGCGGATGGTCGATAGACGATGCGCAATCACCAACGACGTTCGTCCTCCCATGATGCGATGCAGCGATTTCTGGATCAGGCTTTCGGTATGCGAGTCGATGCTCGCCGTTGCTTCGTCGAGCACGAGGACTCGCGGGTCAAACGCCACCGCCCGGGCAAACGACAGCAGCTGCCTCTCGCCGACCGACAACGTCACCCCCCGCTCCTTGACTTCGGTTCGATACCCGTCCGGCAGCGCTTCGACGAAGTCGGCGCTCACGTACCGCGCCGCCGCGATCGCCTGTTCATCGGAGATCTCATCCTCTTGACGCAAGCGAATGTTGTCGAGGATGTCCCCCGAAAACAGGAACACGTCCTGAAGCACAACCGCCATTTGTGCCCGCAGGAACGAGAGGTCGAGTTCGTCGATCGAGACGTCGTCATAGAGGATCGTTCCCCGTTGAATCGGATAGAGTCGAAGCAGCAGGCGAATGATCGTTGTCTTCCCTGAGCCGGTCGGACCGACAATCGCCACACGCTGTCCCGGTTCGACCACGAAGGAGACCCCCTTGAGGATCCAGTCCTCGTCTCGGTAGGCGAACCACACGTCACGAAACTCGATCTTCCCCGCCGATCTTGATCGTGGTCCCGATCCAGATTCCCAGCCCGAACGATTCGTGCCCTCCGGGTGGCTGGTCTGTGCTGCTTGCCCTTGATCTTCGATTGGCTCGTCGAGCAACCGGAAAATCCTCTCCGAAGACGCCATCGCCGCCTGTAGAACGTTGTACCCTTCCGACAGACGGATCACCGGTTCGAACAGCATCCCCACGTACTGGATGAACGCCGTCAACGCCCCCAAGGTCAGCGTGCCGTAAAGGACGTTGCGGCCTCCGTACCAGATCACCACAGCCACGGCAAAAGCGCTCAGGAAACTCATCAGCGGGCGGAAGACGGCAAAGGTCAGCATCTGGCGCATATCAGCGCCGTACTTCGCGTTGTTGATCTCGGAGAATTGCCGGTTGGCGCGGTGCTCCTGCACGAACACCTGAACGATCCGCATCCCGGAGATGCTTTCCTGCAGATAGGCGTTCAATTGGGCGATCTTCTTCCGCACTTCGCGGTACGCCGACCGGACCCGATTCCGGAACTGCCAGGCGGCAACCACGATGACCGGAAACAGGATGAGGATCGCCAGAGCAAGGTGCCATTCGAGCTGGAACATGACCACCATGACGCCTGCCACCAAGAATACATCGCGAAACAGGCTGACAAGCGTCGAGGTGAACATCTCGTTGATCGCGGCGACATCGTTGGTCACCCGCGTCACCAGTCTTCCAACCGGCGTTCGATCGAAGAACGACAGCGGCAGCCGCAGGATGTGGGCGAAGATCTCGCGGCGCATGTCGTACATCACGCGCTGCCCGGTAAGCTGCAGGTAGTAGACCTGGAGAACACCGAACGCAAACCGCGCCAACAGAAGGAAGAAGAACAACCCCACCAGGCGAAGAACACCGGAGATGTCTGCCTGTCGAAGTGCATCGACCACATCTGTCGGCAGTGCACGGAGATCATCGCCGGACAGGAGGACCCCACCGCCGACCGGGACGCCGATATCCGAGTGCTCGGCAAGCTCGCCGAGGCGATCATCGTCCGGCGCCACCCATATATAGCGCTCGTCAGCAAGGTTGCCAGCCGTTTCCCAGGTTTTGAGGATGCTGGCATCGACTGTTCTCGTATCGATAAGGAAAGCGTCGCTTCCGACGGACACGGCGGCGTCTCCGCTCGGCGACTCAGCACCGGTGACAATCGCCCATGGGGGAGTCATGAACGAATCGATCGCCACTTTGCTGATATAGGGAATCACAAGCTGAATCCCGGCAAGGAGAACGGTCAGCGCCACGCAGCCGGCGAACAACGCCTTGTAGGGAGCAAGAAATCGTAGAAGCCGCCGCGTCAGCCGCAGATCGAACGCTCGGCCGAGAACGTCATCTTCGTGGCGCTCCGCGGGCGGGGGACTGGTCATGCCGGTCTCACCTGCCTTTCAGCTTGCTGGAGCGTCCAAATCCGCTGGTATGTGCCACCCGCTTCGACCAGCTGATGATGGCATCCCTCTTCCACGATGCGTCCCTGCTCGAGCACGATGATCCGGTCGGCATTCATGACGGCGGAGATTCGGTGTGCGATCACCAGCGTTGTTCGCTCGCGGAACACATCGCGAAGGTTTCCGAGAATGAGTTCCTCGCGCTCGGCATCGACGGCCGAAAGCGGGTCGTCCAGGATGAGAATCCGTGGATCGAGAAGCAGGGCCCGCGCGATGGCAACCCGCTGTTTCTGCCCTCCGGAGAGGGAGATCCCTCGTTCGCCGACTTCCGTGTCGTAACCGTCGGGGAAGGCAAGGATCTCGTCATGGATCCCCGCCTGTTGCGCCGCCTTCTCGACACTTTCACGCCGTACGTCAGGGTTTCCGTAGGCGATGTTCTCGGCCACGGTGGCCTGGAACAAGAAGGGATCCTGCGGAACGTAGCCGATCGCTTCGCGCAATTCAGCAAGATCCAGCGCACGAACATCCGTCCCGCCGACATGGACAGTCCCCGGGGGCGGGTCAAACAGCCGCGGGATCAGGTATGCCAGCGTGCTCTTGCCTGATCCGGTGAGTCCGACGACTCCCAAGGTCTCTCCTTCTCCGATGCGTAGATCGACGCTTTCGAGAGCCGGCGACACCTTATCATCGGCATCGGGGAAGCGAAACGACAAGTCCCGGAATTCGATCGACGTTCCTTGAAGTGGTTGCGGGGCCTCCGGTGTCGTAATCGCCGGCGCAACAGCGAGCAGTTGATTGATCCGATCAAGCGACGCTTTGCCGCGCTGGAGAATGTTGACCGCCCATCCCAGGCCGATCATCGGCCAGGCAAGCATCGACAGATACTGCGTGAACGCCACGAAATCACCAAGGGTCAGCCGGGCCCGAACCACGGCACTTCCGCCGATCCACAGAACGATCGCCAGCGTGGCGCCACTCAGCAATTCGATCAGTGGGTGGAACATCCCCCACACACGGACCAAGTGCATGTTGCGATCCACGTACGATTGGTTCGATCGGGAGAAATCTCGTTCCGTCCCTTCTTCCTGCACGAACGACTTGACGACGTGAATCCCGGCAACATTCTCCCTGACCTTCTCCATCAACGTCGAGAACCCTTCTTGCACGGCCTCAAAACGATGATGAATGATCTTGCCGAAGCCGAGCATCATCAACGTCAACAGGGGCAACGGGAGGATGGCGAGCAGCGTCAGCCGAGGATCGATCGACAGCATGATTCCCACCGCCACGGGAATCATCAATAGCGGGTCGGCGATGGTCAGAACGCCAAATCCGCAGGCACGGGTCACCGCATCGATGTCATTGGTTGCATGGGCCATCAGATCGCCGGTTCGACGTTCGTTGTAGAACGAAGCCGGCTGGCTGAGAAGGTGTTTGAACAGCTGAGCTCGGAGATTCCGCTCGATCTTCCGCGAGCTCCCGATGAAGAAGTACCGCCACAGAAAGCGGAA
>CAZJLO010000001.1:6658-70423 GCA_964547105.1 uncultured Thermotogae bacterium
GATGGCCGCAGCAGCCAGTGCTGACCGCCCGCAAGCGCGGCGATCAGCAAAGCGCTTCGAAGAAGCCTTCCGTCTCCCCGGCTGATCCGGTCGATCGCATCGCGAACGATCAGCGGCACGCCCATTCCCGCCGCGTCCACAACCACAAGTGCGAGAAGCCCGGCAAACACCCGGCGGCGGTAAGTCCAGATCAATCCCCACAGGCTTCTTGTCATTCGCAATCAAGCCACAATCCTACCCTATCCTCAGAGGCATGCAATGCGCATGCGAAGCCAATCAAGTTGTTGTGTCCCGTGACCTCTGTATAATCCTGCCATAACGACAGGTGTCGTGACGCGAGAGGAGACGCCATGCCCCATGCTGGTCGTGTTTTCGTTGTTGCGTTGGTCGCCCTTCTTCTTGCGGTCGCCGTTCCTGCGGCCGTTTGGGCCGCGGATTCCCCGGTACTCCGTATCAGTTTGCCCCCGCTTCTGAATAGCCTGCCGATCGCCTATGCGGAGCAGTGGGGCCTGTTTGAGGAGCACGGCGTCATGGTAGAGCTGATCGGCATTACCGACAGCCAGGAGCGCAGCACGGCGCTTCTGACCGGCAACCTCGACGCGGTCATGGAGGATCTCACACGAGCCATGCTCGACGCCAGCTCCGGTGGAGATCTGGTCATCACCGCTGCGGCGTATCAACAACCGGAGTGGGCGGACCGTGAACTTGCCGTGTTGTCGCCGGCATCGTTCGGAATCGACTCGTTCGATGCCCTCGTTTCCTCCAACTACGCAATCGCCACGGTCTTCTGCAGCGATCACGAGTACATGCTCGATCAGCTCCTGCAAACCAGAAGCTACAGGCCGATGCGCGACATCTCCTACACGTACTGGACCGATCTGCTTCAGATGGCGGTTTGGGTCGGCTCGCGGGCCTTGCCCGCCGCCGTTCTCCCCGAGCCGTACATTGCCTACATCGATACGTACGAACCGCTTCAGGGTACGGGGATCGACCTCATCCCGCTTGCCGATTTCTCGGGAATTGCCTCTCTGCCTAGCGTCGTCGTCTTTCGGAAGGACTACGTCGCCGCCCACCCCGAAGAAGTGGAGGCATTCCACCGTGCGTACGAGGAAGCCGTGCAGCGGATCAACGACTCGGAGAAGGATGAACTGATCGAGACAGGTCTCGCCGTCGTGTTGTCGCTGTTCTTCCAGGGCGCCGATCCCGATCTGATCACCGAAGACGTTCTCGACGCCATCTCGATCCCAAAATACCAACTTCCCGTAGGATTGGACGAACAGCAATTCGACGCGGTCGCCACGTGGATGCGCTCGCGCGGATACATCCGCAGCGCGCCGGCGCTCGATTCGCTGTTTGACGATCGGTTTCTCCCATGATTCGGATTGATGATGTCTCGGTGGCGTACGGTCGCGGCCTCCGTCGCGTCCTCGCTGTTGACGGAGTCAGTCTGGAGGTGGAGCGGGGAAGTTCACTGGCGCTGATCGGCCCGTCCGGGTGCGGAAAGTCGACGTTGCTGTTCTCGATCGCTGGCTTGTTGGCTCCCTGCGACGGGTCGATATTGATCGACGGCCAAGTCGTGGCTAAGCCACGCCGCGATGTGGCGCTCATTCTCCAGAACGCCGGCCTTCTCCCATGGAAGACTGTGTGGCAGAACGCCAATCTCAGCCTGAGACTGGGGAAAGAGCCGCGCGAAAAGACGGCGGCCGATGTTCTTCGCGAACTTGGCCTCTACGATGTCCGGGATCGGTTTCCGTCCGAGCTGTCCGAAGGGATGAAGCGCCGGGTCGGCATCGCCCGAGCCCTGTCCACCTCCCCTTCGGTCATGTTGATGGACGAACCGCTTGCTTCGCTGGATACGCTCACTCGAGAGCGGATTCAGGATCTGTTCCTCCGCTTGTGGCACCGTCACGGATTCTCGCTGCTTGTCGTCACACACGATATCGAAGAAGCGGCATTCCTCGGGCAGAGAATCGTCGTCCTCAGCGACCGCCCGGCAACGGTGAAAGCGACGGTTGAGAACCCGGAGATGGGAGATCTTGCATTCCGACGCAGCGATGCGTTCTACGCTACGATGGCTGCACTGCGGGAGGCGTTGGAGCAATGAGTGCAAATCGGCCCGGGTTCGACAAGCCGAATGCAGGATCAGGGTCGGGATCGGAACGGAGGCCCATGGAAGCAGGATGGTTCGATCGGCTTCGTCATCAGGGAGCGATCCATCAGATCATTCGCTATGTGGTCAGCATCGTTCTGCTTCTCGCGTGTTGGGAGATCGCCAGCCTCATCATCACCGCGGTGAAGGGTCGGGCCCTGCTTCCCGATCCCTACCGCGCGATTTCCGAGGTGATCCGTCTTGCACCGATCCTGTTCCGGCATTTCTGGGTCAGTGCGTGGAGATTGGTGCTGGCGATGCTTCTCGCCTTCTCCGCCGGGTATCCCCTGGGCTTGCTGATCGGTCACGAAAGGAAGCTGGATGAGATCATCTCGCCAATCATCTACATCGTGTATCCAATTCCCCAGGTAGCGTTCATCCTACTGTTGTTCCTTGTCTTCGGAATCGGCAATCCGGTAAAGGTGGCAATTGTCGCCGTCGCCCTATTCTTCCAGATCCTCGTGTCGGCGCGCGGAGCGGCAAAGCTGATCGATCAGGAACACATTACCAGCGTCCTGTCCGCCGGGGCTTCTCGGTGGCAGATCTACCGCCACGTCGTGCTTCCGTCAACCCTGCCGTCAATTCTGACAAGCCTCCGCGTCAGTGTCGGATTGGGGATGGCCTTTCTGTACATCGCCGAGACAACGGCAACGATGGCCCCAGGGCTCGGAAGTTTCGTCAAATCCAGTCAGTTCAACCAGGCACAAGCATTCGCCGGCATTCTGATGATGGCCTTTCTTGGGCTCCTTCTCTACATCGTGATCGATGTTCTCGAACGGGTGCTTTGTCGCTGGAAGTACGTTCGTCGCCGCGGAGGTTGATGGCAGTATGTGTCTCGGACTAGCATCGCAAGGGATCCGGAGACGAGGTCCGAATCAAGACCGTGATTCCAGGGGCAACATTCGATGAACGGGCACAAGATGAGACTTCTTGTCGTCGCCAATACGCAACGCAAAAGGGCTCTCCCCGCACTGACTGTTCTCAACGCGTGGTGTAGCGAGCACGGAATCGAACCCCACATCCTGACCGAGCCGGTCGCGGCAAACCGTGTTCCGGAGCATGCGTTGGTCATCGCCCTCGGAGGAGACGGCACGGTGCTGCGCGCCGCCGGGTATGTGGCCGATTCGGGGACACCGATTCTCGGTTCCAACGTCGGCACACTCGGCTTTCTCACCCAGGTCGCTTCGGAATCGCTGATCCAGGCGCTGGAGGCTGTACTCGACGGCCGATACAGCATCGAGGAGCGAATGCGAATCGCCTACCGGGTTCGGGACGGAGCATTCTCGGGGACCGTGTTGAACGACGCTGTCGTCACCGGGGCGACGGAGTCGAGATTCTGCGAATTAGAGCTATCTTGGCGTGATGGATCGGTAGCGACCTACCCGGGGGACGGGGTCGTTTTCTCGACCGCAACAGGCTCGACAGCCTACAGCCTGTCCGCGGGAGGCCCGATCGTCGTTCCGCCGGCGGCGTGCATCCTTGCCACGCCGCTCGCTTCGCACAAACTTGGACTCCGCTCGATCCTCTTCCCTGCAGATGAGATTCTCGCCGTCCGCTGTCTCACGCCGGCGCGCCTCATCGCAGACGGCGACCCGATCTGTGACCTTCACCCCGGCGACCCGCTGACAATCATGCAGTCCTCGGTTCCGACGCAGTTGGTCCGCATCGACAACGCCCCATCGTTCTTCCGCATCTTGACCGAAAAGCTCAACTGGGGAGACAGTGCGATGAGAGAGTGCGGACATCCGGAGGAGAGAGCTCAGTCAAACGACCCGGTATGAGAAGGCTCGGCAAACCCAACCCCTGCGCGCCGGCAGGGCCGGCCACGACAACCTAGGAGACTTGGAAGATGGACATCACAGCACAACGACTTGACGGCATCTTTCCGCCAATCCCGACGCCGTTTGATTCCGCTCACGAGTTCGCACCGGATCCGCTGGCGCAAAACATCGCGTGGTGGATACGTCAAGGGGTCCAGGGGATCGTCGTGCTTGGGTCAAACGGAGAAGCAATCCACCTAACCGACACCGAGCGGACAGCCGTTGTCTCCGCGGCACGATCCGCTCTCGGCGATGGGCAGCTGCTTGTCGCGGGAACAGGTGCTTTGTCCACCCGCCACACGATCGCTCTCACCGCCGCCGCCGCCGCCGCCGGTGCCGATGCCGTCCTTGTTCTGCCGCCGTTCTACTACCGCACCCAGATGACGGATCAAGCGATCGTCCGCCACTTCCGCGCCGTCGCCGACGCATCGCCGGTGCCGGTTTTGCTCTACAACATGCCACGATGCACGGGAATCGACCTTTCGCTCGACTTGGTGTCGGCCCTCGCCGAGCACGAGAACATCTGGGGGATGAAGGAGTCCGGCGGGAATTTGGCCAAGTTGGCGTCAATCCGCGCGGCAACATCGCCGTCTTTTCGCCTTCTCGCCGGCTCCGCCGGGTTCCTGCTGCCATCCCTTACCGTCGGTGCCACCGGAGGAATCATCGCCCTCGCCAACCTCGCTCCGGCGAAGTGTGTCGCGTTGTACCGTCATGGCATCAAGGGAGACATCGATCCCGCAAGGCGTCTTCAGCTCGCGCTCACGCCGCTGAATACGGCGGTGACTTCCCGGTGGGGCGTTCCGGCACTCAAAGCATCGCTCGATCTCCTTGGTCTCTACGGCGGACCCGTTCGCTTGCCGCTTCTTCCTGCAACGACCGCCCAGATTGAAACACTCCGTCCATTGCTCGTTCAAGCTGGTCTCGTGACCGCAGAGGAAAGGATCCCCTAATGCACAGAAAAGGCCGATCACTGCTGATGATTCCCGGACCGATCGAATTCGAGCCCGAAGTCCTTCAAGCTCTGGGCGCGCCCACGACAAGCCATGTCTCCCCAGGGTTTATCGGAACGTTCGGTCGCGTCCTCGAGCAAATGAGAGATGTATGGGTCTCCCCTTCCGGCCAGCCGTTCGTGTTGGCCGGTTCAGGAACGCTGGCCATGGATATGGCCGGAGCCAACCTCATCGAGCCGGGCGATCGCGCACTGGTGCTCGTCACCGGTGTGTTCGGCGAGCGGTTCGTCGATCTTCTTGGGCGATACGGCGCCGACGTCACCGCGCTCCGGGCGCCGGTTGGCGAAGCGGTTGAGATGAGCGAGGTGGAGGCCGCGTTGGCCGCGGCGTCCTACAAGGTGATGACGCTCACGCATGTCGATACGTCAACCGGTGTCCGCAGCGATGCCCGCGCGTTCGGAGACCTCGGACGGAAGCACGGCGTCCTCACCGTGTTGGATGGGGTTTGCTCGGTGGCGGGTGAAAAGATCCTTCAGGAGGAATGGGGAATCGATGTCGTTCTGACAGCATCGCAGAAGGCAATCGGCGTCCCCCCGGGGCTGGCGCTGCTCGTCGCTTCGCCGAAGGCAATGGATGCGTTCCGGAACCGCACCACCCAAGTGGCCAACTACTACGCCGACTGGGCGAAGTGGCTGCCGATCATGATGGCGTATGAAAAGCGTACGCCAAGCTACTTCGGAACACCACCGGTGAATCTGATCGCAGCGCTCGCCGTCAGTCTCGATCAGATCCTTGATGAGGGGATGGAGCTACGGTTCGAACGGCACCGCCGCCTTGCCCACGCGTTTCAGATCGGTGTTGAAGCGCTGGGCTTGAACCATGTCCCGTTGTCCGCGCGGGATCGAGCCGTCACCCTGTCTGCGATGTACATCCCCGAATCGGCGGATGGTGCATCGTTGCGCTCCGACATGGCTCGCCAGGGAATCATCGTCGCCGGCGGTCTCCATCCGGAGATCCGCGAGAGGACCATTCGTGTCGGCCATATGGGAGCGGTCGATTCCGCGGACATCCTCGGAACACTGGGCGCTTTGGAGCACGCACTTGTCGCAATGGGAGTTGCGATCCAGCCTGGAGCCGGGGTGCTTGCGGGGCAACAGGCGCTGGCGCCTTGCTGCAGTTAGGATTGACGGACTCCGCTTCGTTGTCCTAGGATGTGCTCATGGCTAGTCGGCGGTGGCTGCTCGTGTGCTTCGCGTTTGCGTTTTCATGTCTGCTGCTGTCCGCGACAGGCACAGCGTCGTCTTCATCAGGTGACACCGCTCCCGAATCGGTGACGTTCACTTCGGGGCAGGTTGTTCGCGTTGAGCACAGCGCAGTTGCTGCCGCTCATCCGGAAGCGTCCGCCGCAGGGATCGAGATTCTGATGCACGGCGGGAACGCCGTCGATGCGGCAATTGCCACAGCATTTGCGCTTGCCGTGGTGGAACCGGAGGCATCAGGGCTCGGCGGTGGAGGCTTTATGGTCATCTACGATGCGGCAACCGGAATGTCCACGGCCGTCAATTATCGCGAAACGGCACCTGGGGCGACGATCGAGACAATGTTTTCCATCGGCGGCAACGGCTTCCCCGGCCTATGGGACGCCCCTTCCGATACGATCGAACAAGCCCAGCGGATGAGGTATGGCGGTGCAGCCGTCGGCGTTCCGAGAACCGTTGCCGGGCTCCTTGCAGCCCACGACGCGTACGGCCGCCTCCCTCGCTCCGCCGTGTTGGCCCCGGCAATTCGGCTTGCCCAAGAGGGATTCACCGTAAGCAAGACGCTGTACGCCGCAATCCTCAATATCTACGACATCCTGCTTTCCGAGGAGATCCTCGCCGCCGTGTTTCTCAACGATTACCTGCCGTACGAGCCGGGGGAGAAGATGCCAAGGCCGGACCTCGGCGCGACGCTCGAGCGCATTTCCGCGGAAGGAGCCGCCGTCTTTTACTCCGGAGACATGGGGATCGCGATTGCCGATGCCGTGCAGCAGGCGGGGGGGATGCTCACTGCCGAGGATTTGGAGACGGTCGTGGTCGATGTGGAGCGACCGATCTCAACGACGTATGGCGGAATGACGTTGATCGGCGCCGGTCTCCCGGCGGGGACGCTGTCCGTGTTCGAGACGCTCCAGATCCTGTCCTTCTTGGACTTGAGTTCCGCTTCGCCGGGAAACGCCCCGGCGATTCACCAGATCGTCGAGGCGACGAAGCTCGCGTTTTCCGACCGCTTTGCCTTCCTCGGCGATCCGGCGTTTGTCGATGTGCCGGTGGATCTTCTCCTATCTTCGGAGTGGGCCGTCGAGCGGGCTGGCCGGATCGATCCGTTCCATGCGACGCTCGATCCGCCATTCGGAACATGGGATCCGGGGAGCACAACGCATGTGTCGGTCGTGGACGGCGAAGGCAATGCAGTGTCGCTCACCCAGTCGATCGGTTCGTTCTTCGGTTCGCGCGTCTTTGTCCCCGAACTGGGGATTCTGATGAACAACACCATGGCTGATTTCGATCCGGTTCCGGGCCGGGCCAACAGCGTTGCTCCGGGCAAGGCTCCGTTGAGCAGCATGTCCCCGCTCCTCGTGTTCGACGGGGGAGATCTCCGTTTCGCTCTCGGCACACCCGGAGGGACAAGGATTACGAGCACGATGGTGCAGTTGATCGTCGATCTGGTGGATTGGGATCTCTCACCGGAAGTTGCGGTCAGCCAACCACGGTTCCACAGCACCGGCAGGACGGTCGAACTGGAGTCGCCCGTCCCGCAAACCGTCATCGGAGACCTGATAGATCTCGGCCATCCAGTCGAAATCAGGAATGAGCTTGACCTCTACTTCGGCGGAGTTCAGCTCGTGGAGGTTGTGAACTCGGAAGAAGGTCGGCAGTTGGTCGGCATCGCCGATCCACGACGCGCGGGCCGCGCCGCCGGCTACTGATGACGGCCTTGATGGGAGGCCGTGCTGGATGAGCAGGGAAAGAGTCTGCCACAAGATGTCCGTTCGCATCCGATCGGTTCAAGCGGACGGGCCGTAAAGGAGGTTTGTATGCGTAGTCGCATGAAGTATCGGGGCATCGCTTCCGTTCTCGTTCTTGTCGTCGGTCTGTTCGCATGGACGGCAATGGCGGAGCAAGTTGCCACAAGCACGGAAGGCATGGTGGCGACCGCTCACGAATTGGCGGCGGAAGCCGGAGCGGAGATTCTGGCAATGGGCGGGAACGCGATTGACGCCGCGGTGGCGGCGGCGTTCGCGATCACTGTTGTGGAACCGAATGCATCAAGCCTCGGCGGGGAAGGCTACATGGTGATTAGTCTCGCGGACGGCCGCGATCTGGCGATCGACTACAGATCCACCGCTCCGGGACACATTACCTACGAAGACGACAACGATGAGCCGCGCTACGGCGCCGAAGCAACGTGCGTTCCAGGTGTTGTCGCGGGATTGACTCTCGCCCTTGAGGAGTATGGAACCATGACGTTGGCTGAGGTGATGGCCCCGGCGATCCGGCTCGCCCGAGACGGATTCCCGTTGGATCAGGTCCTCTACGACAACCTCTCCAACCTCTACGGCTACACCGACAGCGGAACCGATCCGATCGTCGGCCCGGTGTATTTCCCGGATGGGTTCATTCCCGATGTCGGTTCCGTGCTTGTCCAGGAAGACTTGGCGCACGCGCTTGCGTTGATCGCGAGCGAAGGGCCATCCGTGTTCTATCGCGGCGAGATTGCTCTCGCCATCGAGGAGACCACGGATGGATTCTTGCGCTATGAGGACCTGCAGCGCTATCAGGCAGTCATTCGCGACCCCGTGATCAGTGAGTACCGGGGGTACGAAGTGATCGGAACCCCGCCGAATGTCGCTGGCATCACGGTGGCCGAAGCCCTCAACATCCTCGACAACTTCGATCTGTCCCCGTTCACTTGGGACAACACAACAGCGATCCATATCATTGCCGAAGCGCTGAAGCTGGCATCGGCCGATCGATTGCCGTATGTCGGAGATCCTGATTTCTACGATGTTCCATTGGAGGGACTGCTTTCGGAGGAATACGCGGCTGCACGAGCGTCGCTGATCAGCCTTGACAGCGCGATCATGCCGACCAACTCCACCCCGAAAGGCAATCCATACCTGTACATGGCAGTTGGTGAGCCCGTCGCCGTGGAAGATGAGGTCTACTCGCCATCGACCACACAACTCAGCATTCTTGACCGCGATGGAAATGCGGTCAGCATTACGCAGACCCTTTCCAGCTTCTGGGGATCACGTTTGATGGTTCCCGGATACGGATTCTTCATCAACGACGAACTCCACAATTTCAATGATTACAACCCGGACAATCTTGCCGACGTCAACGTTCACCAGCCGTTCAAGCGGCCGCGTACGGTGATTGCACCGACCATCGTCCGCGACCCGGCAGGCGAGGTGTTCATGGTGGTCGGAACACCTGGAGCTGGATATATCCCGTCCTCGGTTGTGGAAACAATCGTCAATGTCATCGATTTCGGGATGACGCTTGAAGACGCAATCCGGACCCCAAAATTCTGCAGCCGGGTGTCGTATAGGGAGCTGCGGATGGAGGGAGGATATCCTCAGGACACTCTGGATGCCCTCGCCGCCTTGGGACACAACGTCAGAGCTGATTACGGCCAACTCGTTTCGACGTTTGGCGGCATCAACGCCATCCTCGTCGAGGACGGGGTGATGACGGGCGTGGGGTCGTTCCGCCGCGATGGTGGCGCAGCGAGCCCCTAATCCATTAGCATGCATGCACCCGGTGTTCGGTCATTGCCCACACCGGGTGCCATTTCTTCAGAAGGGAGACAACATGAAATATAGACTGGGATGGATGCTGATTGTCTTGCTCTTCGTGAGCGCAGGGGCCGCGATTGGCCAAGAAGCGGAGGAGGCGGCTGCGCCGGAGACATTCGCTGCTCCCGTTGTGATCGTCTCGGTCGGACAGAGCGCCGGAGCACAGCAGGCCAGGGTCCTCGCCATCCGGGCGGGACTGGACTACGTGTTCGAGCAGCGACCCGAGTCTTCGATTCTGGAAGGAAGTCAAACGCTGATTCTGGTCATGGGAGCAAGCAGCAAAGGCCTCGGGGCAGCCGGCGTCGATATTGACGGCGAGATTGCCTGGGCCGTCGATTTGGTTGCCAGAGCTCGCGAGCTGGAGATGAAGATCATCGCGATGCACATCGAGGGGGGAGCACGCCGTGGTTCGACAAGCGATCAGATCATCCTTGCGATCACGCCCCTCGCTGACTACATCGTCGTCAAGGGGGCAACGCCTGGCGTCGAATGGATCGAATCCGAAGAAGCCGACGCCAACGCCGATGGCTTGTTCTCGACGATTGCGATCGAGAACGAGATCGGAATCACGTACATCGCGAAGACGTTGGATGGCGTCGAGGTTCTGATGGATCTCTTCGAGATCGAACCCACCGAGTAGACCACCAGGAAAGGGTAATAAATGGCACGCCGACGAACTCGAGTTCTTGTTGTCTTTATTCTGATGATTGCTTCCTTGGCGGTGCTCGGCGTCGCCGACGAGCCGCTATCACACGATATCCGACCCGGATATGGCGTCACGGACGTCCGCTGGCTGAGCGACTACTTCCAGCCGCTACGAGACACTGCCGGAGACACGCCGGTCTACATCCTAGAAGGCGAGCAGTCCGGCGGAGTGTTCCTTCTTCTTGGCGGAACCCATGCCAACGAGATCGCGGGAATCATGGCCGCAACACTGGTTGTCGAGCGCGGCGTGGCCACGCAGGGGACGGTCATCGTCATCCCTCACGCCAACAACAGCGCCGCCAAACAGAATTCCGGCACGTACAACGCAAACACGCCTCAGTGGTTTGAACTCACCACCGCAAGTGGTGAAGTGCGCAGGTTTCACTATGGCGATCGCCGAACACAGCCCGAAGACCAGCAGCCGGACCCGGATACGTTCGTCCACTTCCCATCCGGGATCGAATTCGCGGGGGACGAGGCAAGGAACCTGAACCGCAACCATCCTGGCAAACCCGACGGCACGTTGACCCAGCAAATCAGCTACGCCTTGTTCCAACTCGCGGAGTCAGAGAATGTCGGCATCGTCGTCGACATGCACGAGTCATCGCTGACGAGCAGTCTGGCGTATACGTTGGTGTGCCACCCGCGCGCCCTGGTGGTCGGGGCGTTTGCGATTCTCGATCTGGAGCTGGGAGGGATTGCCCTCAAGCAGGAAGAGTCGCGTCAAGAGTACTACGGGCTCAGCCATCGCGAATTCGGTGACAGAACGGGCGCACTTGCATTTCTGATCGAATCACCGAACCCCGGCCAGGAGGGGGGCGAACAAGCTCCCGATGTGATCAACGATCCGCGCGCTCCGTTGTCGACCCGCGTGCATCTTCAGATGGCGACCGTTCAGGCGATCCTATCCAATCATGGATTGCTGGGAGAAAGCGAAGATTCAATCGCCCTCTCTTTTCCATTTGACCTTGATGAACTCGTCGGGGCCGATCTCGGAGCGTACCTGAGGTGAGCGCCGTTCCCATCGAACTATGGGTGTTCGTGGCGATGGTCGGCGGGTTTGCCCTCGCGACGTTCGCCGCCAAGCTTCCGGTGTCCGTTTCGTTGGCGGCGGCCGCCATTCTCGGGGCGCTTGTCGCCGGAAGCGGCTTCCCGCTTCGCCAATTCGTCGAGGGGACAATGGGGTACCTGGACACGCTGTTGATCATCGCCACGGCGATGATCTTCATGCGCATGATCCAGGCATCGGGGCTGCTCGACACGATAGCTCACCACATCGTAGTCGTGTTTCGAAACCGCCCGGCGACGCTGCTCGTGCTGATGATGCTGTTTGCGATGTCCGCGGGAATGATCACCGGCTCGTCAACCGCAGCTGTCTTGACTACGGGCGCAATCGCCGCGCCGGTGTTCATGTCGATTGGAATCACCCGCGAGCGGACAGGAGCAATTATCGCCATGGCCGGGATCCTAGGAATGATTGCGCCGCCGGTCAATATCCCGGTGATGATCATCGGCGGCGGGGTGGACATGCCGTACATCGGCTTCGGCCTTCCTCTGCTTGCCCTGACGATTCCTTTGGCGATTGTGATCGTTCTCGCACTCGGATTCGGGGCGGCACGGCGTACGACGATTAACATCGACGCTCTCCCCCCCTCCTACCACCGCCAGTATGGGTGGAAGCTGTATCTTCCGTTGATTTTGCTTGTGCTGCTGATCGGCGCCGAACGCGCATTCCCGCAGTTCTTTCCGTCGCTCGGTATGCCGCTTGTGTTTACGATCTGCGCCCTCCTCACGCCATTCACCGGTCGACGTCTGCATCCGCTTGTGGTTTCCAGAGACGCGGTGAAGGCCGCCCTCCCGGTGATGGGAATTCTCGCCGGCGTGGGGATGTTTCTTCAGATCATGGCGCTGACCGGAGCACGCGGATTCATCGTTTCGCTACTCACGGGGCTTCCTACCGGGTGGCTGTATCTGAGCATCGCCGTGAGCATGCCGCTGTTCGGCGCCGTCTCCGCATACGGATCGGCTTCGATCCTCGGAGTCCCGTTCGTGTTGTCGCTGCTCGGCACCAGTGAGATCATCGTCGCTTCGTCGCTGTCGTTGGTTGCCGCAATGGGAGATCTGATGCCGCCGACGGCACTCGCCGGATTGTTCGCCGCCAAAGTAGTCGGGCAACCCAACTATGTCCGCGTGCTCAAGCATTGTCTCGCTCCCGCGGCACTGACGATCGCGGTCAGTATCGGATACATCGCCACAGCAAGTTTCTGGGATCGCCTGTTCGGCACGGAGAGCACGGGCTTGTGGCTCGCAGTGATCGCCGGATTCATCGCCACGGTCGTTACCATCGTGTTGGTTCTTGATCGATGGGCGCATCGCGGCCGGAAGCAGGAGGTGGCGTCGTGACCTTTCTGTACCAGGCCATCACCGCAGGAGTGATCGTCTTTGCCATATGGAATCTGTTCCGGGAACGTCGACTTGCGGAGCAAATGGGGATCGCCCTGGTGCTGATCCCTCTTCTGTTGAGGGTGTTGATGATCAAGTGAGCGCCAAGACTAGGACCAGGATCGGAATCAGGTCCGGGCTCAAGGACAACGCGAACGAGAAGATAATGTCCCCGGCCCCAACCGAAGAGAGCAACGGCAAAGGTAGATCTTGGATCGCAGCGGGCGCGCTGATCGCCGTCGTTGCTGCAGCTGTCGCGATCTCGGCGCGCGAGTTTGTCGCGATGTGGGAAGATCCACCGATTTACCCGGGACCTGGGGTCACGGAGCAGTTCATGCTGAGCAGCATCGCGCCGGAGTTGGCAGGATCGGCCGCAGATACAGAAGTCTACGTCCTTGGTGGCGACCTCCCCGGTGGAGCGCTCCTGATTCTCGGAGGAACGCATCCCAACGAACCGGCTTCTTCGCTGACCGCGATCACGATCATCGAGAACGCGGTCGTCAGCGAAGGGCGGCTGCTGGTGATCCCGCGGGCGAACCACAGTGCATTCACATGCACCGATCCGCAGGAAGGCGCGCCACAAACGTATCTCATCGAGACACCTGGAGGAGACCGTCTGTTCCGATATGGAAGCCGAGCGACCAATCCGATCGATCAATGGCCCGATCCCGTCATCTATGTGGGGTCTTCCGGTCAAGCGCTGGCCGGAGCCGAAGTGCGGAATTTGAATCGGTCCTACCCTGGAGATTCCGGGGGATACTTGACCGAGAAGCTCGCGGCGTCAATTCTCGATTTGATTCGGACAGAGAACGTTGATCTTGCCATCGACTTGCACGAGGCGTCTCCTGAGTATCCGGTGATCAATGCAATCGTCGCCCACGAGAATGCGTTGCCGCTCGCCGTGGAAGCGGCGCTCTTCTTGGAATTCGAGGGCATTCAAATCGGCGTTGAAGCCTCGCCGATCAATCTGCGCGGCCTGAGTCATCGTGAATGGGGAGACGCCACCGACACACTTGCCCTGCTGATTGAAAGTACCAATCCAGCCCAGGGACGCCTCCGCGGAGCGATCAGCTCCGAGTTGATCCTCGAAGGCGCCGATCCCTACTACATCCGCGCCGCGGAACACGGACTCCTCTACGTCCCGTTTACCGATGCGGGACATCCGATCGAAGAGCGTGTCGGACGCCACCTTGAGTCGATCGCGATGTTGACGGAGATTTACAGCTCTTATCATCGGGATCGCCCGGTGTCGGTTTCCGGACTTCCCACCCTTTCGGACCTACTGGCGCGGGGACTCGGAGAATATCTGGATCCTCCACCCCGGGAAGCGGATGATTCTACGCGGTGATACAGGGATCGGATTCACCGCACTTCGCAAGCCTTCAATCTGGGAACTAGATTGTCGTTTTGAGCTGCGCTCATCGGCGATTCAACCCGAGAGACGGGGCGACAAGGCTGTCCGCTACCGGCGGTGGTATGAGCCAGATATAATGACGCCGAAAGAAGGGACAAGAGGTGAACGCAATGGTAGAGAAGGGAACATTTCGTGTGAAGAGTGGCTTGGCTGAGATGTTGAAGGGCGGCGTGATTATGGATGTCACCACCGCCGACCAAGCACGGATTGCCGAGGAAGCGGGCGCGGTGGCGGTGATGGCGTTGGAACGAGTTCCCGCCGATATCCGCGCCCAGGGCGGCGTAGCTCGCATGGCCGACCCGACGAAAGTCGCCGAAATCATGGAATCAGTCAGCATTCCAGTGATGGCGAAGGCCCGTATCGGCCATTTTGTCGAGGCCCAGATCTTGCAGGCGCTTGAAGTCGACTATATCGATGAATCGGAGGTGCTGACGCCGGCCGATCCAACCTACCACATCGACAAGTGGGCATTCACCGTCCCGTTCGTTTGCGGGGCGAGGAACCTTGGAGAAGCGTGTCGAAGGATCGCCGAAGGTGCGGCGATGATCCGCACCAAGGGGGAACCGGGAACAGGCAACGTGATTGAAGCCGTCCGCCACATGCGGCTAATGAACGAGCAAATCCGCCGGGTGTTGAATGCTTCCGATGAGGAACTGGTCTCGGTCTCCAAGGAATTCGGTGCTCCTCTCTACGTTCTGCAAGCCATCCGCGACAAAGGACGACTCCCCATGGTGAACTTCGCCGCAGGCGGAATCGCGACACCGGCGGATGCTGCGATGATGATGCAGTTGGGATGTGATGGCGTCTTTGTCGGAAGCGGAATCTTCAAATCGACCGATCCGGTGAAGCGAGCCCGGGCGATTGTGTTGGCGACGAACCACTTCATGGACGCCGCTCGACTGGCTGATATCTCCCGGAACCTTGGTGAGGCCATGGAAGGAACGGTCATCGAGGAGATCCCGCCGCATGAAATGATGCAGACGCGCTGATGATCATCGGAATCTTGGATCTGCAGGGAGCGGTGCGTGAGCATCGAATAAGCCTCGAAAGGCTCGGCGTAGCCGTCCGAATGATCAAGCAGGCTTCGGATCTCGATGAGCTGTCGGGAATCGTGTTCCCTGGCGGCGAATCCACCGCCATGCAGCGACTCGCCGCCGGATCTTTGCGAGATCGTCTGCGCGAGCTCTCGCATAATGGCTTCCCGATGTTCGGAACATGCGCCGGGATGATCCTTCTTGCCGATACGGTCGATGGAGCGGCAACGCCACACCTCGGCGGAATGGATATCGCCGTCACCCGCAATGCCTCCGGCCGGCAGGTACACAGCTTCGAGACTACTCTGGAAGTCAAGGGAATCGGCTTCGACGTCCCAGCCGTCTTCATCCGCGCCCCGTTTATCGTACAGGTCGGATCGAACGTCGAACCGCTCGCCGAGTACAACGGAACCACCGTGATGGCACGGCAGGGGCCGTTGCTTGTCACGAGCTTCCATCCGGAATTGACCGACGACGATCGGATCCACGAGATGTTTGTCGACATCGTGCGGCATCACCATCAGAATTGGACTCAGCATAAGTAGGAGGAAAGACCATCATGAAAGTGGCAATCAATGGGTTTGGCCGTATTGGGAGAGCCCTGTTCCGCCTCGGATTCGGTGAGGCTTCGTTTGAGATCGTCGCGATCAACGACCCGTTCATCTCGCCCGATGTCGCGCGGTATCTCCTGAGCAGAGACTCGGTGTACGGCCGGTACAGCAAGAGCGTCGAAGCGACCGAAAATGCCCTGATCGTCGATGGAATAACCGTTCCGATCCTTTCGGAGCGAGACCCGTCGGCGCTTCCGTGGGGCAAGATGGACATCGACCTGGTGATTGAATCTACCGGTGTCTTTCGGGCATTGACCGGTCCGAAGGGCTGTTCGCAACACATGGACGCCGGCGCCAAGCGAGTCTTGTTGTCGGTTCCCCCCAAAGGGGACGGCGCCGGAGAGATCCCGCAGATTGTGTATGGCGTCAATCATCAGGATGTCGATCTCGCCTCGTCGCTCGTCCTGTCGGCTGCATCCTGCACGACCAACTCGTTGGTCCCTGTCGCGCATGTTCTCGAAACCCACTTCGGGATCAAACATGCATTCTTGACCACAGTTCATGGCTATACCGCCGACCAGCGCCTTGTCGATTCCGCCCATTCATCGCTCGCGCGGGGGCGTGCGGCGGCATTGAATATCGTGCCTACGTCAACCGGAGCGGCAAAAGCGACGACACAAGTGATCACGAATCTCCTCGGAAAGATGGACGGCATGGCATTCCGAGTCCCCGTCGCCACTGGATCGGTCAGTGACTTCACAGTGGAGATGACGCAAGAAGTGACCGCGGAAGAAGTCAACAAAGCACTATGTTCCGCGGCCGAAGGCCCCCTCGCGGGCATTCTCGGGACAAGCGAAGATCCGATGGTCTCCAGCGACATCATCGGCGATCCGCACGCAAGCGTGGTGGACTTGTTGTCGACCAAAGTAGTTGACAAGACGATGCTGAAAGTTGTTACCTTCTACGACAATGAGTGGGGATACACGAATCAGCTGCTCCGTGTCGCGAAGTTGGCGCTCCGGGCCTAGACGACTACTTCGCTGGATCGAGGGACCGCTCGCGCTTCTCTATGCGCCGCATTGTCTGCTGTGTGGGCGGTCGCTCGATTCCCTCTCGCCGGTGTGCGCGATGTGCGCTCATGCTCTACCGCGGCTCCAAGGTCCGCGATGCCTGATCTGCCAGCAGCCTCTTCCCGAAGCCGGGCTCGATCTCTGTGTTCGTTGTGGAACGCATCATCGCGAGTTTGCACGGGCGGTGCCGCTCGGGCCCTACGAGGGTGGTTGGCGTCGTCTGATCCTTGACTTGAAGGCCGGCAGAGACCGGGTCGTCAGCCGCTTCCTCTCCTCACAGCTTGCCGAGGAAGTCCGGCGACAGCCGTCGCGTGTCCCGGATATCATCACATTCGTCCCAATGACGGCGCGCGAGCGCCGGAGCCGCGGATTCAACCAATCCCGCCTGCTGGCAACCGGAGTCGCCCGCCAATGCCGGATTCCCGTGGCGCGCTTGCTCACCAAACGTACGGACACGAAACGCCAATCCGTTCTTGGGGCCGAACAACGCCGGGCAAACTTGCGTGACGCGTTTAGCGCTGTACGATCACAGCGTGGTCTTTCTCACGCTGTACGATCACAGCGTGGTCTTCACGCTGTACGATCATCTACGGAGTTGAGCTCGAAATCCGTGTTGCTGATTGACGATGTCTTGACCACCGGCGCAACGGCAGAGGCCTGCTCGCGAGCTCTTCTCGACGCCGGATACGGAGAAGTGGTCGTGCTTGTCGTAGCACGGGCGGAAGGAAGCGGGATCTCAAGATGATGCTTGCCGACAGATGCAAAGACAGGCACGATCTCAAGATCGAGACGCTGTTTCTGGGGCCGCTTGCCACGAACTGCTATGTCGTCTCCGACGGCACACGGATGATCGTCATCGATCCGGCGGAGGATTCGCCCCGACTTCGCGAACTGATCGCCGATCGGACGGTGCATCTCGTGATCAACACCCACGGGCACTTCGACCATGTCGGAGGAAACTGGGCGATCGATCCTTCGGGAGGTGACATCTGTATCCATCCCGATGACGTTCCATGGGTCGATGATGCCTACCCTGGACATCCGCCATTCGTCCGCTTCCTCGCCGAGGGAGATACTCCGATCCCGTCGTTGGAGGTTCTCCACCTTCCCGGGCATTCCCCGGGAAGCATCGCGCTTGTGGGGGGAGGCGCGATCTTCTGTGGCGATGTCTTGTTCGCAGGCTCCATCGGACGAACCGATCTCCCTGGCGGCTCATGGGAGCAATTGAGACAGTCATTGCACCGGTTGATTTCGCTTCCGGGTGACTACATCGTGTACCCGGGGCACGGCCCGCAGACCACGTTGGGTCATGAGCGCAGATCCAATCCGTTTCTTGCCGGTCTTCAAGCCTAAACCCTGGACGAACTCCTCCCAACCGATATGATGAAGCTATGGTCGATCGAGATACTGTGGATCAGATCAAGCAACACCTCGATTTGGTCGCCGTTCTCTCCCGATACATCACGCTGACGCCATCGGGCAAGAACTACAAAGGGCGCTGCCCTTTTCACAAAGACGACACGCCATCTCTGGTTGTTAGCCCTGAGCGGGGGCTCTGGCATTGCTTCGGATGCAACGAAGGTGGTGACTTGTTTGCGTTCGTGATGAAAATCGAACGTCTGACATTTCCCGAAACGCTTGAGCGTCTTGCGGCCGAGGCCGGCGTCTCCTTGCCGAGAAGCGGTTCCCGCAGCAACAAGCGCGCCGAATCCCAGGCGATCCTTGCCGCTGCGACAACCCTGTACGCGGAGCAACTCCACAACCACCATGATGCAGAGGAAGTGCGCGCATACCTGCGATCCCGCGGCTTCGGCAAAGCAAGCTGGGACCGGTTCGGTCTTGGCTACTCCCTACCACGGTGGGACGGGCTGAAGGCAGCTCTGGGGACGAAGTTTACGGCCAAGCAACTCCTCGCCGCCGGCTTGCTGACTGAGAGCAAGGGGCGGACGTACGACCGCTTCCGCGGGCGAGTGATGTTTCCGATCTACAACATTTCGGGGATTCCGATCGCATTTGGCGGCCGCACCCTCGACGGCGAGCCGAAGTACCTGAATTCTCCGGCCACTGCCGGTTTCGACAAAGGGCAGCACCTCTACGGGCTCCACTGGGCCCGCGAAGCGATCCAAGCGTCGGGGACGGCTGTCTTAGTCGAAGGGTACACCGATGTCCTGTCGCTGCACATCGCGGGGATCATTGAAGCAATTGGCGGCATGGGAACGGCCCTAACCGAGAGACAAGCACAGCTTCTTGCTCGGTTCGGCACCGAAGTGATTCTTGTGTATGACCGGGATGCTGCGGGAGACGCGGCGGCGCTTCGCGGGATGGGCATCCTGCGCAACACGGGCGTGGAAGTCCGAGTCGCCCGCCTGCCGGAGGGAGAGGATCCTGATAGCTGCGTTCGGGAAATGGGGGCGGACGGATTCCGCAGATTCCTCGAGCAGGCAATCACATTTCGGGATTTCTTCATCGAAGGGCTTGAGAGCCGCTTTGATATTCGCACGCCCCAAGGCAAGAGCGCTGCATTGGAGGAGTCAAAGAACGTCTTCCAGACACTGACCAACATTCCGGTGCGCGAGGAGCTCTCAACACAGATCGCCGAGCTTCTCGGCCTGTCTCGAGATGATGTTCGCCGCGAACTTGATCCACGCAGCGTCCACCGGAGTACCGTGCGAAGCAGTGTCCCTCATCAGGCAACATGGCAGCCCGATACCGTGCTTCTTGCCCTTGTCCTCCGCTCTTGCATTCCCTGGTCCAGAATTGATGATCTTGTTTCTCCGGCAGTGTTTCCGCCTGCGCTACGTCCGCTGGCGGAAGCGCTTGCCGATTCCGCCGAGGGTGAGATCCAAGCGTCATCGGATATCATTGCTCAGTTGCCGCCAGAAGTGGTGCCTACGGCAAGTGAGCTCGTTCTTAGGCCTTTGCCGTTCGACGAAGAGAATGCGGAACAAGTGAAGAAGGCGGTGCATGATGCGCTCGCTCGTATGGTTGAGGCTCCGGCCGTAGAGCGGAAACTGAGCGAGCTTCGTCAGCAGATGGCGGATTGCGTTGCGAACGAAGACCGTGAGCAGCTGGACAGTCTCCAGCGCCGTTATAGCGCGTTGATTGTCGAACGCAACCGCCTGGCAAAGGGGGGCAAGGCGTGACGCTCAGCGAATCGGCGAAATCACCGGACCAACCTGACAGCGAAACGAAGAGACCGGTCGGGAGCAACGCGGAAGACTTCGCCCCCACCTACGAGATCGATCCGGATACGGAGGAAATCCTCGCCGAGGAGGAACTTCCCGTATCGCCCGAAGAAGACCTCGACGAGATGACCGAAGATGAAGACCTTCTTGATGAATCGTCGAATCTCATGTCGGAGTCGGATGCTCTTCTGATCAAAGACAATCCGATTTCAGCCCGACGGCGTACATCCCGCGGTGCCCGGCCTCGCTCGCTTGATGACCTGGCCGGCGGGCGCGAAGATCCTGTCAAGACCTACTTGCGCGAAATCGGCAAGGTGCCGCTGTTGACCAAGGAAGAAGAAGTCCAATTGGCGATGGCAATGGAGGCGGGGATCTATTCGGAGCTCACGCGAGCCAAGCGGACTGGTGAAGCGGCCGTTGCCAGCCTCGCCGCGCAAAACGAAGACGCTTCCGTCCAGACCAACATCACCGAGAACAAGCTACTCGAAGACCTTATCGAGAAGGGCCAACAAGCCGCGGAATTGCTTCAATCGTTCCCGCTGGATGGACAAGAGATCATCCCCCTGCCGGCCACCGTGTCGGAAGAGGATCTCTCCACACTGATCCAGCGCGGGCAGGCAGCACGAGAACGGCTCACCGTCTCCAACCTCCGACTCGTCGTTTCAATTGCCAAACGCTACATGAACCGCGGACTGTCGTTCCTCGATCTCATCCAAGAAGGAAACATGGGATTGATGAAGGCAGTCGAGAAATTCGACTACACCAGAGGCTACAAGTTCTCGACCTACGCCACCTGGTGGATTCGTCAAGCGATCACACGAGCGATTGCAGATCAATCGAGAACCATCCGCGTTCCGGTCCACATGATCGAGACGGTTCGCGAGTTGAATCGCGTCAAGCGTGAGTACATCCAATCACACGGCAATGCTCCGACATTGGAGGATCTGTCGAAACTCACCGGGATGTCCATCGACAAGATCAAGAAGGTGGAGAACGTCTCTCAATACACCGCTTCGCTGGAGCGTCCAATCGGAGACGAAGACGAAGACACGCTCGGCGACTTCATCGAAGATCCATCAGCACCGTCTCCGACCAAGGAGACATTCCGAATGTTCCTCAAGGAGCAGCTCAATCGGGCGCTTGAGCAACTGGATGAGCGCGAGCGAGAGATTCTCCGGTTACGGTACGGTCTCGATGACGATCATCCGCGCACGCTCAAGGATGTTTCGCTGAAATTCAATATCACCCGCGAGCGCGTGCGCCAGATCGAGATCAAGGCAATCGAGAAGCTCAAACATCCTTCGCGACGTGCCGAACTCAAGAAATTCCGCGAACTGCTTCTCGGAGAAGAGTAAGGCGGGGAGAGGATCAAGCTTGTGATCGCGTTTTCGATCCAGCCCGGTCGAAATCCAGGGGAACGCCGCGATGTTCTTGTGATTGTCGGCGCAACAGCAACGGGAAAATCCGCTGTCGGGTTGGAGGTCGCAGCCCGGCTCGGCGGAGAGATCATCTCCGCCGATTCCCGCGCTTTCTTCCGTGGGATGGATATCCTGACCGACAAGCCGAGCCGCGATGACCGGGAGCACGTGCCGCATCATCTTCTGGACATCTGCTCGTTCGCCGATTCCTACGACGCGATGCGTTTTCGCCAAGACGCCGATCAAGCCGTCCGCGACATTCTCCGCCGCGATCGGATCCCGGTCGTCGTCGGCGGTGGCACACTGTACATCGCCGCGATCGTCACGGGGTTGTTTCGAGGACCATCCGCCGATCCCATGCTGCGATCCAACCTGTCCCAACAGCCGATCGAGCAGCTTCATGCAATGCTTCGCCGCGTCGATCCCGTGTCCGCGCAGCGGATTCATCCCAACGACCGATTGAGGGTTATCCGCGCATTGGAGGTCCATCGGAAAACCGGCACGCCCATCTCCAACTTGCAGACCCGTGCCGTGCCGCTCGACTACGCATTCCATGGGTTCGTGCTCAACCGGGATCGCGACGACCATCGTCGAGCGATTGCCGCGCGGGTGGAGAACATGGTGTCGTCGGGCCTGGTCGATGAGGTCAAGGCGCTGAAGAACGCGGGACTCCGACCTATGATGCAGGCATTCCGAACGATTGGGGTTGCCGAGGCACTTGCCTTCCTTGACGGAGAGATCGATGAAGCGGCGCTTCGGCAGCAGCTGGCCAATCGGACCTGGGCGCTCGCGCGTCGACAGATCGCATGGTTTCGGAGGCTGGAGGGATTCCGATGGATCGAAATCGGGAGCCGCAGTCATGGTGACGTGGCACAAGAGATCCTTGATCAGCTTCCCGGCCGTGGGTGGCTCTCCGAGGAGAAACGATGAACTTCGAGCTTGGGACTTCGCCGACTCTTGTTGTCTCCGCCGCCGAGCAGAAACGGATTGATCAGCTCGCGTTCGCCAGTGGTGTAGCCGAGCGTTGTTTGATGAACAGCGCCGGACAATCGGCGGCTCGATATGTGCTTCGGCACGTTGTTGACAGCCTGTCCTCCAACAGCTTCGTTGTGATCGCCGGCACAGGTGGCAACGGTGGCGACGCGGTCGTGGCCGCCTTGGCGCTGTCGACGGCGGGACATGTTGTTGAGACCTACTTGGCGGTTCCGCCGGAGCGGATGACCCCGGCGGCGGCGTTCCACGCCCGAAAGCTGATCGAGCGAATGCCGAACAACGTTCACGTCCTTAGCGAAAGCCTGTCGGATCTCCAATCGACACTGGCCGCAGCGCTCCAGATGTCAAGCTGCGTGATCGACGGGCTGTTCGGCAGTGGAACGACTCGGCCGGCAAGCGGCCGTTTCGCGGCGATCATCGACGCGGTGAATCAAGCACCGGGAACGGTGGTTGCCATCGATCTCCCATCCGGAATCCTTGCTGACCAAGGCGCACGGCCCGGCCCGGCGATCGATGCCGACTACACAGTGGCGATGGGATTTCTCAAGCCAGCACATATTCTCTACCCGGCGCGCCGGGCCTGCGGCCGGGTTGGGGTTGCCGACGTACCTTACCCCGAACACGTGCTCGCCGACGTCAAGCCCATCGCTGTGGTCCCCGGGGATGTAGCGCTCCGTTCGTTCCTCCCCGACCGGCCGGAGACGGCCCACAAGGGATGCTTCGGACATGTCCTCGTCGTTGCCGGGTCCCGCGGATTGACCGGAGCAGCGATCTTCTGCTGTCGCGCCGCTCTTCGCGCCGGAGCGGGGCTGGTCACGCTCGCCTGCCCTGCATCCCTCGAGCCGGTGTTCGAGGCAACCCTACCCGAGGTCATCACGGTCGCTCTTCCCGACCGGGACGGCATTCTCGTCAGTGTTGAGACAGTGCGCTTTCGCGATCTGCTGACGACCGTCGATGCAGTCGCCGTTGGTCCGGGACTCTCTCGTCATCCGTCGCTGACGCCGATCATCGAGCGGTTGGTGGCCGAGGTTCCCGTGCCGCTTGTACTTGATGCCGACGGGCTGTGGCCATACGGAGCCCATCCCGAAAGGATCGCCAATGCACAGGGAGACAGAATCCTCACTCCACACCCCGGCGAGATGTCCCACCTGCTTGACCTGTCGGTGGATGAGATCGAAGACGCGCGGCTGGAAATCGCGCACGAAGCGGCTCGCACCGCCCATGCCACCGTTGTTCTCAAAGGCGTTCCGACGGTGATCTCCTCGCCGACAGCCGGACCTCGGGAAGCAACCCTGGTCACGCTCGGCGGCAACCCCGGCCTCGCCACCGGAGGAAGCGGCGATGTTCTCACCGGGCTGATCGCCGGCCTTGTCGGCCAGGGGATTCCGGCCCATGAGGCCGCCTGTCTTGGCGCCTATCTTCATGCGTCCTGCGCTGACAAGTACTCCGAGACGCAGTCGGCCCGCTCGCTTGTGCCAAGCGATCTGATCGTCTTGCTGCCGAAGGTTCTCTACGACCTCGAACACGGTCACCCGATCGGCACCGATCGGGAGGTATCTCTCGAATGAACCGCCCCTCCCTCGGAGACGTGGCTGTGTTTGACAGCCACGCACATCTCGATGATCGAGCATTCCGCGATGACCGTGCCGCGGTGATCGCCGACCTGTTCTCCCGGCGAATCGGCGTCCTGACCGTTGGCATCGACTTGAGGTCGAGCCACGAGGCGGTCAGACTGTCGTCGCGTCATCGCAACATCTGGGCCGCCGTCGGCATCCACCCACATAATGCGAAAAATGCCAATCGTTCGGCACTGGATGAACTCGAGCAGCTCGCCCGGCAACACAAGGTCGTGGGAATCGGAGAGATCGGCCTCGATTACTACCGCGACCTGTCGCCGCGCAACGAGCAGCGTCACGTGTTCGCCGAGCAGCTGATGCTCGCCCGGCGCATCCATCTCCCCGTTGTCATCCACAACCGGGAATCGACCGCGGACCTGCTGACAATCCTGCGCCGGGTTGGACCGTCTCACCAGGGGGTGATCCACTCGTTCCTCGGAGACATCGTTCTCGCAGAGGAGTTTCTCGCTCTGGGATTCCATCTCGGCATCGGCGGGCCGCTTACCTTCAGCAAGAATGATGCTCTCCGCGATGCCGTTCACCGGATTCCGCTCGATCGAATCCTCGTCGAGACCGACTGCCCGTATCTGACGCCGGTTCCCCATCGAGGCGAGCGGAATGAACCGGCATATGTCGGACTGGTCGCCCAAGCGATCGCCGACATCAAGGAAATCTCCGTCGAGGACGTGGCCCGAAGAACCGCGAAGAACACGATTCAGCTCTTCGCTCTCGCCAAGCGATAGCCGGCCGAATGATCTCTTCCCATCGGGCATGACGATTCATCAACAGGACGACTCGTAACTTCCGAGAGGCCTGCCGCAAGGAACCTGTCTCGCAGGGACTCCCGTGTGTAGAAACCGGAAACTCGCGTTGTCAGGCCGACGAGATCCAAGCGGGGTTGTCTTTAAGGAAGGCGAAGCTCTTGCCAACGTTTCTCGCGCAGCGCTCTTGGTTGCAGTGGCAGGTGTGCTCGGCGCTCAAAGGGATCAAGCAGGCCGGTCAGCTCGGCCTCGCCGATCCGACATCGGCAAGGCCGCAGACTGCGCATGCCGGAATGTCTCCCCCAGGCATGATCGGCATGTCGTCGGGATCGAACCGGCATTTCCTGCGGGATGAACGCTTTGCGATCGAACCCAGGGAACGCCTGATCTCCGGGGACAATTCAGTCTTGGCACCTGGGATGACGAATGAATTGGAAGTTCGCTGGATCCTCAGGACACAGCTGCTCATCCGATCCGTTGACCGTGTCCTCGCCGCCGCCGTGCGACCGCATGGCATGCATCGTGCGGCTCCAGCATCCATGCCGAGCTCCCGCGACATTCAAACGGCCCGGCGCGGATGGATAGCCGTCGCCACGCGTGGGCTCAATGCGAGTCCTTTAGATCTCGTGAATTCTAGGCTATCATCCGGCAACTCGCTGCGGGCCATGTTGCCCGTCACACTCTTGATGAGGTGATTATGGACTTCGATCGGAGTCTGACACAGGTGTTGGAACGCTCGGACGTGGTGACAAACCCGTCTCGGGTCCGAATGATCCAGGATTCAGTCGCGCACAAGGAGGCGGTAGCCAGCGCCTGCGGCGCGCTCGCCACGTGGACGCCATCGGAATCGACCGGCCGAAGCCCAAAGGACACCCTCTGCGTCCGCCGCCCCGCAAGCGCTGCGGCGATTGACTGGGATTCCCCGAACAACATTCCGATCGACGAAGAAACGTTCGACATGATCCTCGAGGACGCGCTCGCTTTGCTCAACAAGAAGCAACGCATCTACGAGATCGATCGAGTCGTCGGCGCCGATTCATCGTACACCCTCCCGGTCAAACTGGTCACCGATCGTGCACTGACCGCGCTTTTCGCCGACAACATGTTCCGCGCGATGCCCGACAACCTCTCCCAAAGCGTGTTCGCTGATCGCCCATTCCGACTGCTTGTCGTTCCGTACGACAAGCTTGATGCAAAACGATATGAGGGGCGCCTCCGGGTCGATCCCCGTTTGGGACACACATCAACCATGGTCATCGGCATGGATTTCGATCGCCGCATCGGCGTGGTTTACGGCTCAGCCTACGGCGGATCAGTCAAGAAGCTGGTGTTCACCGTGATGAACTACTACCTTCCCGCCGAAGGAATCCTGCCGCTTCACTGCTCGGCGAACGAGGGCCCCGACGGTACCACCGCTCTCCTCTTAGGCCTTTCGGGAACCGGGAAGACAACCCTCTCCGCCGATCCACGACGTGCGCTACTCGGCGATGACGAGCACGGATGGAACGACCGAGGGATTGCGAACTTCGAGAACGGCTGCTACGCGAAGCTGATCGATCTCGATCCTGCCAAGGAACCGGAGATCTACAACGCCGTCATGCACGAAGATACCCCGGAAGAGCACGGCGCAATTGTCGAGAACGCAATGATCTATCCCAACGGAAAGTTCGATCTGTATGACGATCGATTCACACCCAATTCAAGGGGCTCCTATCCTCTCGCGTTCTTGTCCAATGTCAAGCCGTCCTCTGCCGGAGGGCACCCGAAGACCATTCTGTTCCTGACCGCTGATGCGAACGGGGTACTGCCGCCGATCTCCCGATTGACCAAAGAGCAAGCGATGCTCTGGTTCCTGATGGGCTATACCAGCAAGCTCGCAGGAACGGAAACGGGGATCGTCGAGCCGAAGACAACGTTTTCTCGCTTCTTCGGCGAGCCTTTCATGCCGAGGAATCCGGATGTGTACGCGCGGATGCTTGGAGAGAAACTGGATCGACACAACACGGATGTCTATTTGGTGAACACCGGCTGGAGCGGTGGGCCGTACGGCGAAGCGAAACGAATGGACATCCGTCTCACTCGATCGATGGTTCATGCGGCGTTGTCCGGGGAGCTGCGATCCACGGCCTACGAAGAGGACGCGACGTTCCACGTATCGATTCCCACGGATTGCCCGGGCGTTCCGGCAGAGATTCTCAATCCGCGGAATACGTGGCAGGACAAGTTGGCCTACGATGCCCGCGCTGTCAAACTTGCCCGCGAGTTCTCCGATCATTTCGACAAAGCGTACGCCGGCAAGGGGATCGACCCATCCGTGATCTCGCAATGCCCAGGGAAATAGCCACGGCAAGACTCCGGCAGAACACACGAGCGGCGAGCGCGCTCATCGAACACCCGTTGTTCGATGAGCGCGCCGTTCTTGCCACATCTTCCCGATCCGACAGCAAGTTCAGTTGGCGGATCATCACAGCAAGCGACAGTTAGGAACGTCACACTGTGTTTTCTTCTCAGCTGGCAATCGTCGCGATCTTGTCGACGCAATGACGTTCTTGTTGATCTTTTGTACCTACTGAGAGAACTTCCTATGGATTGACGAGGTCACAGTGTTCTGTTATCATCTTTCTCGACGACCGGATCTGACGGTCCGCCTGGCGCGGATCGTGGCTGCGGTCGCATGGAACAACCGTGATGGAGGTAGACGTGGATGTGCCCGACAACAATCTGATCTCCAAGAAAGATGTCCTCGCACGGATGGGAATTTCCTACGGCCAGCTGTACCGCTGGAAACGAAAGGGTCTCATCCCCGACAGTTGGTTTATCCGGCGATCGACATTCACCGGGCAAGAAACGTTCTTCCCCAAGGATCGGATCCTCGAAAGGATCGAACAGATCCTCAGGATGAAGGAAGATCATGCCCTGGACGAGCTTGCTCAGGTCATTCACCAGACAATCGGGGACTCAATGCAGATCAACCCAAGCAGCCTTGCTAGCCTTGGATGGGTGGATGACGACTTGGCCGATCTGTGTGGACTTGATGGGAAAGATCTACAAGCGAATGTCTCTGTACATGAGCTACTCTGCCTTTCCGTACTTCGTAGGCTTCGCCGGCAGAACCACGTCACCCGGGAGGAGCTGTCGCTTGTTCGCCGCACTCTGGACAGAGCAAGCATGGACGGCGGTGGCTTGATTGACCGGCTGGCACAGGAATCGGTAATCCTGTGCGTGTTGCGCAAGCGACTGACGGCGGCCGGAATCTCGGCCGAGATCAGTCTGGCCGCGATCGTGTCCGAATCGGCGATCTTCGACCCCGAACTCGAAGTCATCGATTCGGTCAATCTTGCCGAAACACTCAATCGGCTTAAGCTGGAACTGGCGGAGGAGGAAGTATGAGCGGGAACGCGAACGATAGCGATCAGGACAAGAGAGGTTCAGCAAGCATCTCCGGAGCCGGTACCATCGGTGGCGGAACCTACGAACGCGTCTCCATTTCCGGGAGCGGCAAGATCACCGGAGATATCACGGCGGACGAGATCAAGATCTCGGGCTCGGGAAAGATCGCCGGCCTTGCTCGAGTTATCCGCGTGTCCACATCGGGCGCCGCTGTTTTCGAAGCGGGCATCATCGCCGATGAGATGAGGATTAGTGGAAGTGCTCGCTCTCATGGGACAACCGAGATCAAGGAACTCAAGTGCTCCGGGGTGTTCAAGACGGACGGATCGCTTACATCGGAGTACATCAAGATCAGTGGGAGCCTCGCCGTAGACGGCGACGTCGCGTCGGAGATCTACAAGACCACCGGCGCGTTTCGCATTGGAGGATTGCTGTCTGCAGATCACATTGAGATCAATCTTGCCGGTCGCTGCGAAGCTCGGGAGATCGGCGGCGAACGGATCGAGGTCCGACGCGGGGGATGGCACCAGAAAGGGTTGATTCTTGATGGGCTCATCCGGATTTTTACCGGAAGCACCACGTCTCGTCTGCGGAGCGCCCTGATCGAGGGCGACACGATTCATCTCGAGGATACCGAGGCGGACGTCGTTCGAGGGAAGCGCATCTGCATAGGCCCCGGCTGCAACATCAAGACCGTGGAGTACTCCGAGGAGCTGTCCGTGGATGAAGACGCAGAGGTCGGCAGCAAGAAGAAGGTGTAAGCAGAACGTGAATTCCCTGCTCAAGTAACACTTCGATGATTGGAGCCGGCGTTGGCGGACAATTCGGAGAACGCCAACCCCGGCTTCCCGGCTTCCTAGCGGTTGATCGCGTGGATTGCCCGTCCAAGAGCCGCTTCAGCCGCTTCCTTGATCCCTTCCGGCAACGTTGGATGTGCTTGGATGGACTCCGCCAATGCTTCGACCGTCATTCGATGTTGCACGGCGACTGCCGCAACCGCAATCAGCGTCGACGCTTCGGCACCAAGAATCTGACAGCCGACCAACGTTCCCGACGAGACTTCGGCAACGACTTCAAACAGCCCCGTGGTTTCCTCCATTGCAACGGCCTTCCCCAGGGCCGCGTACGGGAATCGCCCGACACGCACGTCAAGACCTCGTGCGCGGGCCGTCGCTTCCGACATGCCAACGGTACCGAGTTCCGGATCGGTGAACACCGCCTGCGGGATGGTCTGGTAGTCGATCCCACAGAGCAAAGCCTCGTCTGTCTGATCCAGGTGCTCAGCGACAAAGATGCCCTCGGCGGAAGCCTTGTGGGCGAGTTGCGGGCCGGGGACAAGATCCCCGATGGCGTAGATTCCATCGGCCGTGGTCTGAAGCGCCGCATCTACCTTGACAAATCCCCGTTCATCCAATTCGATTCCCGCATCCTGTAGAGGAAGCTCACGCGAATTCGGGCGCCGGCCTACGGCCACGAGCACCCGATCGACTTCGATGACCTCACCGCCCTGCGTTGTCACCCGGCATGCGGCACCGTCTTCCTCAAGGCTGGCGGCAGCATCACCAAGACGCAGCGTAATCCCTTCGCCCTGAATCGCCCGTTGAAGCTGCGACCGGACCCTGCGCCCAAGATCCATCGTCGGCAGAATCTCCTGGGCCATCTCGAGAACGGTCACGTCACTGCCCAATCGCCTGTAGATCGTCGCTAATTCCAGGCCGACAACCCCGGCCCCGACCACAAGAAGCGTGGATGGGATCTCTTCCACGCGAAGGGCGTCGCTGGATGACCAGACCGCTGGTGAGGAGAACGGGAACCCCGGGATCTGAACAGGGCTGGAGCCGGTCGCAATCACAACGTGGGAACATGAGATTCGCTGTTGCGACGCAAGCGCAATGCTCCCCGATGCCAGTCCAACAACCTCGTCATGAATCACGGTAACACCGTTTTTCTTGAGCAATTGACCGATCCCCGTCACGAGGGTATCCACCACGCGATCTTTCCACGTTGCCAGTTCGCCGCGATCGATGTGAAGCCCATCTACATGAATGCCCATGATTTCTGCGGTTCGAATCCTCTCCAACTGCTTGGTCGCCTGACACAAAGCCTTCGTTGGAATGCAGCCCCAGTTGAGACAAACTCCGCCAACTCGGTCTCGCTCCACAAGCGCGACCCGCTTGCCACGTTGGGCCATGCGGATCGCTGCGACATATCCTCCGGGGCCCGCTCCAACAACAACGACGTCATATTCCATCTTCAGTTCCTCCTGCTTTTGTGAACCTTATCGCTGCTCCGCGGTGAGCTCAACTACGTGGATGGCTGTCTACGATCCTCAAGCTGGTGGCATAATACATACAACTTGATACGGATAGAATCTCGCTCCCAGAGATAGATCCCATCCGTCAAAGGCAAACCCTTCGTAAGGAGGCGACGCAAAGCCACGGGCCCTACGGGGTAGCCGGGTTGCCGAACATGCGAACGAGAACCAGAACTCTCTTGACGATCCTCGGAATTCTCGCGATCGCTCTTGTTGCCGTCTTTGGATCGCCTCCAGACAACGCCGTTCATGACATCGCTGGAGCGGGTGGCGCCTCGAATGCATCCGCCGCGATCATCGATGCTTCCGCCGTCTCCTGGTCGATCGAACGCGTCGGTGCTCCAGCCGCATGGAGCATCACCACAGGCTCTTCCGAGATCGTCGTCGCGGTCATCGATAGCGGGATCGACGCTACGCTTCCGGATTTGGCCGGCTGTCTGTGGACAAACAGTGATGAGATCGCCGGGAATGGCATTGATGATGACGGCAACGGGTACATTGATGATCTCCATGGCTGGGACTTCCGTGACAACGACGCCACTTCTCTCAGCGGAACGGCGATCCATTGGCACGGGACATTCGTTGCGGGCCTGATCGTCGCTCAACCCGATTCCAATGAAGCAACCGGGGTCGCGCCGGATGTTCGGGTGATGGACCTTCGATTCCTTGACACGCGGAATCAGTTCTACGGACGAGACTGGGAGATGTTCGCCGAGGCTATTGACTACGCGGTCGACAACGATGCCGACATCATCAATCTAAGCATCTACTGCAACGGTACTCCTCCAGCGGTACTGGAACGGGCCATCCGCCGCGCTGATCAGGCCGGGGTACTCGTCGTCGGGATCGCCGGCAACAACGGAAGCAACACGGTCTGCTATCCTGGGTCCTATTCGTCGGTAATCGCCGTGTCGGCAACAGACCAGGACGATCACCTTGCTTCGTTCAGCAACTACGGGACTCAGGTGGCCGTTTGTGCACCGGGTGATTCCGTGATTTCATTGTATCCGGGCGGCGAGATCGCCGAAGGATCGGGGACATCCTTTGCCGCACCTCATGTCAGTGCTGCGCTTGCTCTGATCCTCTCGCAAAACGGCCTTCTCTCTCCGGAAGAAGCACTTGCCCATCTCGTCGATTCCGCAACCGATCTTGGCGCGTCGGGACCGGATGATGAATATGGCAGCGGGCTGATCAACGCAGGGCCAGCCGTCGCATCGGCCGGTTCCGGCTAGCCCGGGACCGTAGCAGCGAAGAAGACCGTCTCCAATACCAACGATTCTGTCCAGGTCGGTGTCCAACCCCAGGAGCGGCGGCAATGCCTCCTTTGGCTCGAGGGTTTCCTTCCAAGCACGATATGGATTCGGTGGCGTGGCGACATCTCCGGTTTCCCACCTGCTGCTTCCCACCGCGTCGAGGTCGACAGAACGCCGTGGCGGTTGGGCGGCTTGGCGATTCGAAGGTCGCATCCACTTCCATGGCCAGCATCCTCCACAAAGAAGCGGGTTGATCGCCGTGGATGAATCCCGACCCAATACCGCCCCCCCCGGGGGGGGCGAAGTAAGCTTGTTGCGGCTGCCGCAAGCCATGTGGCTTGTCGCCCTTTTCCAGGCGGTTGCCGAATCCGGCGCGTGGGCGTACACTCCGGCGTCCTCCGCTAGAGGACGCCAAGGAGTGGGTATTCTTGAACGCATTGCTAATCCTCGGGAGCACGGTGGTTGCCGGCTATTTCCTTGGAGAGTTGGCTGCCAAGCTCGGACTTCCGCGGGTTAGCGGGTACATCCTTGCCGGGCTGGCTCTCAATCCGAACCTGACAACATTCATTCCCAGCGCGTTTGTCGCTTCAACGGGAACGCTGACCAACCTGTCGCTCGCCGTGCTGACCTTTGCCGTGGGGGGGACGCTGGCATTCGCTTCGCTAAAGGAGCTTGGAAAGGGAATCCTGTTCCTGGCCCTCGGCGAATCCGAACTGTCGGCGCTTCTCGTAACCGGTGGCTTGATGATCACATTGCCGTTTTTCGTTCATCTCGACGGAACGTACCTGACGACGATCTTACCGCTTGCGCTTCTCCTCGGCGCACTCGCGTCACCTACGGATCCGTCAGCCACGCTGGCCGTCATCCATCAGTACAAGGCGAAAGGGATCGTATCGTTCAGTATCATGGCATCCGCTGCGGTCGACGATGCATTGGGAATTCTCAATTTCAGTTTCGCTACGATGATCGCGGCGGTTCTTGTCGCACATACGGCCGGAGGTTTTGGCGCCTTCATCGAGCCATTCATCGCCATCTTCGGCGCGATCGGATTGGGGATGGCATGTGGACTGCTGTTCCATTTTGTCCCAAGAATTCTTCATGCCGAAGCCGACGGTCTGCTTCTGGTTCTGCTCGTCGGGTTGCTCGCGCTCGCCTATGGCCTTTCCACCGTATTCAAGCTTGACGAACTGCTGTCCACCATGGCGATGGGAGTCATGGTCGTGAACTTCGGCAGTCGCCGAGATCGCGTGTTCCACTTGCTTGAGGAATACGTAGAGCCGATAGTCTTCGTGCTGTTCTTCACGATCAGCGGGATGTTGCTCGATTTCCAGATCCTGTTTCGTTTCTTCCCCGTTGTCCTCATCTTCGTCCTGTTCCGGTCGCTGGGGAAGATCGGCGGAGCCTATCTCGGAGCCACGGTCGGACGTACGTCGCGCGAGGTCCGCCGCTACGCCGGGTGGGGACTCATTCCTCAAGGCGGTATCGTCATCGGGCTGGCGTTGGTATTACAGAGGAACCCTGCCTTCAACGATCTCAGTTCGATCCTGGTCAATGTGGTGATTGGCGCAACCGTGATCCATGAATTGGTCGGCCCGCTCACCGCCAAATTGGCGATCTTCAAGTCGGGGGAGATCGGCGGTGGAGCCAGCCCCTCTTGAGCCAGGACAGAATCCGCGTTCTGATGCTTGTGGAAGCTGCTATCCGGTTCATCCGAGGCCGCAGATGAACCCGGGATAGCGTCCTGTTTTCGCTTCGAATGGAGACGGTTAAGAAGTCCGTTCCAATCAGGAACATCACTCATCGGCTCCGCTCGAATCGCAGTACCCCTCGTGACAAAAGAAGACGCAGGAAGGCATGAGAACCTCCCTGCTGTCTTCTACCGGGTGGTGCTAGCTGTCTGTGAGGAAAATGTAACCTATGGCTTAGTTAAGAGGTGGGACTTGCGTCCATCCAACAGGGGATGAATGTCTTGCGCAGCCCACTGAGGAGTAAGAATCCGCAGTGGGCCACCACCGGGATCAAGTTCAGGCAGGCATTCGAGCCGATGCGAGAACGTGTGAGACAGTGGCTCGAGCAAGCACACTCATCGAATCGATCACTTCGGCTTCGACATCATCCGGGCGAACCAGAAGGGAAACCTCGGTGCAACCAACGAGAATCGCATCGGCTCCACGATCAAGCATCATCCGCGCCACGGCGGCGACTTGTCGACGACCGATCAATGATCCTGCCTTGACTCCGGCAATTGCATCCATGATCGCCTGGCATTGCTCGGGGTCGGGGACACAGAGACGTGGGCCCCCATCTCCGAACGCTTTCTCGTACAACTCGGACTGCAGCGCGCCATTCGTCGCAAGAACGCCCAACTCTCGTGGACTTGAGGCCGTATGGCGGATCACGTGAACGGTCTCTGCGATCATGTCGATGATCGGAATGGAGACGGCTTCTTGTAGCTCGTTGTACCAAGCGTGCGCCGTGTTGCAGGGCATGGCAAGACACGTCGCTCCAGCGGATTCAAGACGACGGGCAACCACGATAAGCCGGGCAAGAGGGCTCTCGCCGCACCCGATCAGCGCATCCTGTCGACTCGGGATCGATGGATCGCTGTCAATCAGAACGTGGAGGTGCTCGTCGTCGCCACGAGCCGGCGTCATCGCTACGAGCCGGCGGTAGAACTCCGCCGTGGCTTGTGGTCCCATCCCGCCGATGACCCCTACCGTCGGCTGCTTCACGATACGCCCTCCAAAAGGGTTCCAAGAGCCCGGTCAATCCGTGACGCCAGGGAGGCCGGCGTCGATCCAGCAACGGCGGCCGAACCCGCTGTTTTCTTCATGTCAGCGCGAACGACTTCCACTAGTTTGTCATACGTCTCGGGAAGCCCTTCCACGCCGAGCGCGGCTGCCAGGCGTCCGATGACTTCCCATGTTTCGAGGTCGAGCGGCCCATCAACAGCCCGGACCAAGTCCTGCTCTCCACGCATCCCGGCAACTCGGCCGCGGGTTTCAATCGGAGTTCTCATCGGCAGGACGATCTGGGCTCGCTCGGTCGTTTCGTTGGCAACGGGACTCACGGCAATTAGGGCTTCGACATCCAGCAGATACCGCCTCCCTGCCGCCGTGCTCGCAGGATCAGAACCGACGCTGATCCACACGCCGGCCGCGCCGGCCATGTTCTCTACAAATCCAAGTCGCCGCAAGCCTATGCCGTTGGCCGTGGCCGGTACAAGAAGGATCTTCCACTGGGGGTCCATCTTGACCAAACCGGCGATCGCTCCAAGAGCGTGGTGATCCACGGCATGTGACCTTACTACGAATACGACCCGTTTGCCTTCGCCGATCGCAGCAACGGCTTCACGGATTCCTTGATCATCGGTTGTCGCATTGGAGCGGGCATCCCGAAGTCCACCCAGCAATGCCAGAGTCGCTTCCGCCGGCAATTCCGCCGTTGCCCCCGGCACGCATGCCCCCAGACTGATCAGGCGAACGCCGTGCCCCATCGCCTGCCGCAGAATCGCATCCACGGAGACCTTCCCGTACGATTCGGTCGGGCTGACCACAACGAGAACATCCGCACGATCGAGGTCGTCCAACCGGGCGATGCTGTTTGCATCGATCTCCACTTTTGGACTCGGTACGACATCGAAGATCGGCGCTCCGCCGCGCAATCCATCCGCCAACCGCGCCACCAGCCACCCTTCTTCATGCGTCAACAACCCGGTGCCAAAGACTGCGGTCCTTTTGTTGGCCTGGCTGACGAGGCGCGAGGCTTCGTGCAGCGCATCTTCCCATGAGGATTCAACCAGCGCGCTGCCTCGCCGGATCATCGGAGAGGTGATCCGTGGCTGCGAGGCAATCGCATGCCATCCGTATCGACCCCGAGCACAGAGGACGCTCTTGCCGTCGCTGGGAACGGTGCGCACGTAGTTGCCGTACAGCGTCAGCACATCGATCTCGCAGCCGACGCCGCACAACGCGCAGATGGTGCTTGTTCGGTCAACATCGACGGGAGCTTGCTTGGCAAGGGTCGTCCTGTCGTACAACGCTCCGGTAGGGCATGTATCCACACACGCTCCACAGGACACGCAATCAGAATCCTGCCAGGCGCGGTTGAACGGCGCTTGGACTTCCGTTTCGATTCCGCGCCCCGAGAATTCGATCGCGGCGACGCCGCAGACATCCCGGCATACTCGAATGCAGCGCCCGCACTGCACACACTTGCCGACCTTGCGAACGATGAACGGGTGGCGTTCATCACGGCGTATGCGGGGAGGTTGACCGGCGTAGGCGTGCTGATCGGCATCGATTGCACTCGCGTACTCTCGGAGAGCGCAATCGTTGAATGACATGCATCCGCACTCCAGACACCGCTGTCCGGCGGCGACAGCTTCGTCATCGGTGAGCGCGGTTTCGTACTCGTCGAAATCGAGAACCCGAACATCCGCAGCTCGGACTGCGGTTCGAATTCTGGGAGCCGTCGCTGGATGTCCGATGTCCGAGAATGTCACGTCTTCCTTCACGTGGTTATAGACCGGATCGGAGCCAGCCACTTGTCCGCGGAAGATACGATCGATCGCGTCCGCGGCTCTATGCCCTGCACCCACTGCGTCCACGGCGATGCTCGGGCCGGTTACGGCATCGCCTCCCGCGAACACCAGCGACTCCGAACACTGTCCTGTCAGCGAATCGGCAACCAGCCGTCCTCGTCGATCCACCGCGATCCCGGTGCCAAGAAGGCAACTTGAATCGACCGCTTGTCCGACCGCAAGAAGCGCCGCGTCCACGTTCACGACAAACTCCGACCCCTCGATGGGGATCGGCCTTCGACGTCCGCTTTCATCGGGTTGTCCGAGTTCCATCTGCACGCAACGTATCCCGCGGAGGGTGTCCCCGTCGCCAAGAAACTCGATCGGCTGCGTCAAGAACCGGAACGATACCTGCTCATCCCTCGCCTCCGCCACTTCATGCGCCAACGCCGGCATCTCTTCTTCGGTGCGCCGGTAAATCACGGTGACATCCGCCCCTAGGCGACGCGCACATCGTGCAGCATCCATCGCCGTGTTTCCCCCTCCGATCACCGCCACGCGCGAAGGCATCTGGGGACGGTCCCCATTGTTGACCTGGCGTAGGAAGTCGGTGCCTTGGGCTACCGACGGATGCGTCTCACCAGGGATTCCCATCCCGTGGGTTCCCCACGCGCCGATCCCGAGGAAGATCGCATCGTACTCGTCGGCCAGCTGTTGATAGGTGATGTCCGAACCAAGCCGCACCCCGTTCCGAAGGTCGATTCCCATCCGCCGGAAGACGTCGATTTCCCGGTCGAGAACGTTGTGAGGAAGACGATACTCAGGAATCCCGTAACGGAGCATCCCCCCCATCCTCGGCATTGCCTCGAATACGGTTACCGCGTGGCCACGGCGCCTCAGAAAATACGCTGCAGACAGGCCGGCCGGACCACCGCCAACCACGGCGATACGCTTTCCGGTCGCTTCGGCGATCGATGGCGTGTAATCCACATCTCGGTCGCCAAGGAATCTCTTGAGGTGACGAATCTGAAGGGGCTCTTCGGCAATCGTCCGGCGACAAGCATCTTCGCAAGGGGCAGGGCAGATCCTGCCGAACGAAGCCGGGAACGGGAGGTGTTCGTACAGCAGTTTCAGTCCATCGTCAAATTTCCCATTCGCGGCCAGCGTGACATAGCCCTGGCAATCGGTATGGGCGGGGCAAGCTGTCTGACACGGAGCGATGCAATCTCCCCAGTGATTCGACAAGAGCAGCTCCAGTGCCGCTTTCCGGACCTTACGCACTGCCTCGGAGTCGCTGACCACCGTCATTCCGTCCTCGATCGGGGTCGAGCAGGACTTCACGACGCCTTTGCCTTCCACCTCGACGACACACACACCACAGGAGTCAAACGGGTCCAGCCGTTCGTCCGCGCAAAGCGCCGGGATGTCGATCCCAATGCGTCGCGCAACGGCAAGGATCATCTCGCCAGGTTCCCCTGTTGCCGACTGCTGGTTGATCGTGATCGTGATCGTCTTTGGCTTGTCGCTCATGCCGCCACCTTCCCGGATTGCACGGTGATCGCATCAAAGGGACACGCTGCAGCGCAACGTCCGCACTTCACACACACCGACTCGTCGATCACCTGGAACGTTCCGTCGCCTTGAGAGATCGCATCGACCGGACACTGCCTGACACACAGTTTGCAGTCACGGCAGGCTTCGGAATCGATCCGGTAGGTAATCAGTTCACGGCATACGCCGGCTGGACATCGTCCATCTTCGAGATGAGCACGGTATTCGTCACGGAAGTAACGCGTCGTGGTCAACACCGGGTTGGGCGCGGTCTGCCCAAGTCCGCACAGCGAAAATGACTTCACCATGTTGCCGAGTTCGACCAGCTGATCGATGTCCTCTACCGTTCCTTCTCCACGGCACATCTTCTCGAGCATACTCAGCATACGCTTGGTGCCGATGCGGCAGAATGTGCACTTCCCACAGGATTCCTTCTGCGTGAAATCGAGGAAGTATCGGGCGACATCGACCATGCACGTTGCCTCGTCAAGAACGATCATTCCTCCGGACCCAACGATGGCGCCTGTTTCTTTCAGGGATTCATAATCCACCGGGACATCGGCCATCGACGCTGGGATGCAGCCTCCGGAAGGACCGCCCATCTGGACGGCTTTCAGCTTCCTGTCGTTGAGAACGCCTCCTCCGATCTTGAAAACGATATCGGAGATGGACATCCCCATGGGGATCTCGATCAATCCACTGCGCTTGATTTTCCCCGCAAGCGCAAACACCTTCGTGCCCTTGCTCCCTTCGGTGCCGTTCGCTGCGAATGCCGCGGCGCCGCGCCGAAGAATCCACGGAATGTTCGCCAATGTTTCCACATTGTTGATGACGGTCGGCTTGCCCCACAGCCCTGCCGTCGTCGGATACGGCGGCCGGCGTCGCGGGACACCGCGCTTGCCTTCGATCGACGCAATCAGGGCGGTTTCTTCTCCGCACACAAACGCACCCGCTCCGGCCTTGATCGTGACATCGAAGCAGAATTCCGTACCGAGGATTTCGGCACCAAGGAGATGTTCCTCGCGAGCATCGGCGATCGCCTTCTCCAGCCGCACGATCGCAAGCGGATACTCGGCCCGAACGTAGACATAGCCAAACGAAGCGCCGATCGCATACGCTGCGATCGCCATTCCTTCAAGAACGCGATGCGGATCGCCCTCAAGAACGCTGCGATCCATAAACGCACCGGGATCGCCCTCATCGGCATTGCAGATCAGATACTTTTCGGGTTCCGCTTCCTTGGCCCCGAACGACCACTTCATCCACGTCGGGAACCCTGCCCCACCGCGGCCTCGAAGCCCGGATTGCTTGACCTCGTCGATGACCTCCGCCGGAGTCATCTTGAGGACTGCCCGGCGCAAGCCGTCATATCCATGTTGCGCCCGGTACTCCTTGAGCGATTCGGGATCGATCACCCCGCAGTTCTCCAAGACAATGCGAACCTGATGGCGGAAGAACTCATCCTCCCTGACCGCAAGATCGTCAACCGGTGATCCTCCGACAAGGTGCTCGCTCACGATCCGCTCGACATCCTCAGGTTGGATCTGACAGTAGATCGTGGCCGCGCCGCGGTCATCGACAATCTCGACCAGCGGTTCGTTGTAGCACATCCCCATACAGCCGACCCGCTTCACGGACACATCGAGATTGTGTTGTTCGAGACTGCGGAGCATGGCGTCGTAAACCCGCTCCGCGCCGGCGGCGATCCCACACGTAGCCAACCCGACTCGTACTTCAGCGACGGGCGCCCTCATACTCATCCGGCATCCCCCCTCCGATATCGTTCGAGAATTCCGGGAAGCGCCGCACGGGTGACGCGACCGTACGTTTCGCCGTCGATCATTACGGCCGGCGCCAAGCTGCAACAACCGAGGCACCGTACCGATTCCAGTGTGAACAGCCCGTCGGTGGTTGTTCCGCCTTCGACAATCTGCAGCTCCTCGCATAGAGAATCGAGAACATCCGCCGCCCCAAGCACATGGCATGCGGTGCCCTGGCAAACACGGATCAAATGGTCTCCCGGCGGAACCAATCGGAATTGAGAGTAGAAAGTCGCCACGCCGAACACAGCACTCTCGGGAACACACGCGTGCGCTGCCGCGCACTTCACTGCACCTTCCGAAAGGTATCCATACTCGGCTTGGATGGCCTGCAAAATGGGAATAACACTTGCCGCTCTCCGAGAGAACGGGGCAAGCAGTTCATCGATCGCCCTCTTCGGTAGCTTTGTTGTGGGCCGGCTCACGATCGCTCCTTACTCTCAAGGTCTGTCGAACCATTCATGTCCACTGGCATCGGCAACCATCCTGCCAATGCACAAGGCGCCGCATTATCCCAACCGACCGCACATCCCTCAAGGCGGCGGCGGCGATTCGCAACGGTTAAGATCGACCCGATCCGTAATGAACTACTACGCAGAGACTGACGGGCACGTCTTCTTGGTGAAACACGGCAACCTGTGGACGCTCCCAATGGAAGATGAAATGCCGTTTCCGTATCAGACAATCGCAACCCTCCCAACGGTACCGCAGAGTCTGTTCGTCGTGCCGACATTGGCCCGACATCCCGAAGACTGGCCATGCAAAGATGATCTTGCGCAACGACTGGACGTCGCCCCTTTGGTCAAACAGGCTATCCATGCCACGATGCCTCGGGTCGTCGTCGAAGCCGTGTGCCGCGATGCAGAAGGCAACGTTCTGCTGGCAGAATCTTCGAGGGGGCTTTCGAAGAATCGCTGGTCGCTGCCCGGCGGGTTCCTCCGATTCGGAGAATCGCCGCTAGATGGAATCCGCCGCGAAATCAGAGAAGAGCTTGGCTGTGATTGCATCGTCGGCCGATTGATCCGCGTGGAGGGAAGAATCGGATCCAGCGTACCTCTTCACTGGATCATGTTGTTCTATGAAGTAGACCTCGCAGGCGAACCAACGCCCAACCCCGATGAGATCGCCGCGATTCGCTGGTTCGCGTCATCGGAAGCGTTGTTTCACCTTGGCGAGGGGCTGATGCAGCACGTGGTCGAGGAAGTCATCCGCACGGACGGTCGATCCGATTCGGGACGCTAGAACAGGTCCAACCCGAGCGACAAGTTGATATCGCTGCACCACTCGGTGAAATGCTTCTCATGACACAGCCGCACGCTCACCGTCACAAGCGTGTTCGCGGTCGGTGTGATGTTCAGGTTCAGTCCAATGTTGTGGGATGCTGTCGGATCGCCGACTACCCCATCAAGAGAAAGAAACTGCTCGCGCAGAAAGTCATACGACACGGCAAGACTGTACGTCTCACTTGCAAGGTAGTTGTAGGAGGCCGTGAGCGAGATTCGATTGGCTTGTCGGATATTATAGGATCCGGAGACAGCTGACGAGATCAGGAATTGCGAACTTGGGGTCGTTGTGAACGCATACTTGGCGGACAGCGTCGCAAGAAGATCATTCGGGCCGTGTGTCGGATCGACCAGTTCGTATTCCAATCCCAACCGCACATCTCCGCCGCAGTACCGCGCAAGCCGATCGTCGTTGAGGATCGCTTCGATCGCCGCCAAATCGGTCGCGTCCAACCCTTCTTCGACCACCACGCCACTGCTAAACAGAATCTGCCGCTCGATGACGGTCAAGAGCTCGGCGCGCGTGGAATAGGCATCAATGCTGCCGATCTCCCGCGCCAACGACAACAGATCCACATCGGCGAGGTGTTCGGTGAGGGCCCCGTGTGCATAGAGGATGTCATCGATCCGGACCGCCTTGGCAAGCGGCGTCACATCATTGAACCGTCCCGTTCCTACGCCAAGGAGAACGGAGATGGAAAGCCGCTCCGAATCGGATGTCGCTCCGGTCGAAAGCCCTGCAAACACGAACGTCGGACGGACGGCGTTTGCTTCGCGATCTTGTTCCAAGAACCACTTCAGACTTCCCTGGGCATCGATTCGATACGTTGACAGCTCAAGCACCGAGATGAGTGTGTCTCCGTCGACCGAGTAGTCGTAGCCAAACAGGGGCGAATCGAACAGCTTGCTGTATCCAACTTTGAGGCGGCCGGCACTGACGTCGAACTCCTCTAGGCCGTAGGGATCATTGTGGTAGTTGTACGAGAACGAGATCTGCAGGTCGGTGAGCTCAGAACGGGCCGAGTTGTAATCGCAAAGCGGAATCGCCAGCCCCGAAAACCCAACAACGACGAGCAATATCCCCGCGACCATCCCTTTTTTTCGCCCCATGTCAATCACCTCTTCGCCCGTTAGAGTACGAACGGAGCGGGCGCACGGCAACCCGCTCTCCACCATGCGAGACGTCTGCCGGCTGTTCGGGCGGCTGGGCCGCCGTTCCTGGCTTGCGTCAATCAAGATACGAAGCCATTTCAACGGCCGCCGTCCGGTTCATCGAACAACGACAGTTGCCGTACGGAAGCCGCTGAGAGCCGAGACACACCGACGCCCAACAGCCGGACGCCGTGTTCTCCTATCCGAGCCCGCTCGTGAAAAAGGTGAATCGCCAGCTCGCCAATCAGATGGGGAGAAGATGTCGGCACGGTGAGTCCGATTTGACGGGTCTCGGTTCGGAAGTCGGGAAACCGCACCTTGATCCGCACCGTTCTCGCAGCCAGATGACCCACTGCAAGTTGATTTCCGACTTCGTTTGCCATGCGGCGCAGCGACGCCTCCATCTCGATCGGATCGTTCAGATCCAGCGGATACGTGATCTCCCGGGAGATCGATCGGCAATCCCGTTGCGGCCGAATCGGCGTCGGATCCTGACCACGCGCCAGCCGATAGAGAACGTGTCCCATCTGCCCAAATTCGCGATCGAGCAGGGTCGAAGGGACTGTCCGAAGATCGGCAACCGTTCGTAGGCCCATACTGCAAAGTCGTCGCTCGGTCACGCGTCCGACCCCCCACAGTTGCCCGACACCGAGTGGCGCAAGCACGCTGGCCACCTCATCGGGGCGAATGACTCTGAATCCGTCCGGCTTGTCGAGCTCGGAGCCAAGTTTGGCAAGAAACCGGTTCACCGCTACGCCGACCGAACACGACAGCCGCGTCTCCCGCCATACCCGACGCTTGGTACCAGCGGCGATCTGCGCTGCATCCTCGAGACTTGCTGCAGATGGCGACAGATCGAAGAACGCTTCATCCAGAGAGACTGGCTCGATCGACGACGAAACGGATCGAAGGATCTCCATCACACGGTTTGATACGCGCCGGTACTGGTCGAATCGAGGGCGGAGGAACACGCCTCGTGGACACAGCCTCCGGGCATGCACCATCGACATTGCACTATGGATCCCGAACGTTCGCGCTTCATACGACGCCGTGGCCACAACTCCCCGCGGCCCCAATCCGCCAACAATCACTGGCTTGCCTCGCAGCGTAGGATCATCACGTTGCTCCACCGCGGCGAAAAACGCATCCATGTCAAGATGGGCAATCAGGGATTCGCTCCGTATCGTCACTCGCCGCTCCTCCGACCACGTGCTGCAACGGGAGGCGGATGAATCCGGTGTCGCCCACCCGCCGGGCGTTGAGGTGTCCGCCGCCCCCTCATCATCGATTCGGTTCCCGCCCGTCAAAGAAGGATAGAATGGCGGAGTGAGATGAACAACTACGGCATCGTTCTGACAGGCCGCCCCGGGGTCGGCAAGACAACGTTAATCCTGGACGTGATCTCCACGCTTGAATGCAGGGCGGGGGGGATGCTTACATCGGAGATCCGCAAATGCGGCCACCGGGTCGGATTCTCGGTCACCGACCTTGCAACCGGCCGCTCCGGCATCCTTGCTCATATCCACCAGACTGTCGGATACAGGATCGGAAGGTACCGGGTCTGTCTTGCGGATCTGAACGCGATCGGCATCGCCGCAATCCGGAATGCCGCCACCGATCCAGCGGTCGCGCTGGTGGTCATCGATGAGATCGCTCCAATGGAGCTAGTTTCTCCCGAGTTCGTTCCCGCAGTGGAACAAGCTCTCGATTGCGGCAAGCCATTGCTCATCTCGACGCACGCCCATACCGATCATCCATTGGTCCACGACATCCGTCGCCGACTCGCCCTGGTGCGCGTCAAGCTCTCTAACCGGGATGCACTGCCAGGCACCGTGGCTCACGAGCTTGGCGCTCTGCTGGCAGCAAACCCGATCGACGGAGAGCGATAGCGATATCGGGAACGAAGATCCTTTGACACACGGGATTCCTTGATTCGCTTCTGCGCTTCCGCTAACATTCGTTGTCCTTCCCATAGGCGGGATCGACATCGTGTTCGAGGTGATTGAAATTCCTAATATCCGTTCTGCAGAGAAGCGATTGCGACAGAGTGAGAAACGTCGTGGAATGAACCGCGCGAGAAAGTCCGCGTTCCGGCGGATCGTCAAGGAACTGAAAGCGCTGGTTGCTTCCGGAGACCGAGATGCTGCGCAGGCATTGATCCCCGCCCTGAACAAGGCGCTGGACAAGGCGGCGAAGCACAACGCAATTCACAAGAACAAGGCCGACCGTATCAAGTCTCAGTGGGCTCGACGCGTGCAGGCGTTGTAGGAGGGAGAGCGCGGATGCGGCAATACGACTTCCTCGGTAAGACGAAGTTTTTTGTTCCCCTTTCCATCGCATTGGTCCTGATCAGTGCGCTGCTCCTCGTTCCCCAGATCCGCGGCTGGAACCTGGGAATCGACTTTACGGGCGGGACAGAGTTCACGGTCAAGTTCAGCGAACCTGTGGATACGGCGCAAATCCGTGAATCGTTGAGCGAACTGTCTTCGGGCGGAATCGATCTCACGCAAAGCGGTATTCAGAGCTATGGAAGCGACGACCGTGTCATCATCACGACGCCGCTCGACATTCGCGAAAACCAGGTTCTTGTTGAGCGCGTCGAGCAGATGCTGCGGGATGACTATCCGGTTGAGGATCCTGCTGCGGCCAATATCAGCCGTACCGCCATCAGTCAGCAAGTGAGCCGCCAACTCACCGAAAAGGGATGGCAGGCCATCCTTCTCGCGTTGGTGATCGTCCTTGTCTACGTCTCATGGAGGTTCCGCCTGCGCTACGCCGTAGGTGCCGTGGTTGCCATTATTCATGATGTGGTCATCGCTCTCGGCATCTTTGCGCTGTTCAAAGTTGAGATCAACCTGCCCACGATTGCCGCATTCTTGACAATTCTTGGTTACTCGCTGAACGACACCATCGTCATCTACGATCGTGTTCGAGAGAATCTCAAGCTGAGTCCGCGCGGGAACATTTCGGAGATCATCAACCGCAGCATCAACCAATCTCTCTCTCGTACGATCAATACATCGTTGACGACGTTTATTCCGATCATCATCCTGTTCATCTTCGGAGGATCGGTGCTTCGCGGTTTCTCCCTGGCACTGCTGATTGGTGTGATCGTCGGTACATATTCCTCGATGTACATCGCGTGCCCAATTCTTGAGTCTTGGGCAAAGAGAGCTGGGACCAAAACCAAGAAGCGCAAATGAACTCCCTTATCCGGGAGGGGAAGTCGTGGCGCATTGCCGCCCAACCGGACAAAGAGATCGTTGCCGAGATTCAATCCTCGTTGTCGTGTTCGAATGGATTTGCGTCCGTTCTTGCTCAGCGGGGCGGATCCCAATGGGCCCGGTTGATCGATCCCGATCGATCGTGGCTTCATGATCCGGCCCTGCTGCCGGACATGGAAGCAGCAACATCGCGGTTGCTGGACGCAATCCGGTCGCAGGAGCGCGTGTATATTCACGGAGATTTCGATGTCGACGGCCTTTCCGCCGCATCGGTTCTCTTCCTCGGGCTCCAGCCACTGTTCCCCCACGGCGGGCTGAAGGTCGAAGTGGGAGATCGCCAGACCGGCCACGGGATGTCGCGAACATTCGTCAGACGATCGATCGAAGAACGCTTCTCGTTGGTCATCACCGCCGACTGCGGGATCTCCAACCACGATGAAATCGCTCATCTGGCAGCCGCAGGAATTGACACGATCGTGACCGACCATCACATCCTGACAACGGCTCTTCCCGCCGCCGTTGCCGTGGTCAATCCGCTGCGCAAGGATTCCATCTATCCCAATCGATACCTTGCCGGGGTGGGCGTTGCATTCAAGTTAGTCCAGGCGATGTATCAGCGCACAGATCGCCCGATTCCTTTCCATCTGCTTGATCTGGTCGCTTTGGGCACCGTGGCCGATCTTGTCCCGTTGGCCGATGATTCAGAGATCGAAAACCGAGTGCTGGTTCGTGAAGGGTTCAAGTTGATCGCGGAGCAACAGGGTTCCTCGACCGGGCTTCAAGTCTTGATGGAGTGCCTGTCCCTGAAGCCCAGTCGCCTGACGGCATCGGATGTCGGCTTCTACATCGCCCCCAAGTTGAACGCCGCGAACCGAACCGGCGATCCGAAAGTCGCGTTCTTGCTCCTTACGACTCGCCGGCGGGATCGCGCCTCGTATCTGGCCGAGGTGCTCTTGGACTACAACCGAGACCGGGAAATCGCCCAGCAAGATCTTCTTGCCCAAGCTCGAACCCGCCTAAGAGAGTTGGGCACAGACCCCCGTGAAGATGGGATTCTCTTACTCGACGGGAAGTACTGGAACGAGGGGATCCTTGGTCTGACGGCTTCGAATCTCATCGATCAGTTCGGCGTGCCGACGATCGTCGTATCTCATGGCGACCGAATCAGCCGAGCATCCTGTCGGAGCGTCCATGGGTTCGACATGGTGGCCTGCTTGGAGGCCCATGCCGACCTTCTGCTCCACTACGGAGGACATCGAATGGCGGCTGGATTCTCCCTACGGCCTGAAAACCTACCCGAATTGCATCGCCGCCTCATCGAGTATGCCACGAACCATCCTCCGGATGGGGATCACTCAGTGCAGGGAACCATCGACACGCAGGTCCAGGCGAACGAAGTCAATCATCGTTTTCACACCAATGTGCGATCGCTGGCCCCGTTCGGATCAGGCAATCCCGCACCGCTTCTTCTTCTCGACAAATGCTCGTTCACCGACCTAACCCTGGTTGGAGCGCGACGGCAGCACTTGAAGGGAACGGTCGTGCAAGGCGGAGATCGTCTTCCGTTCATCGCGTTTCGGAAGGGCCGTCACTTGCTGCAGTTCGAGACTATCAGCGACGTCGGCGTCGTTTTCCGCTGCGGTTTCGATGATTGGAAGGGCACGGTGCAACTTGATGTAGTCGATGTCATCGACGGTTCGGCGTTCATGGCGGCTTCATTTGCCGACGCAGAACCTACGGAAGATCTCGGCTAGCGTTTCCTCGCCGATATCGATTCCCTGGAGTTCGGCCGCAACGCGAAGAGATGTACGCAGATCTTCAATGATCATGTCCGGCGTTCTTCCAATGCGCAGTCCATCCAACGCGCGCCCAACTCCTTGCTGCATCCGTTGGAGTCGATCGATTTCCCAGACATCAAGATAGAGCGAGCTCTGTCGCTGCGGCATGCCACTTCGCACAAGCTTCTCCTCAAGGAGATCACGGACAGATTCGAGGCCTTCTCGCTTCTCGGGAGCAAGCCGTAGCGCATCCCGGAGCTGTGGATGGTCTTGGGGCGTTGTTCTCGCCGGCAGATCGCTCTTGGTGAGAACATGGATCACAGGCCGCTCCCACCGACGTTCCAACAACGCGCGATCCTCATCCGTCAGGTCCGCCGCTCCATCCACAAGGAGCAGCACGAGATCGGCCCGTCGTACGGCAAGTTCGGTACGCTGGACGCCTTCCGCTTCGACCACATCATCCGTGCTGCGCAGGCCGGCTGTATCGATCAACGTGACGGGAACTCCCGAAAGCGTGATCTCCGCTTCGATCGTGTCACGCGTCGTCCCGGGAACCGCCGTCACAATCGCACGGTTTTCGGCAAGCAAAGCATTGAACAACGTCGATTTCCCCGCATTGGGGGATCCAATCAGTGCGACGACGAACCCTTCGCGCAAGATACGTCCCTGGTCGGCCTGTTTGCGAAGATCCGTCAGTCGGCTGAGAACGTCCTCAAGCGAGGACTCCGATTCCTTCGCATACGGATCGGATTCCAGATCGACCTCCGGGTAGTCGATCCCCACCTCAAGCACAGCGAGCGCGGAGTGGATCCGACCACGGATTTCATCCACCGCATCGGAGAACCGCCCCCGAAGCTGGCGAACGGCAACCTCCAATCCGAGACGGGTCCGGGCATGGATCACATCGGCAACGCTCTTCGCTTGATCGAGCGTGATTCGTCCGTTTTGAAACGCACGCTGCGTGAATTCGCCCCGTTCCGCGAGCCGCGCACCTTGCTCCAAGATCAACTCAAGAACACGGCGTACCGCGGCCATGCCGCCATGCCCATTGATTTCCACGACATCTTCCCGCGTGTAGGTGCGGGGAGCGCGCATGATCGAGACGAGAACCTCATCAACGTCGGCGGCTCCGTCACGTATCATCCCGTAGTGAATCGTGTGCGAACCGGCAGTGCCGAGCATGATCCCGTTCGCGGATCGAAAGACACGCTCAACGATCCGGATCGCTTCCGGACCGCTTAGCCGGACAATGCCAATCCCACCTTCCCCGAACGGCGTGGAAACCGCAGCAATCGTATCGCTTGACTCCCCCGCTTGCTTGAAATTCGAGCTCACGTCGAATCGGGTTCAATCACGACACGCCGGGTCTCCCCTTCCCCCTCACTTCGGGTACGAACCCCGGGGAAGCTGGCCAATGTGATATGGATCATCTTGCGATCGTGAGAAGGCATGGGGTTCAAACGAACTCGCTTGTGTTCGCGACACACCGACTCCGCCGCCGAGAGAACGAACCTCATCAGATCGGCCTCGCGCCGCTTGATGACGCCGTTGAGATCGACAACGAGTTCGCACTCGCGTCCCGTCCGCCTGCGGATGGAAACCCGCAGCAAGTGCTCCAAGGCGTTAAGGACGGAACGGTCCTCCTCAGCCGAGAACACGCTCCCCGAAAAGTTCACGTAGAACTCGCCCTCGGCATCGGCTTCGATTTCGACCTCGACCTCGATTGCATCTTCGGCAAGAATCGAGACAAACTCATTGAGGTACGCCTCAATCTCAGCCTGAAGCGCTTCGATCTTCACCTGCTGCGTCGGCTTGTTCATCCGCATCCCCGTTTTCCGTCGTGTCGCTATCGCCCACGACATCTAAGTCCAAGACAGCATCCGCGCCACCGGCAGCCACCGCGTCGGCACGAGCAAGCTCCCAGTTAATGAACAGCTGCTGTCCGATCCCGAACAGGGTGCTCAAGAAGTAGTACAACCATAACCCCGCCGGGAAGCTGGCAAAGAAGACCGCCATCATCAAAGGGAAGACATAGCCGAACTTCTTGCTTGCTGCCGCTGCCTCCCCGGCACCCGAAGTCTGCGGGGTCATCAGCCGCTGCTGAAGGATCATTGCCGCCGTGGTCAGCACGATGAAGATGTAGTACGGATCGCGCAAGCTCAGATCCGCAATCCACAGGAATCCGGACGAAAGGTGCATCGCCTCAGCCGAATAGGTGATCGCTCGCCACAGGAGAATCAGGATCGGGAACTGGAGCAACGTCGGGATGAAGCAGCCCAGCGGACTGATTTTCTCCTTCTTGTAGAGCTCCATCATCCGCTGCTGAAGGATCTGAGGCTGATCCTTGTAGGTGTCCTGTATCTTCTTCAACTTCGGCTGCATCCGCTGCATCTTTGCGGTAGAGCGGAACTGCTTACGCATCAGCGGGAACATCACGACGCGCGTCAATACGGTGAACAGGATGAGTGCCCAGCCATAGTTCCCGGTGGCGTCCTTCAGCCACTCGAGAAGCCGTACCGCGGCGCCGATCAGGCGAGCTCCCGTTCCCGGGTTATCGACCGCACCGAGCCCCGCTTCCTCCATAATCAATAGGCGACGGCGCCCGGCATAGAGCACAAACGAATGTGTCGAACTTCCGCTCTCGGCGGAGAAATTCACGCCCACCGTGGAGGAGACGTCGGTGCCCTGCTCGATAAACGGCGTCGTTCCAGGGGAATCTGCACGCAGGAAGAACGTCGCTGTCTTGCTTAGGAGGCCCAACCCGCCAAACACGCCGTACGTTCCCGGAGCAAACGCGACGTCGCTTCGTTCACCGTCAAACAGGTACGCCAGTTCGCGGGAACCGGAGATATCGTACTCGGCTACGGCGAGGCGGAGATCGATCGGGTCGGCGCCCGGATTGGTCGTGTCGATCTCCAGACGAATGGTGTAGGTGGGGTCGTCAACAATGGTATAGCGCTTCACGACGGAAACGCCGGCGGCCTCGCCGACGAATTCGATCACAACGGTCGCCGGCTCGATCGTCCGGATGTCGCCCAGTTCGAACACCGCCGGTTCTCCACCGATGCGCAGCGCCATTGGAAACTCACCGGCGGTCTGCTCATACGACCGTGATCCCGTATACGACAAGAGGGGAAACGAGAAATTGAAACTGATAATCGGACGGAGGATCGGCCGGTCTTGCTTGAGGATCGCAACATCATCGCCGATTGAATCGATGTTCACAGACTGCAGGTTTGTGCTCGTACCGGGGACGATCTCTTCGACCTTCGACCCATAGGGAACGAAGTGCAGGAAAACGCTTTTCAGATCGCCCGTGTCCGCTGCGAATACGTAGCTTGCAATCGACGTGACGATCTCGATTTCGTTGCGGTCTTGTGCGGCGTACACGTCAGGAATGGACTCTCCGGCCCAGACACTTGCCGTCCCTACCATCAACAGCAGCAAGGCGAACAACCCAAGCATGAAGCTTCGGATTCCAATTCGGCGCATAATACCTCCGCTGAAGAAGGGTACTGGCGCACCCGTGTCGCTGCAACTCCTTCGTTGATCGCTATTTCCCTCTCCGCTACACTTCTTGGATACCATGTTCACTGGAATCATAAGAAACACCGGCACGATGATCGCCCACAACGGATCTGCGCTTGAGATCGGGGTCGAAGTTGCATTTGCAGCAACACTGGCACCGGGAGATAGTCTGGCTGTGAACGGCGTCTGCTTGACCATCGTTGCCGAAGCAAACGACGGTCATATTCGCGTCGACCTTTCCCAGGAGACGCTTCTGCGCACGTCCCTGCGCGACTTGCGCCCTGGAACCATCGTGAACTTGGAGCCTGCGATGCGCGTATCGGATCGATTGGATGGGCATCTTGTCTTGGGACATGTCGATGCAACCGGCCGTGTCCGAACACTACACCGCATCGCGGACAATTGGCGGCTGGTTGTGCAGTACCCGGTGGAGTATGCCTCCCTGATTGTCGACAAAGGATCGATCGCCGTCGACGGAATCAGCTTGACGCCGTATGCCGTGACGCAATCACAATTCGAGTGTGCCGTGATTCCGACAACACACGCTTCCACGAACTTGTCGGCCCTTTCACCGGGATCGCTGGTCAACCTGGAGTTCGATATCCTTGCGAAGTACGTGAAGGAGCATCTGGGATATGTTTATAGGCGCTGAAGAAGCAATCAGGCGTTTCGGGCTTGGCGAAATGCTGATCCTTGTCGACGACGAGAACCGAGAGAACGAAGGCGATCTTGTGATCGCCGGAGATGCAGCATCGGCTCAAGCGATCAATTTCATGCTCATCCACGGACGGGGACTAGTTTGCGTCCCCGTGGACAACCAGCGGGCGAAGCAGCTCCAGCTCGCTCCGATGTGCCAGGACAATACGGCGCTCCACGGAACGCACTTCACCGTGTCGGTGGACGCTGCAGATGGTGGCCCTGGGACCTCGGCATTCGATCGCGCTCGCCCCGTCGCGATCATCGTCGATGAAGCATCGCGGCCGCTGGCTCTTGCGCGTCCCGGACACATGTTTCCGTTGATCGCCCGGGAAGGTGGCGTATTGAGGCGAGCAGGACACACGGAAGCGACGGTCGATCTGGCCCGCTTATCCGGGCGGAAGCCTGTCGCCGTGCTTTGCGAGATCCTCAAAGAGGACGGATCGATGGCCCGGCTCCCCGAACTCGAGCAATTCTCGCAGCAGCACAAGTTGCCCATTGCCAAGATTGAGGATCTCATTGCCTATCGCAAGCATCACGAACACCTGATCGATCGCGTCGCCTCGGCGGAAATGCCGACAGAATACGGGTTGTTCACAATCGTAAGCTACACCAACTCGATCGATGAGGCAGAGCACGTCGCTTTGGTCATGGGCAATGTGGCGGGAGCAAAGGATGTGTTGGTTCGCGTACACTCGGAGTGTTTAACCGGCGATGTATTCGCCTCCCAGCGTTGTGATTGCGGCGGACAGCTTCACCGTTCGATGGCGATGATCGCCAAAGAAGGGATCGGCGTGATCGTGTACATGCGGCAAGAGGGGCGTGGGATCGGTTTGAAGAACAAAGTCTGTGCGTATCAACTCCAAGACGAAGGGCTGGACACGGTGGAAGCGAATGAACGGCTTGGTTTCGAAGCTGATCTTCGTGACTACGGCCTTGGGGCACAGATTCTCTGCAATCTCGGACTGTCGACAATTCGCCTGCTAACCAACAATCCCAAGAAGGTAATCGGTCTCTCCGGGTACGGCCTGGAGATCACAGAGCAGGTACCGATCGAATTGCCGCCCACAGCGCACAACCGCGTCTACCTGAAAACGAAGAAAGAGAAGATGGGGCATCAGCTCAAGAATGTCTAGCATCAGTCGATGCAGCGGGACTGCAAGGAGGAATGTGATGGCCAGAGTGTATGAAGGCAATTTCGACGGACGCGGAATGCGGATCGGTCTTGTGGTCAGCCGCTTCAACGACATGGTCACCGGACATCTGCTCGACGGCGCGCTTGACCGGCTGCGCCGGCTGGGGGTGGCCGATGATGCAATCGAAATCATCCGGGTTCCCGGGGCATTCGAGGTCCCAATCGCCGTCAAGCGAATGGCGGAAGGCAAGCAGGTCGACGGCATCGTCGCGCTGGCCGCTGTGATCCGCGGAGCCACGCCCCACTTTGATGTCATCTCGGGAGAGATCGGCAAGAGCCTCGCCAACCTCAATCTGAACCAATCCGTTCCAATCTCGTTCGGCGTGCTGACGACCGATACGCTCGATCAAGCGCTGGAACGTGCCGGATCGAAACAGGGGAACAAGGGATCAGAGGCCGCGGAGACGCTGGTGGAGATGATCAATGTTCTCAAGGACTTCTCCGGCCAGACGAACGCCTCACAGTCAGCCTAACCCGGAGAAAGGAGCTCGTCTTGAAATCGGGACACGAGTTGGGGCTTGACCTTCATCTTGTCGTCATCGAGAACCCCGACGGTCTTAACATCATCTGTGGTCAGAGTCACTTCATCAAGACGGTGGAAGACCTCCACGAGGCGATCGCAGGCACAGTTCCCGGTGCTCAATTCGGTGTGGCATTTTGTGAGGCATCAGGCCCCTGTTTGATCCGCTACAGCGGGACGGCGGACGATCTGGTGGATCTCGCCGTGCGCAACGCCCGGAGCATCGGCGCCGGACACTCATTCATCGTCTTTCTGCGCGACCTATTCCCAATCAACATTCTGAACGCTATTCAGGGCATCCCGGAAATCTGTCGGATCTACTGCGCCACCGCAAACCCTCTCCAAGTGGTTGTCGCCAAGACTGACCAAGGACGTGGGATCCTTGGGGTCATCGACGGCGAATCGCCTAAGGGAATCGAATCCGACAAGGACATTGAGACAAGAAAAGCCTTCCTCCGCACAATCGGCTACAAGTTGTAGATGCCTCGCGCAAAGGGAAATACAGCCGCATGGTGCGGTTCACCTTTCGAGCCGCTTTGGCTGAGACGGCCCGCTCGGCCGATGCGATGATCCCGAGCAGACCATGAGAAAGCGCCGGGGCGACTTGTTCGCCCCGGCGCACGAAATTCACCAGCAAGTCTGGTGGTTTGCGCTCGAACTACAGGTGTTCGTTCACTTCTTCCAGAAGCTCGCCCGCATTCTCTTGCGAATAGGCGTTCATCAGCGGGTACAGCTCCCCGACCGGTTCATCGAGAACACTTTGGAGAATCCTCGCCGCCGCTTCCCATTGATCGGTCGCCATCAGATAGAATTCCGCAAAGAACGTACGATTCTCGAAGTACGCTGGCGCGTCCTCAATCGAGATGGACACATCACACGTCGAACAGAACGTCGATTCGTCAACGACATGGCATAGATTGATGAGTGCCGCATTCAAGTCGCGTCCGAACCCTGCCGGCAATCCTGAGAAGTAGGCGCCTGTTTGTCTGTACGGACCACCGTTTGCGTAATCCGGGGCGATTTCCAGCAGCCGATTCATGATCGCTTTTACGCGGGACGGAACGCCGGCGAAAACCGACTGCATGACGTTCTTCTGTGCAACGCGCAGCCAATTGGAGTTGGTCCAGTAAAGCGCGGCGACGTCTGATTCCGCGGCAACGGCCGTGTCAAAGCGGCTCCGCTCCAACTCGACGAATCCGGGGTTCATCCGCAGACTTCTCAGACCCCAGTGCTTCCCCCGCACATAGATCGCCTCATCCTCCGGCTCTTCGAGGAAGACGTTTGCCAGAGTGTAGTAGGCCTGCGACAGCATGTTGACGATGCCCTTGTCCTCGGCCGCGACCTCGAATGCGCCGACGGCGTTCTCACTGGCCTCATTGAGGTCATCGGGAATCCCAAGCGCGGTGCGTAGCGCATCGATAATCGACTCCAGCGTTGCCTGCCCGGCGGCCGAATACTCCACGGCGATCAGATCGTTTTGGAAGTAGCTCGTCGCTTCCTCCAAATCCATATCCGTCCCGCCGGCATCTTGCGCCACGGCTACACTTCCGATCACCGTGAACAACAGCAAACACAAACTCCAAGAGACGATTCTCCTCATCTTTCGCCCTCCTATTCCTGTAGTCGGTTCGCTCACTATACCGAACCCCGACGTTTCCGCCAAGAACGCAAAGCTCGATACGGTTTCACGGCCACTACAAGTGCGATTCCACTTCGACAAGAAGCTCTGCGGCGATTTTCCGGCACAAGCTGTTCATCAGCGGGTAGGTCTCACCGATGGGATCATCAAGGACACTCCTGAGGACGCGTGCGGCATCTTCCCATTGCTCGAGCGGGATCAAGTAGTACTCGACAAAGAACGTTCGGTTCTCGAAGTAATCAGCGCAGGCCGGATCAATCAAACCTTCGCAGTCGGCACAAAACGTCGGCTCATCGACAACTCGGCACAAATGCGCAAGGACTTGATCGTAGTCTTGACGCAGGCCACCGATCAGAATCGGCGAGATCGGATCGCTGGGAAGCCCCTGCCAGAAAGCGCCCAGCGACCGGTGCGCACCATAGCACATGTAGCTCTCGTCCAGATCCAGCATCCGTTCCACCATTGCCTTCGCCTTGGGCGGAATCCGTCCGGTCACGGCTGCCATGATGTCGAACTCGGCGACCCGTAGCCAGTTGGCCGACGCCCATTGCAGCGCAGCGATGTCCGACTCGGCCTCGACCGCGGCAATGAAGCCATCCTGCTCTTCGAAGACGACAAACGATGGGTTCATCCGCAGGCTCTTGAATCCCCACTGTTTCCCGATCAGGAAGGTCTCCTCTTGGTTGGGAAGCCGCCGCAGGAAGACGTCAGCCAGCGTGTAGTAGGCCTGCGACAGTTTGTTCACCAGGTCCTTGTGTTCGGGGGCCACGGCAAGCGCGCCGACCTGCGCCTCGTTGGTCTCGTCAAGATAGTCAGGAACGCCAAGTACGGCGCGGATAGCGTTGATTGCCTGTTCAAGCTGTTCCTGTCCATCGGCGTCGAATGAGACCATGATGTCGTCCCCGGCAGAGAACAAGCCGATCGCATCGTCAATCGACATCGTGGTTTGAGCGAGCGCCCCCACCGCTCCTCCGCCCACCAATCCGGCAACGATTGACAACTTCAGGATCCAGAGAGTTCTGTTTCGCATGATTCCCCCCAATTCGAGTCGTGCTCGGGCGAAACTATAAGCGCACCGCAACACGATGACCAATCGTTGGCTCTCTTTACGTGTGCACCATTTGAAGTTGGGGCCGGCTTTCGCCTGTGGTATAGTTCAACCATTCCAGGAGAAAAGGAGGCTGCCATGGCAAATCCAGTTGTCGATGCCGATCTCTGTGTTGGTTGCGGACTCTGTGCCCAGGTGTGCTCGGATGTTTTCGAGATGGGAGCCGAGGGCGTAGCCGTAGTCATTGACGGCGCAAACCTGGACGCGGACTGCGTCCAGGACGCCGTCGACCAGTGCCCTGTCGGAGCGATTAGCGCCTGATCAAGCTCGCGGAGGGCCCACGCGGCTCTCCGCGCTTTTTCATCCGACGCGAAATCTTCTCTTCTTCTCAGGGTGTCTTGCGTTTCCGGCTCTTGTGGTCGGCAACGCTCCATGCTAGGATGCGGTGGTGAGAGCTGGTGAATCAACCGAAACTTGGGCTTGCCCTTGGGAGTGGAGGTGCGCGAGGTTCGGCGCACGTGGGAGTGCTTCGTATTCTCGAGCGGAATGGGATCCGCCCGGATGTGATCGCCGGATCGAGCATGGGAGCACAAGTCGGCGGCGCCTACGCAGCCGGCTTCCCGATCGATGATCTCGTGGCAGTCTGGCGTTCGATGAACGTCGGAAAAGTGGCGAAGACACTGCGGCCGACGATCCCTTGGTCCGGATGGAGTTCCGGAAGTCAGATCCTTCGAACTGTCAGGTCCATGGTCGGTGATCGATTGATCGAAGATCTCGACATCCCGTTTGCCGCCGTAGCGACGGATCTACAAAAGGGCGAGCCGTATGTAATCACGCATGGTTCGCTGGCCGAAGCCATCCGCGCCAGTCTCTCCGTCCCCGGCCTGTTCACCCCCGTCTGGCTGGATGAGCGCCTTCTGATCGATGGTGGTGTGACGGATCCGGTTCCTGTTTCCGTGGCAAGACAGCTCGGCGCGGACATCGTCATCGCGGTCGATGTTCTTGTCTGTCCCGAAGAAAGCAACCTCGGCGGCATCCCTGCATTGGAGCCGCGTGAGCGGATCCTCGGAATCCTCGGCGGGACATCCGCGCCGGCCGAAGACAGCCCACGCCGTTTCCATCCCAGCGTGTTCTCGGTGCTGTTCCAGATGTCCACCGTGTTCCAGAAGCAGGTCAGCTTACTGCAATTGATCCTTCAGCCCCCGGATGTCCTGATCCGCCCAGATTTCTCGCCGGATCCGCCGAACTACAGCGACGTCAAACAGGGAATTGAGGCTGGAGAACAAGCAGCTGTACGTGCTCTCCCGGAAATCCTGCGTGTTCTCGGACGCAATCCGAAGCGTCGCGCTGCAGCATGATCGGGGCAGCCTGAATGGCCCGGCAGTCGCACCTTCATCTGTGGTTGATTCCGATTGGGCTCGTTGCCGTTTCGCTCGGTTCGATCTTCGTTCGATTGGCTGGCGAAGCACCGTCATTGGTCATCGCCGCGTGGCGGCTGGGGTGCGCTTCGCTCTTGCTCATCCCTGTCGCCATTCAGCGCCGAGCGTTCCGCGGGATCTCCCGTCGGGATGTGCTGCTCAGCATCGCCAGCGGCGGATTCCTCGCACTGCACTTCGCGTTCTGGATCCGTTCGCTCTCCACCACATCGGTGGCAAGCTCAACCGTTCTCGTCAGCACAAGCCCGATCTTTGTCGCAATCGGTTCGTGGTTCCTCCTTCGAGAGAGGCTCTCTCGCCGACAAGCCGCAGGAATCTCGTTGTCCATTGCTGGAAGCGTGATTGTCAGCCAAATCGATGTCGGCGGCGTCGCTCATCTCGGGGATCTCCTTGCATTGGGAGGAGCCGCTATGTCCGCCGCTTATCTCATCGTCGGCCGGGGCGTTCGCCAGCGTGTTTCGGTTCTTGCGTACATCACGTTGATGTACACAGCCGCCGCGGCCGTGTTGCTCTTTGGTTGTCTCCTATTTCAACAACCTCTCTTTGGCTACACGCAGAATACCACGCTGTATCTCATCCTTCTAGCCCTGGTTCCGCAGCTGATCGGTCACAGCGTGTTCAACACACTGCTTGGCCGCTTTCGCGCATCCACGATCTCCGTTGTCTTGCTTGCCGAACCGATCGGAAGCTCCGCCTTGGCCTTTCTGATTCTCGGAGAGGGCGTCGCCCCATTGCAGGCGGTTGGAGGACTGCTCATACTGATAGGGATCTATGTGAGCGTGAGCAAGGAGGCCTCCCATGCAGCAGGGTTCGATTGATGTCCGAGCCGGACACGCCAAGATCCTATGGGCGAGAAACCACATGCCGCTTCTCGGGCAACTCCGTCCCGAATTCATCCGTGATCAGCCGTTTCGCCAATATCGCGTCGGGATGAGCATTCACCTTGAAGCCAAGACCGCCTGCCTGGCCATTCTTCTGCGCGATGGAGGGGCAGATGTCGCGGTGACGGGAAGCAATCCTCTGTCCACCCAGGATGATGTCGCCGCGGCGTTGGCCACCGAGGATCGGATTGATGTCTTCGCTCGTCACGGCGCCAGTGAGCAGCAGTACACAGATGATCTCTGCAGCGTTCTCCGCGCGGAGCCGGACCTCATTCTTGATGATGGAGGAGATCTGGTCGATCTGCTGCACGGCAGATTCGGATTCGCCGTTCTCGGTGGCTGCGAGGAGACGACGACCGGTGTCGCTCGTCTGCGCGTTCGCAATCGAGAAGGGCGGCTGCGCTTCCCGATGATCGCGGTGAATGATGCCCGCATGAAGTACCTGTTCGACAACCGCTATGGAACAGGCCAATCAACGTGGGATGCCATCATGCGATCGACAAACCTCGTTGTTGCCGGGAAATCCGTGGTTGTCGTCGGCTATGGGTGGTGCGGCAAAGGGATTGCGCGTAGAGCCCGCGGCCTCGGAGGGCGTGTGACTGTTTGTGAGGTGGACCCGGTTCGCGCGGTCGAGGCGCTTATGGATGGCCACCATGTCGCCGCGGTGCGCGAAGCGATCGCAACGGCGAACGTGTTGATTACCGCGACCGGATGCATCGATGCTGTGCCCGGGGATGCACTCGAACAGGCAAATGATGGTCTGATTCTCGCCAACGCGGGACATTTCGATGTAGAGATCAGCAAGGCCGGTCTGACCGCGCTTGCCGAGGCAAGGGATGAGGTGCGCCCCGGCGTCGAAGCGTTTCGCTACGCGGATGGTCGAACCGTATATCTTCTCGGTGACGGACGTCTTGTCAACTTGGTTCTCGGTGACGGGCATCCGGCGGAGATCATGGACATCTCGTTCGCGGTCCAGGCGCTTGCGCTTCGTCACATCACGGAGAGCGATCTCTCACCTGGACTTCATCGCGTTCCTGAAGCCATCGATCGTCGTGTCGCCGCGATGAAGCTTTCGTCCGAACAGGTTATGATCGATGTGCTGTCCGAACGACAACAAGTCTACTTGGGGCTCCAATCCTGCTCAGAAGGGGAATGAGTCCCAAGGATGTGAATCGAACAAGACACAAGCGGGGTGAGATCTCTTGAAAAGGCGAGCTCAATCGACGTGGCTGGTGTTGGCGGGGATTGCAGTCGGAGTTGCAGCCATGTCACTGCTTGGCGCCCAGAGTTCTTCATCGAGTCTATTCGCGCCGCTTTCCCAGATTTACCAGTACGTGCAGAGCTACTTCTACCAGCCGGAGCGAATCGATGATCAGGAAGCCGTATACGGCGCTCTTCGCGGGATGATCGAGATCCTCGACGATCCCTACAGCGAGTACCTGGACCCGGAAGCGTACGAGCAATTCAATCAGAGCATTGAAGGCGAGTTCAGTGGGGTCGGAATCGAGATCACCATTAAGGATGATGTGGTTACGGTCATCACGCCTCTTGTGGGAACGCCGGCTGAGGCGGCCGGAATGCGTGCCGGAGACCGGATCTTGGCAATCGACGGGGAATCCACGGAAGGAATGTCCCTGACCGAAGCCTCGGTGCGAATCCGCGGCGAGATCGGCTCATCCGTGACATTGTCCGTGCTCCATGCAGACGACACGCCAGAAGATATTCTGATCGTCCGGGACTTGATTGTCATCGCGCCGCTGTACCTGGAATTGCTTGAAGAAGATACGATCCTCTACATCCAACTGTCCCGTTTCGATTCCACGGTGTCCTATGATCTCGAAGAGGAACTCGATTCCTACGACCTCGCATCGCTGGATGGATTGATCCTTGACTTGCGCTACAACCCCGGCGGGCTGTTGTCAGCGGCGATCTCCGTATCCAGCCTGTTTGTCGACCGCGGCCAGCTGATCGTAACTACCGAGAGTCGAATCTCGGGAGAACAGAAGTACAGCTCGATCGGCAACACGATCCCCAACATTCCTCTTGCCGTCTTGATCAACGCGGGAACGGCGAGTTCGGCGGAGATCACCGCCGGCGCGATCCGCGATCAGGAGATGGGAGTTCTCATCGGAGCGAAGAGCTTCGGCAAAGGGGTAGTGCAACGAGTGTTCGACTTCTCGGATGGTTCCGCCCTCAAGCTGACGACAGCGGAGTATCTGACCCCCAGTGGACAAGCTGTTGACGGAGTCGGGCTGACCCCCGACATCGAAGCCGCCGAAGACGAGGACCCGGTCGACCTGGCAATTGAGTGGATCACCGCTCATGCCGGCACACGAACCCCGTTCTCGATGGATTTCTAGGAAAACGTGAGATTCGCAGTCATCGGAGCCGGTAGTTGGGGAACAGCGTTTGCGCGGCTGTTGTCGCGCCATGGACATGTTGTGCGCTTGTGGGCAAGGCACACAACGCTCGCCGATCAGATAGTTGCCCGACATGAGAACGCCAAGTACCTCCCCGGCGTAACCCTGCCCGAGAACCTGGAGATCACCACGGACCTCAGTGTCGTTCAACAGGTCGATGCGGTGGTTCTCGCCATTCCGTCCAAGGCAATGCGAGGCATTGTTGGGCAAATCGCTGAGTTCGGGCCGATCAGTGCTCCGATGATCAGCCTTGCTAAGGGTCTTGATCGCCAACAGAAGATGAGAATGTCCGAGTTGATCGGGGAGCTCACCGGGAACCAGCAAGTCTTTGCGCTATCGGGACCAAGCCATGCCGAAGAGGTCGGACGTGATTGCCCGACCGCGGTCGTTCTCGCCGGGACGGATGAACGTTGTGGCGAGCAGCTTCAGCGAGAACTCTCCACCTCTCGCTTTCGCGTTTATCTCTCGGATGACGTCATCGGCGTCGAGCTTTGCGCCACAATCAAGAACGTCATCGCCCTTGCCACCGGCGCTTCGGATGGCCTCGGGTACGGTGACAATACCCGGGCCGCCCTCATCACCCGAGGACTGGCGGAAATGGCGCGCTTCGGGCACGTCTTCGGCGTCCAATCCAAGACATTGTTCGGCCTATCCGGCCTCGGAGATCTGGTCGCAACATGCACGAGCCCCCACAGCCGCAATCGCGCCGTCGGTGAACGCCTCGGACGAGGAGAATCGCTGGATTGCATCCTTGCGGAAATGACAATGGTCGCCGAAGGAATCTATGCCGCCGAGATCATCCACGATCTTGCCAAGGACCGAGAAATCGACATGCCGATCTCCAATGCCGTATATCGCCTCCTGTACGAGGAAACAGAAGCGGCGAGATTGGTGGATGAAATGATGACCCGTTCGCCCAAACGCGAGGGCACATGAACCGGGGCCCGAACTCGGATTCGAGATTTGATGTGATTGTCGTCGGTGGAGGGCCGGCAGGGCTGACAGCAGCCCGTCATGCACGCAGAGAAGGGGCAACCGTGCTTGTACTCGAGCAGCATGGACAGGCCGGCGATGCTGCGCGATGTGCCGGCTTGATCAGTCTGCAGACGATCGAAGCGTTAGAACCCTCCTCCTTTGAAGCCCTCCGTTCATTTCGACACGCTTGGCTTGTCGGGCCCGCCGGCCACCGTGTCAAACTCCACGCCGATGAGACCAAGGCGATCGTCATTGATCGAGCACGGCTCAACCGTCAACTGGCCACGGACGCAATCGAAGAGGGGGTCATCCTCCGCACTCGATCCCGCGTCGTCTCCTGGCAACAGGGCACCACACTCGTTCTGGATCGTGACAGCCATACCACGAAGCGCTTTCACGGGGCTGTCACCATCGCCGCCGACGGCCCGTCGAGCCGCATCGCCGCATGGGCGGGGCTGGCCCCTCCAGCGGATCGATTATTCGTGCAGCAAGCCGTTCTTACGTCGCTTGAATCTCCCGCCAACGAGATCGAGATCTTTCTCGGCCGGCGGGTGGCACCCGGGTTCTTCGCCTGGGCGATCCCTGCGGAACAAGAGACCGTGCGCCTCGGGTTGGCAACACCGGATGCAACCGCGGTGCTTCCCTGCTTTCGCCGGCTTCTTCGTCTCTATCCGGGGCAACTTGTCCCCGCTTCTCGGGTTGGAGGAACCATCCCCATTGACATCGCACCTCGTACCGTCGCGCCTGGGGTTCTGCTGGTCGGCGACGCTGCCGGTCAGGTTAAGCCCCTGTCGGGGGGAGGACTCTTCGTTGGTGCCTGCTGCGCACGAATCGCAGGACGAGTCGCCGCGCGCGCCGCACAAGCCGGATCACCGGAACTGCGGGACCACGAATTATCATCGTACGAAACATCATGGAGGAAGCAGTTCGGATCAGAATTGCGCTTCGGCCGAAACGCTCACCGGATCCGGCAGCGACTGTCCGACCGTCAAATCGATAGCATTCTCGCCCTTCTTGATGGACCCGCCATTCAACGCGTGATCGGCCAGGAGGGAGATATTGACTACCCGAGCCGAGTATTCGATGCTCTGACCCGGCGCTGGGACCTTTGGCCCGGAATCGCGCGACGTCTGGCCCCGCTTCTCGGAGATGTCGCCTTGCGGCGGCTGCTGCATGATGCCGACGATGTCGCCAAGTTCACATCTGGCTTATAATCCTTCTGAGATGACGCTGCCAAGTATCCCCAAGTCGAAGCCACGTGAGGAGTCGTCGGCACCGATACGTCAGCCGCGCTGCCTGTTGTTTGCGTTTGCGGTGCTTTGTTTTGCGGTGCCTCTCTTTGTCTGGCCGACGGCGTCCGAGTACGGCTACACGAAATCCGTCCTTGCCCTCGTCAGCGTCGGTCTCTTCTATGCGGCGTGGGGAATCCTTGCCTGGAAGCGGGGAACATGGGCGGTTCGCGTACCTCGACTGATGTTCCCGTTTGCGCTGTTGGTCGGCTCTGCTTTGCTGTCGCTGCTCAATGCGACCAATGCCTCCGTCGTGCTGCAGAGCGTCGCCTTGATGCTCTGCTTCGGCGGGGTATTCTTCTTGGCCAGCAATCTCGCGCAACACCCGCGCGATGTTACGGTGATTCTCTTCTCTTTGCTCGCCGCTGGCACGCTGGCAGCCATCTATGGCCTTCTCCAATACGGTGGCGTAGTTCCCGGTGGCCCCGGGAACAGCCCGCTCGATCCCGTCATCTCCACCATGGGGAACCGCAACTACCTCGGAGGGTATCTCGCCTACCTCCTGCTACCGAGCATCATGCTTCTGATCCGATTGCGATCACGCTTCTTGCGGACGCTTTCGCTCATCATGATTGCCACTTGCTTTGGCGTCGTCCTGTTCGTTGATCAGACAGGAACCATGGTCGCGCTGTCGGTCGCTGTCGTCTTTCTCGCCGCCGCATGGGCGATTTTCCGTCCCGTGGCCCCGATTGCATCCAGCCGCCGCTGGTTGATCGCCCTTGTCCTATCGGCAACAGTGGTTGGGTTGTTCGCCGCTCCTTCCGGGCCGTTAAATTCCGTCGTCGTGCTATCCGATGATGGAAACACTTGGTTTTCCGACCTCTGGGCGAGAAGCTCGGGGCAAACGCGGTCCGACGATCGGTGGGTCGCCCTGGAGATGTTCAAGGATCACCCCGTTGTCGG
>CAZJLO010000001.1:70433-138451 GCA_964547105.1 uncultured Thermotogae bacterium
ATTCTTACCGTTTAACATGGAAATTGACCAAGCGTTCATTGCAGCTATCCTAACGGTAATTGGATACTCGTTGAATGGGTCGCTCTGGAGATGTTCAAGGATCACCCCGTTGTCGGTGTGGGACTGGGAAACTACAAACTGGAGTTCATCCCGTACAAGGCGGCTTTCCTCGCTACGCCGCGAGGAGCTTCCTACACGACGCCGATCGCTCGTGCTGCACAAGCGCATAGCGAGTACGTACAAGTCCTTGCCGAATTGGGGGTCGTCGGCGGCATCGCCACGCTTCTACTGGCGGCATTTCTGTTCGCCGGTTTCTGGATCCGACTCCGCGCGAATCACCAAGAATGGGAGAGGCTTGATCTCCTGCTGTTGTTTGCCGGTGTCGTTGTGTTCTGCGTTCATGCCGCCGTCAGCTTCCCGGCGCATCTCCCGGCATCATCCTGGGCAGCCGTCGTGCTTCTCGGTCTGATCTTCTCGCCGGCCTACGGGGACAAGCAAGTGTTCGGATTGCGCTTGCCGGACCGCGCAATCCCGGCTGTGGCGGTGTTGCTGACCATCAGCGGAATCGCGGTCTCATTCATCGCGATCCGCGACCTTGGCGCCAACATTCAGTATCAGCGCGGCGTGAAGCTCCTGGATGCAGGCGATCCGGCTGGAGCGGAAGCACTCTTTCTTGCGAGCATCCGCGCCGATTTCGCGGCCCGCCAGACGTACTACTACCTTGCCGCAGCTCAGCTCCAACAGGGGAAAATCGAGCAAGCCAGGGAGAACTTGGAGATGTGCTTCACGCGGTTCATCTCTGAAGAGATCTACCTTCAGTTGGCCAATGCCAGTCTCTCGCTGCAGGATCTCGATGCCGCGAATGACTACCTCGATCTTCTCATGGCCTCTCGCCCTCCGAGGGAAATCGGATTCCAAGCATCCTACCTGCGAGCAGTGGCGGCGCAGCGAGGGGGTGATGCGGCGACAGCCAACGAGATCCTGGAGCAGCTCATTGCAGCTCGGCCCGATTATGTTCGCGCCTATCCGGCGCTTGGCTACGTTCGCCGATTGCTCGGCCAGGAAGCGGAAGCAGAATTAATCCTCGCGATAGGACTTGATCTGATCACCAGCCGCATCGGTGACCTGGCAACGGTGATTTCGGGATCGGAAACCATCTACCTGACAGCGGAGCGTTACGGAGAGATTTCTCTTGAGATCGCCAACCTACTCGACGCGCTGACGCTGTATGCCAACCTTGCCCCGACTGATGAGGGAGTATACATGGCACTCGGCGATCTTCATCAGTTGAACGCAGCATTGAAGCTTGGATCCACGCCGCAGATGGCAGCGGCGGCGTACACCCGGGCTGAATCGATCGTCCGCTCCAAACTCGCTCTTCTCCAGGGGCGACAAGAACTGGGGGAGCTATCACCGTCGGAGATTGAGCAAATCGAGACAGAAGAGGCCGGCCTTCGGGACAAACTGCAAATTCTGTCCGCCGCTCTCAGCCGCTTGGAGGGTTGATCCTCCTTGAACGATATGGGCGACGTTCCTATACTGACCCGGTGACTCCTATGGGTACCCATCGCTTCCGCCACGCCGTCAACTATCTTCTCGGGCAAACCGACGCCCAGCAGCTTGCCCGCTACGACAAAGAGATTCAGGAGATCAACGGGCGAGCTACCGAGGTCGCAGCGCTTTCCGACGCCGCGCTTCGCGAGGAGATTGATCGGTGTCGCCAGCGGCTCGCCGACGGCGCCCCACGCCAAGAGATTCGCCCCACCGTGTTCCCGATTATTCGCGAAGTCGCCGCACGGACCCTCGGCATGCGCCCGTTTGACGTGCAGATTCTTGGCGCGCTCGTCCTCGATGATCGAAAGATCGCCGAAATGCAGACCGGGGAAGGCAAGACCCTTGTCGCAACGATGCCGGCAGCGCTGAATGCCCTTCTCGGCAAGGTTCACGTAGTCACAGTCAACGACTACTTGGCTCGGCGAGACCGGGAATGGATGGGGCCTGCATACGAGGCCGTCGGACTCACGGTGGGGCTTCTGCAGAACGGGATGGAGGTTGAGGAGCGGAAGGCGGCCTATGCCTGCGATATCATCTATGGGACCAACAACCAGTTCGGTTTCGATTACCTCCGCGACAACATGGTGTTGTACGTCGATCGAAAAGTGCAAGGCTCGTTGGACTTCGCCATTGTCGACGAAATCGACAATATCCTTGTCGATGAAGCACGGACACCGCTGATCATTTCCGGATCGACATCCGAGACCATCGACCAGTATCGCAAGTTTGCCGGCATTGCTCGATCGTTTCGTCGGGATGCCGACTTCGAGATCGACGAAGAAGCGCGGCGACTGTCATTGACTGACGCCGGCGTCCACAAGGCGGAGCGGCTTCTCTCCATCGAGAATCTCTACGCTGAAACCGAGGAATCCCGCGACAACCAGAACTACCTGCTGAACGCTCTCCGGGCGCTGCATTTATTCAAGAAGGAGAGCCACTACATCGTCAAAGACCGCCGGGTCATGATCGTGGACGAATTCACCGGTCGACTGATGCCCGATCGACGCTTCTCCGATGGCCTGCACCAAGCCCTGGAAGCAAAAGAGGGCCTCACCGTTCAAAGAGAATCTCAGACGCTCGCTCAGATTACGCTGCAGCATTACTTCGGCCTCTACGGAAGTCTGTGCGGCATGACGGGCACCGCAAAGACGGAGGAAGAGGAATTCAAGCAGATCTACGGTCTCCCCGTTCTCGAAATCCCGACGAACCGCCCGCTGATTCGTAGGGCTCTTCCCGACAGAATCTTCCGCACCGAAACGGCGAAGTTCGAAGCGATCGCCGACGAAACGAAGAATCTTCACGAACAAGGACGTCCGGTGTTGATCGGCACGAACTCGATCGAGAAGTCGGAACAGCTTTCCCGTCTGCTCAAGGCGCGCAAGCTGCCCCACACCGTCTTGAACGCCAAACATCACGAGAAAGAGGCGGAGATCGTTCAGGATGCGGGTCAGCCGGGAGCGATCACCGTCGCCACAAACATGGCCGGACGTGGAACGGACATCAAGCTTGGAGGGAACGTCTCCGAGATCGGCGGTCTCCATGTAATCGGCTGTCAGCGCCATGAGTCTCGCCGCATCGACAATCAGCTGCTGGGGCGCGCCGGAAGGCAAGGCGACCCCGGCTCGTCGCAGTTCTACCTTTCTTTGACCGATGATCTGCTTCGAATCTTCGGCGGCGATCGGATCGGAGGGTTGCTCGATCGCCTAGGGATGGAAGAAGGGGAAGCAATCGAGCACGAAATGCTGACCGGGGCAATCCGGCGGGCGCAAAAGCGCGTGGAAGGACGCAATTTCGAGATTCGCAAGCGGCTGATCGATTACGATATGGTCATGGCGAAGCAGCGCGACGCCATCTACACATTGCGAGACCGACTCCTGCTCCCCCCCCGAGATTCGTCCGAGAAGATCCCGCTTGATGATCTCGATGATCGATTCGATGAGCTGTTCGCAGAATACGCAACTGATCTCGTTTCTCGGTACGCCGACCCGTCGATTCCCGAGGAAGACCGGAATCTGGACGGACTGGGACGCGAGTTGGCATCGGTGATCGGACAGCTTCCGGCGGGACTGGCGGATGTCTCCCCCGAACAGCTGTCATCGACGCTTCTCGACCAACTCCGCGCGGCGCTTGGCAGACAGAAAGAGAGATTGGGGCCCCAATTCCCGTTGATCGCCCGCTATCTGATGCTCGGAGTGATCGATGAGCAGTGGTTGGCGCATCTCTACACCCTCGACGATCTGCGCGAGGGGATCGGGTGGACCGCATACGGCGGAACCGACCCTCTCGTGACATTCAAACGCGAATCGTTCACCCTGTTCCAGCAGATGCTTGCCCGGGCCAGCGCAAAGATCGTTCGCCTCGTCCTCAGCGCCCGCCTTGCCCCGACCAAACCGGGGACGCCGAGCGGCGCGCAGCGCAATGTGCAACTTGTGCACGACAGCGCATCCGCTCTGGGGAATGCGCGGCAACGTGCCAGCCAACCCCCGCACGGCAAGTCGAAACCGGTCACGCACCCGAAGAAGGTTGGACGAAACGATCCCTGTCCATGTGGATCGGGAAAGAAGTACAAGAGCTGCTGCGGAAGAGCCGACTGAGCCACCGCCCATGGCGGGAGCGGCTGTCGTCACAGCTTGGCCTTTCGACGCCGATCGTCTGTCTACCCCTGTCTCGATTCCTTGTCCCGAACCCGCCGGCTAGCACACACGCTCAAGCAACAGCTCATCATCGACGACGTGGTGCTGCGCGAACATCCCGACCAACTCGCCCACGCTTGTGTCGGCCTTCTCTTCTCCGGCGATGTCGTAGATGATTTCGCCCTTGTGCATCATCACCAGTCGATCGCCAAGCTCGATCGCTTGCTCCATGTTGTGGGTAACCATCAAGGTTGTCAGCCCAAGCCGCTCAACAAACGCGCAGGTCATCCGCACGATCATCGCGGCGTTGCTTGGGTCGAGCGCCGCTGTATGTTCATCGAGCAGCAAGACCTCCGGCTGGGCCAGGGTCGCCATCAGAATCGTCAATGCCTGGCGCTCTCCGCCGGAGAGTGTCGACACATGGCAATCGAGACGATCTTCCATTCCGATGTTCAACACCTCCAGCTGTTCACGAATGCGGTGTCGCATTCGCGATGGGAGGGCGAGTCGCAGCGTTCGATGGCCTCTCTTCGAAGCCAGCGCAAGGTTCTCCGCCACGGTCATCGACGGAGCCGTTCCGGCCAGCGGATCTTGAACAATACGACCGATCCGCCGCGCTCGGATGTGAGGCGGCACACCAGTGAGGTTCATGTCTGCCAGCCGGATCGTGCCCGTCGTGGGGGGAAACGTTCCTGCAATGAGGTTTAAGAGCGTACTCTTGCCTGCACCATTGGAGCCGATGATCGTGAGAAACTCGCCGGAACGAAGATCAAGATCGATCTGCCGGATTGCCACCTTGCGGTCAGCTCCTATCTGGAAAACCTTGGAGACATCCTTCAGGCTCAACATGCCCGCACCTTCCTCTGCCGACGTTCCCGAAGCGTCGGTGCCACCAGCGCCAGAATCACCAGGAGAGAGGTTACGAGCTTCATGTCACTCGCTTGGAACCCGATGACGTAGCCGTAGCGCAACGCCAGAACCACCGCCATTCGGTAGATGATCGATCCAACCAGCACGCCGGCGGTCATCCATCCAATCCGCGAAGATCGGATCAGCGTAGCTCCGATGATAACGGCCGCCAGACCTGTCACGATCGTCCCGGTTCCCATTCCGACGTCTGCGAATCCGTTGTACTGCGCCACCAGGGCGCCGGAGAGGGCAACCAATCCGTTGGCAACAGCGACACCGAGAACCTTCATCGTATTGGTGTTGACTCCCTGAGCGGTGATCATCGCTTCGCTATCCCCGGTAGCGCGGAGCGCAAATCCGACCTCCGTGCGAAGAAACAGATCCAGCGCAAGCTTGACGCCAATCGCCAGAACGGCAATGAAAGTCAGGATCGCCACCGGTCCAAGCCCGGACCAGGCTGCATCGACAAGGCGCGTCACCGTGCCAATGCGAAGCAGGGACAGGTTCGGCCGTCCCATGATTCGCAGATTGATCGAATACAGCATGATCATCATCAGCACCCCCGACAGAAGGCTGGTGATCTTCAGCTTCGTATGCAGCAATCCGGTCACTGTTCCTGCCGCCGCTCCGGCGACGAACGCGATAACAAGAACGGAAAACGGATCAAACCCATATTTGGATAAGAGAAGAGAGGCGATGGCCGCTCCGGTCACGAAGCTTCCGTCGACGGTGAGATCAGGGAAGTCGAGAATGCGATAGGTTAGGAAAATGCCGAGCGCGGCAATTCCGTAGGCCAGACCTTGTTCGAGTGCGTGTATGAGAAGCGTCTCCATCGCCGATCTCCCGTTTTATTCTTCGTTTCTGGTAAAAGACACGCCGCCGTACAACACCGAAGACGCTCGCTCGACCACCGACGTCGGGAACACGAATCCGATCAACGCCGCTTCGTCGAGGTTCAAGTGAATTCCTGCACCGGAAACGAACGTCACCGGGATCTCATTGGGGCGTACACCGCCGAGAATCCGCAATACAAGCTCCCCGGCCGTTAGGCCCAGATCGTAGTAGTCGAATCCGACGGCAAGCGTTGCACCGGCAAGGCTAGTCGGATCGGCGACAAGAAACGGAATCTTCGCTTCTTGTGAGACGGAAAGGACGGAGTCAAGCGCCGAGACGACCGTGTTGTCCGTTGTCACATACAGGGCATCAACCCGCCCGATCAACGACTGTGCAGCAATCGGTACGTTTGCCGACGTGTCCGCACTCGCCGCAATCAGCGAGATGCCGAGGGCCTCCGCCGCTTCGCGTGCCATATTCGTCAGTACCACGGAATTCGCCTCTCCAGGGTTGTAAACGATGCCGATCGATTCGATGTCATCGGACAACGACTGAAGTAGCGCGATGTCATCAGCCACATTGATCATGTCCGAGACTCCGGTGACATTCTCATTGCCGCTCGGATCAGTGGCATCGGGAACAAGCTGAGCCCCAACTGGATCGGTGATGGCTGCGTAGATGACTGGGGTGTCCGTACCGCGGAACACTTCTGCCGCAGCTTGAGCCGTCGCTGTCGCAATCGCAACGACAAAATCCACCCCCTGTGCCTGGAAATTCTGGGCAACGGAAATCGCCACGGTGTAGTCTCCCTGAGCACTGGCAAGCAGGTACTCCACGTCAACTCCGTCTTCGTATCCGGCGGCCGTCAACGCATCGATCGTTCCCTGTTCCACTGCGTCGAGCGCCGGATGTTCCACGATCTTGCAGATTCCAATCTTCAGCGGGGCGGCCACGCCGACGAGCGAGGCACAAACCAGCAGCCCCAATATGATCAACAGTCCTTTTCGCTTCACAACAGCTCCTTCGTCTTGTAAGCTATTCCTCCTGCAGCCCTGGTCTCAGGGCTGCTCCGAAGCACCGCCCGCGGCAGCGATCTTTGCCGGTCCGTTGCGCGGGCGGCGTCTTCCATCGTTGGGTTCCCACACGCTGAAGTCGGCTCACCTCCTTGCTGTTTGCGTAAATCCATTTCCATCCCCCAAAAAGAAAAGACCGCAGGCAAACGCCTGCAGTCGGCAACTGGCTTCTTCGGGACGCGCTTGTTGGTTGCTAGCGCGCCGCGCAGAAGCCAGGGGTAAACCAATACCAGAAATAGAAGCCGGAGCTGATCGCGTGTCGCAATTGGACTCGTTCGCTGCTCCGTGCTTGGTTCATCTTGGAGTCACTATAGGCCGACACGGGCGGTCTGTCAAGACCGACATTGACAACAAACCCAACGGAGCCTATCATTAGCAGACAGTAATCTTGAGTGCTAAATACGACGATGAACCTACCTGAGAGACAACGGCTGATTCTGAAAGAGATCGTTGATCGGTATATTCGCTACCGAGAACCGGTTTCATCGCGGATGATCCTCGAGGACTACGGACTGCGGGTGTCGTCAGCCACGGTCCGCAATGACATGAGCGATCTTGAGGAACGCGAGTTCATCCGCAAGCCGTACTCCTCTTCCGGACGCGTGCCGACCGTGAAGGGCTACCGATTCTTTGTGGAATGGCTTCTCGACCTCTCCGAATTGACACGCAAGGAGCAGCACGCGGTCGTCGAGGCGTATGAGACGCCGTATCTCGAAGTGGCAGAGACGATGCAACACACCGCGTTTCTGCTGGCGAGCATCACCGGCTGTGCTGGGTTTGTCATCCCCGCGCGCGCCAAAGAGACGCAGCTCAACCGCGTCGTGCTGACAAGATTATCAGCGCATTCGGCGCTGTTGGTCGTCATCTCCGACATTGGCGTTGTCAAGCATGGCGTCGTCCCGATCGAGGGGCGAATCGATCACAATGTGATCGGGCGGGTCACTCAGCTGATCAATGATAGTCTTCACGGCGTTACGTTGGACCGTGTTCTTCAACTGGCTTCCGAGGATCGTTCGGATGGCTGGTACGAGCCGTCCGTCCGTCAGGCGCTTCGCGTGCTGCGATTCTTGTTGGCGCGCGAACAGCGCCAGCCGCTTTTTCTTGAGGGACTGGCAAACGTGCTCCCGGAGCTTCGCCTCGTAGAACCCGAGACCGCCCTTGATCGATTCACCGGTCTCATGAGCGCGCTGAAGGATCCAACGGCCTTTGTGAATGCGGTTCGTTCCTACCGCGAAGGAGATTCCAGCGTGGCAATCGCCATTGGGGATCTCCCGCTGCCGGGAATGGAGGGTTTCAGTGTGGTCACAGCCGGATACGGACCTCACGACGGCGTTCTTGGGATCATTGCTCCGCTCTGGATGGATTACAGCAAGGCATTGTCCGCGACGAACTACATCGGCGCGAGGTTGGAGGCATTCTTCCTCGGCGCTCGCGCCCGTCATGCGGAGGAGGAAGTTCATGAAGAAGAAACCGGATCATCGTGACCTCGGCATCGTCAACGATTCCGACACCAAGGACGAGCGCGTCGCTGACGTCGAAATCGCTCACAAGACCGAGCCGGGCGCTCCGAACAAGGACGTCCAGGCCCCCCGGACTGGAAACAACGAGGCTGATGTGCAGCAGGACTATGCCGACCGCATCATGCGAATGCAGGCGGAGTTCGAGAACTACAGGAAACGGGTAACCCGCGATATGGCCTCCGCGCAAGAGCGAGCCGCCGATGGTTTGATCCTGGAGATTCTCCCCCTCTATGACAATGTGCTCCGAGCAGTTCATCTGCACGAGAACACAAAGGGAGAAGGCGAATCCGCCGTTTTCGAAGGTCTACGCCAGATTGAAAGGCAGTTCTCACAGTGGCTGGATTCAAGAGGCATCCAGCTCATTGTTGCCGTCGGCGATCAGTTCGACCCGCAGCGCCACGAAGCCGTTCTCACTGCAGAGAGCGAGCGGCCCAGAAACGAGATTCTTGAGGAATTCGAGCCGGGATACTTGAGGTACGACCGCGTGCTACGCCCCAGCAAAGTAAGTGTGAGCCGCGGCGCAAAGGAGGAGGGAGAATCATCATGAGAGAAAAAATCATCGGAATCGATTTGGGAACGACCAACTCCTGCGTCGCCGTGCTTGAAGGCGGTTCGCCGGAAATCATCAACAATACGGAAGGTGAGCGCACGACTCCGTCGGTTGTCGCATTCACCGACGAGGGAGAACGCCTTGTCGGACGACTGGCAAAACGCCAGACGATCACCAACCCCAAGCACACCATTTCCTCGATCAAGCGGCATATGGGAACGGACTTCAAGGCGAAAATCACCATCGATGGATCGACCACGGACTACGCGCCGGAGCAAATCTCGGCAATGATCCTCCAGAAGCTGAAGAAGGATGCCGAGGATCATCTTGGCGGAAAAGTCTCCAAGGCAGTCATCACCGTGCCCGCCTATTTCAACGATGCCCAGCGTCAAGCGACAAAGGACGCCGGAAGGATTGCCGGTCTTGAGGTGATGCGCATCATCAACGAGCCTACGGCCGCCGCGTTGGCTTACGGACTCGACAAGGAAAGCGAGCAAACCATCCTTGTCTACGATCTTGGCGGCGGCACATTCGATGTATCCATCCTCGAAATCGGGGACGGTGTTTTCGAGGTCATCGCAACCGATGGCGACACCCAGCTCGGAGGCGACGACTTCGACCAAAGGATCATGGATTGGTTGACAGAGGAATTCCGCAAGGACACGGGGATTGATCTCTCCAAGGATCCTAGCGCAATTCAGCGTTTGAAGGATGCTGCCGAGGCGGCGAAAAAGGAACTGTCTACCCGCAAGGAGACAACGATTCACTTGCCGTACATCACCGCCGACACGACCGGCCCCAAGCACCTCGAACAGAAGCTTACCCGGGCCAAATTCGAACAGCTGATCGGCGATCTCCTCGATCGGACGGTTCGTGTCGTGGACGAGACGCTCCGGGTCGCCAACGCAACCAGCGAAACAATCGATCAAGTTGTCCTGGTCGGCGGATCGACGCGAATTCCTCGCGTGCAGGAGCTGATCTCATCGCGTGTTCCCGGCAAGATCAACAAGGAGATCAATCCAGACGAAGTGGTCGCCGCTGGCGCCGCGATTCAGGGCGGTGTGCTCGCCGGCGAGGTGGATGAGATCGTCCTGTTGGATGTGACACCGCTGACACTTTCCATCGAGACGTTGGGCGGAATCGCAACACCACTGATCGAGCGCAATACAACCATCCCCACGGAGAAGACAAAGACATTCACGACCGCCGAAGACAACCAGCCCGCCGTTGAGATTCACGTTGTCCAGGGGGAGAGAAAAATGGCTGCAGATGGCAAATCCCTCGGCAAATTCCAGCTCTCGGGGTTGCCCGCGGCTCCTCGCGGCGTACCGCAGATCGACGTGACATTCAACATCGATGCGGATGGCATCCTTCACGTGACCGCGAAAGACAAAGCAACGAGCAAGACAGCCTCGATCTCGATCACGGAATCATCCAGGCTGCAGGACGGCGAGATCGACCAGATGCGCAAAGATGCCGAAGAACACGCGGAAGAAGACCGGAGACGCGCCGAGGAAGTCGAAACGCGAAACCAGGCCGACCAGCTTGTCTACAGCGTGGAGAGGACGCTTTCCGATCTTGGCGACAAGGTCTCGCAGGAAAAGCGAACCGAAATCGAGGATCATCTGAGATCCTTGCGCGATAAGATCGCGTCGAATGCTCCCTTGGACGAGCTGAAAAAGGCGATGCAGCAGCTCTCCGGAAGCGCCCAACAGCTGGCGGAGGAAGCGTACAAGCAAGCTCAAACGCAAGGCGAGACCGGCCCTGAGGCGCAGCCCTCTCAGGAGGGGCGGGAAGCTTCTTCCGCAGGCGAAGAAGCGGATGATGGCGAATACATCGACGCCGAGTACGACGACGGCGAGTAGGGGAAGGGGAAGCGAACGGCGTGGCCAAGACCGATTACTACGAGATCTTGGGGTTGGACCGCAAGGCGACCCCGGAAGAGATCAAGCGTGCGTACCGCCGCAAGGCAAAGGAACTCCATCCGGACAAGAACCCGGGAAACAAGAGCCGGGCGGAAGAGGAGTTCAAACGCGTCGCTGAAGCCTACGAAGTCCTCTCCGACCAGGAGAAACGGCTGCAGTATGATCGATACGGTCATGCCGGTCCCGCTCAGGGGTTTACGTTCGGTGACACGGACTTCCGCCGTGCTCGCCAGGCCTACTCGGAGTTCGGATTTGGCGGTTTTGATGACCTATTTGATCTCTTCTTCCGCCAAGGCGGACGGACCGCGTCACGCCGGCCCGCGTCGCGCCAGGGCGAAGACATCGAGTACAAGCTGAGGATCTCTCTGGAAGACGCCGCCACCGGAACCAAGATCAAAGTCACCGCGCCACGTCTCGTTCGCTGTGACCGATGCAAAGGGAGCGGCGCCGAGCCTGACACCGCCAAGACAACTTGCCCGACATGTCACGGCCGGGGACAAGTGGAGTACCGCCAGCAAAGCCTTCTCGGGAGTTTCGTCAACATCCAGACCTGCCCCGAATGCCAAGGAAAGGGGGACGTGACGGCAAACCCATGCCACCGTTGCCATGGATCCGGCCGGGCAAAAGAGAAGAGCAAGATTTCCGTGACGGTACCGGCCGGCGTTCCAGAGAATTCACGTCTTCGCCTCAAAGGCCAAGGAAACGCAGGGATCGATGGCGCCCCTTCTGGCGATCTGTACATCGTGATTGAAATCATCCCTCATCATCAGTTCAAGCGGGACGGACGCAACATTCTCTCGGTGCTGAAGCTGCACTATCCCCAGGCAGTGCTCGGCGCACGCGTCCCGGTGGAGACACTGTGGGGAGAGGCGACGATCACCGTCCCTCCGGGAACCTCATCCGGCGCGCTCATCCGCATCAAAGGAAAGGGCATCCCCGACCTGCAGAGCAGCGGTCGAGGAGACCACGTTGTCCGTGTCGAAGTCGTGATCCCAACGCACATCACGCCGGCCCAGAAACGCCTCCTGAAAGAACTCTCTGACCTGCTGCCGCCGCTTGACACATCGGGCGACGACTCATAGCCGGCAGGCGGAATCTCCGTCCTCCGCGTCTTCGTCAGGGAACGAAGGCGCCAGGCGCGCCGTGTCGGACTGCTCAAAGAACTCGAGAACGTGCTGTAGCGCCAGTCGGCGATGGCTGATCCTGTTCTTCTCAGCAGATCCCATCTCGGCAAGCGTCTCTATCCGCCCTTCGGGAACGAACAGCGGATCGTAGCCGAATCCTCCTGTACCGCGTGGCGTTTCCAGGATTCGCCCGCGCAACTTCCCTTGCCAGAAGGACTCGTGCTGCTGATCCAAGCGGAGGACAACCCAAGTCACGAATCGAGCTGATCGATCCCGCGGGCGTCCGTGGGCATCCGGTTCGCCCAATCGCTGCAGCAGCAGCCGGTTGTTGGCGTCGTAGTCGGGGGGTTCACCGGCATAGCGGGCAGATCGAACGCCGGGTTCTCCACCCAACGCCGGGACCTCAAGCCCTGAATCGTCTGCAAGAACGGCCATACCCGTCAGCTCGCCAATCGCCTGCGCCTTGAGCAGAGCGTTAGCTAGGAATGTCGAACCGGCTTCGTCGATATCCGGGAAAGGGACGTCGCGGAAAGTCACCAAGACAAGATCGGGAACCGTCGCGAGGATCTCCCGAATTTCGCGTATCTTCCCGGTGTTCCGGGTAGCAAGCAACACACGGCGTCGGGGCATTCTTCCTCCCTCATGGTCGTCAATGCGAATCGAATAGCATCGCTGGAGAAACGCCGGGAAGAGCGAAAGCCGCATGCATCAACAGGCGGTTGCTAGAACACGGAGAGAACGAATCCCAGCAGAATGAACAGGGCTGCGAGCACATAGGTCACAGTGCGCTTGGGATCGCGCGTTTCATCGCGCCCGAACACAGTGCCGGACATCCCCGAACCGAATGCACCGCCAAGCCCGGAGTGTTCGCTCATCTGCATAAGGACCATTCCGACAAGGGCAAGACAATCCAGAACGAGTACGATCTCAAAAAACAAACGCATCGAACACCGATCCTTTCACTGCTGGCAATCGTCTGCGAAGTATACGCAACCTTGTCACCGTTCTCCAACGGCTCGCCACGTCCACGCTGAACCTGGTTGAAGGAGTGCCCGCGTTTCTCGTATCCTTCCACAAAACCCATGGAGGGTCTCTTGCGCAAGTTCGTGTTCGTCACCGGTGGTGTCCTCTCCGGCCTCGGCAAGGGGGTCATCACGGCATCGATCGGCCTTCTCCTCAAGCAATCCGGGTACCGCGTTTCTCTGCAGAAGATCGATCCCTACGTCAATATCGACGCGGGCACGATGAACCCCTACGAGCACGGTGAAGTGTTTGTCACCGACGATGGGAAGGAAACGGATCTTGATATCGGCCGCTATGAGCGGTTTCTTGACGAGAGCCTATCTGCCCGCAACTACGCGACAACGGGGCAAGTCTACTGGAGCGTCATTCGTCAGGAACGCGCTGGATCGTTCCTCGGCAAGACCGTGCAGGTCATCCCACACATCACGGATGAGATCAAGAAACTGATCCGGAAACCACTTGACGATTGTGCCGCCGAGATTGCCGTCGTCGAGATCGGAGGCACGGTCGGCGACATCGAGAGCCTGCCGTTTCTGGAGGCGCTTCGCCAGCTGAAGGACGAGCTCCCGGCGGAAGATACGTTCTTTGTCCATCTTACTCTGCTTCCGCAGATGTCAAGCACCGACGAACTGAAAACGAAGCCCACTCAGCACAGCGTGAAGGAGCTTCGGGGGATTGGAATCCAGCCTGATGCCATCGTGGCGCGGGCGGAACGATCCGTCCCGCCTGACGTGCGCAGGAAGATTGCCCTGTTCTGCGACGTTCCCGAAGCGAATGTCATCGAGGACATCGATCAGTTCTCCATCTATGATGTCCCGCTTGTCGTTCAACGAGAAGGTCTTCATGCAGCAGTGTCCGCAGGGCTGAAGCTCCCTCCGCGAGCCCCCGATATGGAGCGCTGGAGCCAGCGGGTCGAGAAGTTGCGCTGCCCAACGCAGCGAGTACGGATCGCAATCGTCGGCAAGTACATCGAGCTGCGAGATTCGTACATCAGCATTCACGAAGCGCTCATTCACGCCGGTGTTCACAGCGAAGTCGGCATCGATCCCTTGTGGGTCTCCGCCGAATCTGTTGACGAGCACGGTCCGGACCGCTACTTGTCCGAAGTGGATGGTGTGTTGATCCCTGGCGGGTTCGGAGATCGCGGCATCGACGGGAAGGTGGAAGCCGTCTCGTACGCTCGCACGAACGATATCCCGTTTTTCGGGATCTGCCTTGGTTTGCAGTGCGCGGCAATCGAGTTCGCGCGCAATCGCCTTGGCCTAGGCCGCGCCGACAGCGCGGAATTCAACTCCAAGACTCCTCATCCTGTCATCGACTTGATGGAGGCTCAAACCGGGCTTCGAGACAAGGGCGGGACGATGCGTCTCGGAGCGTATCCCGCGGTTCTCGCATCCGATTCGATCAGTCTCTCTTGCTACAAGACAGCGGAGATCTCGGAACGTCATCGGCATCGCTATGAGTTCAACCCCGCATACCGTGAGGCGTTTTCCGCTGGGGGATTCCACGTCGCTGGAACATCTCCCGATGGGAGACTGGTCGAGATCCTTGAACTGCAAGAACATCCATGGTTCGTCGGCGTTCAGTTTCACCCGGAATTCAAGTCTCGATTCGTGAGTCCTCACCCTCTCTTTGTCGGCTTTGTGCAGGCATGTCTCGCAAGACACTGTCGTTGACGCTGGCGGCACTGTGCCTTGTCGGCGGACTTGCAGCCGTCGTGCTCGCCCCGGCCGGATCTCCGGAAACGGGCCGTCAGCCGGTCGCCATCGATGCCCTTCAGCTGGTGGGCTATGATGACTCGGGCACCGTGCGGTGGTCGCTGGACACTCATACGGGATCGCTGATGCAAGCAACACAGACCGGAAGTTTCTCCAATCTTGCACTTCGATTTGTGGAACAGGGTGAAACGACGTTGTCGCTGACAGCGGGCCGCGTTGATCTGACATCACAGCGAGGACTGCTGACTCAATCACCTTCCCTGAGGGCGCTTCGAACGGAGGCTCGAACCCGCGAGTACGCACTGCTCGCCGATCAGATGACGTGGTGGCGAGAAGATGAAATGTTGTCCGGATTGGAAGTCTCCGCCACGTTCTCCTCCGGGCAGCTGACGGCTCCGATGATGGAGCTTGATCTGTCGAGCGAGCATTTCTCGTTTGACGGCGGGATCCTGCTACGCATCGAGCTGGAAAACGGGAAGACCGCCGATGTCTCCGGCGAGATCGCCTCAATCGTCGACGATCAAGTTGTCATCGAGCGATCGGTCATCGTCGAAATCGGTGCCGACACCTACTCCTGCGAAACCATGACTCTGCAACCGGCGGCGGGCGAAACCGCCGTCTCCTCAATCCTCCTTGAGGGAGATGTGTCCGCGTCGTTCTCGCAGGGGGAGATCACCGCGGATACACTGCGTGTGACATCGACCGGTTGGGAGGCGGATGGGCAGGTGGTCCTTGAGTTCGAGCTGGACCTTGATGGGACGCTGTCGAGCCCGGAGAACGATGCTTGAAGCGGCAAACCTTGTGAAGCACTACCAGCAGCGTTGCGTGGTCGATCACCTGTCCCTTCGGGTCGATCGAGGTCAGATCATCGGGCTTCTTGGCCCCAACGGAGCCGGGAAGACCACGACGTTCCGCATGATGGTCGGCTTCATCCGCGCCGAGACGGGCTCCGTGACACTCGACGGCCGCAACCTCGCATCGCTTCCATTCTATCAGAGATCGCGAATGGGAATCGGCTACCTTCCACAAGAACCGTCTGTTTTTGTGAAAGCGACCGTGGCCGACAATCTGAACTTCGTTTTGGAGTGGACGCGATCAAGAAGCGAAATGGAACGGGCCCGCCACGAGCTTCTGGAGGAGTTTTCACTGACATCTCTCGAGTCACACCGGGCTTCCACGCTGTCTTCCGGGGAACGCAGGAGGCTGGAAATCGCGCGCACCCTGGCCACGTCGCCGTCGTTCATCCTTCTTGACGAACCGTTCTCCGGAATCGATCCGCTGACCATCCATGATCTACAGGGATGCCTCACCCGATTGAAGGAGCAGGCAATCGGCTTCGTGATCACCGACCACAACGTGCGTGACACGCTGGCCGTGACCGACTACACCTACCTGATCCATGAAGGGAAGATCATCGTCGAAGGGACAGCCGACGAACTCGTCACAAATCCTCTTGCACGCCAGTTCTACCTTGGTTCCCGTTTCCGTTTGTAGTCCGCCTATACAGGCGCCCAAACACGATCCAGGATCCAAAACCAATGATGAGGCCAATGCTGACGACTTGCGCGATTCGGAACGGGCCGATCCACAGGCTGTCGGCTCGAACGAAGCTAACGAAGAACCTCACCGTCGAGTACAGCAAGAAATACAGCGCCGTAATCAATCCATCTCGATGGCTTCGCTTCCGCAACACAAACCACAGCAGCATGAAGACGATTAGATTCCCGAGCATCTCGTAGATCATCGTCGGATGGGTCGCCTGGTTCGGAAACGCTCTCCCGGCAGGGGAATCGACAGGAAACTTTATTCCCCACGGAAGAGATGTCGGAAGACCGAACGCGTCTCCGTTCATTAGGTTTCCGATCCGCCCGATGGCTTGTCCGAGGATGAGACTTGGCGCCAGCGCGTCGGTGAGGCACCAGAATCGCACCTTGGTTCGACGCGCAAACAAGAACACGACCAGCACACCGGCGAGAACCCCTCCGTGAATCGCCAATCCCCCTTCCCATATCTTGAGGATGTCAACGGGGTGGCGCACATAGTAGCTCCATTGGAACACAACGTAGTACAGCCGTGCTCCGACGATGGCCGCCGGAATCACCCATAGCAGCAAATCGAACAACCGCTCGGTCGGAAGAGGAATACGCTTCCGCTTCACTTCCATGGCAAGAAGCCACATCCCGATGCAAATCGCAATGACGTACATCAATCCGTAGTAGCGAATCGTGACCGGTCCCAGCTCGACAAGTATCGGGTGCATCCCATCCCCCCCAACCGATATGATCCAGAGTATATGGCGAAGCTTTGGATACGAAAAACCTACCCCTGGCTTGCCGGAGCCGTGCTGGCGCTTTCCATGCCCAGTGGCCATCTGCCGCTAGGCGGCATGGTCTTCGGTGCCTTGCTGCCGGCACTTCTTCTCCGCGGACGGCGATCCGGTTTCTTCGCCGGATGGGCGATGGGAATCGCGTTCTTTGCCGTGGATCTGCGCTGGCTTCTAACACTGTGGCAATTCACGCCGATGGTTCTTGCCGGCTACATCGCTTTGATTTGCGTCTACGGAATGTCAGTTGCCATCTGGAAAGCCGCCGTGACGATCGCCGAACGACGATGGGGTCCGGCAACAGCCTTTCTGCTCGTGTCTCCGTTCCTATGGACTTCGATGGAATGGCTGCGGGCGCAAGGATCGATGGGGTTCGGTTTCTCCACGTTGTACTCGGCGCTCTATCGAACACCGGCGCTGATTCAGGCAGCAAGTGTCTTCGGCCCGTGGTTCGTTTCCACGCTCATCCTTATCGCCAACGGCGGCCTTGCCTTGGCTGCGCGGCGCCGATCACTGATCCCGATGCTGATTTCGGCTGCCACGATCGCTGCGGCTGCCGCGTTTTCGATGTTTCCGGTTCCCTCAAGCGATCCACCGCCGGAAACGCTGTCAGTCGCTGTCATTGGATCGGATGTCAACCAAACCGCCAAACTGGATGGGATGAATCTTCTCGAGCTGCGAGACCGCTATCTCCAGCTTGGCGAGGTCGCCGCGGAGACTCAGCCCGATCTCATCGTTTTTCCGGAATCGATCCTGCCCGGATACATTTTGCTCGACTCCCGGCTTCTCCCCCAATTCGAAGAGCTTGCGAGGTCGTCGGAAGCATCGCTGCTGTTCGGCACGGGAGACATCCGTGACGGCGAGATCTACAACGCCGCCGTTCTGCTCGGGAAAGACGGCCGGATCGAGGATCGCTACGACATGGTTCGCTTGGTGCCGTTTGGGGAGTGGATTCCGGCACGGGGACTTCTCGAACGACTCGGTCTCGGTGACTTGGTCCGCTCGTTCCTGCCGTTTGATGTCTCACGCGGAATCGGCCCTCTCCCGATCGACGTCTATGGAACCCCTATCTGTTTTGAGTCAAGTTTCCCCGCGGTCTCGCGGGGGTTCGCGGCCGCTGGAGCGGAGCTTCTGGTCGTGATCACCAACGATGCCTGGTTCTCCCACAGCTCAGAGCTCGAGGCCCACTTCGCTTGCGCTGTGTTCCGTGCCGTGGAAACGCGGAGATACCTTGCTCAAGCAGCCAACGGCGGGATTTCGGGCGTGATCGATGCGCGAGGTTCGATCCTTGCCGAATCGGATTTGCAGGGCATCCTTTCCGCCAACGTCGAATTGCGGCAGGAACGATCGTTCTATGTCAGGTGGGGTGAGGTGCCGCTTCTTCTCGGCTGGATCGTAGCGTGGGTTACTTGGGGAATGGTTCTCAGGGCTCGAGGCCGGTTCGCCAAGAAGCGAAGCGCCGCGAAACCGTTTGAGACGGTCCCGCGGCGCTGATGCAAAGCCCCTGATCCAAGCCGATGGATGTTCCGGATTGCCTGTCTTGGTTCGACCTCATGCACTCGTTAGAAGCCGAATTCCTCCACAGCCGGGAACACATTGTCGCCGGTCGACGTCAGCTTCGTCACGGATCCATCGCTGAATGACACTTTGTAGAGGTTGTACAAACCACTCGTCTCAACCCGGGCGAACACGAGGCCGCTTCCATCCTCCAACCAGAACGGGCAAAACTCATCGTCATCGGTTGTGATTCCGGAGAGCGATGAACCAACGATCGCTTCGACGTACGCTTCCAGGGTGACCTCGTTTTCGCCTGCCACGTCCATCACCCAAATATCAATGGTCGTGCCGAATGCTGTTCGTTCGCTCGAGAACGCAATCTCGGTGCCCGCCGGGCTCCATACCGGCTTCGAGATCCCTGCCACCGCGGGAAGGCCGACTGCGGTTGCCAGCGAGGCTTCGAACCCTGTCGGGGAAGCATCGCCGTCGCGCCCCGGTCCGTCGAACAACACAGTCGCCGTCTCGGTCGTGCTGTCCCAAAGCCAGATCGAACTCTCTCCGGTCGCATTCTTGTTCGAGACGAACAGCAGATCATCGCTCGCCGTGGAGTACGACGGCGCAATCGCCCAGGATGGGCTTTGCGAAGTCAACTTCGCCTGCGACAGGCCTTCGGAGGTCATCGTCCAGATTTCCCAGCTGTCGGTCGAAGCCGGAGCTGCAACATTGGATGAGAACGCGATCAGCGTTCCGTCCCGCGACCAAGTCGGCTGAATTTCGCTCGATGTCTGCTCCGTCAGTTGATTCTGCCCAAGCGGGCCTCCCGCCAGGCTGATCGTGAAGATGTCCCAGTCGCCATCCGCGTCCGACGCATAGGCAACTTTGTTTCGGGTCGTCGGCACGAGCGCCGGGAACACTTCTTCATCCCCCGTGTTCAGGTAGATCGCTCCCTGTTCCGATCCGTCAGATCTCATCTGCCAGATGTCATAGTCCCAGATCGCGCCGCTTCCGTCACGATCTACGGAAAACGTGATCATGGCCGGTCCGACCGTCACCGTTCGGCTGACCATCCCGATTCGTCCGTCGTTGTCTGTGACCGTCAGCGTAATCTCGAAGGTCCCCGCTTCATCGTATTCGTGCGTCGGCGTGTCGGCCACATCCGTGCCGGTATCGGCCGCGGTACCATCACCGTAGTCCAGTTCGTAGCTCACAATCAGGCCATCCGGGTCATTTGAGTCCGACAGGTCAAACACATAGACCACCGGTGCTTCCTGATCATCGTCCGATGTAAGGTCGAGGAGGGCAATCGGGGCTTGCCCGAAAAACCCTCGGCAGGCAGCAATCCCGAAGGCCAACCCGCAAAGCAGCATCGCGACTAGAATGCGACGAATCAAACCCGTTGGCGCTGCTTCTCCAAACGCAGGCATATCTCCTCCTTGTTCTTGCACGCGTAGCCTCCCTATGGGCCAATCTGGCAGGAGTCTATCTGGATATCCCGGTTCGGTTGGTGAACGCCGTCCCGCCTCTCCCGGGGGATTCGTCCTGGCGGAAGGTGACCGATGTCAGAATACGAAACCAATCTCCAAACTCGGTGTATATTGGTCAGCAGGAGGTCAGGCCGGCGTGTACAGGCTGCTCGACGAGGTGAGTCTGTTGCGTGCATCGCTACAGGGAGAGACAGAAGCTTGGGGTGAAATCGTCGCCCGCTATAAGGACGCCGTGTTCGGATTGTGTTTGGGGTTTCTTCACAATCCAGCGGATGCGGAAGACATCACCCACGACGCATTCATTCGCGCTTACGAAAACCTGCGCCGCTACAAAATTGACAAGAAGTTCTCGACGTGGATGTTCACCGTTGCATCGAACCTGTGCCGAAACCGGCTCAGACACCGCCGTTATCATCCGGTGATACCGCCGCCGGATGAGATCGCCGGTGGATCCGATCCTGCTGTTGAGTACGCACGCAATGTCCGCCTAGGACAAGTGAGGAAGGCACTGGACCAACTTCCGTATCTGTATCGCACGCCGCTCGTGCTCAGATTCTATAATGAGCTTTCGTATAATGAGATTGCCGATATTCTCTCCGTCCCCGAAGGGACCGTGAAAACAAGGATTCATCGGGCAAAGATCCAGTTGAAGAAAATTATGGAGAAGGATGGCCTGACTGATCATGCACAACGATGATCTTGAGCACCTGTTGAAAGAGACGTTCGAACATGACGTCACCCGCCACAGAGGGCGCCTTGAGCGGCTCGAATCACGTATCTCGGAAGAACTGGAAGGACGGTTGCCCAGACCGGGATTCGGAGATCTGATACGCGGCCTTGTCGCTCCGAGCAGAGCGGGCCGAGTCGGTCAGTTGGCCGTTCTCGCAGCAACCGCAGCTGTATTTCTCATCGTCGGCGGGCTGTTCCTACCGGAGTTCTCTCCACAGCCCACCCCGGCTGCGCGTATGGCAGAGACCTTCGATGGCGGGGTAGCTGTTGGAACCACCGTGTTTCTTGTTCCCGCTCCCAATGCCTCCGAAGTCGTCCTGGTCGGCAGCTTCAACAATTGGGAGGCAACGCCTCTCGCTGATGAAGATCTCGACGGCATCTGGCGGGTTGAGCTCACGCTTGATCCCGGCCGCTATGAATACGCGTTCGTGGTTGACGGACAGTGGTGGGGACAGGATCCGGCCGCGGATGAGACAGTACGCAGCTACGGCGGCTACAGCTCCGTGCGCTACGTCGGGTTGGCAGGAGGCGATGCATGATGCTTGGTCAAACCCCGATCATAGCAGCGGTCATTTCTCTGGCGATGTTGCTTGTGCTGCCGGTTGGGTTGCAGACGTCGGCCCAAAGCTCGCTCGATTCGGTGGAGGATCTTCTGATGGCGGCGTCGATTCCCTCAGCAGAACAGATTCGCGGCGCCTTCCAGCTTGGGATCTCCGCAAGCATACTCACTGCGGAGGATGCGTTGCTTGTTACCGATCGAATCGTTCAGGCGGCGGGGACTGCGGCAGACAAGGAGGCCATTCTGCTGGCGCTTGCAACCACTTTGGAGCAGGCTCTCCCAGTTGAACGGCTAATCGACAAGGTCATCGAGGGGATCAGTCGCCGGGTTCCCCTGTCGGCGATTCGCTTCGAGGTACAGCTTCGGGCGAGCTTGCAGGCGGGCATACGCGATCTTCTCTTCTCCAAGGGAATCTTCGTCGGCAGTCCGAGTTCGGCAGGCGGAACAGCTCTCCCTCAGCAGAGGTTCAACCTCCTTGTCATGCATATCTCCGACGCCCTCGGTGATTACCGGGAAGGTGGCGGAAGCCCGCTCGATTACCCGTCGGTGCACTCGGCCGTAGAACAGCGTCTGACTTACCTTGGTGGATCGGTGATCCTTCTGCAGGATGTCGAGCTGGCCTTGTCGCGCATCGAGCCCGCCGAGCTTGGCTCAGCCCTTCTCGGAGCTCTCAGGTGATGCGTTCCGACGCCAAGATGCCGTCAGGGCTGATTCCGCTTGGACCGGTGAAACGGTCACGTTAAGATAGCGGCGCGATGATACCACGACTGCTTGCCGTCGAATGGATGCTTGCTCACGAAGGTCTCGCGCGCGAGGGCTTCTTCGATTCGCCATCGTTCTCCTCGGTTGATGCCGTCTTGATCGACCCGTTGTCCATTGCCAGTCATTGGGCCACCGTGGGAATCGACGGCTCGGGAGATCGTCGAACGCATCGCGGTCACGATCTGGGTCTCGGACGAGCGGTATCCTCGGTGATGGCCCGACGGCGGCGGGAGGCATCCGACCTCCTTCTCAAGGCAGGAGGAACGTTGGTTTGCCGTCTTCGCCCCCGCGGGCGGCCTCTTCACATTCTGTCCGATGACGGACCCTCCGAACGAATCGATCGTTACAGCTGGTTGCCGTCTGTCTCGCACGTCGATCGGCAGTACCATCTTTCGTTCCCGGCAAACAGCCGCTTCGTCCCTCGCCGTGGCACGGACATCCACCTCGCCGGAACGGATAGCCCGTTTGAGGAATTCCTCAAACGGGTGGCCGGGAATCTTGAATACGAGGCGGTTTGTCAGGATCTTCTTGAGACACCGATCGAGCACTTCGCAACCGTGCTTGCCCGCAACCGGATCGGCGATGTCATTGCGGTGGAGATCCCGTACGGAGAAGGCCGGCTTGTTCTGGTTCCGCCCACACGCGGCGTGTCCCCTGCATCGGAAGCAACGGCACTGGTCGAGGCATTGATGAAAGTCGGCACTCGTTCAGGATTCGAAGGCGCACCTGATTGGATCTCTTCCTACGAGACCACGGGAGAACCGGCTCTGCGGGACGAATTGACCAGCCTGACCAACCGACGTGACAAACTCAACGCCAAGATCGAGGAAACGCAGAAACGATACGATACAACGACGCTGATGAAACGGCTCCTGTTCGCGCAAAGCCAAGCGGCTCTCAGGCAGGCGGGAGAGGATGCATGCCGCGCTCTGGGATTCGAACTCGAGACAACTCCGGATGGGCTGATCATCCGCTCCCCCGAGGGCACTGCGCGGATGATGTTCGCCGCATCGGACAGCGCCGTCGATATCCAGCCGTATCGCCGCTTGCTGAAATTCATCGACCGCGCACGAACGGAAAACACGGATCCAAAGAAGGGGATCCTCGTTGTGAACGGGTTCAGACATCTCGATCCCAGGCAACGATCCACCGAATTCACCGAGCCGGTGCGCCGGGGCTGCAAATCTCAGGGGTTCTGCCTCATGACGTCGTATGACCTGTTTCGCCTTGCGATACAAGATGGCGATTCAGATGGCCGAGCCGCCGCCGCTCTGCGGAAGAAGATTCTGGAAACAGACGGCGTGTTCAAGTTCGCGAAATCGTGACCGCCGTCTGGATTTTGGCTCTTGTGGCCGGCGTGGTGTGCGTCGCGATATCCAGCGTCTTCTCGTGCGTCATGACAAACCATTGCGTCGGCAAACATATCCGCAGGCACGGTCCGCGGTCACACCTCGCCAAAGAAGGCACGCCAACGATGGGCGGTGGGGTCGTCCTGGTTGTCTGGGGGATGAGCCTCGCCGTGCTGGAAGGAATTGGGCAAGGAGCGACAACCTCTTGGATGCTCTACGCTGCGTCGGCTCTGTTCGGTGCGATTGGGCTGACCGATGATCTGCTGTCGCAACGCCACCCCGAACAGGCGGCAACCGGATCCGGGATGCGCCCCTGGCAGAAGATCGCTCTTGGAACCGTTGCCTGGGGCTTCTTGGTCGGACTTTTCCCCGGCCTGCTTCGGACCGAGTACTTCGTCCCGTTTTCGTCGATGTCCGTTCAAATCCCTGATTGGCTCGCCTTCCCGCTGACGTGGTTTGTGTTCACCGGAACCACGAACAGCATGAATCTGACCGACGGGCTGGACGGTCTTGCCACGGGGGTGGCTGCAATCTCGATGCTCGGGCTCGTCGTTGCATTCCCCGATTCGACTCCTACCGCAGCCGTTCTCGTGCTCATCGCAATCCTCATCGGGTTCCTTTGGAGCAACGGCTATCCATCGAAGCTATTCATGGGGGATGTCGGCTCGTTTGCGTTGGGGGGGGTCCTCGCCGTGCTGACCGTCGACAACGGACTCGTCTTCTTCCTTCCGTTCTTTGCCGCCGTTCCTTTGCTGGAAGCTCTATCCGTCATCGCTCAAGTTGGGCTGTTCCGAGCAACGGGAATGCGCCTGTTTCGGATGAGTCCGCTGCACCATCATTTCGAGGAAACGACATCTGTTCACCGAGCGTTTCTTCTTCCTGCCGTCACGTTGGTCGAGCCGAAAATCACGATGCGTCTCTGGATTGCCCACGCACTGTTTGTCGCCCTCGGGGTACTCGCGGCTCGCTAGCAAACCAAACTCGGCAAGCCCGGAAGCCTACCGAGTGCGTGGACGGTGTGCCGGAGGTGGGACTTGAACCCACACGAGGTGTAATCCCCACAGGATCCTGAATCCTGCGCGTCTGCCAATTCCGCCACTCCGGCGTGGTGAACAGCGGTCAGTTTATGCCCCGTCGCGGTCGCTGTCAAGATCGAACCGCCCACGTACGCCGGAATCTCGGATGAATATCACGGCAGTGCCCGACGTGCTTCTACCGATCGTTGGCGCCCCGTGCATCGCTTGGCACACCGCGATCCATCTGATAGAATGAACGGACGTGTGACCTCGCTCAGGTGGTGACCAGGGGTAACTATCGACACGTACCAGATCGCTCCCGTGTTCGGGGAACCGGAGGACGGTCAAGGGGGGGTAGGGATGGCAGAGCTCAAGGACTTCCGCATCTTCTCCGATCTCAAGGCCAAGGATCTCGAAAGGCTCAAACAGACAGTTCGCCGGATTGAATGTGGAAAGGGAGAGATCATATTCCACGAAGGGGCGCCTGCTTTCGGCTTCTACCTGATCTTTGAGGGTATGGTGAAGCTGGTCAAACGCAGCACGCGCGCCAAGAGTCAGATCCTCAAGATCGCCGGACCGGGAGAGATCCTCGGTGAAACGACCCTGTTCGACAAGGGGAGTCACAATGCGTATGCCAAGACTCTGGATCCTGTGGTCGTCGGCTTCATCGAGCGAGGAGATTTCTTCCATTTTCTCGAGCGACATCCGAAGACCATCTTCCGCCTGTACGAGAAACTCTCCGAGGAACTGAAGGCATTTCAGAACAAGCTTGCCGAACGCTCCTACTCGTCGAGCAAGGAGCGACTTGCCCGTCTGATTCTCCACCTCGGCAAGAGCGGCGTTGAACTGTCGCGGGCAGAGCTGGCAGAGATGGCCGGCGTTTCTTCAAAGACCGCGATCCGTACGTTGAGCGAGCTCGAGAATCGCGGGATTATCGCGATGGAGAACCGCCGCATCCGCATCCTGCGCGAAGACTATCTTCAGAAAATCATGGAACCGTTCTCCGTCAATCTTGATCCCAATCTGATCATCTAGCGGACTGAAAAACGTCTTCCTCTTAGGTGATCTGTGTCCTGTCGGATACTCACCGATTTCCGTATGGTGCAATTGAAGGCTCGTCCATCTCTGCCTGAAACGATGTTTGAGGAATGAACCATTGACCACACGATCCAACACTGTGGAGAAGGGTATTGTTGTCGCTTCGGCGTACGTCATTGCGGTGCTCGTACTTGTCGTTCTTCGCATGACCGAGACGTTGCCGATTCCTCTTGTCTTCATCGCGCTCGCGGTACCGCTTGCCCTGGTCGCAGCAAGTGTTCGACTTCGTGGTTCACTCGTAATCGCCGTTCTCACATCGGCAATCGGCGTTCCTTTCCTGTTGCACTCGGACGGGCTTCTCATCGGTGTGCTGTTCGCCACCAACCTCTCTGTGGCTTCGATCATTGGGCTGGCGGTGGGCCGACGCGCCGGAATGCGGGATCGCTGGCGGCATTCTCATACCCTTGATGACCGTCACGACGATGAGGTATTCGAAGGCTCGCTGAACGTTCTCCACTTCATCGATCGTGAGGGAACCATCCTCCGCCGGAACGAGTCATCACGTAGCGTTCTCGGGCACATGACAAAGCGGTCGCTGCAATTTTCGGAGTATGTCCACCCGGAAGAGTTGGACCGCATGAAAACCGAATTGATGCGGCTGTTCGAGCGAGGAGAGATCCGCGACATTAAGACGCGGTTCATGAACGAGCGACGCGAGCAGATTCCTATGGAGCTACGCGCTCAACGGATTTCGGATCGAATGGCTCTCGTCGAGGCGCAGGATCGCCGCCAAGTGGTTGCGCTGGAGCGGCGCTTGATGGAAGCGGAAGCACGCTACCGGTTTCTCATCGAGGCAGCCGTGGACACGCTTGATTCGGGAATCATCATCAGCGATCGCAAACACCATGTCGTTTGGGCGAACGAGACCATCGGGCGGTTCTTCGGGATTGACCGAGATCGATTGATCGGGATCGATTCCATGCGAGCATTCGCCCGATTTGTCGGGGTTTTCGAGAACTGCGAAGAAGTCAGTCGTGTCGTCGAGCAAGCGATCGATGCCCGGACGCCAGTCGAATCCTATACATGCCGTGTCAAGCCCGGTATGGGACGAGAGGAGCGCGTGTTGGCCTACCGATCGATTCCCGTGGAAACGGAGCGCTATCGTGGCGGACGGATTGACCACTTCATCGACATCACCGAGATCAAGCGATTGGAGGAGGGCCTGCTGGAAAAGACGCAGAATCTCCAACGGACACTCCAGAAGCTCGAGGAATTCTCGTACGTCGTCTCTCATGACCTCAAAGAACCGCTCCGCACCGTAGAGGCGTTCAGTGGATTCCTCATCGAAGACTACGCAGACAAACTGGATGAAGAGGGCAATACGTACCTTCAGACATTGCGCAAGACGTCCGGCCGGATGCGGGCGTTGATCAACGATCTTCTTTCCCTGTCAAGCATCCACATCGATTCGGCTTCCACCGAGAGAATTCCCGTTTCGAGGCTACTTGAGGAGACGCGCGGGGATCTTGAGATGAGGCTGCGCGGCGTAAACCTCCAGATTGACGAAGATCTTCCTACTGTGGTTGGGAGCGAGGTACGGATCGGAGAGTTGTTCAGCAACTTGATCGTGAACGCAATCAAGTACAATGATAAGGCTTTGCCCACGTTGCATGTTGGATGGACCCACAAGGAGAACCGTAACGGTATGTGTACCTTTTTCGTCAAGGACAACGGAATCGGAATAGAAAGCCGATACCGTGAAAGGATCTTCGGCATCTTCGAGAAGCTGAATCCTCGCAAGGATGTTGAAGGAACAGGCGCTGGTTTGGCGATCTGTAAGCGGATCGTCGAAGAACATGGGGGGGATATCTGGGTGGAATCCGAGGTGGGGGTAGGAAGCACGTTCTTCTTCACCCTGCCCAGAGCAACGGCAAGAAGCGAGGTGGAAACCCATGCTTAGCCCGGACCGAATGAACGTCCTGGTTGTCGAGGATAACGAGGACGACGTGATGATCATCAAGCGTGCCATGCGCAAGAGTGAGTTCAAGTGCGACCTTTACTTCGCCTACGATGGCGAGCAGGCACTGGACTTTCTTCACCGGCAAGGCGAGTTTGATGACGCACCCAAGCCCGACTTGGTCCTTCTCGATCTCAAGCTCCCCAAAGCGAACGGATTCGAAGTCCTCGCGGTCATCAAACAAGATGAACGTCTGCGGAGGATCCCCGTTATCGTCTTGACGAACTCCGAGCGGGATGAGGACATGGTTCGCGCCTACGACAGCGGCGCGGCAAGCTACATGACCAAGCCGGTGGATTCCAAGGATTTTGAGCGTCTGATCCAGACGGTTCAGGAGTACTGGCGAATCGCCCGACTTCCGACGGAATAATGACCTAGCGGTGGGCGTGGCCGACGAGTACGCCAAGTCCGAGCACGACCGCAAGGGTCAGGCCGATCACAACTGTGACCGCCATCCATTCGGTCGATGGCGTCGAACCATGGGCGGGAGCGTCGACGAAATCGCCCGCTTCATCCAGGGTTTGCCCGGAAGACGGTTCTGCCGCCGCCGGCTGCTCCGGGGAATCGTTGAGAGACTCCTTCAGGCGGACGGCCTCGTTCCGGACAATGCTCCAATCACCCGGAGTAAGCTCGCGAGGTGCTTCCGCCAGTTGGATCAGCCGCCCGACTGCAGCGACCGCTTCCCCAGGAAGGACACCAGCGGGAGCCTCCCCAAGAAAAGCGAGCGCCTCGATCCACTGGGGATCAAGCCGCGCAGCATCCGGTGCAGCGAGAAGCCCCTCAGCAATGAACGCGGCCGAGAAGCGTACTTGACCGTCAGCCTCGTCGATTTCCGCCAGAAGAGACTCCACGAGGGCATCAAGCAACTCTTTGATCTCGAGAATCATCACGAAGAACCCGTCGTCCGCGGCTTCGTTCATGATCGGAAGCAACATCTCCGGATCGGATTCGCTGAGATCGTCAAGATGCAGAAAAACCTCACGGTACAGATGATCTTCCTCCGTCAACCGCCGACGCAATTCCGTTGACGCGACGATTGGTTCCGCCGGCGGATTCGGCTCCTCAACAAGCAGTAGCATCAACTGCTCCGCAGCATCTTGCGTCCGGCGCATGACGGACGTCAGACCTTTTGGCACATTCGGCGGCGTCCCCTGGAACAAGTACTCGCCGTACGCTTGATGAAGCGCGACACACGGCGCCCAGGAGGCAAGGCAACATCCTCCCGCTTGGCCCCATGCCTCTGCGGATGAAGAGGATGCCACACCTCCCACACCGAACATACTGAGGACGCCTATCGCAAACAGGATCCGTATCACGCTGACGACAACTCCTTGGCTCAAGAGCAAGCGTACATCAAGACTCATGGTGTTTCGTTCTTGTCGCACATTATCATCTTCCAGTAGAATGCTTTCTAGACCAATCGGTCCGACGGTCCGACAGCTTGGCGCTACCGGATCGTGCGACCCGGCAAGGAGCAAAGGAGGCGTCGATTGAAGAAGCTACTCAGCCTGATTGCCATCGCAATGTTAGGTGTGATGGTTGTTTCAGCAATCGGATTCGCGGAAGGGCAGTTCGCTGTCGTTCTCGATGTAGGCGGGCGAGGCGACTTGTCGTTCAACGACATGGGGTTCCTCGGTGCCGAAGCGGCAGCCGCGGAGTACGACATGGAATGGATCGAACTCCAGAGTACAACGGCAGCAGACTACGGCCCGAATCTGCGGAATCTGGCCCGCGCAGAGGAATACGATCTGATCATCGGTGTCGGATACTTGTTTACCGATGCCATGATTGAGGTCGCGGCCGAGTTCCCGGATCAGAAGTTCGCGATTATCGATGGGTACATCCTGGATACGCCAAACGTCTTGAGCATCGTCTACGCCGAGTATCAGCCGGCAGCACTGATCGGCGCCCTTGCCGCGATGGCGGGAGCGTACCACGACTACGATGCCGCAGGCGTCGTTCTGGGGATGGAGATTTCGGTCCTCTACAAGTTCGAGGCTGGTTTCCGGTTCGGGATGGCCTGGGGACTCGACAAGTACGCAGAGGAAACCGGGACGGAAGCTACGGTGAATTTCCTGTATGACTACACGGGCTCGTTCGATGACATCGCGCTCGGAAAGACGTCATCCGAAGCGATGCTCGCCCAGGGCGCCGTGGGGATCTTCAACGTGGCCGGCCCGCTCGGCCTCGGAGACCACGAAGCCGTGGACGAAGCCCATTTGAACGCTGGCACCATGTACGGGCCTCCGTACTACTTCGGTGTTGACGCAACGCAGGATTACATCGGCAACGGCTACCACGGCATTGCAAGTGCGATGAAGCATGTGGACACCGGTGTCTATGATGCCGTCGTCAGCGTCGCAACCGGCACCTACGAAGGCGGCCTGAAGGTGTACGGAATCAACGAAGGCGGCGGATCCATCAGCAACGTGAACGACCTGCTGAATTTCATCCCGTTCGCGAAGCGACAGGGCGCCGTCACGGTGGATACCTACGAAGTTCTGGCGAACTGGGCTATGAACCGCGCCACGCTCCCCGAGTGGATCTGGGATGCCGTTGACGAGTTGGAGGCGGGAATCGCTGATGGCTCGATCGAGGTCCCAACCGCGCTTACGTTGGAGCAGATGCGGGCGGTCCGCGCTCAGTACGAACTCGGCGCTCCGTAGGTGGCACGATCTAAGCTCTGCTAAGTCCGGGAGAGAGGACCTTAAGGGACTCTCTCCCATCTTTCTGGGTCTGCTGGACACCATCGGGAGATGTTGATGACTCAAGAAAACAGCTACTACCTACGTGCAGAAGGCATTACCAAGGTCTACTCGGACGGCACCGTCGCACTAAAAGAAGCAACCATCGATATCCATTCCTATGAGATCATGGGGCTTCTTGGAGAGAACGGTGCCGGGAAAACGACCTTTACGAAGATCCTGTCAGGGCTCCTCCCTCCAACGAGAGGCCGTGTCATCTCTCCCAGCGGGCCCGTCCGTTTCACATGCCCGCGCGAGGCGTTGGATTTCGGGATTGGCATGGTTCACCAGCACTTCGCCCTTGTCGGAACGTTCACCGCTACCGAGAACGTCGCACTGAGCCACGAGCGGCCACTCTCGCGGATCCGGCTTACCAAGGCGAAAGAGCGGCTCGAGACGTTGATGGAGCAAAGCGGGCTTCATGTTCCGCTTGACGTTCCTGTCGAAAAACTGGCTGTGGGCGAGCAGCAACGCGTCGAGATCCTGAAGGTCCTCTCGCGCGATGTCGATTTGCTGATCCTCGACGAACCCACATCCGTTCTGACCCCCTTGGAAGTCGATGAGCTGTTCGAGCTTCTCACCAAGCTGAAGGAAGCAGGAACTTCGCTGATCTTGATCACACACAAGCTCAAGGAAGTTCAGTCGGTTACGGATCGCATTGTCGTCCTTCGCCACGGCGAACTTGTGGGCGATGTCCAAACACAGGCAACAAACACAGATAGGCTTGCTCAACTCATGGTAGGGCAGGCAGCGGACGAAGGCATCGACGCGGTGGAACTTCGAACGGATGACATTCCGATCCGAGCCCAGCGCGCGGAACCTGATCGATCGGCTCCCAGTGTGCTTCGCGTCGAGAACCTGTTCGTCAAAGGCGACACCGGCGAGGTTGCTGTAGAAGGTGTTTCTCTCGATGTCTATGGTGGTGAGATCTTCGGAATCGCCGGTGTGGAGGGAAACGGACAGAGCGAGCTCGTCGAATCGCTCACGGGGTTGCGCGTTCCGGTCTCGGGAGAGGCAACGGTTAACGGGGAGAACATCCTCGGTGAGGATCCGCGCATCATCTACAAGATGGGCGTGGCTCACATTCCGGAAGATCGCTGGGAGTTGGGCCTTGTCCTTCCATTCACGCTTGCGGAAAACGCGATCCTCGGAGTCCATCAGTGGGAGGAGTTCAAGGGCCCGCTGGGGTTCTTGAAGTGGCCCACGATTAACCGCCATGTTCGTGCACTGATGGATCAGTTCGACATCCGTGCCACCGGCCCGGGGGCACCGGCAAAGAGCCTCTCGGGAGGGAATCAGCAGAAACTGATCGTGGGGCGTGAACTGGCCAAGGATCCGGCGATCATTGTGGCGGCACAGCCCACGCGCGGACTGGATATCGGAGCGGCGAAGTACATTCGAGACTTGCTTGTGGATATGCGGAACAAGGGGCGTGCGATCTTGTTGGTGTCGGCCGATCTCGACGAGGTTCTTGCTCTGTCGGATCGGATCGCCATCATGTACGAGGGGCGTTTCATGGCCGTCTGTTCTCCTGGGGAACTCAATCGTCAGAAAATCGGCCTGCTGATGGGCGGCGCTGTCGCCTGTGAGGAGGAAGCAACATGACGGAGCAACAGGGAAGATCGGAATCCCGGCTGTTGCGCGGCGCTCACCGGACATTGACAGGTCTTCATCCCGTCTTTGAATCCCTACTCGCCGCTATTGTCGGGCTTCTCATCGGAGCCTTGCTCATGTATCTCTATGGGTTCAATCCGTGGAGGGCCTACATCGCGCTGTTCCGTGGTGCGTTTGCTGGGTCGTATGAGTTCGCGAGTTCGCTTTCTCGTGCGACGCCTCTCATCCTCACTGCGTTGACGTTCTCGATCTGCTTGCGGTCCGGGATGTTCAACATCGGCGCCGAAGGGCAAATGATGATTGGAGCTGTCGCCGCAGTGTGTGTAGCGCTGTTCGCTCTTCCTACCGGCGTCGGCCAAATCGTGGGGTTGATCCTCGCAGCCGCGGCGGGAGCCATTTGGAGTCTGGTTCCTGCTGCTCTGAAGCTATGGCGAGGGGTTCACGAGGTCATCTCGACGATCATGTTCAACTGGATAGGGCGCTGGCTTGTCCTCTATCTGACCATCTACATCCTTGTAGACCCCGCGCGGTCCGAGCGGTCCCTGCAAATCCCGGTTAATGCGCGATTCCCTGTGCTGGTTAGGGGAACGGACCTCTCCTACACCCTCTTTGTCGCCCTGGCGTTCGCGCTTCTGATCTACTTCCTGCTCTGGCACACAACGACGGGATACGAGGTTCGTGCCGCCGGACTGAACCCCACCGCCGCACGCTACGGTGGAATCCGGATCAAGCGGACGACGTTTCTTGCGTTCATCCTCGGTGGAATGGCGGCCGGCCTGGCGGGGGCAACCATTGTCATGGGACTCCGGCCGGCGTACGCAATCTACGGCGGCGGCGGATTGCCCCAGTTGACGAACCTTGGTTTCGACGGAATGGCTGTAGCCATGGTCGGCAGGAACCATCCGATCGGGATTCTCGTTTCGGCGCTATTTTTCGGGGGATTGAATGCTGGTGGGCGCGTCATGCAGTTCTATGGTTCGAACCCCGTCCCTCTGGAGATGGTTCGCATCGTCGAAGGAGCGATTGTGCTTGCCATGTCCATCCCTGAATTGATCCGGATCTTTCCGACGGTCAAACGGGAAGGCGAGAGGTTCATCGGGCTGCTTCGGCGCACATCGTTGAAGGCCCGCAAAGGAGGGGATTCGGCATGAGTTGGAATGACATACTGAGCCTGCTAAGAATCTCACTCCACGCCATGGTCCCGATCGTGCTCACGGCGGTCGGGGAGATCATTGGGCAAACCGCCGGTCTGTTCAACATCGGACTTGAGGGAATCCTGCTGATCAGCGCGTTCGGGGGAGCACTCGGTGCCGAGATCGGTGGTCCCGTTGTCGGGTTGGCAATCGGAATGGGCATCGGCGCGGTGATCAGCTTCGTGTTCGGGCTGATCAGCACCTACGGGAAGGGCACCCAGATGGTGACAGGAATCGGAATAAACCTGTTTGCCATGGGGTTTGTTGCGTTCGGACTGATTGCACTGGGCGCACCGGGATTCCGTGACGTGCCGAAAGCCGCCGAAGTCGCCAAATGGTCCACACCGATGGGCGCCATGAGTCCTATGATCATCGTCGCTCTGGTGATGCCGTTTGTTATCTACTGGTTCCTGAAACGGACCCGGGCGGGCCTGATGCTGAAAGCTGTCGGAGAAATGCCGGAAGCTGCAGATGTCGCGGGCATTAACGTCAACGTCGTTCGAATTCTTGCCGCAACAGCAGGCGGTGTGCTGGCCGGATTGGCTGGGGCCTACATGAGCGTAGCGTGGATGGGTCTGGTCACCAAGGGACTCTCTGCCGGTCGCGGGTTTATCGCCTTGGCCTGTGTCGTATTCAGCGGCTTGAATCCGCTCCTGGCACTTCTCGGAGGTTTCATCTTCGGTTTGTTTCAGGCGCTCGCCGAGTGGATCAAGACACTTCCCTACAAACCGATTCCGAGCCAATTCGTGTCGATGCTCCCCTACATCGTGACGCTCCTTGTCGTGTCAGGGGCTATCGGCCGGGTCCGGTTCCCGAAAGCACAAGGAGAGCCGTATAAGCGAGAGTAGATCTGCCTTGACCAGTACTGTCACGGAGACTATGATGGACCCATGAGGATCTAAGAGAGCAGGCTCTTTTTCGGGATTCTGTCCATGGTCTGCTCTTGGAGGGCGTGACTGCATCCAGGAGGTGCAATATGCGGAGAGTGTTGGCTCTAACGCTGGTCGCTGTTGCAGTATTCGGCATCATCGGATCTGCGCAGCAGCTGGGCACACAGGATTATCCGATCACGTTGTTGCTAGTTCCCTCAACCGAAGCTGCCGTAGTTCAGGCCGCCGGCGATGCAATCGCCGACGCAATGTATGATATGACCGGGCTGTACATCGAAGCCGTGATGACATCCGATTACCGCGCGTTCATCGAAGCGTTCCGAACGGCGGAGGGCGATGTCTTCGGTATTCCCACAACAACCCAGTACATCGAGATCTATGCCGAGACGGATGGCGCAGTCGAAGTCGCGTTGGCCTCCTTGCGCGATGGCTACAACTACTACTTCAGCAGCGTCTACGCCCTGCGAGACAGCGGCATCGAGACGCTTCAAGACCTGAACGGCAAGACCTGGATCTACAACGATCCATTCTCGGGATCCGGATACAAGACGCCCATGGTTCTGTTTGAAGAGAACGACATCGTCGTCGGCGGAACGGTCGAGAGCAGCGGCCATACCGCGTCGATGGTCGCCCTTCTTCAAGGACAAGGCGACTTCTGCACCGGCTATGGCTCCCCTACGCAGGCACCTGATGCCCTCAAAGCGATGGGAATCCGCTGGGAGTGGGGCGATGATCCGGAATTGATGCTGTGGGATCGCTTCAACAATGCGCTGGTTCGCGAAGAGATCCGCTGGGGAGGCGCTGACCTTCGCCGGGCGGTCGAGGCAGACTACCCCGACGTGTGGGAACAGGTGGGAGTTGTCGCCGTGGCCGGTCCGTTGGCCAACGACTGCATCGCGTTCTCGGCGGGGTTCCCGGCGGAGATGAAGGCAACGCTGATCCAGGCGCTTCAGGATCACATCCATTCCCCGGAAGGGCTCGCGATCTGGAACGACCCCAATTTCTACGAGTGGAGCGACATGGCCCCGATCACGGATGACTTCTACGACGTCAACCGCATCCTGTTGGGCTACGAAGTTCCCGATCGAGACTAGAGAATTTCAGGCGAGGGGCGGAATACCGTCCCTCGCCGTTTCTTTCTACTCATGGACAAACCACAACTGCAGATCGAGCATCTGACCAAAGTGTATGAGCGAGGCGAAGTTCACGCCTTGAACGATGTCTCGTTCGAGGTGAACCGCGGCGAGTTTCTCATTCTGATCGGCTTGTCGGGGTCGGGGAAGTCCACGTTCTTGCGCTGTGTCAATCGATTGATCGAACCAACATCAGGCAAGGTCTACCTAAACGGCATCGACGTAACGGGCGCCCGTTCTGCGGAGCTGCGGCGGATTCGCCGTCAGATTGGAATGGTGTTCCAGCAGTTCAATCTCGTGCGACGATCTTCCGTGTTGACCAACGTGCTGGCGGGACGTCTTGGATACGTTCCTCGATGGAGGACGCTGCTCGGGCGATTTCCTCACGAGGACATCAAGAAGGCGGAGGCGTGTTTGGATCGCGTCGGACTCCGTGAGAAGATGTACACACGCGCCGATCAACTGTCCGGCGGTCAGCAACAACGTGTGGGAATCGCTCGCGCGTTGATGCAGGATCCCGAGTTGCTGTTCGCTGACGAACCTGTATCCGCCCTCGATCCGGCGACCTCGAATTCTATCCTTCAGTACCTTGAGCAGATGAACAAGAACGACGGGGTCACCGTCATCTGTGCGCTGCACTTCCTTTCTCTCGCCCGGCGGTATGGCACGCGGATTATCGCCCTCAAGGACGGGGAAATCGTTTTCGAAGGATTGCCGGACGAGATCGACGAAGCTCGGTTCAAGGAGATCTACGGCGAAGACGCTGAAGAAGTGGAGATCCGTTAGATGCACGTGAGGAGCTTTCCCAAGCGTCGATTCATGGCGTTGGCAGTGGATTGGTTGGCGCTGCTCTACGTTTCCTACGGCGTCTACTACCTGATCAACCACTGGTATCGTGAGTTGGTCACCGTTCGCCCCTCCTATCAAGTTCCGTTTCCACTCTACGCCTGGGTGGCCGCGTTCGTCGGATCGTTCCTTCTCGCCGTGCTGTGGGAGAACGTCGGAATCTCGCTCGGATTCCGCGCCTTCGGCCTGAGAGTTCGATCCAAGAATGCTCAGCATGTCTCGCTAGGAAGGCGAATCCGACGTTTCGGACTGGATCTTGCTTCCCTGTGCGGGCTGTTCGCTGTTTCCGGCTTGGCGGCAGCGCCGGTTGTAGGACTGGCGACGTTGTTTCTTGGGATCCGCAACGGCTCGGGCATTTCGTTGCTTCCTGGCGTGACGCTGTGGCCGATTTCGGGATGGCCACTCACACTGGGACATTTCGTTGCGACAGCGGCCATTCTCGTCGTCGCGGGGGCGCTGGCCTACCTATCGGCTCGCGTCATGCTACGGAACGTGTGGATGGTTTCGCGAGATCGCGACAACCTCGTCGATCGCATCGCGAAAACGAGTGTCTTCCGCGCCGCCGATCTGGAAGATCTTCAACATCCGAAGTGGTATCGAACATCCTCCGGGTGGATGACAATCCTGCTGATTGGGATGTCCCTCTACGTCGGCTGGCTGATGACACGGATCAGCATCGCAGCTCTGATCCAGCGCGCCGGCGTGACCGGGTATATCTGGAAGCAGCTGCTACGTCCGGACCTCAGCCACTTGGTTGCTGCCGAACCCGTGCTGCAGACTTCGCTGCTGGGGGCGCTCCTCGAGACCGTCTTCATGGCGCTTATGGCCACAGTGGCCGGCGTCGTGTTCGCTTTCCCGTTGAGTTTCCTCGGGGCCCGGAACATCATGGCCACCGGGCCGATCGGCTGGACCATCTACACGATCATGCGCGGCTTCTTCAACATCGTGCGCTCTGTGGAGACCCTGATCTGGGGAATTATCTTCGGGGTGTGGGTCGGCTTCGGACCGTTTGCCGGTATGCTCGCCTTGACGGTCCATACGATCGCTGCGCTGGGGAAGCTCTACTCCGAACAAGTGGAATCCATTGACCCGGGACCGCTGGAGGCGATCGCCTCCACCGGCGCGCGGCGTTGGCAGGTCGTCCTGTACGGAGTCATCCCGCAGATCATCCCTTCCTATCTAGCGTTCACATTGTATCGCTGGGACATCAATGTGCGCATGTCTACGGTCATTGGTCTTGTCGGTGCCGGCGGAATCGGCCGCATGCTGTTCTACTACAAGAACGACGGACGCTGGGGCGAGATGGGCACCGCCGTGCTTCTGATCGTCGCGGTGGTTTGGTTGATGGACTACACCAGTGCTCGCGTGCGGGAGAAAATCACCTAACCATGGCCAACAAAGAGTACTACGCCGATTTCATCAAGCCCAAGCCGCGCTGGCTTGCTTCATGGGATACCATCAAGCCGCGAGCTATCGCCTTCGTTACGGACGCAGGATTCGCCGCTCTCCTGTTGCTTGTCGCTTCGTATTTCTTCTCGCGGGTCATCACGGGAGGACAAGGAAGCTTCCTTGTGATTCCGTGGTGGGCTCTGTTGACCATCGTGATTGAGGTCGCTGTCATCTGGCAGTCATTTGGCGTATCTGTGGGCATGAGAGCTCTCGGGCTACGCCTTGTTCTTGTAGACCCGCAAGATCAGATAAGTCGAATCGCCCCTCGCTGTCTTCGTGTCCTGGCCTGGCACGTCTCCATCCCGTTGCTTGTTGGGATGATCTGGCCGTTTGTGTCCCGGGACGCCCGCAGCTTACACGGTCGACTGTCCCACACACAGCTGGTCGGCGTATCCCCTGAACAGGTCAAGAAGACGGCGTGGTATCGCACGTCATCCGGCCTGGCTACGGTGTTGCTGGGCGTGGTGATTCTTGCCGCGGGGGTATCGATCACGAAGATCAATCTCAAGACGCTCTTCACCGAGGCCTCGAACAGCGCCTTGGTGTGGAGGGGGCTTTTCTCTCCGGAGTGGTCAGAGTTCGCGGAGGGTCTTGAGCTGCTGATGGTGACGATTTTTATGGCGTTCATGGCCACGCTGTTTGCGGTAATCGTCGCCGCTCCCTTGAGTTTCTTCGCCGCCCGCAATCTGTTCCGCGGGAAAATCGGCAGGGTTGTCTATACCTTTCTGCGCGTGGCGACAAGTATCATTCGATCGATTGAGCCGATCGTGTGGGCGATCATCTTCGTGGTGATTGTGACGCCTAGACGGGCAGCGTTTGCCGGAGTCCTCGCGCTGTTCCTGCATTCCATCGCCGACCTGACCAAGCTGTACTCGGAACGGCTGGAGTCAATCGATCCGGGTCCTGTGGAGGCAATCACGGCAACAGGCGGCTCGAAGTCCCAAGTGATCCAATACGGCATTGTCCCACAGATTCTCACGCCGTATCTCTCCTTTACCCTGTACCGATGGGACATCAACGTCCGTATGGCCACAATCATCGGCGCGTTGGGGGGCGGCGGAATCGGGCAGATGCTGATTCAGTACACCCGCCTCTGGGATTGGGAACGAGCAGGAATGCTCATCCTGTTGATCATCGCGACGGTCTGGATCATGGACTACGTATCAGGTCGCCTGCGCGCGCATCTCGAATAGCACTTCCTCTCATCCGAGAAGCCAAGACCCCAGCTACTTCGTGAGTTGATCGAGGTAGGCTTGGATCTCTTCCAAACCGTAGATCGTCTTCATCATCTTGTAGTCTTCGAGCCACGCATCGGCGATCGTGTCGTCGCGACGGATCTCGACGTCTCCGATGCCGTAGGAACTCATCATGCGATGCGCTTCGTCTTCGATCTGACGGTCCTTCACCCGAAACAGGAACCTTGGAAAATCGGACATCGTGCCTCCCTTCGGCGGTGGTGATTATACCGCGAGCTCAGTCGATGCAAATCGGCTCGCACAGCAGGGGAGGATTCCATGCCCTTGGGGGATGATGTCCGATCTTGTGACCATCCGCAGCTCGTCTCGGCTCTCGGAGGGGAATCCGCCGTCGTGCCAGTGCGGAGCGATTTCCACGACGCCGCGAGGATGCTCGAATCCGCGTATATCCTTATCCTAACCGCCGAATCGGGCATCGCGCCGGCGGGGATCCTCGTGTCGATATGGGTGCCGAAGTCGGATCGTCGGCGCGGTTTCTACTTCGTCGATGAGCTGTATGTGTTGCCGGCGTTCCGGCGCCGCGGCATCGCCCGGGCGCTTGTTCATGATTCTGTCAATCGCGCTAAGCAAGAAGGCTTGGCCGGTGTTCGCCTGTTGGTACGCCCGAGAACCACGTCGCGAGAACACTGTACAAGGCGTTGGGGTTCTCGGAGGAAGGAGCTCTCTTGTGCCGCGGCTGATTGGCGACGAAGACGATCCAGACTACAATTGCGGGTTATGAACACAGTCGATCTGATTCGAAAGAAGCGAAACGGCGATCCCCTCTCTCGTGAGGAGATCGAACATATCATCACCCGTTATGTGGCCGGCGAGATCCCCGACTATCAGATCGCGGCGTGGCTGATGGCCGTGTATTTCCGGTCGATGAACGACGAAGAAACAGCAATCCTGACAGATGTAATGGCCCATTCCGGCGCGATGCTCGATCTGTCAAATGCCCCAGGCTTCCCTGTGGACAAACACTCCACCGGCGGCGTCGGCGATACGACCACGCTGGTGTTGATCCCTCTTCTCGCCGCCGCCGGCCTGACCGTGGCCAAGCTTTCCGGACGATCCTTGGGCCACACCGGCGGTACCATCGACAAGCTGGAGTCCATTCCCGGTTTCCGCACGGATCTCTCGCGTGAGGAGTTCCTCAGCCAGGTGGAACGATTCGGAGTCGCCCTTGCCGATCACACCGAAGACATGGTGCCAGCGGATCGTCTGTTGTACGAACTCCGCGATGTGACATGCACTGTGGACTCTCTTCCATTGATCGTCGCTTCGATCATGTCCAAGAAGATCGCCGGAGGCGCCAAGGGGATCGTGATCGACGTCAAGACCGGTGAAGGTGCGTTCCTTACGAAGCTTGAGGATTCCAGGAAGCTCGCGAGAGCGCTGGTATCGATCGGCGCCCATCTCGGCCGGACCATCTCCGCCCTGATTACGGGAATGTCGCAGCCATTAGGAGCGATGGTCGGAAACGCTCTCGAAGTCCGTGAGGCGATCGACACACTGCGCGGGAAAGGGCCGGAGGACCTCGCCAACCTTTGCTGCCAGCTCGGGGCGGAACTCGTGATCGCCGCTGGGCAGGCAGGCTCACATCAAGATGCCCTTACCCAGCTTCGCTGCCTCCTTACAGGAGGCGAAGCTCTCGCCAAATTCCAGGAACTGGTGCAACTTCAAGGTGGCGATCCTCGTGTAGTGGACGATCCGGAGAGGCTTCCATCCGCGTCCAAGACGATCTCCGTCACTGCGGAGAAATCGGGAGTTGTTGCCAAGCTCAATGCCCTGGATGTCGGGCGTGCCGCGTCTCTCCTTGGAGCCGGCCGGTTCGTCAAGGAGGACCAAATCGACCCCGCTGTCGGAATCGAGATCCTCGCCAAGATCGGTGATCCCGTATCCGCCGGAGACAAGCTGTCCCTCCTCCATGTCAACGAGGAGGGACACGTCGACGAAGCGATGGGCCTTATGAGCGGCGCCTACATCATCAGCGATGGACCCGTCGAAGCGCCACCATTGATGATCGATCGGATCGCCGGCGATCAACTCGAATCGGTCTCGCCCTGAACCGAAGGCCGAAGGCGAAACCCGTGCGGCAAAAGATCGCGAACGGTCGTTCTCAGAACGTTACCATCCGCCTTCGCCATCAACACGTCCATATCGGGGGCATGCTCGAACAGGACCTGTCGGCAGGCTCCGCATGGCGAGCTGAGCAACGCCTTGGGACACGAAACGGCAATGCGGATGAAATCATGCTTGCCTTCGGAGATTGCTTTGAACAGGGCCGTTCGTTCCGCGCAAATCGACAGGCTGTTCACGCCGTTCTCCACATTGGCGCCAGTGAACACCGTTCCGTCGGAGCAGAGCAGTGCCGCACCAACCGGGAAGCCCGAGTACGGGCAGTACGCCCGCTCGCTCGCCTTGATCGCAAGCGCCATCAGTTCGTGATCTTTGATCATCGCTAGAACCGGATCACCATCCCTACGCTGCCGCTGAGTCCTCCGACAGACATCAACCACCCGCCGGAGACGGACTGGCTGATCGGAACCGTTCCTTTAAGCCTCGCGTACAGGCGGAGGAATGGAGGACCGATCCCGATGCCGATGCTTCCATGGACCGCAAACGCGGTCCAACGAAGCGATTCGAGTTGAAGCTCGGAGATCAGCACGCTGATCGTCTCCTGAAGTGCACCCCCGACAACGGAGATCCCGGACATGATCCGCCCGGAGATCAGCTCCACGCCGACGCCAAGATCGATATCGGCAACAAGCAACCCGACCTGTTTGGCGATGTCGGTGGAAAGCACCATCGATCGAACTTCCGGTGCAACCCACAGCGATGCCTCGTCCCAGTCAATGACAAGAGGCCAGTCTTCAAGTCCCAAGCCGAGCCCTGCCATTTCCAGAAGCGACACCACAAGCGCTTCACTCAGCCACCCCGCCTCAATTCGGAGCGTATCGAGAACGACGAACGGAAGATGGAATTCGATCGCTCCGCCGATGTGGGGAACCGGCACCGCCTGAAGGAGAGCACCCGGCGTTCCTGCTGTCCAGAAGGGGATCAGAGCGGCAATCTCGTCCCCCACCGCCTCGACCTCCGCCGCAAGCTCTGCGGCGACTTCAGGCGGGAGGCCCTCCGCGATCAGCGCGTCCTCCCATGCCGACGCCGCTTGATCGATGACTGAAGGGACCTGTTCCAGCGCCGGCAACACGTTGATCGTGTAGAACGGCACGCCAACACTCACCGCTCCTGACATCGCCGAGAGCGAAACCGCGACAACGATCAGCAGACCACCGATCCATCTCATTCGCCGGCACCCGTCGTCGATCATCGCCGATCCCACCCCTCCCATTCGCGCCGTTTCAACTCGGCACGGCGGATTTTCCCGCTCGTTGTCTTGGGAAGCTCGGTGACATACTCGATTTCTCGCGGATACTTGTACGGAGCGGTGACCGCTTTCACATGATCTTGCAGTTCCTTGGTGAGATCCTCCGACGCGGCGACTCCTTCGGCAAGGATGACATACGCCTTGACGATTTCTCCGCGATCTCGGTGCGGAGCGGCCACAGCGGCCGCCTCGACCACGGCACGGTGACTGACGAGCGCGTCCTCGACCTCGAACGGGCCGATCCGGTATCCTGAAGTGAGAATCACGTCATCCGCGCGACCTTCGAAGAACAGATAGCCGTCCTCATCCACCCGGGCTAGATCCCCAGTGCGGTACCATCCACCGGAAAATGCTTCCAGATCGAGTTCGGGCGCCTTCCAATACCCGTCGAAGATCGCCGGATTGTCGGGACGCACCGCAATCTCTCCGATCCCTCCACGTGCCACCTGATTTCCTTGTTCATCGATCAACGTCACACCAGGGCCGGGCGTCGGAAGTCCCATAGCCCCGGGTTTCACCGGCAATCCGGGAATGTTGCAGACAAGACAAACGCTCTCGGTCTGTCCGTATCCGTCTCGAATCGTCACGCCAAAGGCCCGCTTGAACGCTTCAATCGGCTCGACATTCAGGGGTTCGCCGGCAGAAAGCGCGTCCTCCAGAACAACGTCGTATTTCGCCATGTCCGGAAGCTGGGCGAACAAGCGGTACTCCGTCGGTGTCGCGCAGAGTTTGGTCACCTTGTATTTCTCGAGAAGTTGCAGATAGCGTTCGCCATCAAACCGGCCGTTGTACATGAGCTGCGCGGCACCTGAGGTGAGAGAAACCCCGATCGGACTCCAATACCACTTTGCCCAACCCGGTGCCGTCGTTGCCCAGATGACGTCGTTCTCATGAGCATCGTACCAGTAGCGCGCCGTGATCCGATGATGGCAGTACATCCAGCGATGTTTGTGAACGACCGGTTTGGGATTCCCTGTCGTTCCGCTGGTAAAGTTGATCGTCATCGGGTCGGACGCCGTCAACGGGACCTTCGGCTCGTCAGCCGGCGCCGCCTTCACCAGATCTTCGAACCGCAGCCATCCTTCCCGGGGCGCATCGCTCCCAATCAGCACAAACGTCTCCAGCGGGCAATCTCCCCTTGCCGCCTCCACCGTCTCCACCGTTGAAACATCGGCGACAATCAGCTTGGCGCCGCTCGCCGAAGAGCGATAAGCGATCTCCTTGGCCTTCAGCATCTCGGAGCACGGGACAGCGACACCGCCCGCAACAAATGTCCCCAATTGCGCCATGTGCGCTTCAGGGAGCCGTGGCAGTACATGGAGCACGGGGTCTCCCTTGTTCAGCCCAAGCGCAATCAGCGCCGAACCGAACCGCCGGGTCCCGTCAACCAGTTCCGCGTACGTGACTTGCCGTTCGTTTCCGGAAGCATCTTCCCAAAATACGGCAACCTTCTCTGGATTCCTTGCAGCGTGCCCCTCCACCACATCAACGATGTTGTAGTCCTGTGGGACGTTCCAGTGGAACTCCGCCAGTTCCCTTTCGTAGTCCGCGCGGGTGTATCGCATCGTATGGGATCCCCTTCCTGCCTTGAGTTTTGAAGTTAACCTCAGATCCTTATAGCATATCATCGAACTCGACGCCAGTGTAGGAGGAACCATGAAGGCAGCCGTTGTACTGACACCGCCGATGTCGAAACGCCTCATTGCCCGCGGGGTCGCTCGGCACCCGATCGTATCTCAAGCCCTTGCACAAGGGAGAATCCTTGTGACCCTCGGCACAACCAACGCCTACATCGCCGAAGAGCTTGCCGGACGCCCGATTGCCCGACAAGCATTCGCTGCCGGGTTTATCGACAATCGCTGGAATATCAATGCGAAGCTCGGTTCGTCTCCAACCACTACGGCGACGAGCGGCGAAGACCTCCCTCTCGGCTACGGCGAGATCCTCATCGATCATGGAACGGCCGTGTCTCCCCCCCCCGATCCGGCCACGTTTCTGCAAACGCTGGGACATGCTCCTGGAGACGTCATCATCAAGGGAGGAAACGCTCTCGATCCGTTCGGAAACGTCGGCGTCTTGATGGGGCATCCCGGCGGGGGAACGGTGGGGAAGTACTATGCTCTCGCCCTGGCGCGAGGGATCCCTCTGTTGATCCCGATCAGCCTCGCCAAGATGATCTCAGGCTCCGTCCTCGACCTGGCACTGGAGATGGGACGGGCGAAACTGGATCGGGTGATGGGGCTCCCGTGCGGCTTGCTCCCAATCACGGGAACCACGATCACCGAGATCGAGGCAATAGAGCTTCTCTACGGAATCGAAGCATTTCACGTTGCCAGCGGCGGGGTGGGGCGGGGCGAGGGAAGCGTATCCCTTCTGCTCAAAGGAGAGCAGGAATCTGTCGAGAAAGCGTTTGATGCGATTACCTCGCTTCAACAGCAAGAGGAATCCCCGATCATTCTCGAAGGCCGCGCTTGAGATGGGAGATTCCTATCGCACGATCAAAGGGGAGGCATCGGCACGTCTAAACCGTAACAAATCAAGATTCCTTGCGTTTGTTGTCCCGATATCGGATGTCGATGCCGCCGAGTCGTACCTTGCTGAGTTGCGTCGCCGCTATCACGATGCGACACACCATTGTTACGCCTTCCGCCTGCTGCAAGATGAGCACCCCATTCCGGTCGAGACGTATGATGATGATCGCGAGCCGGCTGGATCGGCAGGATTGCCGATTCTCCAGCAGCTCCGGAAGCCGGATCTACAAGACGTGCTCGCAGTTGTCGTGCGCTACTTTGGCGGAGTAAAGCTGGGAATCGGCGGACTGGTTCGCGCGTATGGCGACGCGACGGATGCGGCGCTCGGATCAGCGACGGTCACGATCGTACAGCGGCACACGGAAGTCGAGGTCCGGTTCCCTCCCCAGATGACATCGGGGATCATGTCGCTGGTTCATCGCACCGGAGCCAAGATTGTCGGGACATCGTACGATAAGATGTCGATCGTAACCGTGTCGCTTCCGCCGAGTCGCGTAGACGGCTTCGTCGGCGAGCTGAAGAACACGACTTCAGGTCAAGCGCAATGGGAGGTCAGGCGATGATCGACTCGATCAGCGGGCGCGTCGAACGGCGCGAGGGGGATCACATCGTCATCGACACGGGAGGTCTGGCATTCGCCGTGACCTGCCCCGCACGCGCCCTTGCCGCCTGGGAGATCGGCCGCCCGATCACCGCTTTCGTACACCTTGTTGTTCGAGATGATGCGATGGAGCTCTACGGCTTCGCTTCGATCGCCGAGCGAAGCCTGTTTCGCGCGCTGATCTCGGTTTCTCAAGTGGGTCCGCGTCTTGCCGTTCAGGTTCTATCGAGTCTTTCCGAGCAGGACCTGGTTCGAGTGATTCGCGCCGGGGACATCGAGCGCCTGACAGCCGTCAAAGGAATCGGGCGCAAGACGGCGCAGCGACTCATCATCGATCTGCGCGACAAGCTGACCGATGCCGCACCAATCGCCATCCTGTTCAACGACGTGGAGGAATCAGCCGTTCGCGCACTGACATCGAGATCGCTGGGATTTCCTCTTCGGGATGCACGTCATGCAGTGGATCAGCTTCGTGGGGAGAATCTTCCCCTCCAAGATCTGGTGCGGCGTGCGCTTGAGTTGCTCGGTGCAGGGGGATGAGGTACCTCGGCATTGACTACGGTCGAAAACGGATCGGCCTTGCGCTGAGCGATGAAGACGAGATCCTCGCCAGCCCTCTCCCGCTCTACGAGCGAAGCCAACCCGGAGCGGAACTGCAGTTCATTGACTCGCTCGCCAAACAGCACAACATCGGCGGGTTCGTGGTGGGCCTGCCCAAGAACATGGACGACTCGCTCGGTCCGATGGCCCAAGAAGTGATGCGGTTTGCGTCCGAGCTTCGCCAGATCGCCCAATGCCCAGTGATCATGATCGATGAGCGGGGAACGAGCGTCGAAGCGGAACAGATCCTCGTCATGGCGGATTGGTCGCGGAAGCGGCGGCGAAAAGTGCAAGACAGCGTCGCTGCCGTCTTGATCCTCCAGCGCTATCTTGATCAGCACCGACCTCCAAGATCCAAATCCTAGCCGTCGTCGTTCTGATCGGGATTCCGATCCCGGGCTTGATCCTGATCCGGGATCTGGTCTTGGTCCTGGGTCTGGCTCCGATCGTGGTTCGATTTCGCAGCGGAATCGGTTGGCCGGGCAACCTTCGAGACAGCTTCGGCTTCAATCGCCGCCTCCAAGAAGCGGTCGATGTCGCCGTCAAGGACAGCGTCGACATTGGATGTCTCTTCTCCCGTACGGTGATCCTTCACAAGCTGGTAGGGATGAAGAACATACGATCGGATTTGGCTACCCCATTCGATATCCATCTGCTTGCCCTGGAGCTGCTCCAGTTTCTCGGCCTTTTGCTGGCGCATCAGTTCGGCAAGCCGCGAGATCAAGACGCGCATCGCAACTTCCTTATTCTGGTGCTGACTACGTTCATTCTGGCAGGACACGACGATTCCCGTAGGCAAGTGGGTAATCCGAACCGCGGAATCGGTGACATTGACGTGTTGCCCACCCGCACCCGATGCTCGATACGTGTCGATCCGGAGTTCCTTGGAATCGACCTCGATTTCTTCCGTCTCGGTGACGGGAATGACGCCGACAGCAGCGAACGACGTATGCCGCCGGTTGGCGGAATCAAACGGAGAGATGCGGACCAGGCGATGGACGCCGCTCTCGTGCTTCAGATTCCCGTAGGCGTAAGCTCCGCTGATCTCAAGGGTCGCGCTTCGGATTCCCGCCGTATCCCCCGCGCTGACATCAAGCAGCGTGATCTTGACTCCGTTTCGCTCGCTCCAACGCGAGTACATTCGCAGCAACATCTCCGCCCAATCCTGCGAATCCGTCCCACCAGCACCGGCGTTGATCGAGAAGTAGCAGTCCGAAAGGTCGTATGGCCCCGAGTAGAGTGTCTCGATACGGAACTTCGACAATGCCCGCTCCGCATCCGCAAGGCGCGTCTCCAATCCGGCAAGCTCAGCCACATCCCCCACCTCGTTCGCCATCTCGAACAACACGGACACTTCTTCGAGAATGGTCTCCAAGTTCCGGAACCGCTGCAGCAGCCTGCGAGATCGCTCCATCTTCCGCGCCGCTTCCTGAGAACGAGCCCGATGCTCCCAGAAACCGGGTACCGACATCTCTATCTCGAGCTCAGCAATGCGGCGTTCAACTGCCTGAGGATCAAGCGATTCCTCAAGCTTGGCAAGTTCGTTCCCGAACTGCAGAATTCGTTCCTTATCCACAACCAACACCTCTCAACAAGACGCAAACGATTGGGGAAGATGATTCCCAGTGCATCTCCCTTTATACGGACAACCGGGTGGCGACTCAAGCCGGCGTTGCCCGTCCGATCTCAATCGGCTACAGTGCCGCGAAGTCAAACAACCTTGGGAGTCCGCATGAGCGAACCAGAAGGCCGACTGTACGTCGTGTCGCTTCCAATCGGAAACCTCGACGACATTTCATTGCGAGCCCTGCGCACCCTCCGCTCGGTCGACCTCGTCCTTGCGGAGGACACAAGAACGACATCTCGGGTGTTCGCCCGCTACGGGATTGGGACGAAGTTCGGAAAGAGCGTCTACCAAGGGGTAGAAGACGAACGCGTCGACGCCGCCATTTCCCTGCTTCGAGAAGGAAGGAAGATCGCCTTGGTTTCCGATGCCGGTACTCCGCTTGTCAGCGATCCCGGATTCCCGCTCGTCCGCGCCGCCATCGAAAATGGGATCCCGGTCGAGCCGGTGCCGGGAGCATCCGCTGTGCTCACCGCTCTCGTTGCCTCCGGCGCGCCTGTCCATCGTTTTGCATTTGACGGCATGCTCCCCCGCAAGGCTTCGGCTCGCCGACTCTACTTCCAACGGATTGCCCGAGACGAACCCCGCACGGTGGTCGTCTACGAATCCCCGCATCGCCTCCTCGCTACGCTTGAAGACCTCGCTGCGCTGCTCCCCGAACGCTCCATCGTCCTGGCCAGGGAACTCACGAAACGGTACGAGGAGTTCTTGCGCGGACATCCCCATGTTCTGCTTGAAGAGCTTCAGGCCCGAGAGCGGATTCATGGGGAGTGGGTGATCATTCTGGAGCCGCCCGCGAAAGACCCTCACAGCAAGGAGCGGGATCCCCGAGTCGGCGACGATGCCGCCGTTGCGGAGCTTGTCGCCCTACTCCATGATGCCGGCATTCCAGCAAAGACATCTTGCCGTATTCTGAAATCAGCCTTCGGAATCCCTCGAAATGAAGCGTATCGGATGCTCGCCCCGTCCGATGCCGCTAATCGACACTAGGTGTACTTGTCGGCGACCGACGTCGCCGCCACAGCATCGGGTTTGATCTTCACGTCAAAACCACTACCGACGATCATCCCCACAACTTCGTTGATCAGTTCTCTTGTGCTGCCGTTTTTCCCGATATCGACATGGATCTCAAGGTTGAATTGCAGCAAGGTGGAGGACGAAAGGGCACGAAGCAACCGCTGCGCCAGGTCAAAAGAGAGCAACGCTTCCCGCCAAATCCGATGACGGAGTGAAGGAAACTTGGGCTCTCGCTGCCGACTCCAGAAGTATCGTCCGCCCTTCCCTCGCTTATGCACGACAATCGCCCTGACAAAGTCGACACTGTCGCCACCGGTCGATGAATCGGTCCCGACAAACACGTCGTAGTCCGCACGAGGGTCACGATGCATCTCGCGCGCGATTTCCTTGACGACCTCGCCGAATGTCAGCGTTCCGATATTTGGATTCACGAATTGTTCGGACATTTTTCTATCATAGGGTCAATCCCGGACACGATCAACTTTGGATGGCGGGCAATCTCACGCGAAAGCATGCCCCGGCTCCCGGAACATTCTCGGCGGTGATCGTGCCGCCGTGCGCCTCGACCCAGTGCCGGGCGATCGCCAGCCCGAGTCCACTTCCCCCGTGAGCGCGCGATCGAGCCCGATCTCCCCGATACAGCCGCTCGAAAATGTGCGGAAGATCTTCCTCGGGAATCCCCGGCCCGGAGTCGGTCACGGAGAATTCCACCTGGTCGGGGGTAATCCGCGTAAGGCGGATGTCAATCCGTCCATCCAACGGCGTGACGCGGACCGCGTTGCTGAGGAGGTTGACAAGCACTTGACGGATTCTCTTGGAGTCGATTTTCACTTCGGGAAGCTTCGTGTTCCCGCTGACAAGGATGCGAGGTCCCTGATCGAGAGATCCGGAAACCGTTTCCGCCACCTGATCGACCAGCTCCCTCAGATCCGCCAGCTCGCACGAGATACTCAACTCGCCTGCCTCAGCCAGCGCAAGATCGCGAAGATCATCAATCAGTTTCCCAACGTGCAAGGTTTCCTCATAGATCGGGGCAATCGCTTCAACGGTCGGTTCATAGATCCCGTCGAGGATTGCCTCCAGATTGCCCTGGATGATGGTCACCGGCGTCCTAAGCTCATGCGCGATATCCGCTGTCATCGTCTGGCGGGCGTTTTCCGATCGATCAAGGTTCTCGATCATCCGATTGAATAACACGCCAAGCCGTCCGAACTCGTCCGTTGCACGCAGAGTGACCGGCTCGGGCAGCTCGCCGCGAGCGATTCTCTCGGTTGCCCTTGATAGGATCCGCAACGGCGAAAGGACTTGCGAAATCAGCACAAGCGCGATCAGCAACGCCATCCCGGAGGAAATCCCTCCTCCGAGAAGCGCCGATCGCCGTGCCGAGGCGACAAACTGCTCTTCCGCCGGATCAAGGAGCGTCCCCAGCTCCCCGAGAGAGAGAACGCCGACCTGATGTCCGTCCACCTCAATCGGAATCGCGCCATGAGTCTCTTCGGCGCTGAGAAGCGTCCCCAACCGGGCTGAGTCGGTGGAAATGAACACGACTCCTTCTTCGTTGGTCAGCGAGAACGATCCGGGAATGATGCTGATCTCCTGGACATCGATAATCTGCCCGTTCGCCCGTATGTTGACCGTTGTTTTCAGCCGGGCATCGACCCCGACCCAGCTTCCATAGAGACGGTAGTGCTCGGCGAGAATCGCGCAGACTTCCTCCGCAACCTGCATCTTGTCATGTTCGCGAAACTCGGCAAACTGCACCGAGATGGATCGAAGGTTGAAGAAATACGCAGTTGCAACGGAAACAAGGATAACAAGCACAAACGACAATCCTAGCTTGAGGGCAAACGGAAACGTCCGACGCATCGATCAGCTCTCCCGCGAGAAGCGATAGCCAACGCCGTGAACGGTTTGAATGAAGCGGGGCTGTTTGGGATCGGGCTCGATTTTCCTCCGCAGATTCTTGACGTGCGTATCGATTGTCCGCGCAAACGCATCGTACGTGTATCCTTGCACCTCACGAAGCAATTGCAGCCTGGTAAACACCTGTCCCGGATGCCGAGCCAAGTAGGCAAGAAGATCGAATTCGGTCGGCGTCAACTCAACCAACCGTCCATCCACATCCACTTCTCTGGTCTTGAGGTCGATTTGAAGGCTCCCAATGACGATTTTCTCTTCCTCCGCCCCGGCTCCATCAAGACGCCGAAGAACGGCGCGAATCCTCGCCACAAGCTCGCGAGGGCTGAACGGTTTCACGACGTAGTCATCCGCTCCCAGCTCAAGGCCGACAACACGATCCGCCTCGGCTGCTTTCGCCGTCAGCATGATGATCGGAACCCTCGACGTCGATCTGATCCGGCGCGTCACCTCAAGGCCACTCAGCTTAGGAAGCATCAGATCAAGCACAATAAGGTCCGGCCCCTTCTCCTCAAACGACCGGATTGCCTCCTCGCCGTCAGCCGCCGTGTATGTCTTGAATCCCTCGCGGTCCAAGTACGCCTTGACAGTGCGGACGATCATTTCTTCATCGTCGACGATGAGAACTCTTTTCATAACTCCCCATTATAGAGATCTACGCCGCCGACGTCTCGGACCCGCACGTCCCGACGCGCCTTCATCCCGGATCAGCCGATGCTCTAAGGCTCCATCACGATGAGCCATCATATTCCACGATAGTCGGAAGGCGTGAAGAGCATGTGGCGATTTGATGGGCAGGCGATGACCGATGATCGGTCGTTGCCTGTCCGAGGCCGCTCAACTACCATAGTTGATGAAACGACATTGGGCTTGGCAAGCGAGAGCGGAAAAGGAGACCCATTGAAGCGAATCCTCATTGTGTCCACCGAGGCGAATTCCGGGAAGAGCGTGCTGGCGTTGAGCATCGGCAGGTGGCTCAGGATGCAGGGGATGTCCTTTGCCTACATGAAGCCGATTAGCTACGAAGTCACCTACACATCCGGAGCGCCGCTTGACCGAGACGCGATGGCGATTCGTACGCTTCTTGGTTTGCAGGACAACCTCGCCGACATCGCACCTGTTCCGCTTGAAGGTCCGTTTCTTCGCGAGGCAATCGAATCCGGCGACCGGGGTTTTCGACAACGAATCACTGACTCGTTCCGTAGAATCACGGCCGATCGCGACGTGGCCCTGATCGAGGGGCGCCACTATCTCGGACTGGGGCTCGGTGCCGGTCTCAGCGATCTCGACCTCTCCGAACTGCTGGATGCGGATGTCGTCCTGCTGACCCGGTTTGACAGTGAGGAGGCCATCGATCGAATTCTATGTGCCGTTCGGCTTCTGCTGCCGGAGTCGAATCTGCTGGGGGTCGTCCTGAAAGAGGTCGCTCTCAATGCTCAGCTCGAGGTGGTGAACGAAGTGTTTGTTCCGTTTCTCGCAGATCGAGGAGCGGAAGTCCTCGGCATCCTCCCCTACGATGTACGGCTGCGATCCGTCCGCGTTCAAGAGATTGCCACGCGCCTCGCCGGAACCATCCTCACCCACGTGCCACTGGACCAAGCGGTGAGCCACTTCGTGGTCGGCGCATCAAACCCCGATACGGCACTGCGCCAATTCCGCCGGACTCCCGAACTAGGGGTGATCACCAGCGGAGATCGTCCCGATCTTCACGAAGCGGCGATGCGGGTTCCAGGGCTCCGATTGTTGATCCTCACGGAGAATCGCCGCCCGCCCCAATCGACAATCGACGAAGCCAATCAACGCGCTGTTCCCGTTCTGCTCGCCGGTCAAACGACCCTCGCCGTGGCATCCCTCTGCCAGAGCCTGCTTGATCGAACGTGGATCAAGCCGGGGGAGATTCTCGAGTATGCGATCGAGTCGTTCTTGTCCAATGTGGATATCGAGAGGTTGGTTGAGAAGGCCGTCGACCGCTAGCCGCCGTCCTTCTCTCGATCCGGCACCTCGCCTCTGCCGCCATTAGATCACGGACTAAGCGGACTCGCTGATCATGTACTCACTGGTGATGGCTGCAACCCCGGCAAGCGTATTGGCGATCGGGCAGTACTTCGAGAGTGACAGCTCAATCGCTCGCTCGATGTTCTCAGCCGGAATCCGTCCCTCCACGTGATACACAAGGTGGATCCGCGTGATCACCTTGGGGTACTCTGCGGCCCGCTCATCCTCCACGGTGATTCGCAGAGACTCCGCCGGGGTCTTCATTTTCTTGAGGACGGAGACCACATCCATCCCCGTACACCCACCGAGAGAAGCAAGAAGAACCTCCACCGGACGTGCGGCCTCGTCGCTGCCTCCTGACGTTACCGCTGCATCCATCACCACAGGGTGTCCACTTGCACCACGCCCGACGAACTTCATTCCGCCCTCATGAACGACGTTTGTGATTCCCATCGAATCCTCCCAATATACAAATATTTCAATACTTGACTTTTTTGATAATTCGGTTACCATTCTACCGGAATCGCAGAAGGAGCGCCAATGGCCGTGCATGATGAATATCTACGTGAATGGAGCGACCGATTCGCCTCGCTGGCAAGTGAGCCACGCCTTCGAATCGTCGATCTCCTATCGAACGGACAGCTCCACTGTCAAGAGGTGATTGGAAAAATGAAACTCAGTCAGCCCGCGGTTTCCTATCATCTTGGGAAGCTGGAGAGAGCGGGGATTTTGATCAAGCAGCGAAATGGAGCAAGGAACTGCTATCAGCTCAGCGATACCGCGCAGGAGCTGGTGCGGATGATGAAGAAGGAGGGATCTTCAAGATGAAGACTGTGACTGTGTATACAACACCCACCTGCGGATGGTGCGGAGCCGTGAAGTCGTACCTGGAAGAGAAGAACATCACGTTCGATGAAGTCGATGTGTCCGTCGACATGGAGAAAGCCCGCCAGATGGTTGAAAAGAGTGGACAGTACGGCGTTCCGGTCGTTGACATCGATGGTGACATCGTCGTCGGGTTCGATCGGGCCAAACTGGACTCGCTTCTCGCTGCGGCTTAGCCCATCCGAGCGACATCCGCCGTTCGTACGAGGGGATCAAGTCACGAGACTTCCTCCCGATACGAACGGCGGAGTTTCGTTCACGGAGCAAACAGAGGAAGCGGATCGAGACCTGCAATCTCGATTTCGTTTCGCGGTCGCACTCGCTTCACGCGATCTCGCTGTGCACGACGGCGGCGTGGTGCAATCGGAACAACATCCCCGACGATCCGGTCGAACCCTTCCGTCTCAAGGGGCGGTTCATAGAGATGGTAGAACACGTCAAACCTCTCCCTTTCGAACCCCGAGACAACCAAATCCGGAAACGCTTCCGCCAATCCTTCAAGCTGCCTCTTCTTGCGCTCGTACAGCTCATCCGCCGACAACAGGCGCATCACGTAGGCAACCGTTTCCCGCCCGGCAAGCGATCCCACCTCGATCAAGCGGCGGCGTTCTTGCGCGGTGAGGTTCGTGTTGTCGACGCAAACGACTTCCGCTTCGGACTCGACCGTCTCGATCAGCGTCGAAGCAAAGATTCCTTCAACCGAGTCTTCAAACACGGGGTCGTAGTCACGGTGAAAAACCGTTCGCCGGATCACGTCCTTCGAGACAACGACCCATTCCGGATGCTGCAGACGAAATGTGGTTTTCCCCGACCCGGACACCCCAACCAACACGACAAGCTGCCTCATTGCTTCCCCCTCATGGATTGCAGTCCAGTATCAGCAATCGGCAATGGATTGGTCAAGCAAACGATCCGAAGCAACATACCTCATTGGAAGGGCGCTTCCGCGCCGGAGAAATGGGCCCGTTCCACCAAATCGTCTCCACAACCCGGTCGGACGAATCCGGTCGGTTTCGTCCGCAATTCGAGGCGGACAAACGCTCCGCCTACCCTTCCGGGGACGATGACAAATCCGGCAGAAGCTCGATCCGCTGAACATTCTTCACCCAGTAGCTGCCCGCGGATTCGGCACCGTACTCCGCGTTGCTGACATCGCCGTCTTCGGGAAGCACGGCAATGCGCGGCCCGTCTTCCCACCGGGGAACGTCCACACCGTCGAACCCGTAGGCGAGAATCATCGGGTAGTCGGGATCCTCAACCCGCGACCGTTCGATGCGGACGGCGTATCCGTCGACTGCGGTGACAATCACCGCGTCGTAGGCAACCTGCGTTCCGATCAACATCGATAGCCGGGCACCCCGATAGATCCCGTGATCCCGCCAGTTTCCGTACTGGTTCTGGTATACGCCTTCTCGCTCGATTTCCCCGGCCGCCTTGGCGTCTTCAAGAGAAACACAGACAACCTTGCCATCAGGAAAGGCAATCTCAACCAGCGAATCCTCCCGCTCAATCAACGAACGCAGGACGACCGGTGCAAGAACCGCAAGCATGAGCACGGCGAGCGCCAACAACCAGCCGCGTCGAACCCTCTCCCGCCCTACATCCATTGCAGCCTCCGTGCAAGAATACTTACCGCGATCAGCGCCGTCGCCAGCACGAGGAACGCGGTATCCGTGCCCGTCCATCGCAACGGGCGACTCCAGGTTCGGCGTTTGCTGGTTCCGAACGCCCTCCCTTTTAGGGACATGGTCACTGCATCCACACGAACCAACCCGGAGACAATCACCGGCACAAACGTGTAGTAGATCGCTCGCCGTAACTCGGACGGCCGCCGGTACGAGAACACAATCCCTCGAAGGCGCTGCGCTTCGCGCACCCGGGAGAGCTCTTGCGAGAAGAACGGGACGAACCGAAGGGCAAGGCTGAGGACGAACCCGAATCGATAGGGAATTCCGGCACGAATCAGAACATGGGTCAGCTCATCCGGATCCGTCAACGCGACAAACAACATGCTCGAAGAGAGGATGACGAGAAACCGCAACGCCATTTCGGCCCCCGCGACAAGTCCCTGATCCGTGATTCTGCCCAACAGGACAACGTGACCGATGTCAGTGGACAGTGCCTGAGAGACGAACAGAACAAGCGAAAACAGCACGACAAACCGCAGCTTCTTGGCAAAGATCAACATCGACCCCGTGAACCACTGAGCAACAGCAAAAACCAGAAGCAGCACGGCAAGCTTGACGCCAATACCAGGCGCAACCAAAACTGCACTGACACATCCGGCAAGCAAGAACAGGTTGCCCACCGCTCCCGACCCCTTCGACGCCCGTCCAATGCCCATGAGAATCACCGTGCGTCCTCCCAATAGCCCGGTGTGTAGGCGTGTCGTCCTTGCTCGGCCAGCGAACCGAACACGGAATCTGGAGATCCGTATTGCATGTCGTCTCCAAGGTAGAGCACACGGTCGGCAATCGAGGCAACAAGTTCGACATCATGCGATACAAGGATGACACCCGCGCCACGCACCGCGGCTTCGCGAATCTGCGACAACACCCAGATGACATTGGTCCGATCCTGCCCAATGAACGGTTCATCGAGAAGCAGCAAGTCCGGAGTCCTGGAGAGTGCAGTGGACACGGTGAGCCTTCGTTGCTCTCCCATGCTCAGGGACAGCGGTGAAGCATCCGCCAATCCGTCGAGTCGCGATTCCGACAGAAGCCTGTTGAGCTCCGACGCATCGTGAATGCCGTCGATCGCGTACTCGCGACGGATCGTCCGCTCGAAAATCTGGTGATGGGGATGTTGCGCGACATATCCCAGTCGGAGTCTCTCCTTGCACTCGATCTGCCCAGCCTGTGGCGCTTGAAGATCGGCAATCAATCGGAGCAGGGTTGTCTTACCGCATCCGTTCGGACCGATCACCGCAAGCACCTCTCCCTGATGGATCGACAGGGAGAGGTGCTCAAACACTTTCCGTTCCCCGTACCCGAAGCCGACGTCGATCAGATTGATCAGCGGGCGGCTGTTGGAGCGGCCATGAGCATCGCCCTGCTCGGTCTCGCTCCGAGCCTGCGGCCATCCCGCCCGAAGACGCATCTCGGCAAGATCGTAGTGGGATCGAATCTGACGCCGTTCGACAACACGCCCGCGGTCGAGCACGATGACACGGGGGGCGTACTGCACCAGAGGAGCAAGGCGATGTTCGACAACGGTCACTGTGCGGTTTTCTCGTTGTCGTAGGTTCCCAAGAACGCGAAAGATCATCTCGGCTCCATCCGGATCCAGATTAGCTGTCGGCTCATCAAGGAAGATCCATGCCGAGCCCATCGCAAGAATCGCGGCAATGGCAAGTCGCTGCATTTCGCCGCCGGAAAGCGTCGTCGTGCTCCGCTGGCGCAGATGGAGAATGCCAACCTCGCTCAGCGAGGCCTGAACACGCGCTTCCACTTCTTGCGGAGGGAGGCAAAGATTTTCCGGACCGAACGCAACTTCCTGCCAGACATTGAGCGTGCAGATCTGCGCATCCGGATCCTGCTGAACATAGCCGAGCGACAGAGAAACCTCGGATGGATCGCGTCCGAGGAGGGACATTCCATCCAGCCAAACTTCGCCTTGAACATCGCCAGGAATGACATCGGGCACAAACCCGGACAATGTGCGGCACAGAGTGGACTTGCCACACCCCGACGGCCCAGCGAGCACGACCAATTCGCCACGCTCGATCAGTTCGTCGACACCGTCGAGCGCCGGCGTCTTCCGCCGGGGATATTGAACGGAAAGCTTCTCGATCCTGATGCCATCACCATGCTTGGGGGCTCTAGCGGACAACAATCCGGCTCACCTGCTTCACCCAGAACGATCCGTCGAATCCGGCAGCAACCAGATTCAACCCCTGCCCCTGATCCTGAAGGACAAGGATGACATCGTGGTTATCCAACAACGCCTGCAACTCGAAAACCTTCTGGTAGCCGTCCGACGCGACCACGACGATCTCCGTTGCCGCCTCGTCCAGCAAGACTCCCTCCAGAACCAGGGCAATAGGAATTCCCGTATACGGCTGTGGAGGAACATAGCTGATCGATCCACGCATTTCCGTTGTAATCGTTACCTCAGCATCAAGCCAGTCTTCGTATCGGAATTGCGTTGTCTCGGCGACCGCGCCGGAAATTTGTACAGATCCTCCCGCGGCAAACGGATCGTAGATCGCCGTGTAGTAGTACACCGCTCCCGAAAGCAGTCCCAAGAGCGCAACGATGGTCACTGCATTTCGTATCCAGATCCGGGTCAGTCGTCGCGGATGACGAGCAGCGATCGCAGGGTCTTCCCGTATAAAGGGATCTTCCTCGGGGCCGGTCACAAGGTTTGACTCGCGCAGCATGCGGAGCAGATCCCAGGACAGCATCCCGCCGAGAACCGCGCCGGAGATCGCTGCAAGTCCGGCCATGAACCAGATGAATCCAAGTGAAATCCCGGAGAAATACAGCGCCTGGAACAGAAACACGTTGGATGCGGACGCAAGCCCGCCCGCCGCCATCATCACCGCGAGACGCGGACGCCGAGTGAGGCTCATCCCCACGTCGACGATCAACCCCTCGATCAACGAGACAAGCACGATCACCACGCCGTGGGTTCCGCCGGCAAGAAACTCTACGAGTCCCTTGGCCGCTCCGGTGAGCGTCCCCGAGCCGAAGCGACGCGTCAGTGCCCGGGCAAGAAGAGGCCAGATGATGTGCAACCCGGCGATGAGCTGTCCCGCTCCGAATGGCACCCCAAACAGGCGATTGATCAGGTTGCCGATATAGCCGATGTACGTCGAGAGGACCCCGCCCACGGCAGCAAGAAGTGCTGCCAGAACAAGATCCCTCACCTGCAATCGGGCGCGGGAGCCACCCCATGGCTCCCGCGCAGGCACTCGTGAACCCATCACGTTCCCTTTTGACACAGTGATGTCGTTTCTAGAACTGGAGTTCGATTCGCGTCAGGAACTTCACCGACCGAAGTGAGGCATCCGCTGGGAGCTCGACAGCATCATCGTAGACAAAACGCATGAATCCATCGGAATCGGGGTCGAGGAATACGCCGTCTTTCTTGAATGCCACGATGAACCGGTCGTCGCGCGCCATGATCTCCGAGGCGATCTCCTGAGTGTATCCATCGTTGGCGACAAGAGATACGACATACCCGGACGCAGCCGCGGCATCGCTGAAATCCGAGTCATTGTAGTGGAGTCCTTCTTCCAACGCAGGGAAAATGTCGTCGTCCACGAACGCTACCAGCCGCCACAATGGCAACCCGGTATAGGTATGCGTTTCTCCCTTGCTTGTGACGGTGACGGTCGACGTATGACAAGGACAGCCGATGCCGGCTTCCAGTTCGCTGCGAGCGAAGCTTCGCTCCACTGCACCCGTGGCCTCCAAAGAGTATGGATCGTACGTACCTAGCACTTCGATCCCGACGACCATTCTAGCGGAGAGCGAGCTCTGGAAATGAGGTTGAGGATCGCCGATCTGGACAATACGGAGCGGCCCCGGATCAAAGGGCATCGCTTCGCCGTTCTCCATATACGCCAGAACCCAAACCCCCACCGATGTGTCCAACAACATCTCGGCTTCGTAGTTCATGGAGTACCCATCGGATGCCGTAACACGGATCGTTGCATCCCCCGGAACATTGCCGATGAATGTCGACATCGGAACACCCGTGTAGGTCGCCGTGTAGTCTATGCCCGCGGAATTCGTGAACGTGCCCGCCGCTTCAATCTGCTCCAATTGCCGGAGATCGAACCGCGTGTAGTCCAAGGTTACGTCGCCATGGATCACCGAGAGAAGGATCTCGTCGTCGGCGGTCGGAGGGGGAGCCGCTTGAGCGGCTCTCATCGCCGCGACCAATTCATCGAACGACAACGGTGTCGCCCCATCCACGACCAGCTGTGCCACCCCACCCACGCGGAAGCCGGTGGTCGAAGGCGTGTCTCCGAAGTAATGCGAGCCCTCCGCTCCGAACGCGGCAAGCATGTCATCGTTGCTGAACATCTCGTCCGTGGGCAAGAACACGAGCATCGCTTCGCCACCCTCATCCAAGGTCAGTGCAACCGTTCCTGCGGGGGTTCCGCCGGAGAGAACCGTTTGCGGGAGCCGCTTGGCGTATCCGTCGCCGGCAATGACGGCGACTTCTTCGCTCGCCGTGACCCCGGCTGCCGCAAGAATGGCTTCCACGGTGACTCCCTCGTACGATGCACTTTCTTTCCAGTTCGGGTCCTCGGAATCAAACACCGGCCCTTGGTACGCCACCACACCGGATACGGTGGGAAGCGTCTCCAATCGGATCTCCGCCGACCCTTCGTCCCAGACAACAAACACCGACTGCGCCGTTGCGGCAACGGAGATCAACAACAGGGCTCCAACCATCATCACGCCCAGGAAACGACCTTCTCTCATTCCATCTCCTTCATCGCAAACACCTGGATCGCCGTTGCCGCAATCATCGCTTGCGCCGGCGATCCGACTTCAAGTCCAACCGTCTCCAGTCCGCGACTCGTGTGAACCGCATTGAGCTCAAACCCGGATCCGGCAACCACCACATCCACGATCTGACCAAGTTGCCGCACTTTCCTCACCCGGACAGCAAGCCGATTCTCCCAGATGGCCATGCATCCGGGACATCCGGACGGCGTAAGCATGACGGCCTCGGGAGGAATTTCGACCACGACCTCATCATCCCGGGAAAACGACAACACAAGAAGCCGATCTTCCCCGAACTGCACAGAGCAAAGCGCCCCATCTCGTTCGACCACTCGAACGCGGAAACGGTTCTTCTCCTGCAACGGGGATCTCAACAATCGATCTATGTCGTCACTCGTCCCGTCGGCATTCCGAAGTTGCTCCAGCCACAACAAGTGGTCGACCACTTCCCGGGGGTTCCCTGCAGCAACCAGAAGATCCTCAATGTTCAGGCTGAGCACACCGGCAAGGGCACGCACATCCGTCAGTTTCGGTGCGGGGCGATTGCCATGTTCGATCCGTGAAAGACGCGAATACTCGATGCCAACTCGCGCCGACAGCTCTCGAAGCGTCAAGTCGGCCTGCATCCTTGCTTCACGGATCATCTCGCCGAACTGGATCTTGGTCACTGCGGAACGGTATCCAGTCTGTTGACATTTGTCAACAAGCTCATCTCCACGCCTCTTGCCGAGGACCTGATATAATCGCCCCCATGACCGCACGTGCCTCGCGACTCTCACATGAAATCCTGCACGGCCCGATTCTGGCTTCGTTGCTTCGCCTTGCGTGGCCTGTGATGTTGTCCAATCTGTTTCAGACGCTCTACAACTTCGTGGATCGTTTCTGGCTTGCCCGGTCGAGCACGGTGGCCATTGCCGGCCTTCAGCTTGCCTGGCCGCTCATCTTCCTTGTCATTTCGTTGGGGGCAGGGTTGACCGTCGCTGGAACGGCCCTTGTCGCACAGTACACCGGCGCCCAACGCCGCGACCAAGCGAATCTTGCTGCAGGACAAGTTCTGAGCTTCACGTTGGGCCTGTCGGTTGTCCTTGCCATAATCGGGAGCTTCATCGCAAGGCCGATTCTCGGTCTAATGGGCGCGGAGCCCGAGTTGATGGCTGCATCGTCGTCCTACTTGCGGATCATCTACGCTGGCATCCCGCTCACCTTTGGAACATTCATCGTTACGTCGCTTCTGAATGGAGCCGGCGACACGCTGACGCCGATGATCCTGATGAGCATTTCGGTCGTCACGAACATCATTCTCGATCCGCTGTTCATCTTTGGGTGGGGACCCTTCCCGGCGTGGGGGATCTCCGGCGCTGCCGTCGCCACGCTGATCGCACGGGGATTGATCACCGTGATCGGATTCGGCCTCCTGTTCTCCGGGAGAGCCGGGCTGCACATCCGCCGCCAGCATCTTCGCCCTTGTTGGAGCATGATCCGGCACATTCTGTCCATCGGCGGCTTGGCGTCGATCGGTCAGACGGGGACGGCTTTGGGGTTCAGCATCATGAACGGAGCACTCGCGCGGATCGGAACCTCGGTGTTGGGCGCGTTCGGAATCGGCAATTCCTTCATCTCCCTCGTGCTGATGCCGTCAATGGGATTGGGGCAAGCAACCGCCACGATGGTCGGACAGAACCTTGGTGCGACGCAGCCCAAGCGGGCACGTCGAAGCGCATGGACCGGCATGGTCCTGTCGTCGATCATCCTGTCTGTCGCCGCAGTGTTTGTGATCGTCTTCCGCAGCCATCTCATCCGTTTCTTCACCGCCGACCCCGATGTCATCCGCCTTGGAACGAACATGCTGCTGTTGGTCGGATTCGCCTTCCCGTTCATGGGAATCATCGAAGTCGTCCGCGGAACCTACCAGGGGTCCGGCCACACGGCGTACTCGATGGGATTCGATCTATTCCGCCTCTGGGTACTTAGGGTTCCATTGGTGTACATCCTTGCCTTCACGCTCGGGATGGCTGCCAACGGCATATGGTGGGCGATGCTTGCATCGAATTTCGGAACGGCTCTCGTCTCCTTGTTGTTCTTCATGACCGGGAATTGGGAGAAACGCGTTGTTCGGCCGTCCGGAGGCCGTTTGGAGGCCGACATGGAAGCAACGGCCGAGCAAGAGACATGATATCTCGACCGCCTTGCAATCGACCCAGACTGCACCTACCCTTTCGCCGACTTCATGAATCGAAAGGGGGAGAGGATGCCGACAATCACCATCAACCATGCGCGGGAACACATCGGCGAACAGGTCAAGATCCAGGGGTGGCTGTACAACAAGCGATCAAGCGGCAAGATCCTCTTCCTCCAAGTTCGCGATGGAACCGGCGTGATCCAGGCGGTTGTATCCGCAGTGGACACTCCGGCGCTGTTTGACCAGGCGGAGGGGTTGACTCGGGAGACCTCGCTCGTCATCCGCGGGACCGTACGAGCAGATGACCGCGCTCCTACGGGGTGTGAACTGCAACCGACGACGATTGACGTGATTCACTCGCCTGATGTCCCATTCCCAATCGAGCTGAAGGAGCACACGCCCGGATTCCTCATGGATCAACGTCACCTTTGGATCCGAACCGGACGACAGGTTCCGATCCTTCGGATTCGCGACGCGGTGTTCCGTGCGTTTCGACAGTTCTTCTTCGAACGCGGGTTCGTCGCCACGGAAGCTCCGATTCTGACCGGAACCTCGGTAGAAGGGACGACAACGCTGTTCGAACTTGACTACTTCGGTGACAAGGCCTACCTGTCGCAGAGCGGCCAACTCTACCTTGAGGCCACCGCCATGGCGCTGGGAAACGTCTATTGGATCGGCCCTGCATTCCGAGCCGAGAAGTCGAAAACGCGAAAGCATATCACCGAGTTCTGGATCGCCGAGGCGGAGATGGCATTTTGCGACCATGAGGCCAACTTGGAGATTCAGGAGCAGCTCGTCTCGTACATCGTGGACTTCGTCACCGCTGAAAAAGGACAGGAGCTTCGACAGCTGGATCGCGATCCCGCTCTGCTTCGCGCCCAGGGCAAGCTGCCATTCCCGCGAATCGATTACGCGGAAGCGGTGAAGCGGCTCGGCGAAGCCGGCCACGACATCGTGTTCGGAGACGATTTCGGTGCCCCACATGAAGCGACGCTTGCCGGCATGTTCGGAACGCCGGTGTTTGTGGAGCGGTTCCCCGCCGCGATGAAGCCATTCTACATGAAGCGCGACCCCAACGACGAAACACGCGTGCTCGGAGCGGATCTTATCGCTCCCGAGGGCTATGGAGAGATCATTGGGGGCAGCCAGCGCGAGGACTGCTATGACACCTTGGTCGCTCATATGGAAGAACAGAAGCTTCCGCTGGATGCCTATCAGTGGTACCTCGACCTCCGCCGGTTCGGCTCCGTTCCCCACGCCGGATTCGGTATGGGAATGGAGCGGGTTGTGACGTGGCTATGTGGCGCGGCTCACATCCGGGAAGCGATCCCGTTCGCAAGGCAAATTCATCGGCTTTACCCGTAGAGCTTCACCCCGAGCAGGACTGCCAGGCGGGCGGAAGCTCGGCTCTTGAAACCGGCTCCGAGGGTGGAGCCAGGCGAAGAGTCGTGAGTTCAAACACGTTTCCCTGAAGGAGAATCTCGCGAGGTACCGGCCAAACGCGCGCAGGGGAGTCCACAGGACCAAGGTCAAGATCCCGAGCGGCTGATTCCATTCCTCTGCCCGCTCATTCGATCCGCGACGACCGGTCCAGCCTGCTTGCCGATTTGGTATTGGTGAACGCACTCCGTCTGCCGGGCGCACCAGTCTGGTGCTGATCTTCACGAGAAATCCGCTCCTTGATCCTCTCTTCACCCACCATCCGAGAAGCGGTCTTCAACGCGAATGAGAATGTCGACAGCGGCCGCACGATCGGCTGAAGCGATCATCGGGTTCACGTCGATCTCCGCGATCGTGGGGATCTCCAACGACAGCATCCCAATGCGAACGAGTGTCTCCGCCAGTCGATCCAGATCGACGGCGGCCTGGCCGCGAAACGCCTTAAGAAGAGGGAATGCCCTGATCGATCGGATCATCCGCATCGCTTGCTCAAACGCAATCGGAGCAATGCCGAACGCAACGTCTTTGAGAACCTCGACCAGCGTCCCTCCGATGCCGAACATCAGCACCGGACCGAAGACCGGATCCCGCTCCATTCCAAGGATCAATTCCCGCCCGGCGAGCATCTCCTGGATGAGGATCCGCGCTTGCGAGAACTGTTCGCGTTCTGCAAGTGACGATAGCGCATCGAATCCGGCGGCCAAGGATCGATCGTCGTTGATTCCGGGAACGACGGCTCCATGCTCGAACCGGTGAAATAGCTCCGGAGCGTCCAATTTGAGCACCACAGGGTAGTGCGCCTGCGACACAAACGACTCTGCCTGTTCGAGATCGGCGACATAGGCGTGTCGGCAGACATCGATCCCGTACTCGTTGAGAATTGCTGCTCCCTCTTCAAAGGTGAGTCCGCGCCGTTGCTCGTCCACCGCCCGTCTGGCAATCTCGACGACCCTGTGATGCTTCCGTATCACCGGGGGTGTATGAGGGTTCGGCACTCTGCGCGCGGCCTCAACCAACAATCGGGCAGCATCGACTGCCGATTCGGGCGTGATGAATGAGGCAATCCCGCGCGGTCTCAGGTGCGACGAGAACGAGGTCGCTTCGTCACTCCAGCTCATCGGGCAGGCAACGATCGGAACCTCGGGCGTGGCCGCCGAAGCGGCAAGAATCGCATCGGCGACATCCCGCGGAGATTCGCTGAGTACAATCGGCGGCCGGAAGATGACGATTGCCAGATCGGCGTGCGGGAGGACCGTCCGAAGTGTTCGTTCGTAGTCATCCGCACCCGCGGTGGCAATCATGTCGACGGGATTTCCAACCCCGGCCGCCGCAGGCAAGAATCCGCGCAATTCGGCCTGCGTGTCCGGGCCAAGTTCAATCACTTCGAGTCCCGCCCTCTCGCATGCGTCCGCAGCAAGAATCCCTGCGCCACCTGCATTGGTGAGGATGACGGCTCGGCTCCCTCGGGGTGACGGTTGTGTCCCCAACACGCGAAGCGCCGTTAGCGCTTCGTCCACCGTCGAAACCCGCACGGCCCCCGATTGGCGAAGCAGCGCGTCAACAACCACATCCGAGCTGGCAAGCGATCCCGTGTGCGATGCCACGGCCGCCGCGCCGGCTTCGGTTCGTCCCGCCTTGAGAACCACAATGGGTTTGGATTGGCTGATCGCCTCCACCAACGTCCGAAATGCCGTTGGGTTCGCGAAGCTCTCAAGGTAGAGGAAGATCACACGGACTTCCTCTCTTGAGGATAGATACTCAAGGAAGTCGTTCTCCGACAGCCCGGCACGATTCCCGAGATTCACGAACATGGATACACCAAGTCCGACTTGCTCGAACAGCTCAAGAAGCGTTTCCCCAAGCGATCCGCTCTGCGAAACAAACGCCACGCCGCCGGGGGTCGGGAACCAGCGCGAGAACGAAGCATTCATCGAGCTCTCGGGAGCACTGTTGATGAGCCCCATGCAATTCGGGCCGACAATGTTGAGTCCGTGACGTTCCGCCAGCTCCTCCAACGCCCGTTCTTGGGCGGCTCCTTCAGCTCCGGCCTCTTTGAACCCTGCGGTGATGATCACAAGATTGCGGATCCCTCGAATTCCGCACTGCTCAACAACGCGGTGAACGAAACCCCGAGGAACCGCGACCACGGCCATGTCGGTCTCCGGAAGCTCATCCACATCCCGATAGCAGTGCAAACCTTCCACTTCACGGTGCTTCGGATTCACCGGGTAGATCGTTCCTTGATAGCCATGTCGAATGAGATTGCGGAGGATTTCGCCTCCGACGGAGCCCGCTCGCCCGCTCGCGCCGATCACGGCAACTGACGACGGTGCGAGCAATCGTCCAAGATCTCTAGCCACGTCGCGTCATCCCCCAAGCGATCACGGCTGCAAGACCCAGTGCAATGACAACGTCGCCGACACTGAATGCAGTCGATCCGGGGAGCCACGCCGGGAGGTACAGCCGATCCCCGAGAAGATTGAGGCGTGTCGCGCCATCGGCCATTCGGATCACGTTGCCGACGACGCCTTCCTCAACCAGGAGATCGGCGATGGCACCATCGCCGGCCAGACGAAGTGCTTCAGGCAGTGATGGCATGTACCCACCATTCATCCCTATGACCAACACGTTGAGCGCTGCACCCGTACCGGCAATTAGCAGCGGATAGCAGCGCGTGTTCAAGAGAATGAATAGAAACAGCAACCCGTACGAAACGAAATGCAGCGGCTCTGTTGCATACGGAAGCAGTGCTTTGGAAGAGAACAACGGAAAGATGAGAAGCTGGATCACAAGCGCCCCAACAACCAATCCAAGAAATCGAAGCCGAATCAGCCGTAAATTGGAGAGGCATCCCCGTAATGCATACCCCAGCAGAAGCCCCACGAGTACCCCGATGAGTATCAGCATGGCAGGACAGTCTACATGGCGCAGGATGCGTTCTCAACGGCAGGAGCGGTTTCTTCATCCTCCAGCTCAAGATACGAAACCAAGGCATCCACCACTGTCGGATCAAGGTCCTTCCCCTTCATCTCAAGGAGGATGTCCTTCGCTCTCTTCGAAGAGAACGCTTTCCGATACGGGCGGTCCGTGACCAGCGCATCATAGACATCAGCGACACAGATGATTCTCGAGATCAGGGGGATCGCCTCACCGGACAATCCGCTCGGATAGCCCGTGCCGTCCCAGTGTTCATGTTCGTGCCGAACGGCGTCGGCCACCGGCGCGTAGATCTCCAAGCCTTCGATCAATTCAGCGCTAATGACTGGGTGCCGCTTCATCTCAACCCATTCTTCGGGTGTCAGCGGCCCAACCTTGAGCAGAATCGAATCCGGAACAGCCACCTTTCCGATATCATGAACGCGGGCGGCAACATCAATCGATTCGATCTGTCGTTGGGAAAGGCCCATCTCTCGTCCGATGCGAACAGCGAGAGCGGCGACCGATGCCGAGTGCACCGCCGTGTAGTGATCGCGCTCATCAAGGAGTTTCGAGATATTCTCGAACGTCTTCCGCGCTTCCGTTTGCAGTTTCACCCAACCACGGAAAGAAACGTGAACCAACGCTAGTGGGAACAGTGCAAGAAAGACATGCCACACGGAGATCATGTACAGCACCGTGAGAAGAAGCGCAGCGACGCACAGTACGATGTACTGAACCGTGAATTCTCTCAGCCCTCGTATGAATGTGTAGACAAACGGGCGTCGCTCCGTCAGGCTGATGATGCTGGTCACCAGGGCAAGATTGGCAACCAAGTAGATGGAGAACGCCATCACGGCATAGACATAGTCGGCTCCGGATGCCAAGACGAGATACTCGTTCCCGGTGAAGCGAAGAACAAGTCCGGAGACCGTTGCCGTAACAACAAGCTGCCCAACGTTAAACAGCACGGGGATGAGGAATTCCTCGACTCCATCGCTGCGATTATCCCAACGGAGAAGAATCTCTGTGAACAAATTCGCCAAGAAGACAAGCAATACAGCTAGAGGCAATCCGAGAATGAAGAGCGCCGCGAGGTAGATCGCAATCGAGCTTGAGATCTCCATCCGGAATGCCGGAACCCAAGTGGCATATACTTCTGCAAGGCCGGCAAGGATTAGGAAAATGATGAATAACGCGATCTGAGAACTGGTGATCGGTTCCCACGTCGCCATCGCATACGCAAGGCAGGTTCCTGCAAGAACAACGAGCGCCCCAACATAGAAGCGAATCCTCGCCGTCTTATTCATATCAGATGAGATTCAGCCTCCGCCGTAGCAGGGATATATGTCACATCCTATCAGAAGGAGCACTTGTCTGCTACGTATCTGACAAGAAGAGGCTGGAAAGACATGGTTGCGCAGATTCGCCCACGCAAACCATAGAAGGGAGTCTCGATTCGAGGATCACCACACACCGATACGGCTAGCTGGGATGCCACTTGATGCTCGAGCCGAGCAGCAATCCAAGCGTCGCGATCAGCATCAACGTGTACAGCGCTTTGCTTCCGAGAATCTTCTTCAGCATGGGTCTCTCCTCTTCTTCCTCATGAGCCGGTTTCGTGCCGCCTGTGATCCGGTCTACGGCTAGCTGGGATGCCACTTGATGCTCGAGCCGAGCAGCAATCCAAGCGTCGCGATCAGCATCAACGTGTACA
>CAZJLO010000001.1:138551-163452 GCA_964547105.1 uncultured Thermotogae bacterium
AGCCGAGCAGCAATCCAAGCGTCGCGATCAGCATCAACGTGTACAGCGCTTTGCTCCGAAACAGCCGTCCGATCAGCTTGTTCGTCCGTTTCCCTGCCTGTTCGTTGTATCCTCCCCACTTCATCGTCCAGCCTCCTTAGGTGGTTGTGGTGTCGATTCCTACTCTTGTTCCTAGCTGGGATGCCATTTGATGCTCGAGCCGAGCAGCAATCCAAGCGTCGCAATCAGCATCAACGTGTACAGCGCTTTGCTTCCGAGAATTCTCTTGAGCATGATTCTCCTTTTCTCTGATGAACTGAGTTCCGTTCCGCCCGCGATCCGGTCTACCGCTAGCTGGGATGCCACTTGATGCTCGAGCCGAGTAGTAGTCCGAGCGTCGCAACTGCCAGCAACACATAGAAGGCTTTCCCTCGTACGACCCGCCGAAAAATCCGCGCGAGCCGCTCGCTTGCGCCAAGGTTGTATCCGGCCCACTTCACGAAATCCCCCTGTTAAGCTACCCTATTCTCTGTCATGTTATCTCGCACGTTTGCTGAGTATACGACAAATCGATGCAAAATAAACAGCAGCGCACGGTGTGCTCTCTTCTACACCGCTGGGCTGCCTATCCCAGAGCTAGTTCTCTCTTATTGTCCTGTCTTGCCTCTACTCCGAGTTCAGCTCACAGCCAGCACAACCCAGATCGGGATTACCTCACCCGTGCTTTCTTGGCAACGATCTCCTTGAGATTCTTGCCGGCCTTGAATGCGGGCACCGTCTTTGCAGGTACCGAAATTCGCTTCTGAGTCTGCGGATTGATCCGTTTCGAGGCTTTTCGGACGCGTGCTTCGAACTTGCCGAATCCGGTCAGCAAAACATCCTCTCTCTTGCTCAGCGCCTGAGCGACAAGCTCGACGAATGCGTCGACAGCCACCTTTGTTTGCTTTCTCGTCAATCCCGACTTAGCAGAAAGCTTGTTCACGAATTCCCCTTTATTCAATTTGTCACCCCCTTTCTTCTAGATAAGTTTGAGCATTATAGAGGCGGTAGATTGAGCTTGTCAAGTGGTGAAGGGCATTACAGTGACCGGTTTCCCAATCGGCGACAGCCACACTCGATGAGCATACTTGCGATCCCCACGAAGCTCGAACTAGTTTGACTTCACATCGCCGCCAAGGTAAAGTTATTCCCCGCAACCATAAGGAGAGGTGCAAGCGTTGAGAGACTACGAAATTGTCTATGTTCTCAAGTCCGACCTTCCGGAAGAAGATCGGACCGCCAAGATTGCTCGGATCCATGCACTCATTACGGACAACGGCGGGGAGATCAAGAAAGCGGAAGAGTGGGGGAAGCGCGTGCTTGCCTACGAAATCAAGCACAACAAAGAGGGATACTACGGACTCGCCGAATTTCAGTTGGAGCCGTCGGCCGTGGAACAGATCAAGGATCGCTTGAACATCGATGAGCAGATCCTCCGATATCAGATCGTCTGCCCATAGAGTAAGCGAGGGAAAGTGTCTGCCAGTCTCAATAAAGTCTTCTTGATCGGAAATCTGACTGCTGACCCCGAGCTGCAGTATACTTCCGGTGGGACAGCGCGAACTCGATTCAGTATCGCCGTCAATCGTCAATACAAGGATCGTGAGGGGCAACTGCAGGAAGACGTCACTTTTGTGCCGATCATCGCCTGGGGATCCCAGGCCGAGAACTGTGCCAACTACTTGAGCAAAGGTCGATCCGTGGCCGTAGAAGGCCGTTTGCGGATCTACAAGTTTGAGACTGAAGAAGGCGACAAGCGTTCACTCACCGAAGTGGTCGCCCAGAACGTACAATTCCTCGGTGGAGCCCAACGTGAACAAGTCGAACCGGGAACCGTCAAGAAGACGGACAAACCGGTCATGCCCGAGGATGAGGAGGTTCCTTTCTAGACCATGTACTACCGACGAAGGCGCGTATGCCGCGTATGTGAGCGGAAACAGGAATTGAACTATAAGAAGCCTGAGGAACTGAAGCAGTACATGAACCGCTTGGGGAAGATCCTCCCCCGCCGAGCAACCCGGTTGTGTGCCAAGCATCAGCGACAGTTGGCGCGCGAAGTCAACCGCGCCCGGATGTTGGCGTTGTTGCCCTACGTTGGCGTTGCATCGGCCGTTCCGAAGAAGAAGCGTACCTCGCGACGAAGATAGTGCACCCTGCACCCAAGGCATTAAGGTGCATTGCTTGAGGATTTTGATTGCACACCCCGCTCAAGAGTGAGTGGGGTGTGCCTTTTCCAAGGACGATCCGATGAGGAAGCAAGTAGTGGGTGCCATCCTTGCGCATGGGCGGATGGGCTCAACCCAAGGGCAGAGTCTTGTTGAGCGAGCCCGCCTCGCCGTACTGTCCCGCCACATCTCATCGCTGCGAGACGCCGGAGTGGACCCTATAGCTGTTGCCACCGATGCAGCTCCCTTTCTTCGGGAAGAACTCGAACAGCAACCCCACGCGTGGATCGCAACTCCACACGAAGGCTTCGACTTCGGCAGGATGCTGAAGCAAGCGATCTCTTCTTTGTCGTTGTCTGCGTGTATCTACATCGGAAGTGGAGCCGGGGTCTTCCTTCGGTCTCGAGACTATGCCGCCCTGGTCGGGTGGGCGAAGAGTCCATTGCCCGGCGCTCTTCTCAACAACCTCTATTCCACCGATTTCGCTTCGATCGCCCATGCAGAGGAACTTCTCCGTCTTCGTCTCCCGCAGTTGGACAATCCCCTGGGAATGGCGCTCACGAACCAAGGCATGCCCTGTCGCTCTCTTCCGAGAAATCTGCGAACCCAATACGACATCGACACTCCAACAGATGTTCTCCTGCTTGGCGCAACCGGCGAGGGAGGTGGGGTTCTTCCCGCGCGCTGGGCGCAGGATGTCGACATGTCGCCCATCGCCTCCATTCTGGATACGCTGACCGATCGGTCGAGTAGACTGTGGCTGTACGGCCGGGTGAATCCGACGACTTGGGCATGGTTTCAGGACAAGACAGCCTGCCAGACTGCCGGCGTCATCGAAGGCCGCGGATTGCGGAGCTACCAAGACTCAAGTACGGGCGGTGTCGCGTCTCACGTAATCGGATCTCTTCTTGCCAATGCCAACTGGAACAACTTCTTCGATTCGCTCGCCACCCACGCATCGGCGGCAATCCTTGACACCCGTCCGCTCTTGGCCGCCGGAGGCGGCGCCGTATCGACTGCAGATCGATTTCGAAGCGACTTGCTTCAAGCCGACCAAATCGACCATCCAGGATGGAGGGCGTTCACGAGAGCCGCAAGCGCATCCTCCCTCCCGGTCCTTCTTGGCGGCCATAACCTGACAAGCGGCGGAATGTATCTTCTTGGTCGAGCATGCTGGAAACGCCGAAACCTGGAACGTAGACTCTGTAGCAAGACGACGTTGGAGAAGAAGGAGTAGTCATGCATGTTCACCCTGATCTTCGTACATTGGCTGAGGTCGACCCGCTGACGGCAGAGTTGATCAAAATTGAGGAGCGCAGACAGCGGGAGAAGATTATCTTGATCCCGTCGGAGAGCTTTACGCAGCCTGCGGTGCGTGAGGCGCTTGGTTCGGCATTCACCAGCATCTATGCCGAGGGCTATCCGCGACGCGCTATGCGACGTTCCACAGAGGACGAACTATCCAATATCGATGCACAGCTTGCTTCGCATCGGCGATACGCGGACTGGCGTTTCTACAAGGGAACGGACCTCGCCAACCTCATGGAGTCGCTTGCCGGACGACGCGCTGCGGAGTGTTTCGCAACACCGGATATCCCGGCCGACCAGATCTTTGCCAACGTCCAGCCAATCTCTGGCGCAGCGGCAAATCTCGCCGTGTACGAGGCGTTTGTCAAGCCCGGTGAGACAGTGATGGGTTTGGATTTGACCGAAGGCGGTCATCTGACCCACGGGTCGCAGTTCAACATCACTGGGAAGCGCTACAACATCGTGTCCTATGCCACTGACCCAGCTACCGGGCGCCTGGATTACGATCGAATCCGGGAGATGGCTCGGGAATTCCGTCCAAAGATGATCATTGCCGGATTCACGTCCTATCCGTGGCAGCCTGATTGGAAGCAGTTCCGGTCGATCGCGGACGAGGTCGGAGCGATCCTTCTTGCGGACGTTGCTCATGTCGCCGGGATGATCATCGGAGGCGTGTATCCTAACCCCATTGGCTACGCAGATGTCATCGCCTTCACGACCCACAAGACCCTCTGCGGAGGGCGCGGCGCCGTGATCCTATCCACCGATCCGGCCATTGCATCGCGCATCGATTCGTCGGTATTTCCGGGACAACAGGGCGGCCCTCATGTAAACAAGTTCGCCGCCCATGCCGTAGCGTTCAAGACGGCTCAGTCCGATGCCTTCCGGCAGCTCCAACATCAGATCGTGGAAAACGCTTCGGCGCTGGCTTCGGCGCTTGTCGATAACGGATTGACGCTTGCCTACGGAGGAACCAACACGCATCTTCTGCTCGTCGACCTCAGACCTCTTGCTACGGACACGGGATTCCCGGTCATGGGCGAGATCGCTTCGCGTGTTCTTGATCTTGCCGGAATCGTCTGCAACAAGAACACCATCCCGGGAGATCGAAGCGCCGGTGATGCACGCGGGATCCGCCTCGGCACACCGTGGGCGACCCAGCGCGGGATGGGCCCCAATGAGATGAACGAGCTGGCGGGAATCATTGCCTCCGTTCTCAAGAACATCCATCCGTTTGAGTACATCGGATTGACCGGGGCGCTGTCCCGCGGGAAGCTTCCGCTTGATGTTCTTGAGGAAGCCCGCAAGGCCGTCGGCGAGCTCATCAAGCGTGTAGACGGCGACGTCTCTCCCCGCTCCGCGAGAAGTTCCGTGTCCGGACTTGCCCAAGAAGTGGGCATCCTTCGCGTTCATCAAGGGAGAGCTTCGTCGCTTCTGGGTGAAGCATCGACCCAAAATGTCGAACAGCTGGGCATCGGTGAAACGACGCGATCATTGTTCCTTGACGAACACGCTGAGTTGATGGACGAAGTCACCGTTGGACGTCTGGATACCCAGGATTTCCTGTTGCTGACCCACCGTGACCGGGTGGACCGTCTCCAGGCATGGCTGCGCGGATTGGCGGATGGGTATGTTCTGTTTGATCCACAGGATATTTTCCGCAAGGTTCAGGGACCGGCAACCGTCGACCGGCTTCGCGCCGAAGACGTCCCCGAAACCTATCAGGCCTGGCTCACCCTTCCGCTTCCCGAACCCCGTGAAGGCCAGTCGGCTGCTTCGCTGTACGAGGAAATGCCACAGGTCTTCGATGTCAGTAAGCCCTATTTCATCGGCCAGGGAGCGCTCGAACTTCCGGCGTCGGATGTGATGCGGCGCGAGTTCGTCTGGGAGCCAAAGGACCAGCCCATCAAGCGAACGCCCCTGTATGATGCCCACGTGGAAGCTGGGGCGCGGATGGTGCCATTCGCCGGATGGGAGATGCCAGTTTGGTATCAGTCGGCCTTGGCTGAGCATCGCGCCGTGCGAGAGCAAGCCGGATTGTACGACCTCGGTCACATGGGCGTGTTCTCCGTCAGCGGAACGTCGGCCGCCGCCTTCCTCAATTCAGTCACATCCAATTACGCGGATTGGCTTCAGCCGGGCGAGTCGCAGTACGCCTATCTTTTTGGGCCCGACGGATCCGTGCTCGATGACATTTTCCTCTATCGTCGATCTGTGGATCGGTTCCTTGTCGTGGTCAATGCGGCAAATGAGGACAAGGATTGGGAATGGCTTACCGGGGTCAATAAGGGTCGCTATCTGATCGATACGCAGTTCCCTTCCCGACGCCCATCCGGACCGGTGACACTGCAGAACCTCAAACAGGATCGCGGGGTCATGGACATGGCCCTTCAGGGGCCGCGCAGCCGAGAGATTCTCAGCCTTCTCTTGACCGATGCGCAGGCCGCGTTGCTCGGGTCGCTTCGCCGTACCGAATTCTGTGAGCTTGATGTCGAAAGACGTCAGCTGCTGGTCGCAAGAACAGGCTACACGGGAGAGGAGATCGGTTACGAGATCTATGTTTCAGGCGCCGACGCCGTTTGGCTCTGGAACCGCCTCCTCGAAGCCGGAGCCCCCCTCGGACTTGCTCCCTGCGGGCTTGCATCGCGCGATTCGACAAGAACCGAGGCCGGGCTTCCGCGCTATGGTCACGAGTTGGCGGGGGTTCACGAAGTCAGTCCGTTCGAGGCGGGTTTCGCGTCCTACGTGAAGCTGCACAAGCCGTTCTTCGTCGGACGTGATGCCTGCGTAGCATCCTCCCGGCGGCAGACTCGCCAGATCGTCCGCTTCGAAGCCCTTAGTGAAGCCAATCGCCCGATCCACCCTGGTGCGACCGTAATCGATCTCAACGGGTCGTATGTCGGGCGGGTCACAAGCTGCGTCGTGCTTGAGCGATCGCAGATCGGTCTCGCATTGATCGACGGCAAGGCCGCGGCAATCGATCCCGGCACACGGCTGATCGTCCTCAACCCTCAACGACGCCATGAGGCAACCAAACCATCGATGGAGTTGACGGTCGGAGATCGGGTGGCTATCCCTCTCCCCGTACGAATTGTGCCCCGATTCATGCAGCGCTCGGCAATAGCGGATAGCGGAGATGAATGAGAATCTGCGTACAAGGAATACGAGTTCCAAACTGCGTTTTCGGCATTTTTCGGAACGAATGTCCCCCGGAAGAATACCGGAAACTGACAAGGAAAGAGACCTGGGGACTTGGCAATCGCCGTTCTGGCGACTAAACTGAGGCCCGAGTTCTGAAAAGCACGAGGAGGTACAGCGTGAACAAGGCAGAGTTGGCGGAGAAACTCGCGGCCAAGGCTGGGCTTACGAAGAAGGGGGCGTACCAGGTCATCGATGGAATCATCGACGTGATCACGGAATCGCTCACAAAGAGCGAAGCCGTGAACCTTACCGGGTTCGGGAAGTTCGAAGTTCGCTCACGAAAAGCCACGACGCGGATTAACCCGCAGAGCGGGAAGAAGTTCAAGGTTCCCGCGAAGGTGGTTCCTGCATTCAAGCCTGGCAAGAACCTCAAGGAAACTGTCGCGAAGAAGGCAAAGAAGTAGCCTCGCCGCAACAGATGTCCTGCGCCGGAAGTGCTCATCAACAGAACTGATGAGGGCTTCCGGCGCTTTTTCTCTTTGTTCAAGCTCGATTGCTCGAATCGGGCAGAATGAGTGCGGCTAATTCAGACGGGGATCGCCTTCGGAAGGTGGTGCCGTTTTCGCCATCCACTGCAAGTTCTTCGGAAGAACGGATTGCAGAGACGCCGCCAAGTCGCACCAAGCATCCCGTTCGGCGACAACCTCACGAAGCTTCTCCTGGAGGTACTCCATAATCAGCGTCGCGTGAACATCGGCTTGTTCTTGCTCGGTTTCAAGCAGCGATGTTGCTTCTCCTCGCACCCGTTCGGCAGCCTCGCGGATCGGGATTCCTTCCTCACGACGAAGCTCCTCAAGCCTGCGGAGAATGATCAACGCTTCGTGAGTAAACACAAGCTTGTTGTTCTTGCCTCGTGATTGAAAGGCGTCAAGAAGATCGCTTAACGCATCGATCCGCGCACGTACAGCACGTTTCGACATTCCTAGTTCGTTTGCAAGGTCTTTGAGCGTCGCCATGACGTACAGATTATACGAAACACGTCGAGATGTGCACGCCCCATCGGAGCAAGATTCGCCTCCGGAATGACCTTGTAGATGTCGTTCCGGAGGCGTTTCCCACCTAGACGATGATTCCTGCCCGCTCCGGAGACTAGGGAGTGCTGCTTCCTGTTTGCACGATCGTCAACTCGATTCGGAAGAAGGAAGTCGATTCGCTTGCTTCATTGGTGATTCTCACGTACGGCAACCCAAACGGAGGGCAGCAGGGCACCGAAGACGGGATATCCCCACAGCACGTCAGGCAAGGACACCAGCACGGCCACACGGGGCACGGTCGCTCGACAAACTCGACAACCGTTCCGTACTCGCCGGCGGTGTCCGTGATGACGACTACCCGATAGAAGCCAGGTGGAATCTGATTTCCCCATTGATCGCACCCGTTCCAAGCCATCTCAAAACCGTGGGATTTCGGCTCGACGAAGGATGCTCCGTTGAGCGCAAACCCGTCCAGCGTCTCCACGCGCCATCCGGTCACCAGCGGTGTGGGACAACCGCCGCAAGCAAAGAAGAAATCCACCGGAACAACCAATTCGAACAGGACCTGATCGCCGCTCCAGAAGGACGTGTAGCAGTCTGGGACGCCTTCCGTCGTCGATCCGCAACCACATTGCCCCCATGCCGCTCCAGCCAACAGAACGACCCCAATCAGCGCCCACAGGACTGATCGCCGCATCACGTTCCTCCTAAAGCCTTTGGTGCATGCACGGAGCCATCCGATGATTCCGTTTCGGCTCATCCCAATCCATCTTCCTTCCGCGAAGATGGTCCATTTGTAGCTACACCCTGGCGGCCAATTTGTTTCGTCCGCGCCACAAGGCAAGTGGATCAGACAGGCAGCTGTTCGATTCTCTCTTCGAAACGAATCCCCAATCGCTCCAGTTCGGAAAGGACCGGTTCGTAGATTTCCGGGAGAACCGGAATCTGTACGCCGGTGAGACGAATCTCTTCCTGCAAGATCAGCCGTGTCGCAATCGCCGCCGGCAGCCCCACGGTTCGCGACATCGAGGTGTCTCCTCCGGGAATGCCGTAGTCGATCATCGTGGATGTCGTCTTCTCCCGGGTACCATCCGGATATCGAGCGACAAACTGGTGTTGCATGACCAGCATGTCCCGCTCCATCGAAGCGTACACCATCAGATCGAGCATTCTCATTGCCAGAACATCCAGCAACGTCGTCGCACCTTCGGGAAGAGGTGTATCGCTCAAGAATCCGAGCCATTCGAGATCCGAAATCGGTTTGCTGTCGGCGGAGACTCCAAGATGAATCGCAAGCGCGTTGCGGAGGTCGGAAAGGTCCGCGTTGGAGCCTATCAGGTTCGCAGTCAACTGGGCGAAGGTCATGCCCCCGAGATCGCTACGCTCTGTCTCGTCGAGCAACCCCAGCTCCACAACCCTCGTCAGCGTGTCACACCATCCCGGATACCGCAACGTTCCACGGAACATCGTCTCGACCTCGGGGATCCCGTAGGTTTCGATGTAAGGGAGAGAATCGCGGTTCGGATACACCTCGAGGGTTCCGAACCCGGCAATCTCCGCCGGCCAGTGGTGCGAGAACAAATCCGCTCCGGGGATATCGACTGTCTCTCCATTCTCAAGGAACCGCGCCGGGTTCTTTCCGGCCATGACCACACCGCGGGGCGCCCAAGAGAACTTGTAGCCCATCGGGTTGTCATTCGCCTCCGGTGCCGGAAGACCGCCGGTGTTCGAATGAAAACTCTGAAGCTTCCCGCCGCGATCGTGAATGTGATGGATCACTCTCATCGCCGACATGTGATCGATCCCCGGATCCACGCCGATCTCGTTCAGCAGCACAACGCCGGCCTGCTTTGCATCGCCGTCCAGGGCCATCATCGCATCCTTCACGTAGGATGTTGTGACCATCTGTTTCCCGTGCTTCACGCAAAATCCGGCGACCACAGGGTGATGCACGTAGGGCAGCAAGCTCACGGCAAGATCTGCGTCGCGAACAAGCGCCTCTAGTGCCTCTCGATCATCGACGTTGACCGTCTTCGCGCGCCCGTTCGGGGCGTCGCCGACAAGCCGCTCGGCCTTGGCCAGCGTTCGACTGGCCACGGTCACCTCGAATTCGGGAACGGCAACCAGGTACTGCACGAGCGGCTTTGCGACCAATCCGGCACCGAGGACAAGAATGCGTTTCACTTCACACCTTCCTTTGCTGATGTCCCGTACTGCTTGAGAGGTTCCTCAAGGTATGTGTAGCTCGGGGCAAGACGCCCGTGATAAGCGATGACGGCGCGCCGGACCTCGGGAGGCAAGCCGCTCTGCTCCAGTGGCTTGTGCAAGTCGGCTCGAGCCAGCTCCGGAAGAAGACCGGCAAGAATCCGGCTGAAGAACGCCGAAGATTCACGTGGAAGCTCCGTAGGAAGAATCTCCACCGCCATCACCACCGGGCCTTCGCCTTCGACCCCATCCTGCGTTTCGCCGCTTCGCGGGTCGAACACATACACGGGATTGTCCGGCTCGGTCGCCCTAACCGTCGATTCGATAGAACCTTCGATGTCACAGGTGATATCTCCGATCACCTGCAACCGCAAAGCTCCCGCTTCCAGCCGCTTGCGCAGGTACTCGCGCGTCACCAACCGCGGATAGCGTGGTTCCCAGTAGATGCAATTGACGAGCACATCCAGCTCGTCGAGGAACATCTCGAAACGCCCCCGGTATGTCTCAGGGTGGTGGTAGTACGCGTCGAGATCGAAGCTCTGGTCGGGATCGATGGGAGCGGCCATATGTCGCTCCTCGAACACCGCTTTGCCGATCACGTAGGGCGATAGCCGCGACGATCCATGAATTCCCGAGAGTTCCTCCGGCTCGATCTGCATCGTCGGAAGCAAGTCGAGAATCTCTTGGGCGCCTTTGGAGACGTTGCCGTAGCCGGCAACTCCGACCACAAACGGTCCAAGCTTGGGCGGAAGACCGTCCGCACGGATCTTGTCTCCGATTCGAGCGATGTCGTTCTTCGCCTCTTCGAGGTCGCTGTAGGCAAGAGCTCGGCGCACTTCCGAGAACGGCGTCCGAATCCCTCGATACTCAAGCCGTTGTCCGAGAGCCCAAAGCGTGTCGATCATCCCCGCCAGTCCGGCAAAGTTTCCGAAGAAAATCAGCCGCCGCCCTTCGTCGTCCACAATCCTCTCATAGTCGATCAGCGTGCAGCCCAGATCGAGGAGCCGCTGCAGCATCGGCATGTTGTACGGCTGCCCTTTGATCGTGTGAGAGAAGTATAGGTACTTCTTGTCGGTAGCCAGTCGCTCGTTGGGAACCTCCTTGATGCCAACGATCAGGGGACAATCGTCAAGGGATTCCACTACCGGGACTCCGGCCGCACGGTACTCATCATCGGTGTAGGCCCGCTTCGCTGAGCGTTGAACTACAATCTCCAGCCCTTCTTCCGTTCGAAGACGGCGTGCGTCTTCCGGTGTCAGGGGAGTTCGTCGCTCCCAGGCATACATGTCTTCGATGCGGATTCCGATCCGTGGTTTCATCCAGGCCTCCTTAGGATGGGTTAGCAACAGGAGTCGGGTCGTTTCGCGCCGCGAGTATACGCCCCCGTTCCGATGGTGGCAATCTCCATATCGGGCAACAGGACAGCATTCCTTGCCTGATCAGCGCCCGCCCCAGACCTCGAACGCCTTCTTGCCATCGTCGGTCAGGAACGCCCAATGAAAGAGCTGATTCACGTCTTCGTGGAAGGTTTCGCCGGCGTCGGAAAGCCACGCGTTGAGTTGCTTCATCAGGAGGCCGCAGGATTCCGGCGTCGGGTCGCGCATCACGTCGATCATCGCCGTCTGGAGCCGATCGCCATCCTCCACGAGGGCAAGCTCCTGTTGTGTCCAGTGTCGAACGGGCGGCCAGCATCCGCGCTGCAGGAAGAGCAGTTTCGTCAACGCTCGCACCGCTTCTCCGGCGAGCAACCGTATGCCAAACTCGGATAGATCGCCTTCCTCTTGCCGGTGCCGAAGTTTCTTGATCCTCCCGGCCGCCTCGATGACCTCCAAGTAGTGAATCGTCATCCGCTCATGGCGGACATCTTCGGGCAGCGTCGCCAGCTTCGCTACGATCTCGGCGAGAACGCCGTTTGGGTCGTGAAGGATCTCCGCGTACTGGTACGGTCCGTGGAACAGGTCGTGGGTCGAGGAGACGAGCCCCTCGAACTCGGCAAGCGGCCGCAGGTAGAACTCATGATCCACGCGACGCGGCGGCCCATCGTCGATGATGAAGACATGCTTCTCGGCGTCCGAGAGCATCGCGTAGGCTTCGTCGGTAACGATGACCTCGAAGTCGTAGTCGGACAATTCGTCGCGATACGGGCGGGTGGATGACCCCACGACGTAGATTCCCAGCACATCGTCGCGCTGCACATAGGGTTGAATCAGCTCTCTTGCCCGATCCACAATCGGCCTCCCTCGCTTACGAAGCAACAACCGCCGGCCCTTCGGCCAACGGTTGTTCTGGTGGGTGGTAGAGGACTCGAACCTCTGGCCTCATGCACGTCAAGCATGCGCTCTCCCAGCTGAGCTAACCACCCCTCTGTCCATCTTGGAGGCGGCGACCGGATTCGAACCGGTGAATCAGGGATTTGCAGTCCCTTGCCTTTCCACTTGGCTACGCCGCCGTGGTGGACCCGATTATAGACGCTCAACGAAGAAGGGTCAATCGACGCTTCCGGCGCTTCCGATTTCCCTATGGGATCCCGTTTGCTGCGCTTGGAGCGAGCATCTTCTACGAGCGCCGTCGTTGCGTTGGGCGATCCACGTTTCTGACGTATTTCCAATTGATCAGGATGTCCTATATAATGATCTAACCTCTATGCATGCGCGAATCGCTACCTGCAAGGGTTGGATACCTGCGCTGGGGCATTCCGTTCGCAAGCGGCCCGAAACAACCTGATAGGGAGGTTCTCATGCTTCCACGGAAATCCAGCGGTTCGCGAAGACTGATGGTTGCACTCTTTGCTGCCGTGTTCGCGGTATTCCAAGCGCTCGCCGGTTCACCGCATGCATCAGTGGAGATCGCCGCGACACAGGATGATCCAACCAACGCGTCGCCGATCGTGTTCGAGGCCATGTTCTCGGAGCCGGTGGCCGGACTCGACGCCGGCGACATCCTTGTCAACGGAACGGGCGGTCCGGGCACGATCACGCTGACCACGGACGACGACACAGTATTCTCGATCCGGATCGCGCTCGCCGAGGATGGAACTGAAGATGGGATGATCATTGTCTCGATTCCGGCCGGCGTCTGCTCCAGTGTTTCCACCGGTGAACCGAACACAGCCTCGACGTCGCTTCACCATGACGTCCACTACGACACACTCCCGCCACCGGAGCCAGCGGGCACCTGGCCTCCGGACGGCGCAATCCTCTCGGATACGTCGCCGGCCTTTTCCTGGGATCCCGTCGAGGATGAAGCCGGGGGCAGCGGCCTGAAGAACTACCGGGTCACGATCGTCGGATTGGTTGACAGGGATACCTACAAGACGACGACGTCCTATAGTCCGCAGCTTGAGGAGGGAGATTCGTACGCATGGCGCGTCTACGCCCGCGACTACGCCGGCAACATCAGTAGCTGCACGTGGAGAGATTTCACGATCGATGCCTCTGCTCCGATCAACCCGACAGTGAGCTCGACGTCGCATGTGGCCGATACGTGGAGCCGTGATCGGGACGTCTCCATCGCTGTTTCCGGCGACGCCTGGGATGCCTGGACGGAGGTGGACGGCTTCGAGATTGCCTGGACACAATCGGCCGCATGGACGGGATCCGGGGTGGCGAACCGTGTTCCATCCTGGGGCGGAGACATCTTCACGGCAACCACTGACGGGGACTGGTGGTTCCACCTGTCCACGGGCGACATGGCATCAAACTGGAGCGATCCCGTGCATCTCGGCCCATTCCGGATCGATGCCACGGCGCCGGCCGATCCGCTCCTATCGAGCGCGAGCCATGCCGTCAACGTCTGGTCGAACGAGGTTGCCGTCGAGGTCGAGGTCGGCGTGGACGATGCAGGAAGCGGCGTGGACGGCTTCGAGATCGGCTGGGACCAGAGCGCGGAGTGGACGCCGAACGAGACAAAAGATGAGGAAGAGACGTGGCCCGGTGGCTGGCTCGCCGCGGCCTCGGATGGCGACTGGTACGTCCACATTGCGGCAGTCGACAACGCCGGAAACTGGACGAACGGGAACCATCTGGGCCCGTTCCGAATTGACACGGAAGCACCGACGAACCCTGCTGTGGTGTCCGCAACCCACACCGTGGGCGTCTGGTCGGAAGAAAGGACCGTCTCCTTCTCGGACCTCGAAACATCGTACGACGCGCACTCAGGCGTGAATGGATATACCATCGAGTGGGTCGCGGATGCAACAGGAACCGCCGCCTACACCAGGTGGATCGACGGGGTTCACGGTGAAGTGGGCATCGAATCTGAGGACGGGTCATGGCACCTGTCTTGTCAAACGGTTGACAGAGCCGGAAACACGAGTGATATTGTTCACTTCGGGCCATACAAAATCGATACAACCGCTCCGGCGATTGACGGGAATCCGGAAGATCAGACCGTGATGGTCGATCATGGTGCAAGCTCAGGGGTGGTTACATGGACCGAGCCCACAGCTGCCGATGCAGGTTGTGGGCTGGCGACACTGTTGGCGACACACCGCCCTGGAGATCGCTTCCCAATAGGTACGACCACTGTCACCTACACAGCCACAGATCTGCTGGGGAACGTCTCAACGGCGGCCTTCGACGTCCTTGTTGTAGAACGGGAGATGCCGCTGATTGTCACCCCTGCGGGCGAGGCCGGTGAAGGAGCTTTCCTTGACCAGTTCCTTCCGCTTGAGGAGGGCGAGCTTCCTCCCATGGCCGGATCGCGTCCCCTGTGTGCTTGCTACGGCGCCGGGGAGTCGATCACTGGAGGCATCGGCATCTTCGATGCCGCAGGCAAACCGTGCGCGACGACCTACATCATCGTCAGCCTGTACACCGTGGATGTGACGGTCGATCCTGAGAACCTCGAGCTTCTCGACTCATGGAACGCCGTCTACGACCCGGTTGAAGCCTGTTACAGCTTCGAGGTCGACACCACCGAGCTTGCACCGGGGATCTACGACCTGCGCCTCGGCTTCGAAGACAGCTCCACAGCGTGGATGCGCGTGGAGGTGGTCGCGCCGGCAGTCTAGGCACGACTCCAACTGCACCGCATCAGAACGTGAGGAGGGGCACCGAGGCGTGTTTCTCCTGTTGTCTTGCACCCAAGGATCGAGAGCAGGTGCAGGCTAGCCAAGCCAAGTGCCCGTTGCCCGGGGGGCGTCTTGTCGCCCAGGGACTGTGTGGTAAACAGGTCAGGTCGCTACGGGCGCAGCAGCGCCATCAGGTAGGTGAAGTCTTCTCCGTCGTCATCGATCACAGCGCGGCACCCCAGTTCCTGCTCCAGACGCTGGGCAAGCTCATCGGGGACACTGGTGAACACAAGCCCCGGCTTTCGTCCGGAGACAAGATGGGTGAAGACGACGCCTGAAGAGCAGGCTTCGTAAGCGTTTCGAAGGATGCGGATCATCGTCTCCATCGGATCGTCGCCGATGGCGTAGCCGAGCACGCTGATGATGTAGCCAACGTCCGATACATTCGGCTCGAACGGTTGGGTGAGGATATCCCGCAGTTCGAGCGAAATGCCACCGCGTTCGGCGAATCTTCGCTGCGCGCGATCGATCATCGCTTGGCTGACGTCGATCCCAAGATACGAGTCGAACGAAATCGACTCGTGATCGGCATAATCCACCAGATGCCCAAGGCCGCAGCCGATATCGAGGATTTTCCCTTCCGGCGGAAGGAGAGCCGTCGCCCGGGCAAACAGCTTCTGCTGGCCGCCCACACTGCCGTACTCCAGCGCCATCATCTGATCGTCGGCGGCATCGCCTTGGAACAGTCCGGCGCGGGCATCGTAGAACGCCCCGCAGGCACGGACATCGGGAAACCCCCGTGGCGTGAACAATGCCATCCGCTTCTTCCAGCGCCGGGGGATGAAGCGAGAGATGCTCATCCTATTCGGAAGGTTCTCCCGCGTCCGCGGATGCGGCTTCCGGCTCGTGGGATTCGTCGGTGTGCTTGATCCGTTCGAGAACCTCGTCGATCGTCCCGACCATGTAGAATGCCTGTTCGGGAACCTCGTCCAGTTCGCCTTCGATGATCATCCCGAACCCTTTGACGGTGTCTTCGAGCTTCACGTAGGCCCCTGATCGGCCGGTGAAGTTCTCGGCGACGAACATCGGCTGGCTCATGAACTTCTGCACCTTCCGCGCCCGCCTTACGGTGAGCTTGTCTTCTTCGGATAGTTCGTCCATCCCCATGATCGCGATGATGTCGCGCAGATCCTCGTAGCGCTGAAGGATTTCCAGTGTCCTCTGCGCCACGCGGTAGTGATCGTGCGAAATGATATGCGGATCGAGCATCGTCGAACTGGACGTCAGCGGATTTACGGCGGGGTAGATTCCCTTTTCTACGATCGATCGGTCCAGCGTCACCGATGCGTCGAGATGGGAGAACACCGTCGCCGGCGCCGGATCGGTGAGGTCGTCGGCGGGGACATAGATCGCCTGGACGGACGTGATCGATCCCTTCTTGGTGGAGGTAATCCGTTCCTGAAGCTCGCCCATCTCCGAGGCCAGCGTCGGCTGGTAGCCGACCTCGGATGGGATCCGCCCGAGCAGCGCCGAGACTTCGCTTCCGGCCTGAGCAAAGCGGAAGATGTTGTCGACGAAGAACAGCACATCGCGGCCTTCTTCATCACGGAAGTACTCGGCCACCGTCACCCCGGTGAGCGCAATGCGGAACCGTGCTCCCGGAGGCTCGTTCATCTGTCCGTACACCAGCGCCGTGTTCTTGAGGACGCCGGCTTCCTTCATTTCCAGGTACAACTCGTTGCCTTCCCGCGTTCTCTCCCCGACGCCGGCAAATACCGAGAACCCCTGGTGCTCATACGCGATCGAGCGGATCAGCTCCATGATCAGCACCGTCTTTCCCACACCGGCACCGCCGAACAGGCCGATCTTCCCGCCTTTGGGGAACGGGCAAATCAGATCGACCGACTTGATCCCCGTTTCGAAAACCTCGGCTTCCACTTCCTGGTCCAGCAGTCCCGGAGCACTGCGGTGGATGGAATAGCGGAGCTTCGTCTCCGGCGGGGGCATATTGTCGATCGGTTCACCGATCAGATTGAGCATTCGTCCAAGCGTTTCCGGTCCCACCGGCACGGTGATCGGTTCCCCGGTGCTGAAGACCTCGGTTCCTCGGGCCAGTCCATCCGTCGCATCCATCGCGATGGCGCGCACGACATCATCTCCCAAGTGCTGAGCGACCTCGAGAACAAGGTCCGTGTCTCCTTCGCGGGGGATTTTCAGCGCATCGTTGACATGAGGAAGCCGCCCTTTTTCGAACCGCGCGTCAATCACGGGGCCCTTGATCTCGGTAATTCGTCCAACGACCTGTGTTTTCGCCATGGAATGCTCCTGGTCTTTCCGGAGGATCACGCGTTTCGAAGCGCTTCCGATCCTCCGACGATGTCCGCTATCTCCGTCGTAATTCCCTGCTGGCGCAGTTTGTTGTATGTTCTCGTTAGAAGCGTGATCAGATCGTCCGCATTGTCCGTCGCGCTCTTCATCGATTGCCGCCGGATCGCTTCTTCACTAGCGCGAGTATGCAACAGCGCTTCGAACAGCTTCCCCTGAACGTACAGCGGGAGCATCCTGTCGAGGAACTCCGGCCCTGCCGGCTCGATGAGCGCGTCGGAGCCGTGAGGCGCGACATCGATCGGAAGCAGTGTTTCGATCCGCAGCCGTTGCTTCAGGTCCGACACGAACCGCATGCTGACCACAACACACCGGCCGATGGCCTGCTCGGAGTACAGACGGATGATGTCCCGCGAGATCCGCCCGGCAATCTCCATCGTGGGATCGCTGTAGGCGCGCACGTACGTTCCCAATGTCTTCTCGGACTCATGCGCAAAGAAGAGTCGCGCCTTTTCGCCCCCGATAAGCAGCCGCGCCGCCGTCCCGTATTCGCCGATCAGGCTGTCCGTTGCCCGGTTCAAATCGCCGGTATAGCGCCCGCACAGCCCGCTGTCGGCGTTCAGAACCAACACCGCGACCGGCGCCGCTCCATTGTCGGACACCAGCGGATGCGGCTCCTGCGTGAGGGCGGGTTGTGCCATCGCCGCGGCAACGAGATGCTCCAAAGACTCGCTCCAGGGCTTCACCGCTTCGAGCCGTCGCTTGAAGCGGGTCACCTTGGTCATCGCGATCGCATTCATCGCCTTGGTGATCTGGCGAATGTTGCGGATATTGCCGATCCGCCGGTTGATTGCGCGAACGTTTCCCGCCACGTGTTACCCTCCGAACCGTTCTTTGAACTGTACGATCGCCGTCTCGAGCTGAGCCCGGATCGCATCGGTCAGCTTCGCCTCTTCGCGAATCGCATCAAGGATTTCGACATGGTCGCTACGGAGGTAGCGCAGCCACTCGTCCTCAAATCGTCTGACTTCGGCCAATTCGATGCTCGCAAGATGATTCTCGACCGCAATGTAGAGGGCCGCGACCTGTTCCTCGACCGGCATCGGGCGGTACTGGTCCTGCTTCAACACCTCCATCAACCGGTCGCCTCTGGCAAGTTGCGCCTTCGATTCATCGTCCAAGTCGGCCGAGAACTCAGCAAACGCCTCCAACTCGCGATACTGCGACAGCTCGAGCCGCAGCTGGCCGGCGACCTGATTCATCGCCTTGATCTGTGCCGCGCCGCCGACACGAGAGACGGACTTCCCGACGTTGATCGCCGGACGAAACCCTTGGTTGAACAGATCCGGCTCAAGGTAGATTTGCCCGTCGGTGATCGAGATGACGTTGGTCGGGATATAAGCGGAAATGTCGTTGGCCTTGGTCTCGATGATCGGGAATGCCGTCAGCGAGCCGCCTCCGTGTTCGTCCGAGAGACGAACCGCGCGCTCCAACAAGCGGGAATGGGTGTAGAAGATGTCTCCGGGATACGCCTCACGCCCTGGCGATCGCCGTAACAGAAGCGCCATCTCGCGATACGACACCGCATGCTTGGAAAGATCGTCGTACACGATGAATGCATCTTTGCCCTGATAGGTGAAGAACTCGGCCATCGCGCAGCCGGCATAGGGGGCGATGTATTGCATCGGCGCCGGCTCGTTGGCTTCGGCGACCACGATCACCGTGTAATCGAGCGCGCCATGCTGTTTCAGCGTTTCGACGACTCGTGCCGTCGTGGAGGCTTTTTGGGCGATGGCGACATAGACGCAGACAACGTCCTTTCCCTTCTGGTTGATGATCGTGTCGATCACGATCGCGGTTTTCCCGGTGCGGCGGTCGCCGATGATCAGCTCCCTTTGTCCGCGCCCGATCGGCGTCATCGCATCGACGGATTTCAACCCGGTTTGCAGAGGCACATTGACCGGCTGGCGCATAATCACGCCCGGCGCTTTGATGTCCGCTTTGCGCCTTTGATCCGACGTGATGTCTCCTCGCCCATCTTTCGGGCGGCCAAGCGGATCGACGATCCGGCCAAGAAGTCCGTCTCCGACGACGGTTTCGAGAATCCTTCCCGTCCGGGTGACTTCATCGCCTTCCTGAATCAGTTCGCTCGCCCCGAACAGAGCCACGCCGACGCTGTCTTCTTCGAGATTGAGGACCATTCCGAATACATCGTTGGGAAACGCCAGGATCTCGGAGGATAGTGCGTTCTGCAATCCGAAGACGCGGGCAATCCCGTCTCCGACTTCCACGACGACGCCCACTTCATCCATCGCCAGATCCTGCGAGAATCCGCGGATCTGTTCCTTCAGAATCGTGCTGATTTCGTCTCGTCGTCGCTTCGTTGACAAGGTGTTCCTCCCACTCACTAGCCTTCCAATACAGTCCGCAGGCGCTCCAGTTTTCCCGCAAGGGAGACGTCAATCGATCGGCCGCCAATCAGCAGTTTCAGTCCCCCAATGAGCGATCCATCCACTTCTTCTCTCAGGTTCACCGGTCCGTGCAAGAGCTCCGCAAGGCGGGCAGCAAGCTTCCGGCTCCCATCCGCCGAAAGCGGGACCGCCGTGATCACATCCACTCGGACAATTCCCGCACGAGTCGCACGAAGAGCTCGGTACTCCTCAACGATCTGACCAAGATGATCGGTTCGTTGATTCCGAATCATCATCCGCAGCAACCCATCGGCCACCGGATCGAGATCGGGAAATGCTCGTCGCAGGAAGCCGACCTTTCGCTCATTGGGAATCAACGGGTGGGCAAGAAAGACCTGGATCTCGTCGATTTCTTCAATCGCGTCACAGACCTCTTCCAGTTGATCGAGCACGCCATCCACGGCGCCCTCAGCCGATTCTGCCGCCAGTTCGAATGCAGCCTCGGCGTAGCGACGGGCAATATCACGTGATCCCATTACGACATCCTCGTCCTCAGCAACTCTTCATTCAGCTCGGACAACAACTCATCGAGGAATCGTTGGTGATCGGCCTGGTTGATCTCTCGATCAAGAACCCGCGCCGCGCCCATGACCGCCACGTCGGCGTACGCCTCCCGAAGCTCCGCAAGGGACGTCTCCCGTTGCTGCTCGATCTCCTGGAGCGCATCCGCGGCCACTCGCGCCGCTTCACGGCGGGCGGTTTGTTTCGCCTCGGCAAGGATCCGCTCACCCTCCAATCGGGATTCGTCGATCATCTTCCGAATTTCATCCCTGGCCGCGGTCAACGCCCGCTCGCGTTCTCGCTGAAGCTCGGCCGCCTGCTCCTCGCTCCGCCGCGCCGCTTCCATGTGCTCGTGAATCGCCTCACGCCGCTTGTCGAGGTACCGCAGCACCGGCTTGAACATCAACCACCGCAGCAGAAGCAGCAGAATGGCGAAGTTGACCAGGTTAAAGACGAGCGTCCAGTTGATCGTCTTGACGATCGTCCCCCACTCAAAGCTCATGCGACCTCCCCGCCCTATACGACGAACAACAACACAATGGCGATCAGAAGCGAGTAGATTCCGGTGGTCTCCGTGATTGCCTGGCCAAGGACCATCGTGCTCATCAACGCGCTTCGCATTTCCGGTTGACGAGCCATTCCGTCAAGGGCATGCGACGCGGCCATTCCTTCACCGATTGCGGGACCGATGGCTCCGATGCCCATACACAGTCCGGCGGCTACGTACTTCGCCGCCAACACGATGTCGGCCCCCGAGATCCCCACAGCACTCTGGACTTCTTGCAGCATGCTTCCTCCCTACCAATGCTCTAGCCGACGGCGACATCGATGTACGCCACGGCAAGAATCGCGAATACAAACGCTTGAATCGCGCCGAACCCCAATCCGAAAATGAGATTGAGCCCCGAGGGAACGAGAATCGGAGCGAACTTGACCATCACGACAGTGACAAGAATCGTTCCCGCAAGAACGTTCCCGAACAGACGGAATGCATGAGACAACGGCTTGCTGATTTCTCCAACCAGCGTGATCGGCAACAGGAACGCCATCGGCTCAAGAAACCCCTTGAGGTACTTCCTGCCACCTTTCGCCTTCACCGCCAGCACCTGCGAAACGACATAGATCATCAACGCAAGGCCAAGCGTGACGTTTAGATCCTGGGTCGGAGAACTCAGATACGGGATCACCGACAACCAGTTACAGACAAGGACGTACAAGAACAGCGTGGCAATCAGCGGAAACATCTGCCGCGCCAACGCTCGGGAAGAGAAGTTCCCCAGAAGTTGCCCTTCGATGAACCCAATGATGCCGTCGAGCAGGGCCTGGGTCCGCGTCGGCTTCTCATCGACCGGCTGACGGAGCCCGCGGCGGAGGAACAACGCAAAGACAACAAGAATCGCGATGACGATCCAGCTCATCAAGATCGCCTCGACATCAAACTGCATGTCGAAACCGGCCAGATGAAGGACGGCCATCCGTTTCTCGCCCAGGTGATCGAGCAGCGGTGCTAGTTGCTCGAACATCGTCTCCTCCTTTGCACGGCCCGCGTCACCGTCAATTGCAGCTGCGACCCGAGCAATACGCCGATCGCGGCAAGCAACGAAGCTTGCCCCAACCGCGATACCAACGCAAGCGCAGCACCTAGGAACACCAACCGGGCCACCGTTCCTCCGGCGGCGCCGATTCTCCCGGCTCGAGATGTCGCCGCCGAAGCCAGCGAGCGGGCTGCAGCGCACAGAAACCAGCTATGGATGCCGTACAACGCAGCGCCGATGATCGATCCGAGAGCTGCGTCCAACCGGCCAAGCAATGCCAGCACGGCCGCAGCGACGATCGAAGCACCGATCACCCAGCCGCAATGAAGCTTGCGCAGCAAAGCGAGAATCGGGATCTTCGCTTCGATCGGGGCAGGCATGATTGCAGCCTAGATCGTCTGCAGCTGTTGCCCCTTGTCGGCGACCAGCTGATCGACGGTCTTCGAGAATTCGTGCACCGCATCGTCCGTCTTGTCGCGCTGCTTCCGGTGGTCGTCCTCGGAGATGTCGCCGTCGTTCTTCATCCGGTCGAGGCGGTCGTTTGCGTCTCTGCGGATGTTCCGGAGGGCCACCTTGGACTCTTCGCCCTTGGCCTTGATCACGCGGACCAGTTCCTGGCGGCGCTCCTCGGACAGCTTCGGGACCTTGACGCGGATTACCTTGCCGTCGTTTGTCGGATTCAAGCCGAGATCGGCGGCAAGAATCGCCTTCTCGACTGACTCCATCTGCGTCTTGTCATACGGCTGGACCACAAGCAAGTTCGGATCGGGAGCGGCAATCGTCGCCAATTGCTTCAGCGGCGTCGGCGCTCCGTAGTATTCGACGATCACATCTTCGACCATCGCCGGATTGGCCCGTCCGGTTTGAACCTTGGCCAAGCTCGACTTCAGCACATCCACGGTGCGGTTCATATGATCGCGCATCTCGCGCATCGTTTGCTCTGGCATCGCAACACCTCTGTCGGGGATTGTAATTCACCCGTGGGCGAAGTCAAAACAGCGCGCCGGCCCTCCGTTCGCATCAACCGCAAACAGGATCGCCATTTCCTCGATCCTTGGCACCATGCACCACCTTGAGCAAGTCCGCGCCATCATCCATGACATCCCGAAGCAGATCCCCAGCGCCGCGGAGCGCCACCGTAGGTACGTGCACGCGTACGACGTATCGCTCGTGGTTGTGTCCCCCGCCCAAGCAGGAGCTCTCGACACCCAACTCGCCAGCATCGCTGGGATGCTTTATCAGGCATGATGCGCTGCTTGCAGAGTCTCCCGGAAGCACCTGCGCCTTCTCTCTCTATTCCACGACGCTCAGCTAGTCAGGCGCGTTCATCAACTACAGCTTCTTTCACGAAAATGTGACTTGACTGCTGCGCTGCCCGCCGCTTAGGGTGATTCCATACCCACTCTACGAGGAGGCTTTCATGGCCGGAAACCCCAACAAGGATGAGCTGGAAAAGCTTCAGCTCAAGCTCGAACTGATCGCCAAGCTCCGTTCGTTCGACATTTATCCGAGCGAAGATGAACACAAGGAGATGGAAGAGGCAAGCCGGAACCTGTACAGAGAGTTCATCAAGGAACTCAAGGACCTCGCCAAGTAGCACAGACTGATACTGATTGGCAGCGGAACAGGCCAAATCCAGGGATTGGACCAAGCTCTGCCGGAAGCTGCTGCATGTCCCTGTCGCAGGAACTTCGCGCCTCCTTGTCTTTTTCGTACGCGTTCGTACGCCCCTACAGTGTCTCCCTGGCCGCCGTGTTCCTCGCCCAGTCAAGAAACTATTGTGCCGAACTCGCCAGCGAGACCCTGAGCGAGATTGGAGCGTTCACCACCGACGAGATCCGGCAGATCCAATCCGCCATCGTCCACCACTCCGACAAGGATGCCACAAGTGAGCCGTTCTACGGACTCCTCAAAGCCGCCGCCGTGTTGCAGCATCAACGTCTACAACCCGCACCTCGAACCGAATCCACGGCATTGCAGCAGGCTTGCACGTATGGAAGAGAGCTCCAAGACATCCGGCTGTACAACGGAGGAGATCGCGTGGATGAACAAATCGGCACGCGTGTTCCCGGAATCAAGTCTACCCTTGGCGATACGCGATTGCGTCAGGGTATCCGAATGCGCTACCTTGGCGTCAACATCCACCTAGCGAGGTATCCGTGATTTCAGTCTGCCGTAAACCTCGAGACGTAAGCACAATGTCGCGCCTCGTTGTCGTGTCTTTGTGCTTGCTATTGTCGGCTATTGCGCCAACCCTCAGCGCGCAGGCAGCAACCACCTATGACCGTCTGGCCGCTTGCCGATATGCAGAAGAGTACTGGGACAAGACCTGCAGCGATGGCTACTACTTCGCTCACACCGAAGGCCCGAGCTTGCTTGGGGCCGGGCAGCCCCTTCCCACTGAGGCGGAGGGGTTCGATTGTGCGCACTTCGTGTCCTGCTGCATTGGAAGTGAGCCGAACGAACCGGCCGGCGGGCTCGATATCCCCTCCAGAACATCCGCCTATGGTGAGCCAGGCGCACAGCGGCTGGTGAACTGGCTGATGCGGCAGGGCTCAACGCGTGTCGATGCAGTCACCGCTATGGTCCCTGGAGATGTGGTTGCCTACGATCATGAGCACGACGGATGGATCGATCATGTGGCCCTCTACATGGGTGACGGCCTTGTCACGGCACACTCCCTGAGCCGCTTCAGCGAATGGAACCCCAATCCCGACGCCGAGATCATCCTGCTTCATCTTCCCGGACCGTATCAACCGCCGCCGGATACGCTTGGGCTTGTTTGGCTCGCCACAATCGCCATCGTCGTCGCCGGTCTGCTCGCCGCAATCCTTCTGCTGAGGTATCCGTAGCGCTAGGAAAGGAGATGAGGTTCTTGCTTCGATTTCGGATCCATGTCTTCCCATAGGCCAGTAAGCTACATGCTACAAGCATACGCTCATCCGCAAATCCCAAGCCGCGAGGTGAAGCTCTTGAGAACCGCAAGTGCCACTGTGCGTTTCGATCTTACGCTTCGGGCGTTCGGATGAACCTGGGGAGAACCCGAATGGGCACGGTGAACTCATCGAGGATGAGATCCGGCGGATCTCATCCGTCATCTCCCACCATTCCGAGAAGGAAGCCACCCCTCTACTGTTCGACGAGCTCGTCAAAGACGCCAACCTGGGGCCCGGGGCGCATTCGAAAG
>CAZJLO010000002.1:0-32954 GCA_964547105.1 uncultured Thermotogae bacterium
CTGCAGGGAGAAGGAAGAAGGGCCGTGCCAGCCCTGGAGGCATCCGCGGATCCGTCGATTTTCCCCGCTTCGCGGGTTGGCGCTGTCTTGCGGCAGGGAACCTCCACCTCGTCAACTGGAGACTGTTCCAGTCCTTGCGCTACTTCCTCCGATTCCGTTCTTGCTCCGCTGCAATCACCTCCATCGTTTCTTGTCGCATGCTACCGGATGCATCGGACGCCATCCAACTGCGTCTGTCCCTAGAGAAGGTAGCGTCCGGCAATCATCAGAGCGGCCAACGCGGCAAAGGAAACTCCCGCTGTTCGGGCAAGAACACGCTCATTACAGCGGTTGGCGAACGCGGCCGCTACGAGTGCGCCAACGATGCCTCCGCCAGCAGCAATCGCTGCGATTGCCCATGGAACCTCTCCGTGGATCGCGTGGCCGGCGGCCCCCGATGCGGCCGTCAGTGCCATCACGAGTACCGATGTCCCAATCGCGTCGTGAGGTGAGAATCCCATGGCGTAGACGAGAAGGAACAGGATCGAGATGCCGCCTCCCGCTCCGTACGCCCCGCAGATCAGCCCGACGATGAGGCCTCCGATCGTGGCGGCGAGCGTGTGGCGTAGGGGCTCCGATATTCGGAGGCCCATGAACCGAGGACGCATTTCCTTCGGCGGGAGAAGGCTTTCCGGACGGAAGATGAATCGGAGACCTGTGGCGAGAATGACGATTGCAGTGATCATTCCGAGGTGGGCATCGGGAAGATGGATGGACGCCCAGCTGCCGATCTGAGCGCCGGCGACCGCTGTCGCTGAGATCAGCAGGGCAGAGCGAAGATGTAGTCTCCCGTGCCGATGGTAGACCCACGCGGCAACCAGAGATGCGAGGACATCGGTTAGCAGGCTGGCTCCGATTGCCGCGTAGGCGGGGAGGGAGGCAAACGTCACCAGGATCGGAACAGCAATCGTTACTGCGCTTGCTCCGATCAATCCGGTGACGATCCCCGCACCACAGCCGGCGATCAACGCAACAACCGCTATCGATATTGGCAAGAATCCCCTCTACGAATCAACGAGCTCAAAATCCAATGAGCATCGTACCAGATCCGTGCGCGAGTGGAAAAGGAATCTCCGACATGGCATGTCGGAGATTCCGCTTGCTGTGTGATCGGTTTCGCTCAGTCCTGGAAACCGTAGAGATCGAGGTCGAACGACGCAAGATGCTCGGGGTCGAATGTTTCGAGCGAGAGATCGACGTCCGGCCGTCTGAGGTCGTAGAGGGCAATCGTCGACACATCTCCGGTCTTGTGGTCGATGCCGATGAGTTCGCTTTGAACAAGGCCTCCTTCGAAAGCTCCAAGGAGTGTCACATCAAGTTCCGATTCAAGGGTGCCTGCCGCATCGTAGCCCTCAAGGCGCAGCATCAGGAAGTCTTCTTGATCCACCCACAGAACGGCTCGAGCATGGTCGGCATCAATTCCGGTTCTTGGCGTCAGTTCGAGCACCCACACGTCCCGCGATTCATCCCCGGCGATGTACGTGTCCTCTCGAAGAACCTGGGCGGTGTAGTCGTCGCGCATTTCCTTGGCGCCGGCGATGTCTTCGTAGGAGATGGTGCTCCCGGCGAAACTGCCTTGCTGATCATCTTCGGACACCAGCTCCTTGGTTACGCCAAGAGCTGGAAGAAAAAGCCACAGCCTGCTGTCAACCGCGTCATCTTCAGGTGTATGGAGGAGGAAGATCGAGCCTTCATCGTCGCCTCCGCGGAAGTACATCAGCATGTAGGTTGTTTCATCACTTGCCTCCGGCTGTTCCGGATCGATCCCGGTCTTCGCCACGACAGCGAGGTGGTAGCCGGATTCAACGCCCCCAGCATAGACATTGTCGATTTGGAGCGACATCAGCAATCCTTGCTCGGCCCGATCGGTGCCGAACGAATCTTCCATCTGAGCGAGGATCTCGTCGCCGGTGATCGCCGATACGGCGGCTGCGACAAGGGCGACCGCGATCGCGGCAAGAAGCAGGGTTCGAAGGAGTATCTTCTTAGGCATAGGGAGCCTCCATTAACGTGTCCGATCTCGTTGTTGTTCTCGGTAAACATGGAAGCGGTTCCTGAGTCGCACCCACGAAGGATCCACCAGAAACCGCGGATGAACCGCCTGCAGAATGACCGGGATCAGGGTCAGCGCACTTCCGGCACTGACCGCCATCGCCAGCGCCAGCAAGCCGCCCAGACTGCGAAACGCCATGAATTTCGATGCAAGAAGAACCAGGAACCCTGCGAGGACCGCGACCGCGTTGAACAGGATCGCTTGGCCAGCCGTTCCTGCTGTTGCCAACGCGGCACGACTTGCATCTCGGGTTTGCCTGTATTCGCGGCGATAGCGGGCGAGAAAGTGGATTGCATAGTCGATGCCAACGCCGATGGTGACGCTGGAGATCATCGAGGTTGCGATATTCAGCGACGTGCCGGTGATCGCCATGACGGCAAACGAGGCAAGGATCGTCAGTGCCAGCGGGATCGCCGCAATCAAACCGGCAACAAGCGAACCCATCAGGCAGGCGACGATGGCCGCGGCGACTCCGACGGCGGTCAGCAAGCTCACGATCTGACTGGAGATGAGCTGACTTCCCATCGAGTCGTAGAACTGCGTCGGTCCGACCAGCGAAACAGAAATCGTATCGGGGAGGTTCGTTGCGAGGTAATTGCGAACATCGCGGACAAAGGAGGCGCGGTCGGCACCGTTCATATGCGGAAGAAAGCCAAGAACCTCTCCGGCGGAGTAGTCGCGCAGCGCGTAGGATCCAAGATCGCCGCCCTGGAATGAGAACAGCAGAAGCAACTGCGAGACCTCGGCGCGCGTGGCCGGAATCACATCGTAAGCCGGATCATCATCGTGGAATCTCAGATTCAGCTCGCGAACAAGATGCGTTAGCGAGGACGTCTTTCTTACCCCTTGTTCGGCGAGATACGTTTCCAGATCGATAATCGCCAGAAGCGTCTCAGGCCGCTTGAGGGCATCGACGGTGCCTGTGTCGACTTCAAGGACGATGTACTCGCTTCCGGCGAAGTACTCGTCGATCGTTGCCATGCCAATCGTTGAGGGATGGGCATCGCCGAGAAATGCGGTCATTGACGAATCGATTGTCAGCATCGGCACCATGACCGCAAGGGCGCCGATCAGGATGACGACCGCTGCGAGGAATCTCGCAGGGTGGCGGATCAGTCGTCCGACGATTGCCTGCAGCGCCCGCGACAGCCGTGTCGTGCCTCCGATCCGCCCATGCCTCGGGCGGGGCGAGGGCAGCGCGGACAGGATTGCAGGGATCAGGACCAGAGAAAGAACCATCGCAATGACGATTCCCACTGCTGCCCACAAACCGGCCGACGCAAGGGCGGGAAGATAGGCGGTGAGCAACGACAGGAATCCGCCGACTGTCGTCAGGCCTGCCATGAGGACGGCAACGGAGATCCCACTCATTGCTGCAATCAGGGCTTCACGCTTCGGCTGCCCGGAGGTGATTTCCTCGTTGAACCTATTCAGGACATGGATTCCGTAGGCGATGCCGATTGCCAGGAGCAATACGGGCAGCACAAACGAGATAACCGTTGCCGGCGCGCCGGAAAGCGACATCAACCCGAACAGCCAGATGACGGCAAGACCAACGATCAACAACGGGATCCATACGCCTCGCAGCGTCCGGAAGCTTGCAAGAAGCACGACCGCCATCACCGCGAGAATGATGGGGATCGTGATTCGGAGGTCCTCGATGATGGATTCAGTGAGCGTTAGCTCGCGGTACGGCTCGCCGCTGATCACGAAGCGCTCGGGGGGGGTGCCGAGTTCCTCGACGGCGGCCCGAACCTGTTCGGCAACAGCGGTGTCGTCGCCATCGGTTGCCAGCTGGAGAAGGATCGCCGCCGCGTTCTCCTGTTCGGACACAAGCAGGCCCACCATCGATTCGATTCCCATCAAGCGTTGCCGATAGGCCTCAACCTCGTCTGGTGCGGTTGGCGCCTGCCCGTCAGGGGCCGCCGGGCCGACTTCCAGCGCCGTGTCAGTGCTGATGATGACATCTTGCCCGAGCGGTCCGCGTACCTCATCGATCCCCGGAATTTGAGCAAGCCGGGTTTCCAGCGCCTCGATCTTCGCGAGGGTGCCCGGGTTGAAGATGCCTTGCGGATGGATCACGGCGATCATCATCAGGCTTTGCGAGCCATAGCGGGATTCAGCTTGATTCAGCAACAGATAGGCGGGATCGTTCTGATCGACGTAGGTGCGGAAATCGACGTTGACTTGGAGACGGCTGATGGGTACGGCAAAGGCGACCGTCAGCGCAAGCATCACACCGATCACCCACCACGGATGATCAACGACCCGCGAGAAGAACCACTTCACTCTAACCACCCCTGCGCGGCATAGCCGGCGGAGAGTATCGCCGGCCAGAGATCCTCCATCGGATCGACGGCGGAAGCGAGTCCATCGAAGATGGCATCGATGAGCAAACTCAGGAGTTCAACGCCTTCCCACTCCGGCGAAGGTGGCGAAGATGCGACCGTTGTGAGGATCCATATCTGATCAACACTGCCGTCATCAATGCCCCTTGGGATAATGACAATCGCGTGGAAGGGAGCCTCCGGGGCAAGCGGCTCGATTGCCAGCGGATTGTCATAGCTGGAGGCGACATCCGCCAATCGAATCGTGAGTTCCAGCGGCACGAATTCGAATTCCCGGATCGTCTTCGCCAGCGCGGCAACGCGCATCGTCGAGGCGAATGTCTTCGTTTCGTCGACGAGTAGGAGCCTTGCCGAGGCGATCCCGCTCTGGGCGGATGTGGAGACAGCGATGGTTAGCAGAGACAGCAAAAGCAATGCAGACACACAAGTCTTTCTCTTCATTGTGGGGATTCCTCCCTTCGAACGCCTGCCCACGCAAAACACGCCACTTCTTCGACCAGCTTCGGAAACGACCGCTCCAGCCCGTCTTCCGGGTAGAGAACGAGGTACTGAGGGACGGAGAGGATGATCGAGTAGAGGATATTGGCTCCAATGCGCGGACTGATCGATCTGACTTGACCAAGCCGCATTCCCTCGGCCAGCATTCCACTCAAGCGGTCGAGCACGTGACGGTGGTACGCCTGGATCTTGCCGCCGGCTGCGGTCTCCGCGGCCAACGGGCGACGACCGAGGAGCTGAAGGATCTTCGGGTTGACCACAGCATTCCTCACCTGCTGCTGTACCAAGGTGTCGATAATCTGTTCGGCCGTCATCTGCTTCAACTGGAAGCTGTCGATGAGATCAAGCAGCGAGTCGAAGTAGCGTTGAAAGATGGACAGGAGCAGCTCCTCCTTGTTATGGAAGTACAAGTAGATGGTGCCTTTGGCGACCCCGGCTCGCTCGGCGATGTCCTGAACCCGGGACGCATGAAATCCCGTTTCGGCAAACACCGCCGTAGCAGCGTCAAGGATGCGGCTGCGCTTGTCAGGCGTTGCTCCGATGCTCATTGGATGGGCCTCCGATGATGTGACTGGCTATACAGTCAGTTGCGATAGGCCTCCACCAAGTGGAGAAAGGGCGATGACTGACTGTTCAGTCATGATAATCTTCGTTGCTTCTTTGTCAAGAGGTTCTGCTCATCGTTTGCTGGATCGGATCCCGGAGTTGCGGAAAAGGAGTCCGTTTAATGCCCTTTGCTCTCGTTTGTCGGGAGCGCACGGAATCAACCGAATCTGGAATGGATCGAGCCATCAGAGAGAGGCGATGAGCAAACGACAGCGGAGACAGGTGAGGGTTCTTGACTGGGTGCGTTCTGACGGCGCTGCTTGCGGTTTGGGCGTTTGAGTTGCTGGTGTCGCGGCCGTTGATGATCAGCCGGATGGAAGTCTCCTCCAGCGCCTCTCTCCAGCAGTCCGAATCGGGCTGGGTCACAGATATCTCGAACAGGATCGAATCTTCTTCGCATCCTCCGAACCGGTGGACGGTATCGCCACAGACACCGTTTGCAGCACGATTGCGCTGGACGATCCCGACCTGATTGCAGAACTGAAGGCGCCCGACGCGACGTTTTCCGGCGACGCCCCCGGCACGGGTCTCCTTTCGGCGTTGCTCGGTGCTCGGTTGCGTACTCCAAACTCTTCCGCTGGCGCATCTGGTGCTTGCTGTTTAGGCGCATGAGCCAAGGCGGGCAGGGCTTGATGCCGATCGGGAAGAGAAGGCAACGGAGATCGCCGGGGAAATGACGGTCGTTGGGTTTGACGATGTCGGCGGCGAAGAGCGTGAAGTTGAGCTGAAAGAGATCATCGACTTCCTTCGTGCTCCTGAACGGCACACAGTGGGCGCCAAACTGCCGAAGAGGCTCTGCGGCCCACGGGAACAGGGAAGACGTTGCTTGCCAAGGACACTGCCGCTGAGGCGGGTGTCCCATTCTTCTCCATGAGTGGAGACAACTCTGTCGAGGTGTCTATCGGCGCCGGGCGGTGTGAGTTCGCGACCTCTTCGAGCAAGCGCGAAGCGAGCGCCCAGCGGTGTCTTTGCTGATGGGATCGATGCTGGCGGTGGAATCCGCGGCTTGCTGGGCGGAGGTGCGGGACGAAACGACAAACGAGAGCGGATGCTCAATCAGCTGCTCGCAGAGATGGACGGCTTCGAGTCTAACCGTGGCGTGACCCGAATGGCCGCAGCGAACCGGCCCGACATGCTTCAAGCGTTGCAGCGGCCGGGACGAGTCGACCGGCAGATCCACGTGGGGCTCCCGACGGAAGAAGGTCGGCGGCAAATCCTCTGCCGGTGGTCGACGGTGACCGGCTCGAGATCCTCGCGATGCTCGAACCGGAGCATCAGGCGGGAGATTCTCATCTGGAAGAAGACTGGCGGCGGTTGGTGAACCAGGACGCTAGCTGGAACGCAAGATGATCTTCGAAGTCGGCGGCTTGGGAACTGCCCGGTCCAGAGGTCATGAATCAAGACCAGGATCGGGATCAAGGTCAGATTGTCTGGCCTCTGAACTGGCTTGCGTACAGCCGATGGTAGGCGCCCCGCTGTTCGAGCAGATCTGCGTGGCTGCCGCGTTCTATGATCGCTCCATGGTCGATGACGATGATCTGATCTGCATTGCGGATCGTCGATAGCCGATGTGCGATGACAAAGCTGGTGCGCCCCTCCATCAGGGATAGGAGCGCTTCCTGGATTTGCAGCTCGGTGCGTGTATCGACGCTGCTTGTGGCTTCATCGAGCACGAGGATCTTTGGGTCGGCGAGCACCGCTCTGGCGATTGCCAGAAGCTGTCGTTGGCCCTCACTGAGATTTGCGCCTCGCTCGGAAAGCTTGGTGGCATAGCCTTGCGGCAAACGTCGGATGAAGCGATCTGCATTGGCCACCACAGCGGCTTGAATGACGTCGTCATCGGTGGCATCAAGACGGCCGTAGCGGATATTCTCCATCACGCTCTCCGCAAACAGGAACGTCTGTTGCAGGACCACGCCCAATGTTCGACGCAAGCTGGCTCGGGTCAGCGAACAGATGTTTGCCCCGTCGATCAGGATGGCACCACGATCGATCTCGTAGAACCGTGACAGGAGATTCACGATGGTCGTCTTCCCGGCGCCCGTTGGGCCGACCAGAGCGATCGTCTGACCGGGATAGGCATGAAGACAGACATCTTGGAGCACGGGGACATCCGGCACATAAGAGAAGTCAACGCTCTGGAACTCGACATCGCCCCGCACGCCTGTAAGGTCCACGGCTTCCGGCTGATCGAGTTGATCAGATTGCGTATCGAGGATCTCGAAGATTCTCTCCGCCCCGGCAAGCGACGATTGCACCTGTCCGTAGAGGTCGCCCAGCTGCCGCATCGGTTCGGCGAACCGTCGGGAGTAGGTGATGAACGACACGATGAGTCCGATTGAAGTGTAGCCCTGGATGACCATCCAGCCGCCGAGACCGGCGAGGATTGCCACATTGGCGTTGGAGAGGATCCCCATCAGAGGCATCGCAAGGAGCGCGTAGGTCATGGCATGTGTCCCCAACCGGCGGACTTCTTCGTTCGCTGTCTCGATCTTCCGCAGGGCCTTGTCTTGCTGGCTAAATGCCATGACGACGCGCTGCCCGCTGTAGGTCTCCTCAAGGTGAGTGTTCAGTGCCCCGAGCTTTGCCTGATACCCGCGATATGCCTTGCGAGTTCGCTTCCCCACGAAGCCGACAAGCACGATCATAATCGGGAACACGATCAGCGATGCGAGCGCCAGCCAGATGTTCAAGGCGAACATCACGCCGACCACGCCGACCAGCGTGAGGGCACCCGTAAACAACTGAGTCCCGTTCTGGGACAGCACTCGACTGATGGCATCGATGTCATTGGTCAGCCGGCTCATCAGATCTCCCGATGAATGGCGGTCGAAATATGACAGCGACAGCTCTTGAAGGTGAGCGAACAAGTCCTGGCGGAGCCTACGCATGACCTTCTGTGCCGCCGTGGCAAGGATCACTCCCTGGAGGGAGTTGGCGGCCCATGACACGGAGTATACGCCGAGCATGATCAAACAGACCCGGAGGACTTCGGAAACCGCCGCTCGTTCCGCGATCAGGTTGATGGCAAGACCCAGCAGATACGGCCCGACAAGCGCCATCGCTGTAGAGGAAACGGCAAGGACAAGCACGACGCCGACTGCAACCCGGTGAGGCCGCAAATAGCCAAGCAATCGCCGCAATGCACCTTTGGCATCGGAGGGACGCTCGACGAAGCGGCCATGGCCATGGCCGCGTCCCGGCCCCGGCCCACGCATTCCTATTCCGGCACTGGCTCCGCGGCCATGCTCCTGCGTGTGGGGGCGGCTAGGCATTCGGGGCCCCCTGTTTCTCGCCTATGTCCGACGCACCAAGTTGAGAGCGGTAGATATCCTGGTAGATCCGGCTTTCGGCAAGCAGCCGCTCATGAGATCCGATCGCCGCGATTTCCCCGCGATCGAGAACAAGGATCTTGTCGGCGAGGAGAACCGTGCTAATGCGCTGTGCCACGATGAACCTTGTCGTGCTATCGGCGGAGGAAGCAAGCAGCCGGTCGAGTGCATCCTGCAAGCGGACTTCGGTCTCGATATCGACGGCACTGGTCGAGTCGTCGAGGATGAGCACTTTCGGTCGAACAAGCAGTGCGCGTGCAATGGCCAATCGCTGTCGCTGCCCACCGGAGAGCGTCACGCCGCGCTGTCCAACCTCGGTATCATAGCCGTTGGGCAACTGATCGATGAATTCTGCTGCCTGGGCCGCCTTTGCCGCTTCGACGACGTCATCCTGCGTCGCGCTTGGGGCTCCGAATCGAATGTTGTCGCGGATGGTCCCTCCGAACAGAACAGCTTCCTGAAGAGCAATCCCCACCTGGGCGCGCAGGGATTGGAGCGTGAGATCGCGAACGGCGATGCCATCGAGCAGGACCCGTCCGGTGGTCACGTCGTAGAATCGCGGGATCAGGTGAATCAAGGATGTCTTCCCGGAGCCTGTTGCTCCGAGGATCGCCACGGTTTCGCCTGGCTCCGCACAGAACGAGATGTCTTTCAACACCGCGCTTTCGGGGTCGCCAGAGTAGCTGAACATCACGCTCTCGAAGCAGATCTTCCCCGTCGGCTGATCGAGGGAGCGTGCCGTAGGTCGATCGGAGACATCGGGATCGCTGTCAAGCACCTCGAAGATTCGCCCTGCGGAAGCGCTTGCGGCGGAGATCGGGGAGAGCATCATTGCGAGCATCATCAGCGGGAACAAGGCGAAGCTCAGATAGTTGACCGAGGCGACGACCTTCCCCACCGTTAGGTCTCCGGATGCCGACGCTGTTCCGCTGTACCATAGGATGCCTATTACGGCGGCATTCATGATGAAAATCATCGTTGGCATGATGAAAGCGACAAGACGCATTGCCTGCGTGTTGCGATGAGTCAAGTCGGCGTTTGCAGTTTCGAAGCGCCCTTCCTCGTGTTGTTCACGGACAAACGCCTTGACGACTCGGACTCCGGCAAGATTCTCCTGGAGCACAGTATTCAGACGCTCCAACCGTTGCTGGACCCATAGGTAGAGCTTGCCGGCTCGCCTTCCGAAGAACAGTACGAGAAGCACAATCACGGGAACGAACGCGAAGAGGAGCAGCGCCAAACGAGGGCTTGTGATGATCAACATGACCACGGCTCCGATCATCCAGAGGGGGGCGCGCGTCAAGATACGGAGCGCCATCTGAACGATCATTTGAGTGTTGTTCACGTCGCTGGTTGTGCGGGTGAGGAGCTGCCCCGTCTGGATACGGTCGAGGTTGGCAAACGAGAAGCTTTGGGCCTTCCGAACTAGGGAATTGCGAACGTCATGGGCGAAACTCTGCGCAACGCGGACCGACAGCGCGTTGTTGATGATCGCGAACAGCGCTGAACACATGGCCGCGCCGAGCATGATCAGCGCTGTCGTGCAAACGACGCGGAAGTTCCCCTGGGAGATGCCGAAATCGATAATCCGTTGCGTCAGAAACGGGACCGCGATGTCGGCGACGACCATTCCCATCAACAGAAGTTCGGCAGCGATGACTTGGCCCTTGTATGGTTTGAGGAAGCGCAAGATGCGGAGAAGCGAGCGCATCTAGATCGTCTCCTCGGCGGGACGCGAGGCATCGCACGGGAGCCGTCCGTGTCCGCGGTGGGCGGAGTCGGGAGGGAAGCGGTCCCGGAGATGCTGCCGAGCGATCAGCAGGTGTTGTCGAAGCTGTTCTCGTTCGGAAGACGAGTAGAGTGCATCAAACTCCGCTTCGATGGCGGTGAACACGGCCGCAGCCTGACGCTGTTTCGTTCGGCCGGTTTCGGTCAGATACACGCGGGAGATCCGTTGATCGTGCGGATCGGTCTCCCGGGTAATCCATCCGACCTCCTCCAGTTTCTGCAGCATCGGTGTCAATGTGGCGGGTTTGATATGAACCCCGTGGGCAAGCAGATGTTGTGGGGAGCCATCGTGATGAGCAAGACACATAAGGACGAACGCTTGGCCTCGGTGGAGTTCGATCTCCGTGAACCGGGACCTCGCAATTTCGCGGAGCAGACGTGAGACGTGAATCAACAGGGTGCCGATAGGGGCTTCGTCATCATGAATGCAGTGCATCGTTGCCTCTCCGGGAGAACTGAGTTCGGGAGAAATTCAGCATACGAATCATTAGGTACCAAACATATCATTTCAGCAGCGATTCGTCAAGGCTGCGGTCTGTTCGCACAAGGAGATCCCTCTCCTGCACGCATCGGCGGATTGGAGACAGCCTGCCTGGACGGAGGTCGCCTTTCTGATCGCTAAGTGTCGCGTTGGGCACCCTCCTGACGCGACGTCGACGCTGGGCCGGTGGCCGGCAGGGGGGACAGCCCCCGCTAGGGGACGATCAGCTTGTACAGCGCGCCGGCAGCGGGGCCGCCGGTGTCTGCGTTCCATAGATAGTCACCGGCGCATGTCAGTCCGTACGGTGCATTGCCTGGAGCGTTGACGGAGGTATGGACCGCTCCGGTTGCAGTCAGGATCTTGTACAGTCGATCTCCCGAGACCACCCACAGGAATCCGTCACGCCACGCGATTCCGGTCGGAAGATCTGCCACGATCGCTTGCGGCGAGATTGACCGCAAAGCGGAGACGGCATTGGGGCCGACACCGGGAATCTGGAGAGTTCCGACAACGGCTCCCGTCGAGGGAAGCAGCTGGTAGATCACGCCGGTGTTGAGATCGGTCGTCCAAAGATACCCGCCGCCGTACGCGAGGCCGTTCGGCGTGTACATGGCATTCTCGAGAACCGCGAGAACATGCGCCGGATCGGTTCGCGGAACGTACGGATTGACCTTGTAGATCTTCCCGTCGGAGAGCGATGCAACCCACAACGCCCCCTCACCCCACGCAAGGCCGCCTGGAATCCCTGCCGGATCGGTCGGTCCGATTACGATTCCGTTCGGGAGCACCGGGGTCGACGGCGCCGCAAACGACCCGAGCACGGCACCATCCGTGCTGCGAACCTTATAGATCAGTTGCGAGGTGAGATCGCCGATCCAGAGGAATGCCCCATCATAGGCAATGCCAGCCGGATCGCTTCCGGGAGCCGGGAGGACATTGACGGTTCCCTCCACGGTGATGTCGAGGGAGGTTGCGGTAACGGCGCCATCGTCATCCATCACGGTGAGCGATGCGGTTCGGTGACCCGCGATTGTGTACGTGTGGGAGAGAATTGTATTGACGCTCGTCCCGACGATGGGTTGAGAGCCATCGCCGAAGTCGAGCGTATAGGAAACGATCGAGCCGAGCGGGCTGGGGACGATCGCCTGCGGTGTGAGGTCCTCGAGAGCGTCCGCCGGGTCGTAGGAAGAGGACAAATCGAATTGCACAACCAGAGGAGCCGGCCCGTGGGAAGGGAAGGCCGAAAGAGCTGCACTTGGCGCCGCATTCGCAACGTGGATGGACACGGTCGCCGCTGAGGAGAGACCATCTGCATTGTAGACGGTCAGCGTCACGAGGTACGTCCCGTCGTCGGTGAACGTGTGGGTCGACGAGGCCTGTGTCGACGTGTTGCTCAAGCCGCTCGAGGGATCTCCGAAGTCCCATTGTCGAGCCGTGATGGATCCCGTTGATGATGTGCTTCCGAAGGCGACAGTGAAAGGAGCAACGCCGGTTGCGGAAGGGGACACGGTGATCACCGCCTGCAAGGGAAAGACGAAGTCACAGCTCACAAGCAGTGCTGCCAACAGCAGGGTCCCGACCAGCGCGAGTCCGACGCGCCGGGGTCGACGCGCAACAGATGCCGGGCACAGAGCGTTTCTCAGATTCGCTTTCATCCCATCCTCCCTTAGGGCAATGCAGCCCACGACAGCCATTCCGGTGGTCCATCGAACGCATACCGGCTTCTAGACAAGAGCCAAGACCTCTCCTTGGCACAGCGCCTGTCGCACCTGGCGGATCTATCCCTCAACCGCCTTCTACATACAACCTGAACGGTGCCTCCGTTTCATCCGAGATCGCCTCCTCGCAAGCGACTCGATCCGATTCTACGCCTAGATCAACGGGAAGATCGGATAGACAGGGATCAACGTCAACCACGATCGATAGCTCTGCGGTGTCGTATGACCCACGCGATTCGAGAGATCGTAGTTGGTGGTCATGGATAGCGACGAAACATTGCCCAATGCTGCGAGCCCAGCTTGGTAAAGCAGCATGCAGGTGACCGGCACGCTGTAGGTGGATGCCCAGCTGGTGATGTCTCCCCAGCGATCCGACGATCCGACGATCAATTCCGCTGCCCGCAATACGGAACTTGTCCATTCACTTCCCGTATCTTCGGGATTGTAGTCACTCACACTTCCAGAGCTGTCCCAATCCGGGGTGGCACCCTCGGTCGCTGAACACGCCGTGAGGACCACGCGCACGTTGCCGAGCGTATTCAGGTTGTCCACAAAACTGCCGCCATGACACGACCCCAGTAGGAAATTGAACAGCGTGGACGGATGCTCGGCCATTTTGTCGTGGAACTGCTGGGCGGTGAACCACTGGCCGCCCAGCCGAATCCCGTCCGTTCCGCCATGCGCGATGATGTAGATCGTGATCGGGTTCAGCTTTGCGCTGACCATTGCGTCGATCTCGTCGAGAACATCGGCGGCTTGGCTCTGAACCAAGCCTTCAACTTCGGAGAACGCGCTCTTGTAGGCATTGAAGAAGGCAATGCCGTTAAGGTAGGTACTATTGGCATCTCCGAACAGATTCTCGTGCGGCATCAGCCCTTGGACGACGATGAAGCCTTCGCCAAGTTGACGCAGGACAAGGTCGAAGTCGAACTGCATCAACTGCCCCGTCGTCTCTCCATGCGTCACATTCGTGGCAACCACGAACCGGGGATCGGGGGTGTCATCAGCGATCTCGTCGGGCACCTCGCCGTTGATGCGTGGCCACCAGCGTGCATCCAGCACTTGATGCCCACCTGCCTCGGTCACGAGGATGTACTTGACCGGATGTTCGTAGTATGTACCGGGAGCGAGGTCGAGGAAGAAGAAGTAGGTTTCCTCGCCGACGGTGACCGCCTTTGGAGCGGATTCCGAAGAATTCGCCAGGAGTGACTGCGGCGAGTCTTCTTCGATCTCTGTTCCCGGTGGAAGGGGTTCTGTCAGTCGTAGGCAGACGTAGTCCGCGCCTTGGGGGACAGCGTCTGGAAGCACCGATGTGGTCACAATGTCAATCGCTGCCTCCATGCCATCCTCCGGCTGGAGAAAAGGAAACCAACTACACGATGACACGCCCAGCAGCAACAATCCCAGAGCAACGATTCCCAATAATCTCCGAACCGTCATCGTCATACCGATCGCCTCCTTAGAGGGTGATTCGCTGTCAGCCTAATCACACGGCTTAACCAAAGGCAAGACGGAGCGAATTCAAGCGGTTGGTGGCTTCCGGGACCGGGCCTGCTACCGGCGACAGGTCCGACTTCCGAGAAGACTCCATGGGCGAGCAGGAAGCGATTGCATCGGGTTGACGAAGTGACAGCGGAGCCGTAGCCTCTCGAAGAACGTTGGAGCCGCGCAAGAAAGCGCACACTTGCCTGCTGTCCTGTCCGGGGAGGTCCCATGCGGAAGATTCTTGAATCGATCGCCGAGAGCGCGTCGTCCTGGGTCGAACTGCGGTTTCACCAGAGGCATCGCAAGAGAATAACGATGCGTGCCGGCATCCTGGAGGAATCGTCGAGCGTGCTCTCGGTCGGAATCGGTGTGCGTACACTTGTGGACGGCGTGTTCGGCTTCGCAAGCACGACCGTGATGACGCCTGAGGGAATCCGTGCCGCCGTCGGGGCGGCCCAGGCCGCTGCCTGCGCCTCCGCCGCCATGAAGAAGCACCGGATCGGGGGGTTGGCCGAGGCACGGCTGGCACGCGGTGTGTTTCCGGTGAGGACCAACGATCCGCTCGACAAGCACCCGTTGGAAGAGAAGCTGGAACTTGTCGGCCGAATCGATGCACATGTACGAAGCGGATCCGATCGAATTGTGTCATCTTCCGTGGGCTACGAAGAGATTCAGGATGAGAAGATCATCGTCACAAGCGATGGAGCGTCGGCGCATGTGTTCGATGCCAAGCCGGAGTTCCGCGTTCTCGCGATCGCCGCTTGTGGAACGGACCAAACAATGGGGCGGGCGAGCGCCGGGGTGACCGGAGGGTGGTCGGACCTGTTCAGCCGGCGATCGGCTGACGAGATGAGCGAGCAGGCCGTGAAGCTTGCCGTCGACCAGTTGTCGGCAACCACGCCGATAGGGGGAACATCCGTCGTTGTGTTGGATCCTGAGCTTGTCGGCCTGTTGAGCCACGAGGCGATCGGGCATACCGTGGAAGCGGATATCGTGCTCGGCGGTGCCGTCACGGCTGGAAAGATCGGCAGACGGGTTGCCTCGGAGCTGGTGACGCTTTGCGACAGTGGGTCCACGGAGGATTCGCCGTTTGCTGTCGGAACGTTGCCCGTCGATGACGAAGGCGTGCTGACGCGGCGTGCTGTGATTATCGAACAAGGTGTGTTACGAAGCTTCCTCCACAATCGAGAGAGCGCGGCTCACTTCGGAGTCGAGCCGACGGGAAACGCACGTGCTTTCACGTACGGTGACGATCCACTTATTCGAATGAGGAACACCTACATTGAACGTGGCGAAACAGCGGTGGAGGACCTGATCGGGGGTGTGGAAGAGGGGTTCTTGCTTCGAGGGCTCGGATTCGGGGGGCAGGCGGACTCAAACGGCGAATTCATGTTCGGTGTTCGAGAGGGGTACACGATTCGGAACGGAAGGATCGGCGATCTGGTGCGCGGTGCGACAGTATCCGGGAATGCGTTCGACGTGCTGAAATCCGTGGACGCAGTCGGCGATGACTTCATGTGGGACAACTCGTCCGGGTATTGCGGCAAAGGACAGCCGGCGAAAGTTGCAGCAGGTGGACCGCACGTACGCTGCCGCGCCACAATCGGAGGGAGACAGGCATGAGCACACAAGACGTCAGGAAGGATGCCGAACTCCTCGAACGATGCCGCCAAACCGTCCGGCGGGTCAAGCGGCTCGGGGCTGACGCAGCCGAGGTGTACGGCGAGCAGATGCGGTCTATGTCTTCCACTGTGGAGAAGCATGATCTGCAGATCTCGCGGAGCCAGACCGAAACGTCGTTCGGAATCCGTGCTTGGATCGGAGGAAGGGTCGGATTCGCCAGTACCAACAGCCCGGATCGGCTTGAAGAGGCTTGTATGGACGCGATGGCGCTGGCGAAGGCTTCGCCGGAAGACGACCGCAACCGGCTGCCGCAACCGAAGGAAGTCCACCCGGTTGATGGCATCTACGATTCGCAGGCAGAGCAATTCTCCATGGAACAGGCAGTTGCCGAGGCGATTCGGATGATCGAGACGGCAAACGCCGTCGACAGACGAGTCATTCTCGGGGATGCGGCGTTCTCCGCAGATGTGTACGCGCGAGCAATCGCCGCGAGCAGCGGCGTGGAAGTAAGTGAACGCGGAAGCCTCTTCAGCTATTACGCGCTCGCCACGGCGGTTGACGGGGAGCGGGTCTCCAACTTCGACTTCCAGTTCGGTGCCAGCCGGGCGGCGAGCGGGATCGATGTATCGCCGGTCGTGCGTCGTGCATGCGAGAACGCACTGGGCTCGCTTGGTGCGGGTGTGGGAGAGAGTTTCGTCGGCGATGTGCTGCTCACACCGAACGCAGTCCAAGAGCTTCTGGTGCCGCTGATCCTGTTTCAGACGAATGCCCGCAACGTCGTCCGCGGGATGAGCCGGTGGGGGGATGCCCTCGGTGAATCCGTGGCTGCCGCGTTGTCGATGGTGGATCGCGGACGGCTCTGCGGTGGCGTGGGAACGGCGGCGTTCGATCGAGAAGGAACCCCTCATGAGGACTGCACGATCATGACCGAGGGGCGGCTGGTTTCGCTGCTGCACAACACGTACACCTCCGAAGCACTGAAGGTTTCGAACACGGGGCATGCCGGCGGATCGTCTCGATCGGTTCCGGGGGTTGGCCCGACGAATCTGGAGATCCTTCCCGGCGCAATCGGGCGGGAAGAGCTGATCGGCGATACACGCCGGGGCGTGCTGGTCACCCGGTACTCAGGGAACGTCGACCCGGTGTCGGGGGATTTCTCCGGCGTGGCCAAGGGCGCGTATCTGATCCGCGATGGGAAGTTGGAGCGACCGATCAGGGGCACGTTGATTTCGGGCAATGTGTTCGAGGCACTACCGAGAATCTCCGGCATCAGCCGGGAACGGGAATCGCTGTTCAATCTGATCCTCCCGACGATCCGGATCGAACAGGTATCGATCACAGCTGGATCGTAGCAGGCACAAGCTTGTGTGTATGGCGATTGCCCGTCCGACCAGGCGCATGTTGTTGCTTCGACGAATGCCATCTTGAGCGACCGGCGGCGCGTTCGCTATACTGCGCGTGGAAGCCCAAGGAGGCCATCAGCGTGACAAGCTAGCCCGATGCAGCTATCCGAATCGCCGGCCATGCCGATGGCATGGCTAAAAGCTTGTTCGGATCCCTGATCGGGGGTTGTTCCTCCTTACACAAAAACCTTGCCAACTTCCTTATCAGATGGATCCGATCCGACTCGCGCCTTCGCAATGGAGGAGTGTAGTCAGGTGACCCATGGCCATTTGAAAGGAGTTGGAGTTGTCATCCTTGAGATTCAAGAGAGTCTCGTTCTCGTACGATGGATCGGCACAGGGGCTCTTCTCCACGATCGACTTCGGCATATCAACGGGCTGGATGGGGGTTCTCGGTCGTAATGGAGCGGGGAAGACAACGCTTCTTCGCCTTGCGAGCGGTGAACTCTCGCCGAGGGAGGGCAGGGTTTTCGCTCCTTCCCACGCTGTGTACTGCCCTCAGCGGACGGACATGCCGATGCATCGGTTCGCGGACTTCCTTGTCGATGCAAACGGAGAGGCCTATCGGCTGCGAGGTCGGCTCGGGATCGAGGAAGACTGGCTGCGGCGCTGGGACAGCTTAAGTCATGGTGAGCGAAAGAGAGCGCAGATTGGGACATGTCTCTGGCTGGCGCCGGAGTTGCTGGCGATCGATGAACCGACCAACCATCTAGATCGTGAGGCGAGCGGGATGATCCGCGAAGCGCTTGGTTCGTTCCGCGGCGTGGGTTTGCTTGTCAGTCATGACCGACGCCTTCTCGATTCGCTATGCCGACATGTGCTGATCGTCGAACCGCCGTCGGTGACCCTACGCTCCGGGGGATACTCTACGGCAATGAGCGCGTTGAAGGCGGAGAACGACGCTGCTGCCGAGGAGAAGAGTCATTTGCTCCGCGAGCATCGGCGGCTTCGCCGCGAGGCAAATGAGAGGCGACGCCACGTCGAACGTGCCGAGCGTGCAAAGTCGCTCCATGGGGTGGCGCCGCGGGATCACGACGCGCGGTTCAAGGCGCGCGCTGCACGGGTGTCGGATGGACAAACCTCCAAGCGGCTACGCCAGCTGGATGGTCGCATTCGTCAGACGGCCGACCGATGCGAAGCGATCCGTCCGCAAGGAAATGGGCCGACTGGGGTTGCGTTTTGCGGAGAGATCAGCCAAAGGAATGCATTGCTTCGCTTGACGGCGGGCGAGATTCCGCTGGGAGAAGGTCGAGTCCTGGTTCACCCTGACCTCCTGATGCTGCCTCGTGACAGGATCGCGCTGGTCGGAGCGAACGGATCGGGAAAAACGACGTTGATCGAGCGAGTCGTGGAGCGTCTGCTCGTTCCGAGAGATCGCGTTGCCTATGTTCCGCAGGAGATCACGGCGCAGGGTTCGAAAGGGCTTCTGCAGCAAGTGCGAATGATGCATCCGGACCGACGAGGTGCAGTCATGTGCTGTGTCAGCCGATTGGGATCCGCGCCCGAGCGGCTTCTCGAAAGCGGCTGCCCGAGCCCGGGAGAAACGCGGAAGCTTCTTCTTGCGATTCACCTTGCCGATCGCGCTCAGTTGATCATCATGGATGAGCCGACGAACCATATGGACTTGCCGTCGATCGAGTGTTTGGAGGAAGCGCTTGCTTCGTATGTGGGAGGGCTGCTCTTGGTGAGTCACGATCAGGCATTCGTGGCGAGGCTGACCAACGTGAGGTGGGAAATCGTCCGCAAGGATCCGCAAGCGAGAAGGCAATCGGTTTGCGTGACGGTCACGAGCGGCCAATCGAGTGAAGTCGAGACGGGGGAAGACGAGCAATGAGGAGGCGAGCCAAGACGGAGCACAGACAAGAGCCCGAGCCGATGAACGCATTCTTTGATGCCCGAGCCGAGGGGTATGACGACCACATGAGACGATCGATTGCCTCATTCGATGCATTTTACGGCGCAGTGGCCGAAGCATTGCCGAAGACGGACCGAAGGCTTCGGATTCTGGACCTTGGAGTGGGGACCGGGCTGCAATTGACGGGGGTGTTCCAGCGGCTGCCGAACGCATCGGTGCATGGAGTCGATGTCTCTGCGGGGATGCTTCGGAAGCTGGAGAAGAGAAGCACCGCCGCCGGGTGGGACATCACGGCTCAGCAGGGGTCGTTTGTCGACCTGGAGATTGGATGCGGTTTGTATGATGTGGTGATTTCGACGATGGCGCTCCATCATCAATTGCCCGAGGAGAAACTGGCTTTGTACCGCAAAATCCGCCAAGCGCTTCGCCCCCAAGGGTTGTTTGTCAACGGGGATTACGTTGTGCCGCGCTGCGAGGCTGAGCGGATCCGTGCGCGGTTCCTGGACCGGATGACGGATTGCCCCGACTGTGCTTCGGGCACGCATCACTTGGACTTGCCGCTGTCGGTCGAAGAAGAAGTGGAGCTTTGCGAAGCGGCCGGGTTCGCAAGCACGGCCGTGGTTTTCGAGATCGAGCGCGCCGCTGTCATCGTCTCGCAAGCGGCTGTATCCGCATAGCGGCGAACGGTACAAGAAAGGAAACACGGATGCGAAACCCAACTCAAAGAGGAGCACAAGACCGAGGCGACAGATGCGCGTCGCTTGGAGATCGGCGGATGCTCCGCAAGTTTCAGGGTTATGGTTTCCTGAAGAACCTGCGATTCTTCGATCCGTTCCTCGTGTTGTTCTTTCGTGAGATGGGATTCACGTTCCTGGAGATCGGCGGCCTGATCTCAATCCGCGAACTCGCAATCAACCTCCTGGAGATCCCAACCGGGATCATCGCCGATGGGGTTGGCAGGAGACGCGCGATGCTTGCCTCGTTCGGTTGTTATCTTCTGTCGTTCGTCGTGTTCTACGCACTGCCCCGGTTTGGTGCATGCGCCGGTGCGATGGTGTTGTTCGCCCTCGGAGAAACATTCCGCTCGGGGACGCACAAGGCGATGATTCTTGAGCATCTGCGGATCTGCGGCATCGAGTCGCGGAAGACCGAGTACTACGGGCGAACCCGAGCGGCCTCGCAATTCGGTTCCGCAGTCGCAGCACTTGTTGCCGCAGGACTTGTTCTGTATGTCGGGAACTACCGGATTGTGTTTCTTGCGTCGATCGTTCCCTACTTGCTGGCGATGGTTCTTGTCGCCAGCTATCCGCGAGCGCTGGACGGGTCTCATATGAAGGGAGTTCGCCTCGGAGAACGGATGCGGACGACCATGGTCGGGTCGTTGGGCTTGGTTCGAGATCGGGTGCTTCTCCGGAGTCTGTTTGCGGCGGCCGGATTCGATGCGGTGTTCAAGTCGGCCAAGGATTACATCCAGCCGGTTCTCCAAACGCAAGCGCTTCTGTTGCCGATCGCCCTGTCGGCTGCTGTGCCGCAGCGCACAGCGATCCTTGTCGGAGCGGCGTTCTTCCTGATCTATCTTGGCACGAGCTGGGCCGCCTCGTACGCGGGCCGGTTCAAGGACAGGATCGGCGAGCGTCGCGCGCTCGATGGAACGTATCTGGTTGGGTTGCTGTTTCTGGGAGCGGCCGGCGCGGCGGCGATCCTTGGTTGGTATGCGGTGTCCATTGCTGCATTTGTCGTGGTGTTCATGGTCCAGAACATTCGCCGCCCTGTCGTTATCGGACAGCTTGCCGAGAGGATCCCGCGCGAGGTGACGGCAACGGGGCTTTCCGTGGAAGCACAAATTCGAACCATCCTGATGGCGGCAGGTGCGCCGCTTCTGGGGTGGATGGCCGATCGATGGGGCGTCGGGATTGCAGTGGCAACGATTGCCGCTGTCGGAATCATCCTGTGGCCGCTGATCCGGCAGCGAGAGCATCGCGATCACGGTCATGGCGGAGTCGCATGACTCACCCTTCGTAGGTTCGCCCTTTCCACGCACCGGTGCGACCTCGCCATGTCTGGACGGCGGACGAGATCGTCATTGCGGCGTAGAGAAGCGCGCCGGCGGGAAGAAGAAGGGCCGCGAACACAGAGACATCGTAGATGCACAGGATCGGGACGTAGGACACAACCATCATCGCCCATGCGGCAAACCCGAGAATTCCGGGAATCAGCCAGACGAGATTGTCGTGGACGATTCCATTCAGTGCGCTGAGGGCCAAGATTGGCGGGGCTGCATACACAGCGAGCATTCCGATGACGGTAAGCAGCAGAAGCAGCGGTGAGTAGCGGAGCTGATCGAAGGCGCTGCGGGCGACCATCGACCAGATGACACGGAGACGGCGGTAGCTCCGAGCGCTTCGTATCGATCCCCTTCGGCTCATGCCGAGCCATATCCGGTCGTGTCCCCGCAGTCTGGAGATCTCACGTGCGAGAGCACAGTCATCAATCAAAGCCGATGCGATGGATGCCGGGCCTCCTACGTGATCGAGTGCCTCGCGGGAGATGAGACTGCATCCGCCGGCCGCGGCCGCGGTTCGGTGCGACGCGCTTCCCACCCATCGGAACGGATACAGCTTGGCGAAGAAGTAGACAAACGCCGGAATTAGCAGGCGATCCCAGAACGAGTCGAGCTTCAGCAGGGCCATGACAGAGACCAGGTCGCGGTTCTCCGTCCGGGCTTTGACCACGAGTTGCTCGACGACATCCGGGGCGTGAGAAATGTCCGCATCGGTGAACAGCACGAACGATGGGGACGCGATCGACGCAGGATCTTGTGAAACGACGGCATCCCATCCCTGCTGCATCGCCCACACCTTGCCGGTCCATCCGGCGGGAAGGGGCTTTCCATCGACGATGCAAAGGCGGATCCTCGAGGACGGACCGCTACGGGCTGCCAGCTCATGCAGCAAATGTCCCGTTCCGTCGGTGCTGCGATCATCGACCACGGTGATCGTGACTGAACCCGGGTAGCGTTGGTCAAGCAGCTTGGTGACGGTTCCCTTAAGAACATCCGCCTCGTTTCTTGCCGGGACGATCACCGCGACCGGCGGCCAACTCTGGCTGGACGGGGTGCAGTTGGGGTCGACGCCGGCTCTCGACGAGTCGGGCTCCAGCCACGGCCCGGGAAGCCAAAACCAGCCGCGCGCGAACAGCAGGATCATCCAAACGAGAAGCGGCAGAGAAGAAAATGTGTAGACAAGGATCGATCCAGGTGTCATCTGCGGGTCGGCTCCCTTCCCCGATCATCGTGTTGGTTGCTATGGTACGGGAGAATGTGAGACATGACAGGGGCGCCTCCGTACTGCTTGCGGGTGTGCTTCAAGCAGTGCGAGACCAACGGCGGAACCACGGGGGGGGGTGAACGCTCTGTGGATGTTCTGTGTGGGTGGCAAAGTCCGGCGGAGCGGAGAGGAAGGAGTGCCTATACTGGCATCTCGGGCTGTGAAAAGCTGCGAAGCGGCAGCAGTTGCCGCCCGAAATGTGTTCGGACTCAAGCGGAGAGGGGATGGATTCGATGGGATACGACTACGATCTAGGTGTAATCGGGCTTGGCCCGGCGGGAATGGCGGTAGCGGTGATGGCTTCCGAGATGGGCCTGCGTGTGCTGGGGATTGAATCACGCGCTCTTGGCGGGGAGTGCATGACGGTCGGATGCATCCCCAGCAAGGCGCTTCTGCGCATGGCCTCGGTGCGGCACACGGCGGAAAACCAAGCAAGATGGACGTTGGAGGGAGGGCAGGCGGGAACCCCTCAGAGAAGCTTTGCCCAGATCCAAGAGAGGATCCGATTCATCAATGATCGCAAGACCCGTGCAATGTTCGACAAGGTCGATCTCAAGCTTCGCGAAGGACGCGCATCATTCGTGGACCGCCACACGGTCGAGGTTGGTGGCGCGACTTACACGGCAAAGCGGTTTTTCGTGTGTACGGGGACGCAGCCAGCGGTCCCGCCGATTCCCGGCCTGAGTGATGTGGACTATCTGACCAATGAGACCGTATTTGACCTTGAGGAGATCCCTGCAAGTATGGTCGTGATTGGTGGGGGAGCGATCGGATGTGAGATGGCACAAGCTTTCCGTCGACTCGGTTCGGATGTGTCGATCGTTCACATGGACAAGTTTCTTCTGCCGCATGGCGATGTGGATGCCGGTCAGCTGCTGGAAACAGTGTTTGCTGACGAGGAGATCGAGGTCTACAACAACCGCCAGATCGTGACGGTCCGGATGGACATGGAAAGCAACCAGGTGGTCGTTGAGACGGATCGTGGCGAGAAGCTCCGCGGCGAGAAGCTGCTCCTTGCCGCCGGGAGACGGATCGATCTGACGGAGCTTGGTCTTGAGAAAGCAGGAGTCGCCTATGACCGAGGCGGAATCACCGTGGATCGCACGCTTCGGACCAGCACATCGAACATCTTTGGCGTCGGAGATGTCAATGGGCATTCCCTTTTCTCGCATGCGGCGATGCACCAGGGGATGATCGCGCTGATCAATGCGATGATCCCGCGCCCGTTTGGATTGGACTACCGCAAATACGTCGTCCCTTGGACGGTGTTCACCGAGCCCCATGTATCGCATGTCGGACTTCTCGAGCGCGATCTGCAGCGACGGAAGATCCCGTACGAAGTGATCGAGGAGCGCTATGAGGACTTTGGCGCGGCAATCGCCGAGGAAATTGCCGTCGGCTCGATCCGGGCTTACGTCAGCAAGGCAGGGCGAATCTATGGGGTTCGCATCATCGGCGAAGGCGCGGGCGAAATGATCAACGAGTGGGGCCTTGCCATCCAGAACCGGCTTCGGATTCACAAGATCATGTTCCTGCAGCACAGCTTCCCGTCCATGTCGTTCTTGACGAAGCGTGTCAGCGAAGGGTGGATGATGAATCGGATGCAAGGCAAACTGCTCCGAGCTCTTTGCCGGATTGCCTTCTAGCCGCCGCTCAGCAGATCGTGCCGCTGCAAGAAGGGACAGGGATGGAGAGAATCCCAGCGGGCGCGCGTGAGAAGCGTACGCGTGAGGATGCGAATGATCTCCGCCACCAAAGGAACGATTCTAAATCAAGATGTAAAGATCGAATAACAAGAGGATAACACACACGGTATACAGTTTGTCGCTTCGACAGCCTCTCTGTCGCTGAACGGTCACAGGGATCTCATTCACACATGGCTTGACGATGAAGTCGATGCAGTCTCCTTCGAAGACTCCGATTGAACGTACATGGCGCCGTGAGGCGACAGACCTCCCTTCCCGTCGGCAAAGAGACGAAGTTCAGGAAGACACATCGCAGGGGGAGGCGAGTCTGCCGGAAAGCGCTTCCGACCTGCCTTCGAAAAGCCCCTTCAGGAGGTAGATCGGGCTTGGTGTGAAGATCGCCCGCGAGTGGTGGGGAGCGAGTGTGGTGGGAGCCAATCCGTGCAGGGCCATCAGATGGTTGCGCGATCTGCTAGCGCTGAATAGAAGAGGGATTGATCGTGCGCTAGATGAAGCAAACGGTGAGAAGCTGAGGGTATCTGAGGGGAGGTCTCAGAGGATCTTGACGTATCACCGAAATCGGTCTACACTGTCTACTAAATATGATGTGAGCATATCATTACAAGCACGCGGCAAGCGGCATGACACCCATCTGCGGCCGGAGAGATGGAGTGGGCCGCGGCATAAGGAGGTGGAAGAGGTCGAACGCCGGACGACAGTGGGGGAATCGATTTTCTAGTGCAGCAGTCAAGGAGGGAGTGCATGAAACGGCTTCTTGGAACAGGCATTCTGGTTTGTGCAGCACTGTTGGTTGTCTTTGGATCCTTTGCAGCCTATGCAGCTTCGGCAGACGGGGTGACGGTTGGCGTGGTGATCAACACGTTGCGGCATCCGTACTATGTGCAGCTTGTCGACAGCTACCGAACTGCAGCCGCGGAACTGGGTATCGATATCATCATCAAGGACCCCGATGCGGATTCAAACCGTCAGGTCTCGATGATTCAGGAACTGATTTCAGTTCAACAGGTTGACGCGCTTTGCGTGGATCCCTGTGTCCCTGGGACGCTTGCCGGCGTCATCCAGGAAGCGACGGAACTTGGCATTCCGGTCATTACCGGTGCAGGCCACGCGGCTGGAGAGACGTGCTTCGTCGGAAGTGACAACTACGTCGGCGGGCGCATGGCTGGCGTATATGCAGGGCAGTGGCTTCAGCAGAACGTCGTTGGCCGATCACCGGTGATCGCGATCGCGGAATCAACGCGCTACCCGATTCCGAATTTGCGGATTGCCGGATTCCTCGAGGGGATCAACGAGTTCGTTTCCGATGCGATTGTCGTGGTCCGAGACACGGATGCGACCAAACTGGACGCGATGTCGAAGGTCGAAGATATCCTTTCGCAGTACGATCGCGTCGACTGCACTTTTGGCATCAACGATGCAGCTTCGTTGGGAGCATTGGCTGCGTGTGAGTCGAAGTTCGGCGCGACGGACATGGTTGCCTGTGGATTCGACTGCGATCCAGATGGAATCGCCACGCTTCAGTCGCCCGAGCACACCGCATTCATGGCCGATGTGGCGCAGTATACGTACCTGATTGCGCGAATCTCTCTAGTTCAGGCTGTCAAGGCAGCTCAAGGCGAAGAGGTTCCTGCGCGGATCTGGGCACCCTGCCAATTGGCAACGCGCGACAACGTCGAAGAAGTTCTGAGTACTCCTCCGGCGATGGATGACAGCTACATCAACCTCTAGGCACGAGGAAGTCTTGACGGATGCCCGAAGTGGGGTCGCGTGGATTTGCGCAGCTCCGCTTCGGGCTTCTTCACACAAAAAGAGAAGGAACACATGGGGAATGCGTGTGACGCTTTGCTGAACGTCAGGGGGTTGACGAAACGGTTCCCGGGCGTCGTGGCTTTGAAGAGCGTGGACTTCGATGTGCGAGAAGGCGAGGTGCACGCACTACTCGGCGAGAACGGAGCCGGCAAATCGACCTTGATCAAGGTTCTTGGTGGGGTTCTACAGCCTGACGAAGGCAGTATTACGTTCTGCGGGAAGAAGATGCAAGGGACGAATCCTCACCGCGCCCAGGGACTGGGTATCGGCACGATCCACCAGGAGTCGGAGCTAGCGCTCCCGCTTACTGCGGGCGAGAACATCTACATGGGACGCATGCCGACGTCTGCGAAGGGGATCATAGACCGTCAGAAGGTCTATCGTGACGCCCAGCGATGGCTCGAGAAGGTTGGGGCGAAGTTCAGTGCTCGAAAAACGGCGGCGGATCTGAGCATCTCACAGCGCAGGCTGGTGGAATTGGCGCGGGCCGTGTCGATGGATGCCAAGCTGCTCATTATGGACGAGCCGACAACGGTGTTCACGGATGAAGAAGTCGAGACGCTATTCCAGATCATCCGAGAACTTAAGCGGCAAGGCGTAGCGACAATCTACATCTCGCACCGCCTGCAGGAAATCTACGAGATCGCTGATCGGGTTACGGTGCTGCGCGATGGCGAGAAGATCGGAACCCTCGATGCTGGTGATGCTGACGAGGATGTATTGATCAAGATGATGGTCGGACGTCAGCTCAGTCAGGTGTACCCCGAGCGGAGCAATGCCGCCCCGTCCAGTGAGCTACTACGTGTCGAGGGCCTTGCCCGACGTGGTGTGATCGAGGATGTCTCTTTCACGGTTGACGCGGGCGAGATCGTTGGGCTTTCGGGGTTGGTGGGAGCGGGTCGTACGTCGATTGCCAACATCCTGTTTGGTGCGATGAAGGCGGATCGGGGCGAAGTGTGGCTTCGTGGGAAGAAGATACGGATTCATTCCCCCGCGGCGGCAATCCGCCATGGGATCGGCTATATCACTGCGGATCGCAAGCTGGACGGGCTTCTGCTGATCAAGTCGATCCGCGAAAATGTGTCTCTTGCATGTCTGCGTCGCCTCCAACGGTTCTCGTTCATCGCGCGGGGCCGAGAGAGACAAGCGGCCGAGAAGTTCAAGGATGTCCTGGCGATCAAGACGCCGAGCATCGACCAGATCGTCGAGAACCTCAGTGGCGGTAACCAGCAGAAGGTTGTGTTTGCGCGGTGGATGCTTGCCAAGTCGGATCTGCTGATCCTCGACGAGCCAACCGTGGGGATCGACGTCGGCGCTAAACAGGAGATCTACCGCCTGATGAACGGGATTGCCGCCGAAGGGCGGGGCATCTTGATGATTTCGTCCGAACTTCCTGAGCTGCTGGGAATGTGCGATCGCATCCTTGTGATGCGTGAGGGGCGAATTGTCTACGAAGTAAGCGGAGCAGAAGCCACTCAGGAGAAGATTCTCTACTACAGCGCCGGATTCCATGAGACGAATCGTGGCAGTTCGGAAGGAGCAGTGGAATGCGGAAGGACATGAAGGGCCCTGGAGAGCAGGTCATGCCTGCGACGACAGCGAAGGATCATCTATTGAGAGCGGGCGGCTATCTCTGGTCAAACCAGAAACCTCTGCTGGTCTTGATCCTGATCGCGATTGTGTTTGCGTTTATGTCCGAACACTTCTTCACGTTCAACAACCTGATGAACGTCGCGCGGCAAGCATCAATCGCAGCGCTGCTCGCTGCCGGAATGACGCTTGTCTTGACGCTGGGGGAAATCGACCTCTCGGTTGGAGCGAACGCCGGGTTCTGTGGTGTCATCGCCGCGTACCTGTTGAAGCACGGAGTTGCAGCGCCGTGGACATTCTTGATGGTCCTGGGAGTTGGGGGTTGCGTGGGCTGGATCAACGGGTTCCTGGTGACCAAAGTCCGTGTCCCGTTCTTCATTGCCACGCTGGCGACGATGTCCGTGCTGACAGGAGCTGGATTCCTGATTACGAGAGGGTATCCGATCTCGTTGCTGCCGGCCGCGTGGAAACCGTTTGGAAGGGGACTGATCGGCGGGCTGCCTGTCCCGGTGTTGATCATGCTGATTGTCTTTGTGCTGCTGCAGTTGATGCAGAGCCGGACGACGATCGGAAGAAGCATCTATGCCGTAGGCGCGAACGAGCGGGCCGCGCGGTTGTGGGGGAGCAAGACGGACCGGGTTCGCCTGTTTGCCTACACACTTTGCGTAGTCCTTGCCGCACTCGGCGGGATCGTGATGAGCTCAAGACTGGATTCGGGGGACCCTTCGGTCGGAGCAACGTTCCTTCTGACGCTGATCGCAGCTCCCGTGCTCGGCGGAACGAAGCTGTCGGGCGGGATCGGAACGATGTTCGGCACGTTGGTCGGAGTCTTTGTCTTGGGTGTCCTCAACAACATCATGAGCCTGATGGATCTGAATTCCTATTGGCAGGAAGTGGTGAGGGGGCTGATTATCCTGGCGGTCGTGGTCCCTCAGATTGAGCGTCGACGGCGCTAGACCGGAATGAGATCGTCCGCTTCCTCGAATCCGGGTAACCGAATCCGGACGCCGGGGGTTGCGGGAGCGAGAAAAGAGGAGCGCAACATGACCGGAGGAGTTTGGGGCAAAGTTCTTCGCGTTGATCTTTCGGCGCGGAGCATCAAGGTTCTGGAACCGGAGCAGGAGATGCCGGGTTACTACCGGCGATACTGGGGCGGCGGCTGTATGGCGGCGCAGCTGATGCTCAAGCATTCCGACGTGACTGCAGATGCGTTTGACGCCGGCAATGCAATGGTCTTTGCCGCTGGACCGCTCACGGGCGCCGGAGCGCCAGGTGTTGCGAAGTATGTGGTCGTTTCGAAATCTCCACTGTCGGGCACGATCGTCGAATCCGCCGGAGTGGGCGGATGGGGAACAGCGTTGAAGCAATCGGGGCTGGACGCTGTGGTTGTGGTTGGGAAATCTCGAACGCCTGTGCAAATCGTCTTGGCCGAAGGGACCGGAACGATCGAAGATGCTACAGGGACGTGGGGAAAAACGACGTCGGAAACGACAGATATCCTGTGCGGCGGCATGGACGCAACGCACGTGTTGTGCATTGGGCCGGCGGGCGAGAACCGGGTCCGGTATGCATCGATCATCAGTGACCGCTTCTACACGAACCTGCGCGGCGGCCTCGGTGCGGTGATGGGATCCAAGGGCCTGAAGGCTGTGGTGGCGAACTCATCGCTTCCGTCACCTGTGGAGAATCCTGCGAAGCTGGAGGAAATCGCGCGCGACTTCGAGGAACACTTCCTTGATCACCCGGTGAATGGAGCGGTCCATGCGATGGGAATGGGTGCGTTCTACGAACCACTCAACCAAGGCGGATTCACCACGACGCTGAACGGAAGAACCACGTCGCTTGAAGATGTGAGCGCGATCTCCGGTACGAAGATCCACGACGAGTTGTTCGACAGGCGGGCATCCTGTGACGGATGCCCGGGTGGCTGTCCCAGACTTGCGAAGACAAATGAGAGCCATGGGCCGAACGGTAGCTACAGAACCCCGGAACTCGAGCTTCTGATGGCGATCGGGAATGACTGTGGGATCCAGGATCTCGATCAAGTTGTTGCCGCGAACCAGCGCTTCCTTGACTACGGAATCGACTACGTCTCGTTCGGGGTCACGCTTGCGGCTGCAATGGAGTGCTTCGAAAAGGGATACCTCACGCAGGACAAGACCGACGGTCTCCAGCTTCGATTCGGGGCAGCGGATGTGCTGATTCCTTTGATCGACAAGACGGCGCAACGGGAAGGGTTCGGGGATTTGCTTGCGGAAGGAAGTCTGCGGCTTGTCCGGAGGATTTCGCCTGAAGCAGCCGGCATCGCGATGCAATGCAAGGGGATCGAGCTTCCGTTGCATGATCCCCGCACGAAGCCGATGCTTGCCCTTTCCTATGCGGTATCTCCCGCCGGGCCGGACGACCTCTCCGTGGAGCACGACTCCGACTATGACATGAACGCACCTCAGCTGTTCTTGGACCGCTCGGCGACCCTCGGAATCCTCGAGCGGTTGGAAACGACGGATCTAGGGCCACGGAAGATCCGGATGATGAGAATCCTCGAAGACGTGTTCAGCTTTATGAACAGCGCTGGGATCTGCAAATTCGCTGCCGTCCCGTGCCGGTACTACACCTTCTCGCAGCTCATATCTCTTGCCGAGGCGGTGACGGGATGGGAAGTCAGCTTGTGGGAGTTGATGCGGCTGGGGGAACGGAGGATTGCTCTCCAGAAGCTCTTCAACGCGCGGGCTGGGGTCAAGCCTGATGCGGATGCGCTCCCTATCCGAGCGTTCGAGGCAATCGAAGGCGGCCCGCAAGATGGTGTTCGGATCGATCGCGAGCAATTCGAGGAGGCCAAGACGCTGTACTACGAAATGCGTGGCTGGGATCCAAGCAGTGGAATGCCCAGGCCGGCGAAGCTCATCGAGCTCGGCATCGGCGATCAAACGAGCATCTGAATTGCGTGGTGTGGAGTTGAATCCGAGAACAATCTACGTTGATGACCACGGAGGTGTTGCGTGAACAAGTACCTTTTGGCGTACGACCTGGGGACAACCGGAAGCAAGGCGAGTCTATTCGATGCGCATGGGCAGTTGCTGGCGAACAGCTATGACGAGTACGAGACCGATTACTCCGAAGGGAATCGAGCCGAGCAGAACCCGGAAGACTGGTGGCAAGCTGTCTGCGACTCGACCAAACAACTGCTTGCTGCGACAGGAGTGAATCCTCAACAGATCGCCGGAATCTCGTTCAGCGGCCACATGATGGCATGCCTTCCGGTAGACAAGCGGGGAACGCCGCTCCGGAGCTGCATTATCTGGTCGGATAGCCGAAGTGTAGATCAAGCGCAACGGCTGGTTGATAAGGTGGGAGCTGAAGAGGGATACAAGATCACGGGGCATCAGCTGCTCCCCTGCTACTCCGCTGCCAAGATCATGTGGGTCCGGGACAATCAGCCGGACATCTTCGAGAAGACCCACAAGTTTCTTCACGTCAAGGACTACATCGCTGCGAAGCTCAGCGGGGTGTTCGCTACCGATTACTCCGATGCGTGCGGGATGAACCTGTTTGACCTGGAGAAGCACGCTTGGTCGGAGCCATTGCTCCGCGCGAGCGGGATCTCCGTCGACAAGCTCCCCGACGTTCATGCGTCCTCGGATGTGATCGGTGAAGTCACGCCGCAAGCGGCGAAAGAGACAGGTCTGTGCTCCGGGATCCCTGTGGTCATCGGCGGCGGAGACGGCCCGTGCGCGGGGGTCGGTTCGGGGGTGATCGCAGAGGGGCTTGCGTACAATTACTTCGGGTCCGCGGCCTGGATCGGAATCGCCTCGCGGAAGCCGGTATACGACCCACAGATGCGGACGTTCAACTTCATCCATCTGGACGAAAACCTCTACATGCCGGTCGGCGCATCGAATAACGGAGGGTACTCGTACCAGTGCTTCCGAAACGCCGTATGGGAGTCCGAGATCAAGGCAGCGGAGAGTTTGTCCGTGGACATCTTTGATCTCATGGAGATACGCGCGCGAAAAGTAGCGCCCGGTGCGAGCAAGCTTCTGTATCTCCCATTCATCCGAGGCGAACGATGCCCCTACACCAACCCGAATGCGCGCGGAGCGTTTATCGGACTGACGCCTAATCACTCCAAAGCCGACATGACTCGGGCTGTGTTGGAGGGGGTTGTGTTCAATCAGCGGATCATCCTTGACGCTCTCGAACAGCAGGGGGCAACCGTCAAGGAAATGTGGGTGATCGGTGGCGGAGCGAAGAGCGCTCTGTGGCGGCAGATTATGGCTGATGTCTACCGGAAGCCGATCATCCAGCCTCGCCTGCTCCAAGAGGCGAACTCACTCGGTGCCGCCATCGCCGCAGGCGTGGGTGTGGGGATCTTCGATAGCTTCGAGGCGTCAAAAGGGATGGTGGAGATGGTCGCTCGGCAGGAGACCGACGCGGCTTCTGCGCAAGTCTATGAAGGCGTCTACGGTGTGTTCAAGGAAGCCTATGCGCAGATGGTTCCTGTGTTCGAATCGCTGGCACGGTTGCCGTAGTAGATTGGAAACCGGGAACGTTCCCAGCCCATGCAAGTCTGCCGACCGTTGATGGCTGGAAGCAAACGGTCCACGCATGGTGGCTGAAGTGAAGTCTTTGCGCGGGAGTCGGAGGAGCGATATGTCGCCCTCCGGCTCCTCGTCTCGCCGGGGCGAACTCGAGAAGCTGCTGCGGCCATTCCGGCAGGTCCTGAAAGACGATCGTTCCATGCCGCTTCACTGGCAGGTGGAACAGGTACTGAACAGAGCGATCCTGTTGTTGGATGGCGGCGTGGAGGAGCCGTTCTTCACCGAGCTGGAGATCGGTGAGCTGTTGTCGGTGAGTGCCCCTACGGTGAACCGTGCGGTGCGGGCGTTGAGCGCGAGGGGGGCTATGCTCGAAAAGAACGCGGCAAGCGGGGTATTTTCACGCCCCGAGCCGTGTGTGGATGCATCTGGCCCGGATGGAGGAGCTTGAGGAGGGCAGACCGAAGAATGAGAAGATCCCAATCGTTGAGGTCATGTCGCGTGGCTTGGTGAACGAGTGGCATTCCTCCGACCGTTCGCTGTTGTGGGAAGGGAAGTCGGTGGAGATCTGCAAGCGGCGGCGATCGAATGGGAAGGTTGTGGCAATCCATCGGATTTGTCTCCCGGCATAGAGGTTCTCGCGGATTCTTGAGCTCAGCCCGGCCGGAGCTTGCGGGTGATCTGCTCGCGTTTGTGGCAGAGCAGGGGGGGTATGCGTCAGAGAGACGACTGAAGAGATCGTGATAGCGTGTATCGGAG
>CAZJLO010000002.1:32968-107537 GCA_964547105.1 uncultured Thermotogae bacterium
TTGTGGGGGGGGGATTGCGGCAGCCGTAGGCCGAGATGGCCGGTAGGCGGCTGCCTCTTCGTGCCAATTCGTGTTGGGCCGTCGTCAGTCCGAGTTGCCGGCAGGACCCTGATCCTTGACAAGATGGGATCTCAAGACACAGCGATCGCCGCGCAACCGTGAGTCGAAGTACTCCACAGGCACGTCGCCGGCAGCATAGGTTGCGCCAAGCAAACGGAGACATGGTTCCCACACTTGAACCCGTAGGAGTTCGGAATCCTGTAGCGAGATGTTTGCTGCATGAACTTCACGGTGCGCTCCGACGACGCGAACTGCGCAATGCATGTCAATGAGGTAGTACAGGTCCTGTTCGAACGCTGAAGCCGGAAGCTTGGCGATGGCCGCAAATGTCGGATAGGGAAGAAACGAGTCGACGACGATAATCGGCTCATCGGCGATATAGCGTAGCCGTCTCAGCCAGACAACGTTGGAGCCTGATGCGATCTTCAGTTCAGTGGCGGCAGCTTGGGGAGCCGGACGAACGGCTTTCTCCAGCAGTGTGGTCCGGTGTTCGACATGCTCTTGCTCAAGCATCGCTCCGAAGCTCATCAGCTGCTCCATAAAGATCAGCGGTACGTCGTGCCGGCCCTTGACGACGGCTCTCTTCCCGCGGTGACGCTCCAGATACCCTTCGTCGAGCAACGCCTTCATCGCCTTGTTCACCGTGGGGCGGCTGATTCCAAGCTCGGTGGCGATTTCCTCTTCACTGAAGAAGGAGCTGCCCGCGATGAGTCCGCCCTCGTCAATCAAGTGCTTAAGCACGAACTGCACCTGGTAGTAGAGCGGTAGCGCCGCATCATCCTTGAGAACAGAACGGTAGGCGGACAGTGGGTGAATCTGCCCGGGAATCTCAGTCATTCACGAACCTCCGATTGCTCATCTATGTGATGCCTCGATATGATCGCTTCTCTCGACATCTTGTATTGCACAGTTTACAGCGTGCCGCTGCATCATGCATCGGCAAGCGTAGCACAGACATGGTCCGGCGGCCTAGGCGCCCGTCGGGCTTCCTGAGCGGTCGATACACCCGTCAGGACCAGCACGAAGGAGATCCCCAAGTGCTCCGCAGCGCCTCCGTCATTCGGGAGGGAATCGCCGACCAAGGCAACCCGGCTCTTTGGCGCATCGGCGATCTCCAATGCGAGGTCGACGGCCGCGCCACAAGGTTTTCCGGCCACTACCTGCGGATCATAGCCCATCCCGCGGAATGCGCCGACGAGCGTGCCTGCTCCCGGCATCGTTCCTTGGGGAGCTGCGTACACCGGGGCTTCATCCGTTGCGATCAATGGAGCGCCAGCGGCGAGGATTGGAAGTGCGCCAGCGAGCGAAGTGTAGTTGAATCGGTCGGTGAAGCCGACGGCGACGGCATCGGCCGGCGCAGAAGCCACCACCTCATGCCCGAGAGCTGTCAGATCTGCGGCGAAAGCCGGCTCGCCGATCACATAGACGCGGCATGCCCCAAGCAAACGGCGAAGCTCGACTGCCGCGGCGTGGGAACTGGTGACGATCTGGTCGGCAGTGAACGGAACGGAAGCGGATCGAAGACGATCTGCGATCTCATCGCGAGAACAGGTGGAGTTGTCGGTGAGAACAACAAGCCGCTTCCCTGCTCGTGAAGCGGCGTGGAGAAACTCCGAGGCTCCAGGAAGCAATGATGCTCCTCGGGAGAGCGTCCCATCCATATCCAGAATAAATGAGTCATACGAGTCGAGAATCCCGTGGCTGCTCAGTTCTCCTCCTCCGATGTCCGCTCGAGGTAACCGAGGATGATCTCGGAAGTCCAGCGGGCGACCTCTCCTACGACGCCCTCGGCACACTTGATGTGCCCCTCCGCATCTCGAAAGCTAGCCGCCTGTTCGGGATTCCATAAGTCGACGCCGATCCCGACAACACGCTGTTGCACCGTTCGGCAATCCAGGCTTTCGTAGGCAGCTTCGTAGCGTTCGATCAGCTCTTTGACGAGGCCGAAGTTCTCCCAGCGAAGGCGCTTGGGGTCTTTCATGTTGTCACGGTCACGTCCGACAAACAGACCGATGGAGAGGATTCCGCCGGTCAGCGCACCGCACGTGCGCCCCGTGCATCCCATGCCGCCCGAGAAACCTGTTGTGGCCCGAAATGTCGTCGGGGCATCGACCTGGAATGCATCCATGATCCCACCAAGTACGCACTGTGCGCATCCGTGATAGTCCTTCTCATACTGGATGGCCTTTTCGACTGCGATTCGGATGACTTCATCGTGGTTCATCAATGTTCTTCTCCTACATGGATAGATAGACTACGCCTTGGGACAGCGCATGACATCGGAACGGAGAACGCCGAGAGAGCCCTTGAGGTATGAGATGAATCTCTCAACAGGTTGGTCATTCTTGTCAAACGACGTTCCCGACAACCGCAAGCACGGATCCCACAGAGGGATCCCAAGGAGCTTGGTTTCATCGATCCCGGATCGGACGGCCATGACTTCCCGTTCCGCATGGCAGACCCGTACGCCGAGCCTCTTCTGCAGTAAGTTGTAGAGATCCGTATCGTACTCGGACGGATCCAGGTCCATCAGCGCTCCGAACCTTGACCGAGGGAGGTACGAGTTCACAAAAAGGATCGGCTCATCATCGACGAATCGAAGGCGACGCAGGTAGATGACGTCTTGCTCATCCGTCCGCAAGGCGTTCCTGAGTTCCAGCGTCGTTGGAAGGATCTCCCGGGAGATAAGAGCCGTGCGATAAGGCTTCTCAAGCCGCTGAAGCATTTCTCCGAAACTGATGAGTTCTCCCATGAAAACGAGCGGAACGGACTGGGAATCCGGCACGTAGGCGCGCTTTCCGCGCTCGCGGCAGATGTGCCCCTCGGCGATGAGTTCTCGCATTGCGCGGCCGACGGTCGGTCGACTCACAGCGAGTGCTTCGGCGATCTCCTCCTCGCTGAAGAACTCCGAGTTGGGAGCGAGGTCACCGCTTTCGATGAGGCCCATCAGAACCTGCTTAACTTGATGGTACAGTGGGAGAGCACCGGTCTCGTCAAGCATGTCGCGGAATTGCAGGAGTAGGCCTGCATTGTTGCTGTGTGAACCTATCATGACAAGAGTCTACCTCCTCCTTCCTGCTTGCACAAAGGGGTCGCTTCTGTGCAGAGGCGGCAACGGGAAGCTGGCGATTTGGTCGACAGCGGATCCTTCTTCCTCGGAGGAATCGCTTGCGCGCCCATCACGATTGCACGGAGAAGATAGGGCGCGGGTCGGCGAAGAAGCGGGGAAGAACGAGAATGTCCGGATTCTTCTTGCCGACGACATTCATTGCCACCTTGAGAGCTGCATCGAAGTCCGGCGCAGGCGTCAGGCCGTGCTCCCGGATGAGCCCGGGCAGCACATCTCCCGCAACAATCGACGCTGCGGCGAGCTTCCAGTGATGAGCCGCATCGCCGCACATCATGATGCTGTGCTTCGGACTGAATGCGTAGTGGTGCTTGTAGGCCCTGACGTAGTCCGGATGGTTCGCGAAGTAGTCGCGATGCTGGAAGAACTCCTCGACATCGAAGCACTCACGGAAGATCTGTAGCGCTTCGTGGTCGGCCGGCCGGTGCTTGGAAATGATTCCTCTGCACTGTGCAAGCGAGATCAAGACACCACCTTCACGGAGAAGAGGGCGATTCTGAGCCATGCGGAGCACCTGAGACAAGGTGCCAAGGCAGCCGGGGTTGTCACTGGTATCGTATCCCAGATCATGAGCGATGCCGTTGACAACGATGTCGAACTGCGAAATGTCCACTAGATGATTCTTATCTGCTCGGGCATACTCGACCTTCTCAAGCTCCGGAACATGACCGGCAAACACGTCGACGATGCCATTCCCCGGACCGACAAGCGCGTCGACATAGAAGATTCTCCTCCCGGTGACTTTCTCGATGGTTGCGTGCGCGGCCAGCTTGTGCCGGCGGTAGAGGTTCTTCTCGGGCAAGTACTCTGCATGAAGCACATCGAGCGTCTTGTAGATCGAGTACGCATGAAGCGAATCGAGCGTGCGATGCGAGGCAAGGCCGATCGAGACACCCTGGCCGGCGTACCCGCCGAATCCGAGAGGCTTGATGGTGCCGACGTAGATCAACTGATCGGAGTCGACCAGAGCATGATCGTACTCCACATGATCACCGAACTCAGTGACGCCAAGGAAAACATTGCCGTCAATGCAATCGTGGTTGCGGATCCTGCTAGAAGCGCCGTCAAACGGACAAAAACGATCGTACACTGCATCGCCAACAAGGGCGCGCAACTCGAACACCGTGCACTTGCGATGTCCGCCGACAGCGCACACGAGGTCGATCTTCTCATCGGGGATGCCGATGTGGTTCAGCTCATCAAGGAGAATCGGCATGATTGTCTTGAGCGGCAGCGGGTGCTTGAACCCGTCGTCAAATGCGATTGTGACGCTATTGCCGGGCTTAACCAGATCGGAGAGAGGTTCCATGCTGATTGGATTGGCAAGAGCGTTGCGCACGGCTGCTTCCGGATCCGGATGCAGCGCGATCTCCGGGTACTGTGGCGTTCCGTATCGGAGCACGGTGGCGGAATCCGGAACCGAGATCTCCTTCCAAGTGTTGGCGTACTGAACCGTTACCTTCTTCACGTGGGGTCCTCCTTGTTCTCCTGTTCTCGAGGCGGCCGTTGCACCAATTCCAGCAGATTCCCTTCGGGATCCCTGAAGTAGGCGATCTGCCACCCCGCGCTGGTACTGCGGTGCTCCAAAACGGAAATCCCCGCATCTCGCAGCCTGTGTAGTGCGCGGCTGACATCCGTGGTCGAGAAAGCCAAATGAGGCAGTCGATCGCTCTCCGAGGGGGGCGGCGGGGACGAGTTGGGAAGGATCTCGATGCGCTGCCCGGAAGAGTCCATGAGAAAGACAATCGGGAGGCGGTAATCGCTGCAAAGAATCCGCTCCCTGCAAACACCGAACCATTGCTCGTACCATGATGCTAGAACGAGGGGATCTCTTGCTCCTAGGGCGATATGATCGATCAGCATGTTAGGTTTCTCCGTGGAATAGCTTGTAATGATATCCTGACATCCTGCTACAGTAGTGTATACCCTCGATCGATTCGAATCAACCGACAGAGAGTCGCGGTGCGAAACAGCTTCTCGCGCGATTCCGGCATTGACACAAACGGTCTTCATCTGTAAGATTGTGAAGATGTTATAGCAAGCTAGCAAGAGATGAGGAAACAATCTCTGCCAAAGAAGAGAACGGCTGCTTTGGCAGAGGGATTCCAGATAGCGGTTTGTGGAGAACGAGGCAGGAGGAAGCACGACTTAGATGTGCTGCTGGGATGAGAGCCTCGAGAACACAGAAGGAGGAGAGAATGGAACAACAGATAAAAATTGCGCCAAGAAACATGCCCAAGTACATCATCACGTCGCTGATCGAGGCAGACGTCACGAAGGATCACATCCTCGACTTCCTGACGCGCGTGAAGCCACATGGGTTCTTGTCCGTTGCGGTGGATCTTCCGTTTGTGGATACAGCTGTCGACTTCATGAAAGACGTCGATACACGGGTGACGACAGTATCTTCGTATCCGCTCGGGGGAATGACCACGGAGACGAAGCTGGATCAGGTTGCGTTTGCCCGCGAACACGGTGCGTTCGACATTGATGTCTCCATGAACTACTTCGCGATGAAGAGCGGGAAGTTTGCGGAGGTCGAGGACGAAGTCCGACGGATCATGGATGAGGCACAGTCGGTCAAAGTCGTGCTGATCCCGCAAGTGGGAATTCTCACGAATGATGAGAAGGCAAAGACTTGTGAAGCGTTGCTCAAGGGTGGGTGCACCAACATCAAGACCGGTTCGGGGTTCGGGTGGACCACGGAACTCGAAGATGTCTTGTTCCTTAAGCGGAAGTTCGGGGACGATCTGCACATCGAAGTGGCCGGCGGCGTGCGGACGTATGACGACGCGATGGCAATGATGAATGCAGGTGCGGAGATCCTTCATTCCAGCACAGCGTTCAAGATCTGCGGCATCGACGAGAAGCTCGCATACCAAAAGCAGGGGTGATAGGCATGAACATCGATCGCAAGGCGTTTGCAGGAACGATAGATCACACGTACCTCAAGATCGAGGGAGGGCCTGGAGAGATCACCCGAATCTGCTTGGAAGCAGAGAAGTACGGATTCGCTTCCGTGGCTGTCTACCCGACCGTGGTTCCGATGGCGGCTAAGCTGCTTCGAGGAACTTCGGTGCAGATTTGCGCTGCTCTGGGCTTCGATCTGGGTACGTACACGCCGGACCAAAAGGCCTTCGAGACGCGCGACATCATCGAGAAGGGGGCCACGGAGGTCGATTTGGTGATGAACGTGGCTGCCGCGAAAACGAAAGAATGGGGCCTGCTGGAGGAAGAATTCGGCAAGTTCCGCGAGGCGGCCGGCAAGACCACCGCGAAGATCATTCTGGAAACCTACCTTCTGACGGACGAAGAGAAGGTGAAAGCGTGTGAGCTGGCGAAGGCGGCGAAGCTCGACTTCGTCAAGACCTCCACTGGTTTTCGTAAGGGGACAGCCGAGAAGCCGGGCGGTGCGACGGTCCACGATGTGAAGCTGATGGGGGAAACCGTGCTACCCGATGTGCGAGTCAAAGCCGCGGGTGGTATCCGGACACTGGATGATGCGTTGGCGTTGATTGAGGTCGGGGCGACGCGTTTGGGGTGCAGTGCGGGCGTTCAACTGATCGAGGCGTACGACAAACGGTTCGGCTAGGGCACGGCTGGTGGCGGAAGGGAAGTGAGATTCGCCACCCGGACGAAAGCGGCTTCGAAAACGTTCCATGGCGGGGTGCTTCATCAAGAAGCACTCCGTTTTGTTTTCGAGACGGATCGCCTTCCGTCTGAGTTTCAAGCCCTGCGTCGGGTATTGATGTGGGGCAGCGGAAGTTTTCGGGAGAAGAAGACCGCGGCCAAATGAGCTCGTCGAGCTGACTTGGTCGCGGTCGGTTTGCTTGAGGGTGGCGAGGTTAGGAGCGTTTCGCGAGCTCAACGAGCATGTCGCATCCGGAGGTGCTGTGGATGAACGAAGCTCCTAGCTCAAGGAGATTGATCGCATCGGCAAGCCTGCGGATCCCGCCGGATGCCTCAAGTGAAACATCGGTCCCGAACTCTCGCTTGACGAGCGTGATGTCTTCCGGGAGACAGACGCCGCCGTGGCCGTTCGTCTTGATGCCGCGGATCCCTGATTCGAGGATCAATTCGGTCACCCAGAGCTTCTCCGTATTGGTGAGAATATGGTATTGAGGAATGACGATGATATCGAGCCTGCCTGCAATCAGGTCTGTCATCTCTTCGAGTTCACGTTTGATTTCGCCGGCGTCTCTTGACTTGATTGCGCTGAAATTCAGGGAAGGGTTGATTTCATCGAACTCGTGATCGAGCGCGAAGCTGATTTGATCGAGCTTGGTTGCGAGGGTCATCCCGCCAAGCGGATACCCGATGGCAGCGGTAATTAGAACGCCGGAACCGGCAAAGAGCTCCTTGGCAAGAGGCAGAAAAGGCATGTCAACGGCGTAGGCGCTGATTGGGAACACCTTGACTTTGGCAATCGCGTCGCGAACCATGCCCTCCGTCACGTCGGCGCCAAGGATGCCGGTCTTGATCGTTTGTGCGAATCGCTCCGTGGTCCACTCCATCTTCGAAACCCCCTATTGAGCCATGGCCTGCAGCTGCTCGATAATCTTGACGCCGGCGCTGGTCCCGAGCCGTGAAGCACCTGCTGCGACCATCAGCTGTGCCTGCTCGGCGCTCCGGATGCCTCCGGATGCCTTGACGAGAGCGGCGTTCTTGACGGCGGACTGCATGAGATGGATATCGTGAACCGTGGCGCCGCCGGTGGAGAACCCAGTGGAGGTCTTGACAAAGTCGAGACCGGCTTGAACGGCAAGCTCACATGCCTTGATCTTCTCATCATCTGTGAGGAGACACGTTTCGAGAATGACCTTGACGATGTGGCCTTCCGTTGCCGACCGTAGTGCCTCCATCTCGCGGAGAACATAGCTGCCGTCGCCAGCCTTGAGAGCGGCGATGTTCATGACGAAGTCGATTTCATCGGCTCCTTGATCGAGCGCCTCTCGCGTCTCGAAGACCTTATTTTCGATGGTGAAACCGCCTGTGTGGAACCCGATTGCAGCATCTACTTTGACCGGAGTGCCGGCAAGCAGCTTGGCACAGCGGGCGACGTGGATCGGATGAACGGCGACGGAAGCAAAGCAGAACTTGGCTGCTTCAAGACAGGTACGAGCAAGATCTCCGTAGCGGGCGTCAATGCGGAGCTCTGTGTGATCGATCATCGCAGAGATGTGTGAGTGTATTGGCTGTGACAAGCAGGACTCCTTTCTTCTTGTGAAATAGGGGATGACCCCGGTTCGGTCATCCCCGCAATCAAAGTCAGTCTGCTGCACTCATTCGGCCAGGTCACTTGTCCGGACCTGCGTCTGGTTTCTTGAGAGGCTTCTTGTGTCTCCCGCGGAGGAAGATTGCCCGGATCTGTTCGCCGAGCCGCAGTCCGTTGCGGGAAGCGGCTACCTGGAGGTTGATCACGACGGCAACGAGGATTACGCCTCCGAGGACGGCGTCCTGGATGTAGGCGTTGGTTCCCATCAGAACCAGTCCGTTCTTGATCACAGCAAGGATGAACGAACCGATAAACGCTCCGCCGATGCTGCCAATGCCTCCGGAAAGGGCAGTCCCGCCGATGACGGTAGACGCAATCGCATCCAGCTCATAGCCGGCACCCTGGGTTGGCGACACCATTCGGAGGAAGCAGAGGGATACGATCCCTGCGAATCCAGCGGCGAACGAGGTGAGGATGAAATTCGTAATCTTGATCCGGTCGGTGTTGATCCCGGAGAGGCGTGCGGCACGAATGTTCCCGCCGGTCGCGTAGACCTTGTATCCGAACGTGGTCTTGCTCAGAAGAAGCCAGCTGAGCACAACCACGACCAGCAGCCAGATGATCGGGATAGGGAGGACGTCCCCAAGAACTCCTCCGCCCATGATCTTGGCGATCAGGCCGCGATCTCCCAGAACGCGAGGGCGGCTTCCGGAAACGACCAAGACAATGCTGCGAACGATCATCATGGTGGCCATGGTGGCGATGAACGAAGGAATCTTCGCTTTGGTCACCACGAGGCCGTTGAACAACCCGATGAGGCAGCAGCAAATCAGAGCGAGCACGAAGGACAGAACGGGGGCGATGCCGGCTTCCATCATGACAATGGCGGAGATCCCGCTTAAGGCGAACGTCGATCCGATCGACAGATCGAACTCACCGGAGATGATCAGGAACGTGACGGCCATCGTCATAATCCCGAGTAGCGAACTCTGCCGCAGTACATTCATCAGGTTGTTGGCGGTGAAGAACGTGGATGTGGAGAGCCCAAAAAACAGCATGATGAGCACCAGGGCAAGGAGCACCCCGGACTCACGCATAGAGAAAAAGCGAGCGATCAGTTTCTTCATATCATCTATCCTCATGATTGCCCGAAGAACGCAGTTTCCCCTGACCTGATGAGGAGGCGGGTCTGCTGCCGTTGGGACTTGCTGTGCATCCACTGCCGAGACCCTGATGAACATTGATCTCGTGAACGATATTGGCGACAGTGACATTGCTTCCGGACAGTTCGGCAACGATGCGCCCATTGGCCATGACCAGGATACGGTTGGCGACTTGGACGAGTTCTTCGGAGTCCAACGAAACGTAGATTGCAGAGACCCCGTCCCGTACGAGCTCGAGGATCATTCGGCGGATCTCCATTTTGGCGCCGACGTCGATCCCGCGGGTCGGCTCATCGAGAAGAAGGATGCGGGGCTTCGCCGCCAGCCACCGGCCCAAGAGCACCTTTTGCTGGTTCCCGCCCGATAGGCTGGCCGCCTGTGCGTGGATCGATGGCGTGCTGACCTGCATCGATCGGACGCACTCTTCAGCAACCCGCGACTCGGCGCGGCGGTCGATAAATCCGACGGTAGCGAGATTGTCGAGCACGACAGCAGACGCGTTGGAGCGAACGGGTTGCTCGTAGAAGAGCTCGTCTGCACGCGATTCGGTCAAGTAAGCCATCTTCCGCTGGATGCCGTGACGAGGCGTGCGAGCATGGAAGGATTCGCCGTCGAGGATAAGCTGTCCGGTTGTTGGTCGATGGACGCCGAATAGGCACTCAAGAAGCTCGGTTCGACCTGCGCCACGCAGGCCCGCTAATCCGAGGACCTCGCCGGGAGCAAGATCGAAGGATATGTCTTTGAGTCCGAGCCGGTCGTGGCAAAGCCCTTGAACTCGCAGCCGCGGGCACTTGCCGCCTGAATCTGTGGTGATTGCCTGCTTCGCGTTCTCAATGTCATCGGTCGTCACCCCGCAGCCGACGATTAGCTCAGTCAGGCGGGAGACGGATAGGTCGTGGTTCACATTGTCTTCGGTGGACACGAACCGGCCGTTGCGAAGAACCGTGATGCGGTCGCAAATGGTAATGACCTCGTTGAGCCGGTGGCTGACGAACACAAACGTCGTTCCTGCTGATCTGAGCTTTCGAAGAACGCCAAACAGTAGCGAAACCTCGTCTTCCGAAAGGGAAGAGGTGGCTTCATCGAGGATGACGAGTTTGGCATCTTCCACAAGGGCCTTGGCGATGAGTACAAGCTGGCGTTCGGCCGCGGAACAGCGAGAAACGGGACGCCTCGGATTTAGGTCGATCCCCAGTCGATGAAGCGTCTCCGCTGACCGGCGAACCATCGCGGCTCGGTCGAGGAGAGGGCCGCGGTGCGGGGGGGTGGGGTCAAGAAAGATGTTCTCTGCGACCGTCAGGTTCTGACAAATCGGCACTTCTTGGTGCACGATCTGGATCCCAAGTGACTCCGCATCACGAGGATCATGGCAGATGGCCGGCTGGCCATCGAAGATCATCTGCCCGGTATCAGGGGAATACACGCCGCCTGTGACCTTGATCAACGTGCTCTTGCCGGCTCCATTTTCTCCGATCAGGCCGTGAATCTCGTGCGTATCGATGGAAAAAGACACATCGCGAAGTGCATGAACCCCCCCGAATGACTTGGTCATTCCGCGGTACTCCACAAGCCGGCGCTTTCGACACACGGCTTCTCCGCTGGTGGCGGCTGTCTGGTGCGCGATTTCCTGCATCGTCATCATCGGCTACTTCGGGGCAATCTCGTAGCTTGTCGTTTGACGCCAGATCTTGCCATTCTTGCATACAAGAGTGTCGAACGCGTCCTTGATCGTTCCAGCATCGGAGTCAAGCGCCCAGCGAAGGAGCATCATATCCCCCTCGACGGTCATCCCGGCCTTCGGATTGTCGTAGGGGCGCATGTTCGGCATGTCCGCTCGCAGCTGCTGCAGAGCGCCCGCAATCTGGGCCGGGCCCTTGAAGACGCCGCCGAGGCCGATCAAGACAGCATCATCTGTGTAATCGAACTTCATTGCTTCGACGTCGCCCGAGAAGACGGCCTCGTTGTGATGATCAAGAATCTCCTGCAATGTCCGCTCCATTTTCTTGTCCTTTCCTCATTGGTGACGTGTTCGTAAAGCAGGGGCGGGCCGACGAGGCGGCCCGCCCGAATTGCCTGGTCTAGCGGTAGCCAGCGGCGATCAGTTCAGTAAGGCCGAAGGCTTCGACGTCTGCTCCCGTCACAACATGCCCGCCGGTATTCACGGAGGAGGGCTTAATCCCGAGCGTGTTCCAGAGGTAGAGCTGCATGAACGAAAGGAACCCCTCGGAGTATGGGTGCTGGTCGATTGTGAACGCCATGGTGCCGTCGGCGAGAGCTCCGGCGACTTCTTCCGTGAGGTCGAATCCAGCACAGAAGACCTGACCCTCGAGGCCGTTGTTCGAGATGAACTGCGCGGCGACCGGGCTTCCTGTGGTATCTACGGCGCAGAAAGCAGCTACATCAGGGTTGGCCAAGTAGTAGCTTTCGACGGCACCGTAGGCAGTGACGCGATCGTGCGTGGTGTCGATCACGTCAATCTCGACGCCGACTGGCTCAAGTACGGTCCGGCCCGCCTCCATGCGGTCCTCAAGCGAGGTCTGGCCCGGGTTCTCCGTCAGGAAGCAGACCTTCTTGCCGGCCGGGTCAGATCCGAGGAGCTCGAGGATGTACTCGCCCCAAGCGATCCCGGCGGCGTAGTTGTCCTGACCGATGTACGCGAGACCGTACTTGTCGGCGGCTTCTGTCCCGGTGGCCATGATGACGATCGGAATCCCTGCATCGATGTACTTCTCGATGACCGTATCGAGCGAGTTCGGAACTGCGACAAATACGGCAACCGCGTCTACGCCACTGGCGAGAAGCGTCTCAAGGACATCGAGCTCCGCCGCAATGTCGCCGTCAGAGGGTCCAAGATGCTGTGCTTGAGCACCGACCATTTCGGCTGCATCCTTGAATCCCTGGAAAACTGGAACCCAGAACTGAACTGATGTTGCAATGGTCACCATCGCGAAATCAAGATCACCATCGGCCTGCTCGTACTGAGCAAGCGGGCTTTGCGCGCCGACCACAAGACCGCACATCAACAACGCTACTGCAAGAACTGCTGCCACACTATGAAATCTTCGCATTCAATGCCTCCTTCATCCGCCCTGCTGTTGAACGATTCTACCGCTTCCTGTGCAAGAGAGTCAGATACTGAGTACGGGGCTGCAACCACCTCCTGCCTTCGACCAGAGAGCCTCTTGTTCGAGGCAGGTGGACACGGCGAGACAACGAGCTGGGAACGGAGCGGGTATAGTTCCGGTTGAGATGTGGAGAGGACGAAACGACCCGCAAACCCACGATGCATCGTGTAAACCAACGTGGTGACGCCTTGTTCTCCTACCTCGCAGCTGATCAGTCGTAAGGATCATAGGTCGTAAGGATCTCTTTACATCATTATATGGTGATATCTCTCCGGAATCAACCATGAGGAGAAAGAGACAGGCACAGCGACTGAGCCATGCCTGTCCCTCGTGATCAGAGTACGGGGGGTCTATTTGCTTGCTGGTCAGGTTACCTGGGCAAGCCGAGTACACAGATCGCTAATCGCGGCCACGGCGTCCTTGAAGATTGGCTTCAACTGACGGTAACGGGCGGATGCTTCTGGGGTTGGGGTGCAGTGGTGCACGACTTGTGTGAGATCATCAACTACGGTGAAGTCTTTCCAGAGGCCGACGCCGACTCCACCGATCATCGCCGCTCCAAGTGCCGCTGCTTCCTGTCCGATGTTGCTCACGTTTACCGGAATCTCAAATACGTCGGTGAGGATCTGCCGCCAAAGCGGACTCTTGCCGCCACCGCCCACGAGGTTCATCTCGGACGGTATGACACCGCGCTTCCGGTAGTGGTCGAGGATCAGCCCAAGGTCGAGACTGACCCCTTCCATGGCTGAGCGGATGACATCGGCTCGACTGTGACCGGGGCCGATTCCGATGTAGGCGCCCTTCAGGTCAGGATTGTCTGCGTGGATGTTGCCGCCGCCGGAGAACGTGCTAAGAAACATCAGTTGGTTGGATCCAGTCGGCGATGTTGCCGCCTCAACCTCCATCAGGGTGAAGGGATCGGCTGATTGTTGCTTGGCAGCTTCGACCTCGCTTCTGCAGATGACGTCTTGAACCCATTGATATGTACTTCCGGCGGAGTAGACCCCCATCTGAGGCGTGTACATGCCAGGGACGACATGGCAGAAATTGGAGATTCGCACTTCGTCTCCGATGACCGGGGTTTCGCTTGCCACCGACATCCAGCCGGACGTGCCGATGTACGAGTAGATACGGTCTTTGCTGACAACGCCTGCGCCTGCCGCCGTGCATGGCACGTCTTCGCCGCCGACGACGACGGGAATCCCTGCGGGAAGCCCCATTTCCTTTGCGGGAGCGGGAAGCAGCTCGCCGGCGATGTGGGTGGACGGGAACACGTCAGGGAGTTTCTCGGCAGGGAAGTCCGCGGCTGCGAGGAGTTCCTCGGAGTAGGCCATCTTGTGGATGTCAAAGAATCCCGACAGCTGCGCATCGGAGGGATCCGTGACCTGGGCTCCCGTCATGCGGAGCGTGATGTAATCCTTCGTTCCAAGGAACTTGTGCGTCTTGTGGAACAGATCCGGCTCGTTGTCTCGATACCACATGAGTTTGAATCCTGTGTAGAAAGCTGGATCGAACGCGCAGCCGGTCTTTCGGTACCACTCGTCCAAGCCGGTCTTGTCGAGGACGCGTGCCGCTTGCTCCGAACTGCGCGAGTCAAACCATACCATTGTGGATTCGCGCAACAGGTTTCCGTTCTCGTCGACCGGGACGTTTCCCATGCCGTGTCCATCGAAGGAGATGACGGCAACTTCGTTGACGTCGATCCCCGTCTTGGAAATGACATCCTTGGTTCCGGCGACGATTGCGTTCCACCAATCGTTTGGCTTCTGCTCAGCCCAGCGCGGCTGCGGATACTCCGTTCCGTAGGATTGGAACGACTTGCCGAGAAGGGTACCATCCCGATCGTAGAGAACGACCTTGCTTCCACCTGTTCCCATGTCGTGAGCGATGATGTAGCGCTTTGCCATGCATGCCTCCTTCTTGTTCTATCGCGATGCGTTGGTTCGGCAGGGTTGTTCGCCGGTCCCGCAGCCGGATCGCATCCAGTCTGACGAAAATACGATAACACTCTGTCATAACAACATTACAACCTAGTCGCAAGCATTCTAGATCTCCGCCCCACAGGTGTCAAGGTCGAATACGAAGCGGACTCTTGCCTCTTGCTCTTCTACCCTGCCAGGGGCAAACAGCTCTCGACACTCCTTGGAAGCGCCCAGCGTAACGTGATGAGGCGAGCGAGGGAAGCTACAATACGCGGATCCGCCGCTGCTGATCGGAACAGGATCTCCGGCCGGAGACTCAAAGACTGACGAAGTGGAGCTTGAGATACCATGATGAACGTCGACAAGCAAGGCTGGCCCCAGACGGTCTACGAGGCATTCACGCGTAGCGTGGAACGTTTCCCTGATCGGATCGCAGTTCGAAACACGCAGCCGCAACCAGGCGAGTGCGAAACGGTGAGTTACTCGGAGTTGGATCGGATGGTGAACCGCGCTGCATCCGGACTTGCCGGCCTCGGTATCGGCAAGGGAGATCGCGTCGCCATCCACGCACGTCCCTCGATCGGCTACGCCGCCATCTTCCTTGCGAGTCTGATGCGCGGCGCGTGGGTCGTGCCGCTCGACCCACAGCTGAGGGAGAACGAGTTTCGAACCCTTGTCGAGAAAGCAGGACCGAAGGCAGTGTTCACCACTCAATCGGCCTCCGATGGAATTCGCGACGTTTCTTCGAGGGTTTTCGAACTCGATGCAGCCGGCGCGCGTGGGTTCGCGGCGTTGCTTGGCGAAGGTGATGCTTTCCCGGAGGTTGTGGCGCTTGCCCCCGAAGACACGGCCGTGTTGGCATTCACGTCGGGAACGACCGGGCAAGCCAAGGGGGTGGTCCTGTCGCATCGGAACTTGATTGCCGATGCGTTCCTTTCATCCACCGTCATGCCGATCACCGAGCAAGATGTATTCTTGAGTATCGCACCGTGGCACCACCTTCTCGGCCTGACCAGCTCCCTGATCGTTCCGCTGATCCGCGGCGCACAGACGATGTATACCAACGACCATCGAAGGTTGGCGCCGCTTTTGAAGGCTCATGGGGTCAGCATTTTCATCGGAGTTCCCAAGCTGTACCATGCGTTGTACGTGCGAATGGTGGGGCAGGCGCGGCGGACGCTTGTCGGCCGAGTGCTGTTCCGCGTTGCCCCCAAGCTTGTCGGAAGGACGATTCGGAACAAGCTCACCGCCGGACATCTGCGGTTCTTCGTCAGCGGATCTGCGCCGCTTGATGGGGAAGTCAGCAGTGGCTTCCGGCGGCTGGGGATCGGGTTGCTGGAGGGATATGGTTTGACAGAGACATCTCCGATCGTCTGTTTTTGCGACCCGTTCACCAAGAAGACAGGGACGGTGGGAAAGCCTCTTCCAGGGGTCGAAGCGAAGCTGATCGGGGCCAACGCTGATGGGATCGGCGAACTCTGCCTGCGTGGACCGATCATCATGCAAGGGTATCTCGACAATGAGCAAGCGACCTCGGCGATGATCGATCAAGACGGCTGGCTGCACACGGGAGATCTTGCCATGCTTGACGCAGACGGCGAGATCTACCTGAAAGGTCGCGCGAAGAATGTGATCGTCCTTGAGAACGGCAAGAACGTTTACCCTGAGGAGATCGAGTGGGAGATGTCTTCGGTGCGCTACGTTGAGGAGATCATGGTCCGCGGGCGGGTGGTGAGCGGCCGCGAGGTTGTGGAAGCGCTGGTGTATCCGAACAGCGATCAGTTGGCCGAAGATGGCATCAGCGGGGCGGAGCGGATCCACGCCGCAGTCTGGGATGCGATGCGCGCCCGCCAGTCGCGGCTGTCGCCGCACAAGCGACTGCATGGGCGGGATCGGCTGGTGATTGTCGAGCAGCCGTTTCCCAAGACCAGCACGCTGGACATCAAGCGGCACGTGCCGTTCGATGCTCTGGATGATCAGAGGAGAAACGCGTCCGACGGATCCGTTTGATCGATGGGAAATGCAAGAGCATGGGAGATGAGAGGATGACGCACGACGACCTTTGGGCGGATTCTTCTAATCGAGGCAAAGAGGCGGCACACCGAGAGCGTTCGGGTTCAGGTTCACCCTTAGAAGACGCCGAATCGGATCTGGACAGCGTGATCGTCGGCGGTCGGGTCCTGTGCCCGTTTGGCGACGAACTCGAAGCGGCGGCGATCGGGATTCGCGACGGCCGAATCGCCGCGATCGGGAGCGACCGAGCGTTGCAGCGGCATGCGCGAGAGCGGATCGATGCACGGGGTCTGTGGATTCTTCCCGGAGCGATCGATGGACATACCCACATGGAAGCGCCGGCCTTCGGCGCGCAATCCGCTGACACCTTCGAGTCCGGGACGGCCGCCGCCGCTGCCGGTGGCGTGACCTCGATCATCGATTTCACGCTGGGGATGGCGGGGGTTCCGCTTTGCCGACAGATCGATCTGAGGCAGCAGCAGGCGCAACGCGCCATGGTCGATGTCGGGATGCACGCCGAAATCGTGACGTCGGAGCAGGCGGAGATCGAGGAGATTCGTGGTGCCGTCGAAGCAGGCGTGAGCAGCTTCAAGCACTACATGGTCTATGGAGAGCGGGTCGACCATGGTACGCTTCTGAAGTCGTTTCGCGCCATTGCCGCTGTCGGAGCGACAGCGATGGTCCATGCCGAGGATCAAGAGATCGTCGAGGCGGCGACAAGAGAGCTCCGAGGCCTTCCATCCGAAGGGATGATGTTACTTCCCCGCAGTCGGCCGGAGGCAAGCGAAGCCGTTGCCGTAGCGGTTCTCGTCTGCCTGGCGGAACTAACCCGGGCGCACGTCCATGTGGCACACGTGAGCACCGCAGCGGCGTTGCAGCTGATCGCGGCGGCGAAACGGCGCGGTGTGGCCATTTCCGCGGAGACCTGTCCCCACTACCTTCTTCTGAGCGAGGATGCGTACAAGACTGGAAGCGCACGTCAGTTCTCCGTTGTGCCACCACTACGTACGGCGGCTGACAGCGCCGCGTTGTGGGCCGCCCTTGCTTGCGGCGTAGTCGACACGGTGGCGACGGATCACTGCCCGTTTCCGCGAAGCGCGAAGGATGCGCCAGCTGATCCGCTTCTGGTTCCTTGCGGGTTCCCCGGGGTCGAAACGATGGTGCCTCTCCTCTTCTCCTTTGGTGTGAGGACGTCGCGCATCTCGTTGTCGAAGTTCGTCTCGTGCATCAGCGGCCGCCCGGCTCTGCTTCTTGGCCTGTCACCGGCCAAGGGATCGCTGCAGATCGGCGCCGATGCCGATCTGATGCTGTTTGATCCCGATGCAGCGTGGACGATCAGAGCGGATGCCCTGCACATGAACATCGACTTCTCCCCGTTCGAAGGGCAGAGGATCACTGGGAAAGTGTGTTCGACCCTTGTGCGCGGTCGCCCCGTGTTCCGTGACGGAGAGATTCTCGCTGCACCGGAGTGGGGGCAGTTCCTTCGGCGCCGTTGCCCTGCGAGTTCCTGCGGCTGGCCATCTCGGGAAACCTAACCCTGCGAACGGATGAAAGACTCGATGTCGTCGCGCGTAGGAAGCGCTGCTTGTGCGCCGGCGATGGTTGTCGTCAGGGCACCGACAATGTTCGCCCACTGGACCGCGTCACGCAGCGACTCCGAGGTGATCTTGCATGCCAACGCTGCGTTGAATGCGTCACCGGCGGCGGTTGTATCAACCGGATCGACTTGAGGAGGGGCGACACGCTCCAGTGTGGTCGAATCGACCGGCAGCACATACGCGCCTTCGGCGCCCGACTTGCATACGATACGTCGGACGCCCAGCCCCCGCATTCGTAGCATCGCCGGTCCCAGTTCCGCCATTCCCGTGATCGCCGCCAGCTCCCCCCGATTCGGCGTGAGCAGGTCGATTCGACCGAGTGGCAGAAGGGAGAGATCTTGTGCCGGGGCAGGATCAAGAATGACGAACGGACGATCGGGATCGAGCTTTGCCAGCAGGTAGGCGATCGACTCGATCGGCGTTTCTAGTTGGAGGAGGAGAACCTCCGCAGTGGCAACAACAGGAAGAACGCGATCGATGAATGAGCGATCGACGGAAGCGTTGGCCCCCGGTACATAAGCGATGGCATTTTCTCCGGAATCCTCCACCCAGATCGTTGCCGTCCCGGTCGGCTGTTCCGGGCTTCGCTCGACGCCGCACACGTCGACTCCAGCCTGCTTCAGACTATGGAGGATGTCGTCGCCAAACGGATCGATCCCGATCCGGCCGAAGAATGCGACGGCCCCGTCAGGAGCGAGCCGTGCCGCGGCCACTGCTTGGTTGGCGCCCTTTCCGCCTGGCGAGCGGTGCAGGCTTGTTCCCCGAATCGTCTCTCCCGGTCGAGGAATGCGCGGAAGTCTCGTTGTTAAGTCCATATTGGCACTGCCCAGCACTGCGATCACAGATGGTTCTCCTTCTGCTCGGTCCAAATTTCTAGTGCCGTGTGGGTCCCGGCGAACAGGCGTTCGGCGCGATGCGTTGTCCCCATGTCGATGTCCATTGGACAAGCGTCTCAAATGGAATGGTGTCGAAACCGATCACATAGGTTGGAAGCGTGTCGCCAAGCGGTGCGATCCATTGTTTCGGAAGCGCAGACGCACCAAGCGATGCGCCGACGAGAGCGCCGACCAGACCCGCTGTGCAGTCTGTGTCAAACCCGAGATGGAGCGTGCTCAAGAGAGACCGCTCGAAGTCCGCTTCGCCAAGGATCAGCCCGGCGACGGAACAGGCAAGACTGGGAATACAGTGAATCCAATGGTAGCGTCCAAACGTTCGTTCGATCCACTTGGCGACAGAGCGTTCATCCGGTGACCTCCGGCAACAATCGATGGTTGCCTCGACAGCCGCGATGAGGGGGCTGTCGGCCGGGATGTGGCTCAGTCCGGCAATCAGGGCATCCTCCACCGGCAATCCGGCTACGATGAGGGATGTGGTCGCAGCGACGTAGACTTCGCCGTCCACGCCTTCGCGGTAGTGAGAAATGCAGGCGTCCCGGAAGGCGGATTCCGCTGCGAGCCGCGGCGAGGCGGGGGCGACCAATCCGTGGATCTCGCCGCGCATCTGCGCCCCGACCCATGCTCCGCAGGGATTGCGGAACCACCGGCTCTCCGGAGGCATCACACCGGCCGAGATGTTGTCCAAGGCGGCTTGCTCCGCGGTGTATGCGAACGGCAGATGCGAAAGCCACTGGAGTGCCAGATCCCGACTTGTCCAGTGAATACCGAACTCATCAAGAACGTGGAGCAGCAAAGGAGCATAGGCTGTGTCATCATTGACGAGCTTTGGTGTGCCAACATACGACTGGATCCGTCCGTGCGTGTGAAGGATCTGCTCTCGTGACCACCCTTCCACCGGTTCGCCGAGCGCCGTGCCCGCGCACTTGCCCAACCACGAGCCAAGGATACGATCTTCGTAGACCCGGTGATCGATCGGGAGCGTCATGGGGGGGAGGGTGCCCGCCGGGAGCTCCTCTTGGTAGGCCTCCCATGTGGCCGGTTCTTGCCGGCGCACGTCCGCGAGGTGCTTGACGATCAGCTCGTTGATCTTGGCCATCACGACGAGGAGATCATCGTCTCGATCGGCCAGGTAGAGCCGCTCCGCCTCGTCAAGCAGCGGATGTGCCGCAGCCATATCGCATCCAAGGTTCTCCATCGCCCGAACGGATGCACGCGTAGGATAGATCGAGATCCCTGAGTCGCCAGCGGTCTCCCAGGCGTTACGGATCGAGTTCCGGCGAGACGATGATCTGTTCATGACGGTCTCCTTCGTCACAGGGCCGCCGCCAGCAGCTCGACGACATCGAGTACATCGACCGAGTGCGCGGTACCCGCCCGCTGCTTGGCATCGAGAAAGGCCGTCTGGCATGCCGGGCAGGCGCTGACGATCGTATCCGCTTCCGTTGCGAGCGCTTCGGCGAAGCGCTCGGCTTCGGTTGTGATCGACAGCTGTTCGTGGTCGGCACGTACGAACCCGCCGCTACCGCAGCAGAACGATTGCGGGCCGCTGCGCGGCATCTCTCGTCGCTTCACACCGGGGATGGCATCGATCAGCTGCCGCGGTGGACCAAGGATGCCCAGGGATCGTCCCAGCGTGCAGGGGTCGTGATAGGTGACAAGGCGGCTTTGCCTCTTTAGTCTCAATTCGCGGAATGCGGGAAGCTGCGCGAGATACTCAGTGATGTGAACGGCGCGTACAGGGAGGGGGTGTCCTGTCAGCTTGACGTAGTCCTCGCGGAACGTCCGGAGACATCCCGGGCAGGCGAAGACCAGCGTCTCGGCACCGGAACGCCGGATACGTTCCAGATTCTCCTCCAGAGCTTGGCGGGCTCGATCGGGCTGTCCCATCGCCAAGAAGGGATGGCCGCAGCAAGTCTCATCTTCAAGAACGGCAAAATCGACGCCACATGCCTCGAGCAGCTGATAGGTTCCGCGGGCAATTCCCCGCCGCAGCAGAGACGGGGTGCAACCGACGAAGAAGACGACATCGGCAGTGGTGCCGACACGTTGCGTGCCTGGTAGCCAGGCAAGTCGCTTCGCTTGCGGGCGCCCGTACGGATTTCCGTTGTCGGCTACGTCTCTTACCAACGATGCCCCTCCCGGAAGAAGGAGGTCGCGCTCGGCAAGATCGGCCTTCATCGCGGCGTAGATGTCGGTCAGGGAGAGGTACTTGAAGCACTGCGACTCGCACGCGCCACACTCGGTGCAGGCGAAGACACGCTCGGCGACGTCTTGGTTGTAGGAAACAACGCCGTCGAGCAGGGCGCGGGCGATGGCGATCTTGCCTCGGGCGCCGTAGGATTCCAGCCTATTGTCCGCGTAGGGCGGGCAGATCGATTGTCCGGCGCTTTCCATGTGGTCAAAGCAGAATCCGCATCGCAAGCAGCTGTAAATCTGGTCCTTGTAGGCTTCGAGGTTCATCGGGTCTCCTCAGGGACGAGCAGTCCCGGATTCAGGGTTCCGTGCGGATCGAGCGTTCGCTTCAGGGTTCGGAGGAGGTCATAGCTGGTTCCCAGCTTAGGCATGATGTGCGGTGCGACGCCGCCTCCAAGTCCGCCGGGGCTCATCCGGCCCTCGGTGAACATCCGTTCGGCGATCTCGCCTCGTAGCTTCATGCCATACTCCCAGGCGTCGTCCCGGCGCTCATCGTAGAGGGTATCGATCCACAGATACGCGCCGTTGCGGGAGAAGTACGCATCGACACCCTTGACGCGGATGCCGAATTGCTCGAAGGCTTGCTCTCGTTCATTCTTCATCTCACGGAACAGGGCGATCGCCTTCTTCAGCCCCTGGGAAGAGATGAAGCCGGCCACTTCTGGACAGAAGTACGGACGATGGCTGTAATAGGGGCCGGGAGCCGTGTTGCGCAACCAGGAGTACATGTGTTCCTGCCAGTAGTGCTTGGTCCCGTCGGCCGGACGTGCCCGGCCGGCATGCGAGAAGCAGATCGCTTCCGCCTCTCGAATCCGCTCTCTTGCAGCCGATGCTCGATCTCGGACGATCAGATGAAGGAACGCGTCTCCCTGCTCTCCGGTTGGCTTGGGCCCCCCGAACAACCCGACGATAAACGTCGCAGCACCGCTTGCCTGGATGCCGGTCGCAGCATCGATGGCATCCTGATACTCATCGAAGGCAAAGAAACGGAATTCTTCCGCCTCGGGGATCCGGTGGATGCGATACGTTACGGATGTGATGATACCGAGGATGCCGTACGACCCAATGAACAACCCGGCAAGATCTGCTCCGTTTGCGTTTCTTTCGATCGGCTCGGACGCGGGATTGGACGCGGAACCCGTATGGATGACGGCACCCGACGGCAAGACGACCTCAAGAGAGAGAACATGATCTCCGGTCATGCCGTATTCGGTTGCGCCGTGCGGAGTGGCGTTAACGGCCACGGTCCCGCCGATCGTACACGAGAACAGCCCGCCGCCTCCGGGCACGCCGAGTTCCCAACCACTTCGGTGGAGCTGCCGATCGATGGCGTACCAAATCGCGCCGCACTGTGCGGTGACGTATCCGGCCTCAAGATCGATCTTCGTGATCCCGTTCATGCGGGTTGTGTCGAGGACGACAACTCCTTCCTTGACGCCGCTTCCGAGGAACGTGGTTGCACGGCCACGGGTGTGGATCTGGAATCCGAGGTCATTCGCCAGCCGCACCAAGGAACCGATTTCTTCGGTGCTCCCGGGTTGGACGACCAGAGCGGGGATGCCTGCTCTGTCGGGCCCGCAATCGCGCGAGTAGCAAACGCGATCCACGAGGCTGTCCGTCACATGCTCTGCTCCGACGATCTCTGCGAGCTTTCCGCCGAGATTCTCAAGCATATCGTTCACCTACTTTCCTGATTTCTTGAAGAGCCAACGCTTCGTCAATGCAGGTGAGTTCTCGGTCTTGCATGACGAGCCGCCCGTTGATGATGGTTGTGATGACATCGTTCGCCTTGGCGCAGTACACCAGAGATGCGAACAGGTCGTCGATCCTGTTGGAGAACTGGAGTTGGTGAGCGCCCGTTGTGTCGAGAACGACCAGATCGGCGAGCTTTCCCGGATCGATGACGCCGGCATCGATGCCGCATGCTTGGGCGCCGTTCTCCGTGGCGAAGCGGAAGATATCTCGAGCCGTGAGGACCGTCGGGTCTTGCTTGGCGACCTTCTGAAGCAGAAGACCGCAGCGCATTTCCTCAAACGGATCGAGTAGATCATTGGATGCTGCACCGTCCGTTCCCAACGTGATCGGAACGCCGGCACGATGGAGATCGACGATCGGTGCAATCCCGCTTCCGAGTTTCATGTTGCTTTTGGGGTTGTATGCCACGGCGACATCGCGTGCTGCAGCCAGCCGGATGTCTCCCTCGGTGAGGTGGACGCCGTGGACGGCAAGAAGCGGGCTCTCGAGAACGCCGAGGTTGTCCAGGCGTGCCAATGGAGTCATACCGACATCCTGCAGCGATTGCTCGACCTCCCAAGCAGTCTCCGACACATGGGTTGTGATTCCGAGGTTGTGTACGTGGGCCTGCCTGCCAATCCACGTGAGCAGGTCGTCCGTGCAGGTAAACGGCGTCGAAGGCGCGAGCATCACGGTCGACAAGGGAGCAACCCTTGGCATTCGGTGCCATCGCTCGATCAGGGCCAACGTGTCGTCCTTTGTCTGCTCGCGCGAGACGCGAAGTTCTTCGGGAACCCACTTGTCCACCAAGCTCATCGCGGCAACGCCGCGGATCCCGATCTGGTGCCAGGCGTCGATCACGCCGTCGATATTCATATCCATGTCTACGAAGGAAGTGATGCCGCTGCGGATCATTTCGATGCAGCCAAGAAGCGACCAGAGCGAGGCGATCTCCGTTGCACCATCGTTCCAGGCAGCGCGAAGGACGCGCTTGACAAATGGGAATGTCACATCATCGCACCATGCGACCAGCGACAGGTCGTCGCGACGTCCTTTGAGCATTGACTGATAGAGGTGGGTGTGGCTGTTGACCAGCCCGGGGATGACCAGCCGGTTGCGACCGTCGATCACGACAAGGTCGTCATCGGGACCGTTGTCGGATCCGAACGGCCCTTCCCCGACCGAGGAAACCCGCGTGCCTTCAATCAACACATCGACGTCGTGCTCGATTCGGTCGGCATCGCGGATCAGCGTCGAGATGTTCCTGAGTAGGATTCTCGATTCCGGCTGTCTGCCGGCGGGCAATACGATCCGATCGGTCATCTCGTTTCTCCTTGTCCATGACGGAAACCATGTGATTCTCTGTCGTCGTCTCGAATCCAGGACAGAGCGTGTGTCGCGCAGGCGGAGACACAAAGGCCGCACTGCCGGCACAGTGAACCGACCTCGGAGTCAAACGACGACCTGGCTCCGTAAGGGCAGATTTCCACGCAGCGGTTGCAGTGGGTACATACCTCGGGATTCCAGATGAAGGTGAACAGGCGATCGCCCCCGGCATCGGCGGCAGGCCGTGTGGCGTCGGGAACGATGGCCGCGCCGATGCAGTCGGCGTAGGCATCGAAGCCAAGCTCCTCAAGGCGCAGCGCGAGGCCTTCCGGAAGCGATCGGAGCATCGCCAAGCCTCGGAGAAGAGGCGCGGTGCAGACACCGATTGCCGTGGCCCCCGCCATCAGCATCTCCACCGCATCTTCGGCACGCATGACTCCGCCCGTTCCGATGATCGGGACGGAGCGGGGGAGAACCGCGGACAGGCGGGCAACCAAATGAAGTGCAATCGGGAATAGCGAGCCGCCGGAGAGCCATGCTGAGACGGAGCCAAGTTGGGGCCGTCGTCTCTCCACATTGATGCGCAGCGCTGGTCCGATGGAATCGGAAGCGGTGATCGCAGCTGCGCCGCGCGCTGCGCAACGCTGCGCTGCGCCGATCGGATCGCGCCAATTGACGCTGATCTTGGCGATCACCGGGATCTTAACCAGAGTGACGGCCTGCATGACCATTGCTTCGATCGCCGCCTCATCGTACGACACGATCTCCAGGGCGTCCGCTCCCGCTTTCTCCAGGCAGGGCGCCAACGCAGCGACATCCGGCGGTGCGAGCCCGACACTGGCGATCACGATCGCCCCGGATTCCTTTGCAAGCGGAAGCTCGTGTTCGATCCACGCGGACGCAGACAGCGTCGACCAGCGTTCGGCGTTGAGAAGCGTGCCGGTTCGCTCCCAGAAGATAGTTGGCGTCGGATCGACGGCTGCGGCCCGGGAGATCGTCTTGGTGACCACGGCCGCTGCTCCGGCTTTGTGCGCGCGGGCGATCGATTCCCCGTTGTGGGAAAGGGGTCCCGAGGCGAGCAGGAACGGATGGGGCAATTGCAGGGAGCCGATTCGAGTCGTCAGTTTCACGAGAGATCTCCTTTCTTCCACAGCCGAAGAGCCTCGCGTGCGGCGCGGGAGCGGATGTATTCACTGTCCAACGTCCGGACCGTGCCACGCTCCATCAGGATGTTCCCGCCGACCATTGACAGCACGACATGCGTGCTGTTCCGATAGAGGAGCGTCTGGTCGAGCAGGTTGTCTTCGGTGAGCGGCGTATCCTCGCCTGGAACGACCCCGATCAGATCGGCCGGTGCGCCGACGGACAGCATGCCGAGTTCGGGCATACCGATTGCGGCGGCGCTCCACGAAGTCGCCATTCTCCATGCAGTCTCCGCAGGAATCGCGGTGGCATCGCGTTGTGCCGCCTTGTGAAGGAGGAACGCACCGCGCATCACTTCGAATGGATCATTGATGTAGCCGTCCGTGCCCAGCCCCGGGGTCAGCCCGCGTTCGATCATTCGCGGAACCGGGGCGATGCCTCCTCCGACTTCGCAGTTGCTGAGCGGCATATGTGCGGCCCGGACTCCCTGCTTGGCAAGAACATCCAACTCATCGCCGTCCACGGCGACAAGCTGCGATGCGAGAACGGATGGGTCCCAGAAAGCGAGCCGGTCGTACCAATGCACGGGGCGAAGCCCATTTCGTGCAACGCACCACGCCGGTTCATACTCGCTCTCCGAAAGATGCAGCTGGAGGTCGGCGTGAACACTTGCCGCCGATGCCTTTGCCCGGCGCACGAATGCTTCGGAACACGTGAAGCTGGTATGGATGCATTGCATCCCGCGGATTCGGGAGTCGCCCCTCGTATCTCGGATGAACCGCTCGTTCTCGGTGAGGGGCGCATCGCCGCAGGTGGCTCCTGCCCGCTCGGACGCCTCGATCGATAGAATCGCCCGAAGGCCGGCTTGCTCCACGACGGATGCCTCGCTTGCGAGAATGCCCGCCGGTGCGAATGGCGCCTCTAGAATGTCGCAGAAGGTCGTGAATCCCGAGCGGATCATGGACAGGCAGGCCAGTTCGCAGGCGGCGACGATCATCTGTTCATCAAGGAGGTTCTCGACTTTGGGCCACCAGAACGCCTCCAGGAACGAGTCGAATCCCGGTTCCGGCGGAGCGGCGGGGATTCCGTGGGCCAACAGCCCGTATGCGTGCATGTGGGCGTTTACGAATCCAGGGCACAGGACAAGATCCCGACAATCGATGTGGTCGGCGTTGGGGAATGTCTCGGCGAGCGTCTCGTTGGGAGCGATCTCGGTGATTCGCCCGTCGCAAACGACGACACCCCACCCGCGATGAATCGAGAAAGCGGATGAGGAAGTCGGCGTACCGCCTGATCCCGATCCCGGTCCCGATGCGATGACCCAGCCGCCGAAAAGAACAAGAGGATTCACGAGACCTCGCCTCCTGCAAGTGGCTTGCCTGCCGGGCGCCGGCGGTATCGCTTCAGCTCCGCCTCGACGTCAGCAAGTTTGAGTCTCCGCAGTGTCTCGGGTGTCGGCCAGCCATCCACCTGATCCCACCCGCGCAACGCGTAGTACTCGGCCAACATCTGCTCGGCATGTGCGATCTCGCCGCGGGCGCCTCGGGAAGGAGATGGTTCCTGCGTGAATCGCCGAGGCAGACGGTCATCGGCGCGGGAAATCCCGTGGCGGGCGTTGTAGGCACGCATTTGGTTGGTGATGCGCTCGCCTGCCTCGCGGAGTTCAGCTTCGTTAATGTCCCAGCCGGTTGACAAACGGAGCCCTTCCGTAAGATCGGGCCAGTAGATCTCGGCCATCACAAATGTTCCGCCGGATTTGCAGACACCGAGGGAATCTACCACGGCCCCGAAGTCCTCGCCATCTTTCACGAGGAATGGCTTGTGTTTTGTTGCATGGGGATCCGCCATCTCAGGAAGATACGTTGGGCCGTAGCGGCGTGCGACCTCGTCAGGAACGCCGGTTTCATCGATGGTTGGGAACGCCTTCAGATGGTCGGCGCCTCGGCTGGCGGTGATGTGGGCCAATCCCATCGACTGCTGTGCCCGACCGTCCTGTGCGGGGATCTCCATCCCCTTGACGTGCATGGCATATTCGGCGCAATCACCGCCGATGGAAGCGGCCGCTCGTGAAACCCCTTCAGCAAGGAGATCGCCGAACCCTTCGCGAGCCGCGATCATCCGAATGAGCTTGAGCATGCTCTCCGAGTTGCCCCAGCTAAGATCGAGCCCTTGGGAAACCGAATGCGGCAGCATGTCGCGCTGCTGTAGTTCCATTGCGAACGAAATGGCGCGCCCGGCGGAAATCGTGTCCATCCCCAGCCGATCGCAGAGATCATTGGCTTCGAGGATCGCTTCGATGTCGGCGCAACCGACGTTGGAACCGAAGGCGTTGAGCGTCTCGTATTCCAGGCTCGAGACCTCAAGGCCGCTCCTCGGTCCTCGTTCAATGCGGTAGACCTTGTCGCAGCGGATCGGGCATGCGTGACAGCCCTCATCTCGCACCCAGTAGCGATTGCGGAGGACCTCGGCGCTGATGGCCGCCGCTTGGTCGAACTCCCCGTTCTGGAAATTCCGTGTCGGGAATCGCCCGATCTCGTTGGCAAGAAGAACCAAGCTTGCCGTTCCGTATCGGGAGACGGTGGGGAACAGCGGGTTGGCCCGGATCCGCGCATGCATCGCACGCGCGACTGTGGCGAAGCGCTTGGAGTTGGCCAGCGGGACAGGTCGAGTTCCGCGGATGCAGATTGCCTTGAGCTTCTTTGAGCCGAGAACGGCACCAAGTCCACACCGCCCGAAACTGCGATTCGGCGATGCCTGGATTGCCGCGAAGCGAATGAGATTCTCTCCAGCGGGTCCGATTGTGGCGACCTTCATCGCCGGGTCCTCGAACCGGCAACGGATCATTCGCTCTGTTTCCAGCGTGTCATGTCCCCAGAGGTCGTCGGCCGGCTCAAGCCTCGGGCCGCGACGGTCGATGCAGAGCAAGGTTGGAGATGGGGCAATGCCTCGGATGGCAATCATGTCGTAGCCGGCGCGTTTCAGCTCAGGTCCGAAGAAGCCGCCAGCATTGGAGTCGCCGTAGATCCCGGTCAGCGGCGACTTGGCGATCGCCTCGGTGCGTCCCGAACAGGGCCAACCCGTTCCCACGAGCGGACCGGTGGCAATCACCAGCCAAGCGTCGGCGGACAAGGGGTCGATCTCGGCGCCGACGTGATCCCACAACCAGCGGACGCCGAACCCGTTGCCGCCCAACCAGGACCTAGCGAACGCTCCGTCCAAGACGCGTGTGCGAACGGTCCCGGCGGAAAGATCGACTTCAAGCCATGCCCCCATGTAGCCACCAGCGATTGCGTTCGATGTCATCCGTCTTCCCCTTGTCCCGGCAGGTCCAGTCGCGCCAACGTTGTCTCGGTCGGCAGGCCGTCGCGCGTCCAACCGCGAAGGCCGTAGTAGGTTTGGAGCATGGCCGGCAGATCGTGGATTCTTGGTTGTGGCGCTGAAACGGACCGTTCCCGGAGAACTTGCTCGGATTGATGGAGTGGAAGCGAATCCTCAACGAATCGCCTTGGGAGGGTGTCGTCCGCTGATCGGAGCCCATGCTGGACGTTGATCCAGCGCTCGAGATTGACAATCCGCTCCCCGACTGTGAGAAGATCACTCGCCGACATCGGCAATCCCAGCGATGACAGCGCCAGCGCGATGTCCGTCGGGAGAATGGCGTACGTTTCGGTTGTTGTGAACTTGCAGACGCCGAGAGCGTCGGAAACAGCACAGTACTCCTCGGAGAACTTCAGAAGGCTCGGCTTGGAGGTTTCGTCCCACGGGTCGAGTACGGATGGAAGCAGGTCGGGAAGGATTTTCTTGACGACCGTCTCATTGTTGGTGAGCTCGATGGTCGGGAGGCCGTACAGGTGATCAGCGCCTCGATTGGACGTCGCATGCCCGAGGCCGAACGCCTTGGCCACACGTGGCTCCTGGCAAGGGATCTCAAGGCCCTTCACATGCATTGCGAGATCGAGGGCATCGCCGCCGATCCGTTCCGCCGCACATCGCGTTCCTTGGCCGAGCAATGCTCCAAGACCGCGCTGCGATGCTATCTGCTCGATCAATTCAAGGATTGCGGCCGGATTGCCCCAGGTGAGGTCAACCGTTGGATCATCGAGCAGCCCGCGTTCGTGGCACTCCATCGCGAATGAGATGGCGCCGCCGACGGAGATGGTGTCGAGCCCCAGCTGGTTGCAGCGAGCATTGGCATGGACGATTGCCTCCGCGTCGGAGCAGAAACAGTTGGGGCCGAGCGCGTCGATCGACTCATATTCGGGGCCGGCGCTTCGGCACTGATGAGGTCCTGTCCCGACTTCTGAGATGCGGCCGCACCGAATCGAACAACCCTGGCAGCCTTTGGTTTGGGATCGGAAAGGCTCAAATGCGCCGGCATCAACCCGATCGACAAACGGGACTTGCCCCAACCGGTGGTTCTTCGTCGGAAGATCGCCGACGACATTCTTGATCGCCACCAGGTAGGGCGTTCCCCATTGGGCAAGCGACGAAACACCGGGGTTGTCGGCGACAGCACGGTGGGCTGCGCTCGCTAACGATACGAACCGGCGTGGCCAGCGCAGCGTATCCCCCGATACCGTTACAATCGCCTTGAGCCGTTTGTGACCGAGAACCGCGCCTCCGCCGCAACGCGCCGCGGCGCGTCCACCGTCGATCAGAATTCCGGCCATCGGGACACCACGTTCGCCGGCGGGACCGATGCAGGCGACCGAAGCGGAGGCAGGTCTCACTTGATCAAGGAGGCGTGCCTCAGCGACATCCGAGTCCATCCCCCACACAAACGACGCGTCGCAAAGGACGGCGGTCCCATCTTCTACGCGCAGGTAGACCGGATCGTGGGCCCGCCCGGCGATGGCCAGTGCGGCGATGCCTTGGGACGCGAGCCGATGGGCGAGGGCTCCTCCGGCATTGGCGTAGCCGTAGATCTCCGTTAGCGGAGATCTGAAACCAAAGTGAACCCGCGAAGACGACGGCCACGGGCTGGCGGACAGAAGCCCCGGTGCGACAATAAACGGGGCTTCGGGGGAACACGGGGCAATCTCCCAGATGTGGGCGTCGGCAAGAAGCCGCGCCGCCAACCCTCGACCGCCAAGATACGAAGAGCGGTAGGACGATGGCAGGACGGAACGGGTGATGGAGCGCGTTTCGAGGTCGACACAGAGCATGAAGGAAGGAAGGGGAGCGCTAGGGTTAGGCATGGTCTTGTCCTCTTCGGGATCGAGCCGAATCGCTTGTCCAAGCTGTTATGAGGATCCGCGGATCAATGGCTCCGGCGTGGGCAACGGAGCCGGTTGTCTCATCATTCACAGTGATCTGGGCAATCTTGTTGAGGTGGGTCAGATCGGGGATCGCCTCGAAGACGCCACCGGCGGCTTCGAGCAACTCGGCGAAGAGGTGCCCGTAGTGTCGGCAAGAACGAAAAACCAACTGATCCGCGATCTTCGAGACGTGCAACCCGGGAGGCAGCCGAAGCGAGATCGTTGCGCATCCGGCGTAGTGGATGAAGTCGTCGGCGAGGAGTCGGGGCGCCACGGTCTGTCCCAGGCGGGCAATCGAGGGAGCGATCGGAACGGATCCGGTGATGTGCGACACGCAGGCGGCATCCATCCCGAGGCTCTCCTGTAGCGTAAACAGGACACTTTCGTTGCCGCGTCCTGCGATCTGCGCCGAGCCAGCGGGACTGCCAGGCGGGACGGCGATGAGCACGAGATCAGCGGCGGCGACCCTGGCCCGGGCGGCGATCGCCTTCACGACAGCGGGGGATGGTCTCGTTTCCGTCTCGATCACCGCTGTTCGCCAGCTGCGGGCGAGATCGCCACGATTCGCGGGTGAGGTAGCGAACGCGGCGCGAATCGGGCCGGACACGCGAACCGCATCGTCGACTTCGGAGAGGGGAAGCGAAAGCTGCAGCCCCAGTGCGGAGCGGACTGGAAGCCAGGAATCGACGATCATTCTCGGGAGAACCCAGCCGTCGAGGTCCGTCGTATCGAGCCGGGCCATCGCCATCCCGCCGTGGCAGATTTCGACGAGTCTTCGGCCGGCTTCCCAGGATCCCGGCGCATCAATGCCACAGTCGATGATCATCGGAGCGGAAGGAGCAGTTGAGATGTCGACCCCAAGCAATGGGGCATCGGCGCGCAGCGCATCCAGCAGAAGCTCAAGCCGTGGGGCAGCCTCAACAAGCATCTGCCTGCTCCAGGTGACGTCTCTCAATGTAGCGATCCTTTCTTCGAACCAGCCGTGGCGGAGTCTTCTCTCCGCCGCCTACGTGACGATAAGATCCTTCAGGGGGAGACGGCGGTTTCCCCATTGCCCGCCAAATGACGGTGCTGTAATCGCGACGATGCCGGGGGTGGCACAGAACGCGTTGATGGCGACGCGAAGACCGTTGCGGATTGCCTTGTCCGAAATGGCGACGAGCGGGAATTCGATGACGGCGGCGGCCGCATCAGGGATCTGCGTCTTGACATCGGGGCGATTGCGCAGGGAGGGGCAGAAGGGCTCGTTGATTGTGACTCCTTCTTCCTTGTAGACGAGCCCGCCAACCTTTGCCCCGCTGATTCCGCCGATGGGGTAGTTGAAAATGGCCACGCCGACAACATCGGACAGAACACGGCGGGCCGCTTCTTGGGCCGCCGCAACACAGCAGGTTGCGTTCTCGCCGAAGACTTCCAGAACGCCGTCGGTACCGATGCAAACGCCCACCTCGCGCTCGATCAGCTGATCCCCGGTCATGATCGGCAGCCGGATGATGTCGCGTCTGCCGAGCTTCTCCGGTGTCTCATATCCGTCTCCCCACATGGCCACACGGGTCGCGACATCGATCGATCGGATCGACTGTCCGTTCGGTGTGGCGTCGAACAGCGAGCATGTCGGCAAATGCGGGAACAGGTAGAGCCGGTCGAGAAGAGCAGCGAGGAACGCATCCAACCCTAACGGAGTCGGCGCATTGAGCTGGATCCAAACGCCGGGACGCCCGTCGGGTGTGTGATCTGGAGAGACTGGACCCTCCACGCAGCCCTGGATTGGGGCGGCGGTGATGATGCTCCAACCGCATAGGTAGCTGGCTTCCGCCAAGGCGACCGATTCCGAAATTGCAGTCACCAGCATTCGCGCAATATAGACATCCGTGCACTCACAGACTACGTCGGCGATTGTTGTTCCACGGTATTTCATCAACTACTCCTTACCTGGACCGATACACCGGAGAAGAATCAGAGAAGCTGGGATGCCTCCCCAGGCCGTGAACCCGGCGTGTGCAGCACGCGCAACGCATTGCAGCGCAGCTTCAAGGCGACGGATTCTCCAAATGCCAGCTGCCGCACACCATTTCCATCGAGGACGAGCACCGCGGAGGGATCCAGCCCGCCGACGGAAATGGTGTCATCGGGGCCGAAACAGACGTGGTACAAGTGAAGCGGTTCGACATCGGCCAGGATCTGGTCATCGACTTGTGTACGAATTGCAACGTCGCTGATTCCGGCGAGGACCGCGGGACGGCCGAGGTACGGTCCCCAAGACATCAGACCGCTCACTGCTTTCCCGGCGTAGACCGAGCACTCATCGAGATTGAGCGGCGAAGCGACGATCTGTGCCAAACGGTGAAGTTTCCCGTCAATCACCGTCCGGCCGTTCTTCTCGACGAACGTCGTCTCCCGGCAGACCGATCTTGGTTTGGTCGAGCGGTCCTCCCCCCGCAGGTGCGCTGCGGCATCCAGATCGACTCGCCTTCCGCTCCTTGTTCCGAAGTACAAGTTGCTGAACGCTACGTCGTTGAATGCGATCCCTAGACGGACGCCGTCGCAGAACGCCTCGATTCCGTGGACGCTTGCCACGTCAAGTTCGGCTAGTCTTTCAGCTGTCAACGCGGTGCCGTGGACACGAATCAGCGGACCGACGTTCGATGAACCGACTCCGATTCCCAGCAGGGGAATCGGGCGTCCGCTGTCGATAATCACGGAGGCGATGTCAGCAAGGGTTCCATCGCCGCCGATGCCGATGAGGGCGTCGACACCCGCGGCGAGCAGCGACCGGGCGGCGGAGCCGGCGCTGGGAACGGACTCAAGCGTAGATCCCTTCACCAGCTCAACCTGCGCTGCATCCGTTGAGGCGGCTGCGCGGGCCGAGAATCCGCCGCGAAGCAACACGATCCGCCAACTCGACCTGGCGCGGGCAACGGCATCGACAGCACGGCACACCGTTTCGCGTACGACATCTTCTCCCGCCCCCGCCTTCGGGTTGGCGACAACGCCGACTCGAGCGTGAGGAAGAACCCAAGGCGTCATTTGACGGCGCCTCCCGTGAGTCCCGAAACCAAGTAGCGCTGGCCAAGCATGAACAAGATCAGCACTGGAAGGGACACCAACAAGGCAGCAGCGCTAAGCGGCCCCCATTGGACGACGCCGCCGGAGCCGATAAAGCGGGCAAGATACACCGGCAACGTGTAGTGGGCATTGTCGCGCATGATGACCAGCGCGAAGAAGAACTCGTTCCAGGAGAGAAGAAGCGAGAACGTTCCGACGGCAAGAAGCCCGGGAACCGATAGCGGGAGGACGATCTTCACGAGCGAGCGGATCCGTGTGCAGCCGTCGATCTGCGCCGCTTCCTCGAGAGCGTAGGGGATCTTGTCGAAGTACCCTTTCAGCAGCCAGACGCTGAACGGCATGCTGAACGTTGTGTGCATGATGATCAGGCCGAACAGCGTGTTGACAAGCCCGTATACGGAAAGCACGGTGAACAGGCCGAGCACCATGATAATGCCGGGGAACGCCTGGGTGGCCAAGAGCCAGATCGAGAATACCGTCCTACCCCTGAACTTGTAGCGGGACAGGGCGTAGCTTGCCGGCGCGGAGACACAGGCGGACAAGACAATCGTCGAGAAGGCAACGATCACGGTATTTCGAAGATTGACGAAGAACGTCGTATTGAACAGCACCTCGCGAAAGTTGTCGAGCGTTGGAGCAAGCGGAATGCCCATCGGAGATCCGAAGATTTCGACATCCGACTTCAGCGCGTTGAACACGAGAAGAAGAACCGGAAACGCAAGCGCCAACACAAACACGAATACGGCAACATTGAGGAGAATTTGCTTGACTGGATGCATCCTCATTCCAGCACCTCCCGGATGTAGAACACGACCACCAACAGGAGCACACAGAGGATGATCAGCCCGATCGCGGCGCCATAGCCGGCCTGGTAGTACATGAACGCGTTCTGGTAGGCGTACAGAGGCAGTGTAATCGAGGCGCTGCCGGGTCCGCCTTTCGTAAGAACGAAAACGATGTCGAACATGTTGAAAGTCCAGATCGATTCCAAGGTGAGAATGATCAAGATCACCTTCTTCATGCTTGGCATGATCACGCGGAATTGGGATTGGAAGTGGCCGGCGCCGTCGATCGAGGCCGCTTCGAGAACCTGCTTGTCAAGCGCTTGCAGTCCGGCGAGCAGCATGATCGTCACAAAGGGAATTCCCATCCAGATATTGGCGATGATGCACGTCCAGAGCGCAAGCTGGGGATCACTCAACCAGCTCGGCGGATTGGCGACTCCCACTCCGCGGAGCACGGTGTTGATGGGGCCGTTGGGCAGGAAAATGTAGCGCCAGATCAGTGAAACCACCGTTCCAGGGAGCGCCCAGGGGATCAGCGTGATTGTGCGGTAGAACCGGCGTCCCCGCAGGTACTGCGAGTTCAGCATGGTGGCCAGGATATACGAGAAGAAGAACATCCCCCCGACGCTTGTCACCGTCCAAACAAGGCTGTTGGAGAAACCTCGAAAGAAGGTCCCATCCTGGAACAGCAGGATGAAGTTCTCCCATCCGACGAAGACGTTTTCCTGAGCCAGCGCCCTGTACGCATAGAACACTTTGGATATTCCCTGAGCCAGGGGGTACAGGCTTACGCCGCAGAGCACGATGAGCGCCGGCATCAGAAACGGAAGCGCCTGTCGTTCCGCGCGGAATCTCTGTGTCGGCGGAATCGGTCTCGTCCTAGTGACCATCGTTTTCTCCGAACGTGATCGCGATCTTCAACCCATCTCCTGCAGACGCAAGCTCAAACGCTCGTTCGATCTCAGAGATGTGCACGGAGTGGGTAATCATCTTTGAGATTTCTGACGCATGGTTGTGAACAAGGTCGACCGCGGCCGCGAAGTGCTCGGTGGAGAACCCGAAACTCCCCACGATCGATACTTCGCGATAGTGGATGTCGAACGGATCGACGGAAAGCTTCACGTCGCGGGCGAGTCCTCCGAACCACAGGACGACTCCTCCTGGGGCGACCAGCGACTCGAGCTCCTCGACGGCACGTTTGACGCCAACCGCGGCAATTGCTCGATCCGCATGGGGCGTTCCCCATCGACGGCTCATTTCATCCTTCAGGACTGCAGTGGTTGCATCAATGACATCCAATCCAAGCTGTCGTAGGCGTTCAATCCTTGACTCCGAGCTCTCGGTGATGAGCACACTTGCCCCGCGGAGGCTTGCCGCAAGCGCCGTTAGGACGCCCATCGGACCGCCACCGACGATCAACAGCTTGTCCCGATCGGAAACGCCGGCGCGGTTGAGGCCGTTGAGCACACAGGCAAGCGGCTCGGCCAGCGTGGCGACTTCGTCGGAAACCTGGTCATCAACTCGAAATGTTCCGTGATTGACGATTCTCTGCGGAACAACGACATACTCCTGCAGCGCGCCGGACGTCGCGGCTTTGGATCGACACAGTTCCCCAAGGCCGCGTGTGCAAAGCTCGCAGGTGCCGCACGGGACGTACGGCGCGACGGCGACACGATCTCCGAGAGAGAATCCGCTGACATGAGCGCCGATCTCTACGACTTCCCCGCACATCTCGTGGCCGAGGACGCAGGGCGGCGCGAAGTACGGATGCCCTCGGGAGAATGCCTTGAGATCCGTACCGCACAATCCGACTGCGCGGATCTTGATCAGAAGCTGATCGTCTTCGGGAACAGGTCTCTCTTTCCGTCGGATCTCAATCCGACCGAGTTCGACGAGCTCCGCCGCGAGCATTCGGTCCTTCTCTTCCATCATCGGTTCACCCACTCCGGTTCCACTTGTGCTGCAACAGGCTGTCTGAGATGAGATGCAGCAGGAATGGGGGGCGGGCGAGCCGCCCCCCTTCCCATGGTTCGGTACCCTTAGTACTCGACGCGAATCTCTACGACGAACCACGACCAGACTTCAGGAGCGTAGAGGTCTTCCACGCCTTCGATCTGATACGGGAACACCAGCTTGATGGGGCCGCCCATGCTGCTGATGATCTCGTCGCCGTCCGACATGAATGCGATCAAGATTGGGTAGTAAAGCGCGTCTCTGGCTTCGATGACGACTTCGAGCCCGTCGGAGGCCACAGAAACGATCCGTGCCGCGTCGGCGGGAATCCCCACGTAGTCGAGAAGGATGCCAAGCTCAACACCACCATAGATCTGAGCGCCGAGCCACGGATCTTCGACTTCATAGTCCGTGTACGGAAGCGCCTCAAGCATCGCCATGTCGAATTCGAGCACACCGTTCTCATTCTCAAGTGCGATCGCTCCCGACATGGTCAATACGACGTCGCCCGTGGGAGCAGGACAGCTCTGAGCAAACGCCATGGTACCGAGAAGCCCTACAACCAGCAGACACAACCCAACGCGAGCTGTGCTTTTCATTGTCTCCTCCTTCATCCCGTCCGGGGTCATGATTCGATCCGAGTTTGAGTCCCAACATCAACATGGCTGCATTTTGCGGTGAAGACTTGACGTCTGTTTGCGCACCACCTCCTCGGTCCGATGGCTGCCTATTGCAGTCCGGTCCTTCTTAGAAATTGGTTGCCCTGGGTGGTCGCCGCTTCAAGAGCGGCTTCCAGGTCTTGGTTTCCAAGAATGACAAGCTCCATCTGAGGAATGAACGATTGCCACTCCCAGGCGAAGAAGCCAAACATCTGCGGCTTCACATCTTCGGCGTACTCAAGCCATGAGTAGGCAAGCGCCCATTCGTTCTCTTCAACCTGAAAGCGGGGATCTTCAAGCGCTGTCTCGCGAACGGGGAACAACCAGTCGGCAAGGGCAAGCCGGATCTGATTCTCGGTCGATGTGAAGTACTCGACAAACGCCGCCGCGTCCTGTTTGTTGTCGGATCCAGAGTGAATCCCGATTGCCTGAGGGTCGGCCTCGGTGACGTTCCGCCGCGGTCCCTCCAGTTGGAGCATCCCCCAGTCAACTTCGCCCCGTGTGATCGTTGTGACCCAATTCCTCACCCAGCAACCGAAACTGAACATCGCGTAGGTGCCGTTCTTGAATCCTTGGAGAAGCGTCATGAAGTCGTAACTCAGAACATCTTGTGGCATCACATCATGTTCCGTCACCAGGTCGGTGTAGAAACCGATCGCCTCGCGGGCGTTGTCATCGACCTCCACATGCCAGGTTCCATCATCGTGCTCGACAAGAACGTGCCCATCGTTCTGCTCGACGAGGACCCACCACAACCGCTGCTCAACCGGCGCAAGCAGACCCCAGGTCGTAACCGCTCCCTGTTCGTCGCGCTGCGTCAGCCGCTGGGCGTAGTCGAGCAGCTGATTCCATGTGATCAAGCCGTCTTCCGGAACGATGATTCCAGCAGCTTCGAAGAGTGCCTTGTTATAGAAAATGACCAGAGTTTCCTGAAGAAACGGCACACCGTAGATGGTTTCGTCATCGCTGACGTTGGCCCAGTTCTTGTCCGGCGTATCGGTGAGCAGGTCGCTTGGGAGCCAGTCATTGAGAGGCTCGGCATAGCCCATCAAACCGTATTCGAAACACATCACCGAATCCTGATGGAAGATGTCGGGTGCGACCCCGGCTTGGAAGCTCGTCAGCATGAAATCGTCGAGATTCTCCCAGGCTTGCCACAGGATCTCGACCTGAATATCGGGGTGCGTGTCATTCCATTCCCGTACGATCGCTTTGATCTCCTTAACGGTGTCGCCCTGCCACGCCGGCGTGACGAACTGCAGGTCTGCCGCCCAGATGGCCGCACTGGACAGCAAGAGCAACAGGGACACCCCTGCAACTGCGATCAATCTCCGTTTCATCGACAACCTCCCGGTTTCCTGTTTACGATTCATCATCAGATTCCTCATCCAGCTCGACAAGGAACGACTCAGCGTACGCCTTGATCGGGTCCGTCGATGTCGGGCGGAACAAGCCCATCAGTGCAAGTCGATCGTTTCTCGCGACCGGAAACGGGACATTCGCGACAATGATTGTCTTGGTCCCGTCGTTCACGGAGGCGTTTGCCCCCATCACCGCACGGACCGTCAGCGAGGGAGCGGCAACGATACGCCCCTGGAAAACCTCGGGATGATCGATGATCTCCGCAAGCGAGATCTCAGGATTGCAGATGTAGTAGTCTTGCTCGGCGTCGCGCCGTGAACCGTCGGACATGCTGAATGAGACGTGCAGTGTGTGGTAGCCGTTGGCTAGGGTCGAAACATTCAACTCGGAGCTGGCTGCGGACCACATGCCGCACGAGTTTGCTCCGACCGGAACGAAAGGATTGTCATCCCAAGCAAGTTCTGCCGAAACCGCCTCGCCCCACACCCGAACTTCGAGGTTGTCAATCCATGAGAGGACCGCTGCCTGGGGGAAGGCGAACTCGGCTGTATCTTCGCCGATGGTCCGCCAGATGCTATCGATCAGCCCGCGGCGAATCTGATAGACCCGGTAACCGAACGATCGTCCATCGGCGGCCGGTCCTTCCCACCACGACCCGCAGACCGCGCCGGATGTGAGTTCCAAGTACGGCTCCGTTTGCAGTTCGAAGTTCAGGTGCCAATGTCCGGTGATAAGAGCGGCGATGCCGGCGTTGGCGAGAATCGTCTTGACTTCACCCATGATCTCATTCTTGGCCCAGTTCGAACTCGGCTCGTGGCAGAACACGAGGATCGGCTGTTGCCTGCCGGCTGATTCGAGATCGGCCCTCAGCCAAGTAAGTTGTCGCTCGGAGACTGTGTACGAGAGACTTGTTCCGGTGAGCGTGTGAGGGTCGAGGACGATGCAGTGAACGCCCTCGCAATCAAACGCGTAGTACGTAGGTCCAAAGGACTGCTCAAAGATGGCTCGATCGATTGCCGGATCACGAACGATCTCGTGGTTCCCGACGACGGCGCGGGCTGGAGCATCAAGCGAAGGAACAAGCTGTTCTGCGATGTAGCTTGTCCACGCCTCGACCAGACCAAGCTCCGGCGTCTTCGAGTCGGCGACTTGATCTCCCGTCAGAATGACGAAATCGGGCGCGACGGAGTTGATCTCAGCAGCCATTGCATCAAGGATCCCTTGTGGCTGAACTGCCATCGCACGATCGTAGAAAGCTTCACGAAACTCCTCTGGAGTGGCCGCAAAGTGGATGTCGGATGCTTGCACGAACGTAAGAATGCCATCGCTATCGGGCACCACTTCCAGCCCGAAGTCAATCGTCATGAGGCCTTCTCTCCCGAGGACGGGAGCATACCAGTCACCGCTGGCTTGATAGCCGGTGGGAACGGTGATGAATGCGAACCGGGACGACTCGTCCAGCGAGAGTTCGAAGCCTCCTTGTCCGTCGGTTCGGACGATGATCGCTCCATCACTAACGGCAATGTCGCCGACACCCGTTTCATCGGCGTCCCGAAGCCGGTTGCCGTTCGCGTCGATGAAGACCGTTCCGCGACACGAGTCTGGGTTCGCCGAGCCAGCCAGTCCTCCGACGAGCAGCACGAAAAGCACGGTGAGGACAAGGCAGCAGCGCTTCGCGCCGCGGGGACGGAAGCCGATCCCGCCGTGGGTCAAGGGCCAAGCCTTGGTCATGATGATCTCCTTCTCTGCTGGTTCCGTGACGCCGTCCGTGGATCATCGACGGGAATCCGGGCGGAAGGAGCACCCGAACCCGCGCCGAAATCCCGGTCCGCTTTTGCGTAGCACATCTGACTCGCGACTGAAATCACTTCACTCCTCCTTGTGTGAGTCCGGCAACAAGATAGCGCTGTCCGAGCATGAATAGGAGCAGCGCCGGAAGCGTCGACAGCAGCGCCGCCGCGCTCAGGGGACCCCAGCGAACCACCCCGCTCATCCCGACGAACCTCGACAGGAAAACGGGCAGCGTGAACACGCTCTCACTCCGCGTGACGATGAGGGCGAAGAAAAACTCGTTCCACGACAACAGAAAGGAGAACGTGCCTACGGCGAGAATTCCCGGCACGGCCAGCGGGAGAACAACCTGGGTCAGAGCCCGAAGGCGATTGCAGCCGTCAATGAGCGCTGCCTCTTCAAGTGCCGTTGGAATTCGATCGAAGTAGCCTTTGAGAAGCCAGATGCTGAACGGGATGCTGAAGCTTGTGTGCATGATCATCAAGCCAAACTGTGAGTTGAGCAGTCCGAAGATGCGAAAGATCGTGAACATCCCAAGCACCATGATGATCCCCGGGAAAGCCTGCGTGGCAAGAAGCCATGTGGAAAACAGGCGTTTCCCCCGGAAACGGAATCTCGACATGGCATATCCAGCCGGGGCGGTGACGACAATCGTGAGCAGCACTGTCACACCGGCAACCACAAAGCTGTTGCGGAAGTTCACGGCGAACGTGCTTTCATGGAAGATTTCCGCGAAGTTCGCCGAAGTGACGTTGTGAGGCAGCGCTACCGGGTTCCGGGTGATATCTGCTTCCGTGCGGATGGAGTTCAAGAACATCAGCAGCAGCGGGAATGTCAGCAGTACCACATAGAGCAGCGCAACGGCATGGAGCAGAATGCGTTTGGGTCGCGAGAGCCTCATTCCAGCACCTCACGTATGTACACCAAGATGAGAAGGATCAGGCAGACCATGATGACAAGGCCGATTGCGGCAGCATAGCCCATCTGGTAGTAGAAGAAGCCGTTCTGGTAGGCATACATCGGCAGGGTGAGCGATGCATTCCCCGGCCCGCCGCGCGTCAGAATGTACACGATGTCAAACATGTTGAAGGTCCAGATGCTCATCAGTGTCACGACGATCAGCACGACGCGCTTGATCACCGGCAATGTGATTCTGAAAGTCGTCTGCAGGAAACTCGCGCCATCGATTGCCGCGGCTTCATACAGCGACCCCTCGACGGATTGCAGGCCGGCAAGAAGCATCACCGTCATGAACGGAATGTTCATCCAGACGTTGGCGATGATGCAGGCCCAGAGAGCGACGCTCGGATCGAGCAGCCACGCCGGAGGATTGGACACGCCGAGAGCGCCCAACAGAACATTCAGCGGGCCTTCATTGGCGAGCATGTAGCGCCAAGTCAGCGCAACGACAACCGGAGGTGTCGCCCACGGGATCAGCATGAGGCTGCGGAACACCCGGCGCCCGACAAGTTCGCGCGAGTTCAAGACAAGTGCAAGGATGATTGCAAGAACGAATTGAGCCGACACGCACGTCACAACCCAAATCAGACTGTTGGCGAACGCTTTGACGAAGAGTTCATCGTGGAACATTCGGGCAAAATTCCCGAAGCCGGTGAAGGAGAAGCTCTGCGACATGAGCTGGTAGGAGTGCAAGGAGCGGATGATCCCGTTGATGAACGGATAGAGGTTGATCGCCGCCATGATCAGCAGGGTGGGGATGAGGAACGGGAGAGCCCGCCGCTCCTCACGGAACCGTTCTGCCGCGTGTGCTTCTGCGCCCAACAAGTCTCCCTTCGCCGCTCCACTTCCAGTCAGGCCAGCCGTTCGTTTCTCGGCGCGGCCCGGCCGAAGCCCGAGCCCTACTGAAGCCCTATGCTTCGCAGGTAGGCATTGCCGCTCTCTTCAATCGATGTCATCGCTTCGTCGAAAGCCTTGTTGCCGAGCATGACGTTCTCCAATTCGGGGACGATCACCCGCATGTCGAATGCGATAATCGTCGGCATTCGCGGAAGAACGTCGACCGCGAAGGGAAGCCAGCTCTTCGCCAGATCCCACTGGTAGGTCACCTCGCCGAATCGTGGGTCGCCTTGAGCGGACGTCCTTGCGGGGAAGATCCAATCGGGGTAGGCAATCTCGACGACATTCGCCGCGCTGGAGATGTAGTCGAGAAACTGTGCCGCCTCCGCCTTATGTTCGGACCCGGCCCAGATGCCGTGTGCCTGAGGCCCGCCGGACGTGATATTCTGCACCGGCCCCTCAAGGTGGAAGATACCCCAGTCCACATCCTCCCACTGCGCGAGAATGCGACGATTCCAGCAGCCATAGATGATCATTGCGTAGCGATCTTTCGAGAACCCGCTCATCAAGTAGGTGTAGTCGCTGCTGATTGCGTCAGGGGGCATGACCTGCCACTCCGTCACCAGATCGCAGTAGAAGCGCAGCGCTTCCCTTGCCGCCGGGTCGACGCTGACCGACCACGAGCCATCATTGTTGCGGTGCACGATCTGGCCGCCATTCTGCGCCACGAGCATCCACGGGAACTTCTCCATCACCGAGGCAAGAAGTCCCCAGGTCAGCACAGCTCCATCAGAATCGCGCACAGTCAACTGCTGTGCGTAGTCGACGATCTGCTGCCAGGTGACCGAAGCATTCTCCGGCAACACGATGCCCGCATCGTTGAACATCCGACGGTTGTAGAATACGGCGTGGGTTTCCACCAGGAACGGCGAGCCATAGATTTCGCCATCGTAATCGCTGGCGCTATCCCACATCCACTGGGGGATATCGCTCAACAGCTCGTCATCGAGATATGGTGTCAGCGGCTCGGCAAACCCAAGGACACCATACTCGTAGCACATGACCGCATCCTGATGGAAGATGTCGGGAGCATCGCCGCCGAGGAAGCTTGTCAGCAAGAACTCATTCGCGGATGCCCACGCTCCCCAGACAATCTCCACCTGGATGTCGGGATGGGAATCATTCCACTCGGCGACGACATCTCGCACTGCCCGCACGACCCCCGGCTGCCACGCCAAGCTGTAGTACTGCAGCCGAACCGGGCTGGCCATTGCCGCCGACGAGCACAAAACGCCGAGCAAGAACAACCCGACAACCAACTTGCCAAGACCAGTCCATCTTGCATTCATCGTTCGGTCCTCCCTCGCGAGTCTTCCTGCAGAACGAACTCCGTCGACTCCCTCCGTTGGTCGGCGTCTGCCGCTGACGCGCTATGTTCTCCCTCGGCGATTCGCTGCTAGCCATCCGCCACTCGGTCGCGATCGCCATGGACGACGCCCACCAAATCTTCGACCACTGCACGAGGAGAAGCCGCCTCGAACACGTTTCGCCCGAAAGCGATTCCAGCTGCTCCGTGTTGGATAGCGTCGGCGGCGATGTTCACCGGATCGGATGCCTTGGCCCCTCCGGCGGCCAAGAACGGGACACCGCACCCGCCGATGATGGTTGCATCGGCGCCCGTTCCGGTTGTGTACGCCTTGACGACGTCCGCGCCCAGCTCGTAGGCGACGCGAGCGGCCACGGCAATCCACTCCGCATCCCCGAATCGCTCCGGCGCGGCGGGAAGCATCTCCGCGATCAGGGGAATCGCGTGCTGGGAGCAATCCTCGGCCAGTTGAGCAAGAAGCGTCAGCGATGCTGCTTCGCCCGGTCCCCCGACGAACCCCATCGCGATGACGGCATCCGCTCCGAGGTAGGCAGCCTGTCGTACACTGCAAATCTTCCGGTGGTAGTCGAAGATGGTGTTCTTCTCAGTGCTTGCCCCGGTGACCCGGACAATCAGCGCACAGCGCCCTGCGTAGACCGCTGCGCAATCTCGTGCTGCTCCGGGGTTGAGAATGATGCCATCAGCGCCGCCATCGACAACTTCGCCAACGATCGCAGGCATGGACACGAGTCCCTGAATCGGGCCTTTGAATTGTGCGTGGTCAAGGGCGACAACCATCGCCCGGCCATCCCCGCGAAACAATCTTCGCATGTGGATCAATTTTCCCGTCATGTGGTGGTTCCTTTCATCGAGCGGCATGTCCCGCCACGGATCAGCATGGTCGGCACGATGACGTTCTCATCGGCCCCGTTGAGGAGGAGACGTGTTGCTTGTTGACCGATCTGGTACACCGGCACTTCCACCGTGGTGAGCTCGGGGCGAAGAAATGTCGCATACGGCACGTGCGGCACATGATCAAAGCCGGCAACGGCGAGATCTCCGGGAATGGAAAGGCCGCGCTCCTCTGCGGCACGGAGAATCCCGAACGCCATCAGATCGTTCCCGGCCAGGATTGCCTGGACGTCATCGTGATCAAGAATTTCGCTTCCGCACTCATAGCCCGATTCATACGTGAAATCGCCACGGTGTAGTGCGACCGGCTTGATTTCGCAGGAATCGAGGGCCTGGATGAAACCGGCGAGTCGATCATCTGAGGTGCTCACGCCTTCTGGCCCGGCGATGTATGCGATGCGGCGATACCCAAGTTCGAGCACGTAGTTGGCGAGTTCGCAACTTGCGTCACGGTTGTCGGCTTCCACGCACGCTAGGTGGGCGACGCGGCGATCGGGAACCAGAATACGGGTGCCTCGGTCGATCAGACGTTGAATCGCCGCCATGTTGGGTGTCGCCGTCGGTACGAGCAGCACACCGTCCACCCCTTCCGACAGGAGAATGTCAAGGTAGCGCAATTCCCGCTCCGGTTGCTGATCGCTGTCGCAGATCAATGTGCTGAACCCACGGTCGAATGCCTCCGCTTCGATGCCGCGTACCAGAAGAGCGAAGTAGAGGTTGGAGATATCGGGAACGAGAACGCCGAGCATCTGCGAGCGCTGCCGGCGAAGCTGCTGTGCCGCCTTGACGGGCGTATAGCAGAGAGCCTCCATTGCGTCGACCACGCGCTGCTTGGTTTCCGGACGCATGTGGTCCGCCTCGCGTCCGTTGATCACCCGAGAAACGGTGCTTGGAGATACATTTGCCTTCTGGGCAACCTCTCGAATCGTGATTCGCTGTTTCATAGGAAATCGTTTTCCGAAATCGTTACCCTACCCTAGATGAGATTCGCAGTTTTGTCAAGAGGGAAAACGGCTCGGCATGATGATCGAGCATGGGGTCCTGTCTCGAACCGTCCGCCGAGCGGTCGCGGGCGATACCTGTATCCGGTTCGCCGCTTGTGTATGATCGACGCTGACGAAACCGGGTGGGGATGGGGGACATATGAGCAGGGCGAATTGGTTCGACCGGGCGATCGATCGGCGGAGCGGCGACAGCACGAAATGGCATGCCTATGGGAAGGATGTCCTCCCGATGTGGGTCGCGGATATGGACTTCGCATCGCCTCCCGCCGTGATCGAAGCGCTTGAATCTCGCGTGCGGCATGGCGTATTTGGGTATCCCACGGACTGTGCCGAGCTTCGCGCCGCTGTTGTCGAATGGTTGTGGCGGAAGCACGGCTGGCGGATATCAGAACAGGACATTGTCTTCCTGCCAAACGTGGTGGCCGGGTTCAACCTTGCTGCGCGCGCTGTCTGTCACCCGGGAGATGGCATTATCTACCAGCCTCCCGTCTACTTCCCGATTCTCCGGGTTCCGGAGAACTCGAAAACAGCGGCGCAGCCATCTCCGTTGATGCGCGACGGCGACGGTTCCTATCGCGTTGATTTGGAGGGTTTTCGTGCCGTGGCTGGTCCGGAGACAGGGATGTTCCTCTTGTGCAACCCGCACAACCCGGTCGGCCGGGTGCTCACGCCTGAGGAGCTTGCCGGACTGGCCGAGGTTTGCCTGGAGAGCGACATCGTGATCTGTTCAGACGAGATTCACGGCGATCTTGTCTACGATGGCCATCGACATGTGCCGATGGCTTCCTTGTCGCCTGAGGTTGAGGCGCGGACGATTACCCTGATTGCCCCGAGCAAGACATTCAACGTGGCCGGGATGGGATTAGCGATGGCGATCATCCCTGATCCGATCCTCCGCGAACGGTTCGAGGCGAGTCGAGGCGGGTTGGTGCCGTCACCTTCGATTCTCGGATACACGGCGGCCCTTGCGGCGTATGAGCACGGCCAGACATGGCACCGGGAGCTTGTCGCCTATCTTGAGGGCAACCGTGACTTCCTCACCGAATTTGTTGCGTCGGAGCTTGCCGGAATCTCAGTGCGTCCGGCGGAAGCGACGTTCCTTGCGTGGCTGGATTGTCGTTGTCTCAGCCTGATGCGGTCACCTCATGACTTCTTCCTTGAGGAGGCGCGCGTGGCCGTCAATGACGGGGCGACGTTCGGCCCGGGGGGCGAGGGGTTCGTTCGGCTGAATTTCGGGTGCCCGCGCGCGCAACTCGAACAGGCGCTCGATCGGATGCGGTCTGCACTGAACGCACGATCCGCCAAGAGATAGCGGCCAACAAGGGATGGGCCGTCGACACTGCCGCGCTTCTCCGGGAAGCAAGAGCCAATCCGGTTCCGCTCTACTTCGGACAGCACTGGATGTTCTCGCTCATCAATTGCTCGATATCTCCGAGTGCATCGTGCGTCCAGCAATCGTCACCACCGGCGCTCTCGCGGAAGACGAGCGCCATGATGTAGGCCAGTTCCTTGAGCGTCGCCCCCGCCTCCAGTGCTCCTTTGAAGTGCTTGAGCAGACAGGGACGGGAGCGGCTTTTGATGGACAGCGCGAAGCAGATGAACTGATACGTCTTTTCGTCGATCGAGCGCTTGTCTTGATAGAGCGTATCGATTTCGTCGAACTTGTCGGCAAACTCGGGAAACCACTGGGCGAGCATTCGCATAGGAACCTCCTGGGTTCGATCCCCTTGACGAGACCCAAGCGAGCAGGGCCGCACGATCGACCTAGTTCGCTTCGTTCAGACCAAGTAGACATACGTAAGTGAGAAGTAGAATCCGACTCCAAGGAACACGATGCCGGTGATGCGGCGAGCCCAACGTTCGATCGATTGGAATCTTCCGAACAGGGTTGCTGCGGCGCGGACTCCCATGGCCAGTGCAATTGCCACCGCGATGACCGGCAGGGCTGTTCCGATCCCGTAGGCGAGCGGAACGGCGAACCGAGAGTGTTCGGTGACGGCAAGAGGAATCAAGCTACCGAAGAACAGGGTTGCCGAAACCGGACAGAACGCTAGCGCGAGAAGCACGCCCAATAACCATGCGCCAAGCAGCCCGATCCGCTCGATTCGCTGCTGCCATCGCTCTCCAATCCCGGTGCGGCGGCCGGCGCGAAGCCGAATCAAGTCGAGCAGGATCAACCCCACGACGATCAGAATCGGGCCGAGAAGCTTGTTCAACGCTCGCTGCAGAACCAAGGAAAGGCCCGGGGCGGCGACAAGGCCCGCCACGAGCAACGCGCCGATCACGACATACGTTGTGGCACGGCCCAAGGCATACAGCGCACCGGAAGCGAGAACGACCCCGGGGCGATCCATGCGTCGGGCAACGAACGAGATCGCGGTGATATTCGCTGCCAGCGGACACGGGCTGATCGAAGTGAGAATGCCCAGCCAAACGGCGGAAGCCCACAGCAGAATGGTGTCAGTCATCGAGTTCTCCCAACATCAGCCGTGTTTGGGCGATGACGTAGGCGTCGAATGGGCCGCCTTGATCCTGGTGGATCAGCTCCCAGGTACGTGTCAGGACGCGGTACTCCCGCTCGAGATCGCCCTCGACGAGCACGAGAACCAATGACGGGGACGTCAGGTCGTAGTCGAAGATCACGTGTTGGTTCTCGGCAAGCTCCATGTTGATGGCGGCCCAGCGCAACCTTCTGCTGGCGAGTTCATCGGGAAACGCTCGTTGCAGCGCCTCGTCCGCCCGTTGCTCGATTGCCAGGCACGTTACACAGCGGTGCGTGTTGTGGAAGTAGTAGGCGACCACGAATGGCTCGGGAACCGTGGCAACGATGGGCATAGGGTCGGCTGCCGACGATGTCGAGGGTTGATCGGTGCCTCCGCTGTCGCCATGCGGGAGAGCGGGCGCGTTGACGAGCGTGTTTTGGCCCTGTTGCTCGGATGGATCGACCGGCGACGGAGCGGGTGCTACCATTGCAGTGTTCTCGGTCTCACCTTCCCCCGGGACGGATTCCACCGCCACGGGTGCGCGGCTCGTCGTCCATGAGCCGACTTCGCCGGCGATCCCCAATGCAAACGTGGTTGCGGCAAATGCCATGAGCGCGACCGTGAAAAGCCTTCGAATCCAAATCATGGCCAACCTCCGATGGGTCCATCGGGCACCTATGGTCGGATCAGCAGAGCCTTGATCTCCTCCGGCGTGAGTACCTTGCCCGCGGACTTCACGTCACCCTCCACAACCAGGGCGGGCGTGAGCATCACACCGTACCCGACGATATCCGCGATGTCTTCCACTTTGAAAACGTCTGCTTCGATGCCCTCTTCAGCAATGGCAGCATGCACATTGGCGAGAAGCTGCTGGCATTTCGGGCAGCCTGTACCGAGGATCTCGATTTTCATGGTTGCTCCTTCTCGATTGAGTCGGCTTAGCCGACGATGACACCAAACAGTTTCCCTGACAGTGTCGCCGCGATGCATACCAGCGCCACGTAGGCCAAGGTTTTCTTGGTTCCGAGCACCTTGCGGATCACCAACATATTCGGAAGCGACAGGGCCGGTCCGGCAAGCAACAAGGCGAGCGCCGGCCCGTCTCCCATCCCCGCCCCTTGAAGCCCCTGCAAGATAGGCAGTTCGGTCAGTGTGGCGAAGTACATCAACGCGCCGGACACGCTGGCGATCGCGTTGGCCGCCCAGGAGTTTCCGCCCACAAGTCCCGAGATCCACGATTCGGGGATCAGTGCAGCATGCCCCGGGCGTCCAAGGAGGAATCCGGCGAGCAGAACGCCGCCGAACAGGTACGGGAGGATGAGCTTGGCGTAGGTCCAGCTGGAAGCGCCCCACTCCTTGATCTCCGGCCGGCGGAACCACCGGAGGAGCATGACGAGCAGGACGGCAAGGAAGCCGAGTGCAATGTAGAAGCGGGATTCATAGATCGTCGTGTAAGCCGAAGGGGTGTAGGAGAGTTCAGCCAGCTCATCGGTCGGGATGGTGACAACTTCGTCCATTCCGGTAGGGCGAACGGAAAGTTCGGTTGCGGTCTGGCCGACGCGGATACCGGTGACCATAGTGCCTGCTGATGTCCGCACGGAGATCGATCCCGGCTTTCCCCAGTTGACGAACACGAGGAAACCGATCATCACGGCGACGAATGCGGCGGTTTTCCACAAGGGGCGAGCTTCGGGCGGCTCCTGTGGGGCAACGGCGGCAGCCTGTTGCTCTCGGGTCTGCTCCTCGTGGCGGAACAGGAAGTGCATCGCAAGTCCGATGAGAATCGCGAACAACACCGCCCCGATCGCCCGCGCAATCCCGAACTCCACTCCGAGGACGCGAGCCGTGAGGATGATCGCCAACACGTTGATCGCGGGCCCGGAGTACAGGAAGGCAACCGCCGGACCGAGGCCTGCGCCGCGCTTGTAGATACCGGCAAACAGCGGAAGCACAGTGCACGAACACACAGCAAGAACCGCGCCGGACACAGAAGCAACGGTATAGGCAACCGCTTTTCGCGCTGAGGAACCCAAGTACTTGATGACACTGCCTTGCTTGATGAAAACGGCGATCGCGCCGGCGATGAAGAACGCGGGGACAAGGCAGAGCAACACGTGTTCCCGTGCGTACTCCTGAAGCATGGCAAACGCTTCGCCGATCGCGGCGGAGACGCGCGGGTTTCCGAACGGAACGAAGTAGGCGAAGAGGAAGGTTGCGGCAAGGATGACGAAGATGCGGAGCTGCTTGTTCATGAGCTGTCCTCCGGGAGAGGGAGCCGCTCAAGGCGCTGAAGGACTTCGAGGATGCTGGGATCCGATAGGTGCCACAGCACGCGGACGCCGTCCCGGCGCGAGGCAATGAGCCCCGACCGTGAGAGCTGTGCGAGATGCCGTGAGACCACGGATGCATCCAGGTCGAGGACCGGTGCAAACTCACATCCACACCGCTCTCCTTCGGACAGCAATGTCAGAATGTGGATCCGCGCCGGATGGGCGATGGCCTTCCCAATCGTTGCAACGCGGTCGCTGTTCATGATGCTCCTTGCAAACATGCACAATAATGCACGAATACTAGCACACGCTTCTCGTCATGTCAATCAAGGACGCCCTTCGGGATCCGTCGGCGGGCTCTGAAACATGGAAAACGGCTACGAAGGCGGTCGTATCGTGTTCAATCAACCCGTGGGTCAAGGTCACGGCTCTCAGGCGGCTCGCCGAGCAGGATGCCCTCTCTGGCGATCGCAAGTCCCTCATCGTTGCGCACGGAAAGGATCTGCGTCGCACTCCCGGGAGCGTGACGTGGCATGACGTCCTGTGATTGGGGAGCCAGGTTCGCAGCAGGATCAAGACGGAAACCCAGGTGGGAAAGACGCTTGCAGAGTTCTCCTCGGACATCGGGTGACGTCAGACCGACATCATCCGTGAACACGAGAGCATCGATCGGTCCCGCGGCGGCGAGCATCGCCCCGACCGCGGATGTGAGGCGATGGAAGTACACCCCGAGTGCCAGCGATACGCGTGGTTGGCTGGAGCGGAACAGGGTCTTGCTCGAGTCGCGGCGAATATCGAGCAAGTCGCGGATATCGCTGGAAACACCGGAAAGCCCGAGCAGTCCGCTGGCATGATTCAAGATCTGACGAGCCTCTTCGACTCCGCCTCCGAGACGATCTGCAAGTCGAAGCGGAATCATCGGGTCTACGTCGCCGCATCGCGTGCTCATGACCAGACCCGCCGTCGGTGTGGCACCCATCGACGTATCGACTGAACGGCCGTCGCGAATAGCGGCGACGCTTGATCCGCCGGTCCCCAAGTGACAGGCGACCAGCGAGACCTCATCAACGCAACGATCGAAGTACGCTGCCGTCTTCGCGGTGATGTCGTGATACGACAAGCCATGGAAGCCGACCTTGTGCATCGCTGGATCCAGAAACCACGGATAGGGGAGCCCGTATGTCTTTGCCTCGTTGGAGAGAGTGCAGTGAAACGCCGTATCAAAGGCAACATACTGGGGAATCCCCGGCAGATCGCGCAACGTGGCTTGGATGACGGAGAGGCTGTTGGGGTTGTGGATCGGGGCCAGTGGACAGCATGCGTTGAGCCGGACGAGCACAGTGTTGTCGACCCAGGCGGACCGATTGAAGGTGGATCCGCCGTGCACGAACCGATGTCCGACACGGTCAACGGTGAAGCCGTGCGTACGAAGCAAGTCAACCAGCCTTTCCGTAGCGGCGGCGTACGTCGGGAGTTCGGCGGGCATCTGGCTTGCGCCTCCGGGAGCCCGATAGCTGATGGACGCATCTGCGAGTCCATGCACCGCGACTCGATGAGCCTTGGCGCTCAGAAGCTCGGACACGTGGTGAGAAAGATCGACCAGATGGGGTCGTTGAGGGTTGCGATGTTCATAGCGGGTCGGCTGTCATTCTACCAGCAGACGCCCTTTGTAGCTGTCCGTGCCTTCGTCGGCCGGATCGGCCGTGCCTTGGTGATTGCGTTACGCCTACGAGGCGGCGATACTCAGGCAACGCTCTGCTTCTGGCGGAGGAGACTTGGCCACGGAGATCTTCGGAGGAATCGAATGAGTCAGCACGCCGCGACAATGAGCGAATGGGATCGAAGTGCCCAGATCCTACGTAGATCGCTGGAGGCCGGAGGAGCATTCTTGCTGACCCAGACTCCGGATGGACGGACGAATCCGATGACGATCGGCTGGGCCCAGTTGGGGATTATCTGGAATCGTCCGATCTGCACGGTGTTCGTTCGCAAGAGCCGCTATAGCTATGGATGCATCACCAACGCACGGGAGTTTGTCGTAAGTGTTCCGTTCTCCGGAGAACTCAGAGGCGAGCTTGCCGTCTGCGGTTCCACTTCCGGAAGGGAAATCGACAAGATCCGGGAAACCGGTCTTCCGCTTGTACCGGGCCGCGTCATTGGCACGCCGGTGATCAAGGACTGCGACCTGCAGATTGAGTGCCGGACGGTTGCGAGCACGCAGATGCTCACCGCCGACCTGATTGCGGACGACGTCCGAGAGTCATTCTATTCGGAGGGCGACGAACATCTTGTTGTCTTTGGCGAGATCGTCGCCATGTATCGGACGGATTCGAAACCGATGCGGAAGGAAGCGTAGCGTGGTGCAAGATGGTATGTCTGCGGCGCCTATTCGGGCCGCGCATCGGTTATTGGCGGGCGGTTCCCGACCGGATCCTCGCGGTGAATGGCTTCTCTGCGTCCTTCACGTAGAGCGGATGCGATTGATTGCGATGCGGGGAAGCCAGCTCGTCTACCGCAGCGATCGGCGAGGGATCCGTCCTCTTTTGGAGATGCTTGACACAGGTTCGGAAGGGAGTCTTCGCGGGGCTTCGTTCGCTGATGCTGTGGTCGGGAAAGCCTCGGCGCTGCTGCTGGCGTTCGCCGGAGCAGCGTTTGTAGCAACGGATCTTCTCTCTGATGCTGCCGCTGTGCTGCTCACGGAGCAAGGCGTGCCGTTCTATGCGCGGAAACGCGTGTCGCGGATTGCGGGACGCGTTCCGGGGCAGCCTTGCCCATTTGAGCAGTCCGTGGCATCGATTGATGAGCCGAAAGACGCACTCAAGGTTCTTGCCGCTCTGCACGAGCGGCTCCGGGACCAGGGTTCACAGCACGGACCACAGGCGTAGGCCAGCCGGAAGCATCCGGGGACTCAGAACGTGAACCGCGCCGAGACGACGTGGGATCCAGAAATGCCGATGACGCCCTGCTGGAAAGGTTGGACGTAAGCATAGTCGACGACGATCCCCCTGATCGGGCCGACGCCGACCCCTCCAGAGAAACGAATGCGCCTCTTATCTTCTTCGGAAGTCGGTTCGACACGAATGCCTGCACGAAGTGAGAGGCTGGGGATGACCAGGATCTCCACTCCGGCTCCGATCGAGGTTGGCTGCTGCACGCTGAGGGTTAGTTCGGATGCTGTCTTGAGAGTCCCGTCGAACCAGGCCGCGGATGCGGCCAGGCGATGGGTCGCCGGAACGATCGAGAGGGGTTCCTGACCGGTTCCCTTCCAGTGGATGAACGTATTGGAGATATCGCGGCTGTGGAAGGCCAACGTCCAGACGCCTGTCGAGAACTGACCACCGAGATCCCATCCGAATCCGCGTGCCTCACCTTCGAGCATCTCCTCGTGGTAGAGCTTGATCGTCGTTCCCAAACGGAGCGATCCGCTCTGCGACGATGAACCAGCGCCGACTCCCACAAGCAGGATCGAGCTTGTATAGTCGAACAGCCCGTTGCCCTCCGTGCTCGGGATGTCTTCGACCGATGCATTCAGCCAACCGATCCCGGCGCCGAGACGCCCTGAACCGAATACACTTGCGGTTCCAATGAATTGCTGCGAATAGCCGAGGTTCGGACCGAGCGGCTGGCTGTACATTGCCGCAAGCTCCAGCGGAACCGAGCACAACAAAGCGGGATTCCAGAACACGGCTGTTGCATCGTTTACGATAGCCGTTGCCGTGCCGCCAAGGGCAAGCGCACGCGCCCCGACACCCTCACGGAACTGCGCCGCTGCGCTCCATCCAGGTTCGATCTGCGCCTCGGCCGCGATGACGAACACAAGACAGACTAGGGCAAACAAGATTGCCGCCTTGGATAGGATCGAACGCTTCCGCATGATCAGCCTCCTATAAGTACGCCACGTAGTTCATCCTACAAGAAGGAGGCGGATCTCGGAAAGACCCGCCTCCGATCGTCGTCCTAACGAAGGATGGCGATCTTGTCGACAGCGACAGAGATCCAGCTACCCTCCACTTCCGCAAGTACCTGATAGACGTAGACGCCGTTCGCCAAGAAGCGTCCGTGCAGATCCTCCGTATGCCAAGCGATTTCAGCACCTGCGGAGATCTGCTCCCAGATCAACGCGCCGGACAGATCGAATACTTTCACCCACAGTTGATCGACCTCGACCGCCATCGGCCCGACAGCCTCGAAGTACGCCGTATGAACGTCGCGAATCGGGCTTGGGGCGACGGAAACACTGAGCCCCGCGGCGATCTCCATCGGCAAGGCATCGATGCTGGTCGTTCCATGCGGCGGTACGGTGCGTATCGAGTCACATGCGGTGAACTCCTCGCCGCTTGTCTTCGTTCCCTTGAGATAGCCGACTTCGTCTCCGTGTACGAAGTCACACTCCTGCGCGATGAAGTGAGCGACCAAGTCGACGAAGCCGTCGCCGTTGACGTCCTCGTACCCGACCTGCGGCACTGGGTTCTTCTTGCCGCGGTAGGCGATGGAGTCCTCATCGCCCGTGTGCCCGAACGTCAACGATGTGACATCAACCTCCGTCGTGGCGTCAAACGCCTCGTTGGAGAGGATCGCCACCGGGATCTTCCCGTTTTGATCGGGGTTGATCGAATTCGGGAAACTGCCTGGCTTGATATCGATCAGAACGGGAGGAGGAGGCGTCGTCTTCTCCAGTGTCAGCAGCGCCCATAACGTGCTGAGGATGCCGGTCGAACTCCCGTCCCAGTTAGACCGCGGCCAAGAACCGTCGGCGTTCTGGGCATCGCAGATGAGGGTGGTCATCTCATCGAACCAGTCGATCGGCGATCCGCCGATCTCGAGTTCCCCAATCTGGTACGCTTCAAACCCCTTCATCAAGCAGTAGGCTGCCAACAGACAGGGCGTCGAGCCTCCCGATCCCTTCCAGCCAGGGTCAACGTTGAGGTCGTTCCAGTGCAGCTCGATGTAGTCGAGGGCGTCTTGCACGCGTGTGTCATCAACATCGTCGCCGACGAAGGCAAACTCGAACAGCAGGTTGCCTGTCTTCAGCAGGTTGACCCAGTCATCGGGATCTGTATATCCGGATCCGCCGCTGGCATCGCTCTGGATGAAATCAAGCCACCCGCTTAACGCGGCCTTGACACTGTCAACGTTGCACCCCTGTGCCTCGGCATAGCGCAACGCAAGCACCACGAAGCCGGTGTTGGAGTTGTCGCTAGGTTCGTTGGTGAACCAGTACCGCCACGCGCCGTCTGGATTCTGCGCCATCTTGAAGTACTCGACAATCTCTGACGTGATGTACTCTAGTGTTTGCGCTCCTGTCCAAGGGTTGGCTCCAGGATGCACATACGTGGGGTTTTTCGCAGCGGTGACGGCCATCAACGCTAGCGCTGTATTGTAGGTCTCGTGGCCAGCGGTGTTGAAGCAGATTCCGGTTCCACAGGATTCCGCTGCTTCAAGGATGTAATCGAGTCCGGCCATAAAATGGGCATGATAAATGTAGCCGGCATCGAATGGGCCAGTGATTTCACCTTCCTCGGCGAGTTCGTAGGCGTAGTCTGCGAGCTTGACCACAGCAAAACCTGTGCCGGCGATCGGTTCGTAGTCACTCCAATGTCCGTCTGCGTACTGCTGTGTCACCATCCACGCAACGCCGGCCTCAATTGCCGCTTGGATCTCTTCGTCGCTTGCTCCCATCGCCGGCAGCATGAGCATCCCGGCCAGGAGAAGCACAAACAGTCCTCCGATGAACTTGCGGATCATGATCAGCCTCCTTGGTATCTTTCCCATGAAGATCCGCTTGGTTTTCGGTGTGGGATGATCTCAGTGAACCACCTCCTTCGAGGAACAGCGGCGAAGCATAGAGGTGGCAGCAGATGAATGCAGCGCCCGCGATGAGGAATCAGGGGGCGTGTTGCGTGAACGTCAGTCTGCCTTGTCTGTCCTCAGCGAACAGCATACCACATCACGTGCTCGCAAGAGAAAAAGAGTCATCCCTGTGGAGTAACGCAAACACACTCAGCGGAGATCCAAGAAACGACCACGAGAGAATGACGCCTGACGTGCGTCCCGCGTGCTACGGATCGACCGGGTCTTCGGCAAGCAGGGTACCGCGGAAGACGGTGACGGCTTGGCCTCGAAGGCGAACACGGTCTTCCGCAAGCTCGACTTCCAGTGAGCCGCCACGCGGCGAAGCCTGGAACGCTCTCATCGCCTTCTTCTCGAGAAGACGAGCCCAGTACGGGGTCAGCGCACAGTGAGCGGATCCGGTGACCGGATCCTCGTCGATTCCCACACCGGGAGCAAAGAAGCGGGACACGAAGTCGAACGGCTCCGAACCTTGTGCCGTGACCATCACACCACGTACGCCGAGGGCAAGAAGAGCAGGGAAATCCGGGCTGAGGGCGCGGAGGGCTTCCTCCGATTCGATCGCCACCAGGTAATCGAATCGCGATTTGCCCACATAGACGGCTTTGACACCCAGCGCTTGCAGGAGGCCTATGGGGGGATCGATCTCTTCGGGGAAGGTGGCGGGGAAATCGAGCTCGATCCACGGCCGGTTCGCTTGCATCTGCCTTCGAGCTATAAGCGTCCCACTCAGGGTTTGGTAGAGAGCGGGTTTGTCGAGCTTCAAAATGCCTTCCTCCCACAAGATGTGCGAGGTGGCAAGCGTGGCATGTCCGCACAGGGCGACTTCGGCTTTGGGGGTGAACCAGCGCAGGGAGAAGCCATCTTGCTTCGGCAGGACAAACGCCGTTTCCGACAGGTTCATTTCCGCCGCGACCTGTTGCATCCATTGCGCCGAGCGCTCCTGGGCCTGGTCGTTGAGCAGACATACGGCGGCTGGGTTACCTGCAAACGGGCGATCGGTGAACGCATCGACCTGAAACAACTGTATCGACATGAAACCTCCCTCTCTTGTGTCGCGACGATTCCCCTCTGGAACCAACGGAGTTTAGCTGGTCCGGGAAGCTCCCGCGCGAGAAGCGTCCGGCCTGGAGATCGGGTTGGTATTCGCTGCGTACTCCGTTTCGCGTGCGATCCTCGGGCCGTTTGTCGGTCGCCTGTCCGATCAGGTTGGAAGGAAGCCGTTGATCGTGATTGGGTTGGCCGGATATGCGCTGGTCTGCGTGCTCTACGCCAGTGCCGGGAACCTTTGGGAACTGGGGATCTACCGGTTCATGCAGGGGATCGCTGCGGTGCTGGTAACGCCGATTGCGCAGGCTTACGTGGGGGACTTGACGCCCAAGGGCCGGGAAGGTCGCTACGCGAACGTGTTCTATGCATCGCAGTTTGTCGGCCTTGCGATCGGACCGATGCTCGGAGGCGGGATCGGAGCGGCATGGTCGTACACCGCTACGTTTTTCGTGATGGGCGGGCAAACGATGGTCGCGCTGGTCCTCGTGATCGTCACGGTTCCCGCTGATTGCATGCTTCAAACAGCGATTCGAACGGCGCGAGAGCGGATCCGGCGCGGCGCGATCTCGGAGATGAGGAGAGCATTTGGGGTTCTGCTTCGGAACGATGCCGTGAAATCGATCTGTGCTTACGTTGGGACTCGCGGATTCTGGCGATCCTCGTTCACGACGTTTTATCCGTTGTTTGCCGCGGCAACGCTCGGGGCAAGCGAAGCGGATGTCGGGATCGTTCTTTCCGCATACATGTTCGCCGAAGCATTCGCTCAAGTGCCCGCCGGTCTTCTCGCCGATCGCTTTCCCCGCGTCCGCCAGATCGTCGTTGACAGCGTGCTTGCGCCGCTCGGGTTGCTGGTGATCCCGTTCTTCAATTCAACAGGGACCGATTGTGGGAGCCGCCGCGTTCATGGGTGTGTCTTTCGCGCTGGGGCGTGCCTCGCTCGTTGCGATTCGAACCGAGCTTGGCAGAACGCATGGCATGGCGACGCCGGCCGGTTTCCATGGCCGTGCGTTTGCCGGCGGCCAGATGCTGGGCCCGGTCATTAGCGGGGTTGTCGTGGAAGAGAGGTCGGTCTTTCCGTTTGCGTTTCTGATCGGCGTGATCGGTTCGATTGCGGTGATCGGATGGACGAATCGCTGGCTGCGACGGGATCCGGCAGCAGCGGCGATGGCCAGATTCCGCCCCAGGCAGCAGCCCAAGCGAATACGGTTCCAGCTCTGCTGGCCTTGGCTCCAAGAAGCCCCATCCAGCCCACGGCTGACAAGCCAGCAGACGGACCGCCTCCATCTAGTCCGCGCCGAGGTCCGGTTCGCGTGGCGGGCCGGGAAGCGCCTTGATGGAGAATGACCCGATCGTCGGGTTGACCAGGCGGCCGTAGTCCTCATAGGCGATGCGAACGACTTCGGAGTGACTTCCGGCGCTGAACGCGATTTCGAGATCCTCGGCCAATGCGGCCGAGACATAAACCGGCATATTCCACAAGTTGCCGAACGGAGGCATTGCCCCAAGATCGCAGTTGGGGAAGAGTTCGCGGAACTCCGCCTCACTCGACAGCGCGACCTCGGACGCGCCGGCTGCCTCACGAAGCCGCTCAAGATCAACTCGATGCGAAGCGGGGACAACCGCCATTGCCATCTCGCCGTCAAGCTTCACCATCACCGTTTTTGCCAGCTCTTTGCCGGGAATGTGAGCAAACGCCGCCACTTCCTGCGCGCTGTACCCCGGGGAGTGTTGGATGACTACATATCGAGTTTCGTGTTCGTCGAGAAATGTCTTCAGCTTCTGGACCGGCATGTCAACCTCCTTTGCAGCTTCGCTCGTTCGGAACTCCCTCGGATCCGAGGCGATCCTTCGGCCAGTTCCGATTCAGTATAAAGGGGGGACGGCTCTGCAGAGAAGGGGGCGCCGGGGACAGACCGCCAACAACTTGTGCGCAGTGCTCATGATCTGCTAGCCTCCCCTCTGTGAGAGGAGGTTCCATGCGAACTCGTGTGGTTGGGATAGTGATGGTGGCGGCAATAGTCCTCGTGTTCGTGTCGGGTTGTGCCGTATTGGACTGGCTCGACAAGGTTCTCAATCCGCCGCTGAATGATGCGGCGCCCACGGCGATCCTCCAGATGGAAGTTGCCGACGTGGCGTACCAGCTTGGCTACAATCCGAATCTTCGTGCGCCGCTCGATGTGCAATTCGATGCATCGGACTCGCTGGACTCCAGCGGACAACCGGTGTCGGGCTCCCTGAGCGAGCCCACCGACTTCCTTTGGGATTTCGGGGATGGATCTCCGATGGTCGGGCCTGAGGCCGATCTGGTGCGCCAGCTTCACCGATTCGTTGACCCAGGCATGTATACCGTGACAGTTACGGCGACTTCGTCTGTAAATGGGCAGACGGATTCGGACAGTGTGACGGTGACGGTCGGCGAGCCATGGCTGGATATCATTCGAGAGGACACAGATCCGCAGGTTTCGGGGCAAGTCTTGGTAACCGTTCACTTCAGCAACGAGAGCGAGCGTCCTCTCTATGCCGCTGGTGTCTGGCTCTACGATGACGATGGATCGATCGACGGCGCGGTGAAGGATTACGTGGCTCTGGGGCTGCCGCCATTGGCGCCGATGCAGGATGACAGCATTCAGCTGCTCATCGATCCCCCGAACGGCTTTGTGTGGGCGCGTTCGATGTGGTGCGATCCAATTCCGCCCGCTCCGTAGTCGGCGGGGCTGCATTCTCTGAGGTGTGGGACGGGAACGGGCTGAGGGGATTAGGAAGCAACGAGTTCGGTCGAGGTTTGAGCTGACTATCCCCGTCGACTGCCGGTTGTAGATAGAATGATCGCTGCCGTTGTCTGCGATTTCGTTTGCGGGCCATCGGTGACATCCCGCGATCTGTATCGAGTGGCCTGCTCGGATGATGGAAGCGATACCCGGTCTGCGGCACGGGTCCCGAGCGCGTCGCTGCCGGCGATTGGCTGTTTTGCACGCGATCGGCATCTTGTAGGCTTCTGGTTCCATGGGATGATCGGCGCGGGCTGCGTTCGTCGGTGCGCGCGAGCAGGATTCGCCCCGACGATCGACGGATCAGTTCAAGGAGATAGAACCTGGACGCGCTTCTTGCTTGCGACGATCGATGACGGTACAAGAAGGCAGCAATCCAAATCGTCTAAATGGAGAGGGAGACGCGATGAAGCTGACGACGGTCTTTGCCGGGGCGCGAAAGCACGGCAACACAGCGACGCTTCTTGGCTGGGCGGAAGACTGCGCCAGAAGCGAAGGGCACATGGTGACACGTGTCAATCTTGACGGGATGAAGCTGCACGGCTGCCGGGGATGCTACGCATGTGCGCGGCACGAAGACAGGCCGGGGTGCGTACAGCAGGACGATGCATATGCCGTGTACCAGGCGATGATTACGGCGGAAGCGCTGTTGTTCGCTACGCCCCTCTACATGTGGAGCTACGTCGGACCGATGAAAATTCTGATGGATCGTTGCCTTGCCCTTGCCACCGGCTACGCAACCACCGCGCCTCACCGATCGTTGGTTGAAGGGATCCGATCCGCCTTGTTGGTGAGCTGCGGTGGTGGCATCGAACGCAACACCGACGCAATCCAACTGAGCTTTCCTCGATGGGAAGGCTACCTGAAGCTTTCGTCACAAGGGATCTGGGTTTTCCCGAACTGCACGACGCCGGACAACCTTGGTCCGGAGGCAAAGGCCAAAGCACTCCAACTCGCGAATCGATTGCTCGGCCAGGAACGATCCTCGGGATAGATTGCGTTTTCAGCAGCGGATCGATCCCGGGTTTCTTTGTCTACGGCCAGGGCGACGGTTGGCTTCGCGTAGCACGAGCAGCCTCGGGCTGCAAGAAGCAAGAACACCGTTTTCTGCTTGATCCTTCTCGGCAATCCGGATCGCATTCGCGTGCCAATTGGACGAGTGCGCTGTATCTTGACAAGGCGATAGTGTATTAGTACACTAGCACACCATGATCACGCCGAACAACTGGAGACTCGAGATGAGCGCCGGCCCGATCTTTGTGCAGATTGGCGCCAATGTCCGGCAGCTGCTTGCGCGAGCCGATCTACTGCCGGGTGACAAGCTGCCTTCGGCGCGCGATCTCGCCGCAAAGCTGGGAGTGAACCCCAATACGGTCGTGCATGCCTACCGAGAGCTAGAGAGGAGCAAAGTGATCGAGACGAAGAGGGGCCTGGGAACATTCGTTCGCGAAGATGCTCCGATCGCCGAAATGCGCAGGGAGCTTCTTCGGGCGGCGGCAGTCGGTTTCGCCGACGAGATCCAGCGGCTGGGCGTGCCTGCGTGGGAAGCGCTCGCCGCCCTGGAGGAGGTTTGGGATGCTGGCAAGGCTGAGTGACGTGACAAAGAGATACCTGCGCGGTGAGGGGCTGCGGAGTGTGACACTGGATTTCCCGGCGGGGGAAGTGGTCGGTGTGCTAGGTCTCAACGGGAGCGGAAAGTCGACAATGCTGAAAATCCTTGCCGGGTTGCTGGTTCCCTCGGAAGGAACAGCAACGGTATTCGGCGGAGCCCCAAGACGCAATCGTGCTCGCGTGGTCTACTTGGGGGAAACGGATGCGCTCTGGGCATGGATGACTCCCGCGGACGCGGAGCGGTTCATGGTGGGACTCTATGGCGACTTTGACGTGGTTCGGTTCAACGAACTCCTTGACGGACTCGAGGTTCCGCGGCGCAAGACCAAGGCAATGTCCAAGGGAGAGCGAGGCCGGCTACGGCTGGCGATGGCGCTGGCAAGAAACGCGCGCCTGTATCTGCTGGACGAACCGCTGGCAGGGATCGACCTTCTGTCTCGTGAGAAAATCCTTACCTCGATTGTGAAGGAGTGGCACACAGACGAGACGATCCTCCTCTCTACCCACGAAGTTGCCGAAGCGGAGGCGCTGTTCGACCGAGTCGTACTCCTTCGCGAAGGACGGCTGGCACTGGATGCAGGTGCCGAACAGCTTCGTAGTGGCGGGCGCAGTGTAGTGGACGTGTTCCGGGAGGTGTTGTCGTGACGTTCTGGAGGCAGTTCAACACGCTGATGTGGGTGGAGGCGCGCCGATCTTGGGTGTGGGCGGTTGCTCTCGTGGGATCGCTCCTCTTCTGGGCATGGGGGATGAACCAGGTGGATCTGGTCGATCCCGCTGAGCAGCTCGGCGTGCGAGCGATCATCTTGGTGGTGGCGTGTGGAATCGGCGCGATCGTCCTCTGCTTGATGGTCGGTCGCATCCGCGCGGAGACGCGGCACGGGCAGTACCAGGTGCTGTTGCTGACTCCTCCCAGTGGATACGTCCATGTTGCCGTCCGCTTCCTGTTCGCGGGGGTCACCGCCATCATCTACTACGTCATTGTCGGCGGATTGGCATGGTGGGCGATCGCGCAAGCCCATCTCCAGTTGGATGCGGGGAGTGTCGCGCAACTGGTGATCGCCTGTCCGCTCTATGGCGTTGCCGTGGGGATGATCCCTGTTTTGGCGTGGACGCTTCTCCTGATGGTGTTCATCAGCTCGTACCGCATTGCGGGACCGGGATGGATTCCCGGCACGGTGATGATCTTGGCGACGCCGTTTCTTGGCCGCTGGATTGTGGAGGGCATTTGGCGAGTTTCCTACCGTCTCCCCGGCTGGCGGCTGTTCGAGGGGCTGCGTGCGGCAATCGACACGGCGGCATGGGAAGCCGAAGTGGAGGGATTTCAAGGGGTGTTTGCGTTGCCGCAAGAGCCGTTGTGGATCATGCTTGCCCTCTCGGCACTGATGTTGGCCGTTGCCGGGCGGATCTGGCAGGAGGTGGAGGGATGACACAGGCTTTCCTGATTGTCGTTCGGATCGCGCTCGTAGCGCTCGTTGGATGGTGGGCGTACAGGCTTTGGTTTGGCACATCGAGCTGGACGACTCGTGCTGCAGCGGTGGTTTTTTGCGGCGCGCTCGCGTGGCAGATTGTTGGAGGAGCGCTGTGATGGGAATCGGAGCTTGGGAGGGATGATGCGAAAGGGTTGGCCAGTGCGTGTAGGGTTCATCTTCGTTGTGGCAATGGCAGGATCGTTGTTGATCCTTACCGGCTGTGACGAATACGGTGGTTCATCGTTCCAAGTGGAGCGAAGCGAGGAGATTCCAGTCGAGGCCGTGTCGCCGATGCTGCTCGATGTGGATTCGAGCAATGGGCATGTCACCGTCATCGGTGATGACACGGCAACAGGCGTCACAGTGGTCGCCACGCTTCGTGCCAACGGAGACAGCGAGAAGGAAGCCGAGGAGCGCCTTGGACGCATTGTCTATCGCGTTGAGCAGCAGAATGATCGGGTCCTCATTCTGTTTGATGCCAGTGCCCAGGACGATGACGTGCGGCGCCACGCATCGGTTGACTTCGACATCACCGTACCGACGGTCTGTGATGTGCTTGCCGACACGAGTAACGGGGCCATCACGCTGGAAACGATCATCGGAACGGCGAATCTGACAACAAGCAACGGCTCGATTGACGTGTATGACGTCTCCGGCGATCTGCGGCTGGATACGTCCAATGGACGGATCGACGTGTCGCGTGTAGAAGGAGACATCGATGCTGACACGTCGAACGGCGAGGTGTGGATCCATCGAACGATCGGACGAGTCATCGCGGAAAGCAGCAATGGCTCGATCCGATTCGAGGGGACCCTCATCGGAGCGGACAACAGCCTAACGACCGGGAATGGCAGCGTGACACTTGCGATTGCCGAAGATGCATCAATCGCGATTGAGGCGAGGACGAGCATCGGCTCGATCTCCTCCAGGTTGCTGCTTGACGGGGATACGGAAGGGCGAGAGTGGACGGCGACCCTGAACGCACCGACCGATGTTGCCGTCAGTCTGAGAACGACCAATGGCTCGATCCGCATCGAGGGTATGTGATTCTTGGTTGAGGATACACGGCAAGCGACGGTTGGGGCGTCCTTCGAGGGATCCTGGCTCAGAAATCCTTAGGTGACGCCACTTGGATCACGGCGTGTTCGTTTGGCCGAGAGCCGTCTGCGTGATTGACTGAGCCGGCACGTCCGTCGGATGGATTGGGGGCGCCTTGGTGGGGTTCTCCCTTCTTCCCCAGTGTGAAACCTCGGGTGCCAGGGGGCGGGTCCCGGATATAGGGTCCGAACCGGAATTCCGGATCTGACGAGGTTGCTCAAGGCACTGTTCCGGCATGGATCTTCTTGTCCGGATCGGACGCGAACCTGTTGTGCGAAGCGGGTTTCTCCAGTCGTACTCGGTTGCGTTAGGTGGAATCAAGATGCAGCATCTAGACGGTGACTGCGAAACCTCGTATGGTGAGAGTGTGCGAACGCGACTGACGGGCGGGGAAGTCGACCAAATCCGTTCAGAGGAGCCGACATGACCGAAGCCGAGCGCGACGACGAACGTAGGGTGGAGTGGTTTGAACTCCCGGGCCCTGAGAACACCGACGCTGTCATCCGATGCGTATCGCGACGCCTTTCCGAGGGCGATCTGCATCACGTCGTAGTCGCTTCCGGAACGGGCGAGACTGCGGCTCAACTAATGGCGTACATCGATGAGTTCGATGCTCAGATCATCTGCGTCACCCATCATGCGGGCTTCTCAGGTGACGACGAAGTCGAATTGGAACGAGCCTACGTGTCCCAGCTGCGCAAGGGCGGCGCATCGATTCTTACAGCGACGCACGCACTCAGCGGCGTCGGTCGATCGATCAGCAAGACGTTCGGCGGAGTGACCCCGGTGGAGCTGATCGCTGCCGTTCTCCGTCTGTTCGGCCAGGGTACCAAGGTGTGCGTCGAGATTGCCGTCATGGCAGCAGATAGCGGGCTCGTTCCCACCGATCAAGACATTCTCTGTATTGGAGGAACAGGACGCGGAGCCGATACCGCGCTTGTCCTGCGTCCTTCCCACATGGATCGCTTCTTTGATCTCCGGATTCGCGAAGAACTCTGCCGGCCCGTTCGGGATCGACAAGAATCAGCGTAGATGAAGAGGTTCCTCTTTCTTGGCTGCGTGTTGGAGTGGGATCGGGATTGGGATTTGTGTTGCATCATGCGTGACGTGCGGCGAGACCGAGCCGTCGGACAAGCGTCACATAGCGGACATCTTGGCGATCTCGGAACGGATCGAGAAGGGGTTCGATCGCTGCTTCCATGAGCCACGGGCATCGACGGTCGACGGCCTGTTCGAGATGCCGGAATCCCATCTCGGAATCCCCTGCGGCAAGCGCAATCAGCCCCAGCACCGCTGGCAGATCGCTGGAGTTCCCCGCGAGCTGCTCCGCGGTCTTGCGGTGAGACTCCCCGTCAGTCGTTCTCCCGGCGATGAAACATGCAGCGGAGCGCCGTCCGGCGATCCACAGGGCGAGACGTGCATCTGTCGGCGTTGCTCGCTTTGACGCAAGGTCAAACGCTGCAAACGCCTTGTCGAAATCCCCTAAGCACGTGTGTGCAACAGCTTTGTGAAACCCAACCCATCCCCACGCACCCGGACGCAGATCTGACAGTTCTTGCAGGTCGATGAGCTCATGAAATCGACGTCGCAGTCGCAGCAAGCGGGCGAATCGTGCAGGCATTTCCTGCCATGGAAGACGCTCAATCCATGGGTCGGCAGTCTCTCCTTGACCCAGGAGTGTCAACGTCAGCGCGATGGCGCCAATCGCCTTCAAGTCCTTTGGATCATCTTTCGCGGCCTGCCGGGCCTGCGCCAGTGCCTCATCCCACTCAAAGCATGACAGGTTCAATTCGGCAAGGTGAGAACGGACTCCACTGAATGTCGGATCGATTTCCAAAGCCCGCGTAAACTGAGCCTTCGCCTCCTCAATTCGGCCTACCTTGCGAAGCAGATCGCCACGAGAAGCGACGATGACTGGGGAGCGCGGACTAGCCTCCACTGCGAGCTGGCTTTCGGCGAGGGCATCTCCCTTGCGTCCCATCTCGGAGAGCAGCAAGCTGTACCACTGGTGAGCGCTCGCGTAGCTTGGATTCAAGAGGATCGCATCCCGGTAACTTCTTTCTGCGGCGACAAGATCTCCCTCAAGGTATTGCATCACAAGTCCGAGCGCGGCATGTGCTTCGGCGAGCTGCGGATTCAGTGATAGGGCCTTCTCGGCGGCGCTCCGAGCCTTCCTGTATGCCTCTTGCGGCTTCATGTATCCGCGGTCGGCAAGGATCGCGTAGGTGTCGGAAAGTCCCGCATACGCGGGTGCGAATGTCGGATCGATGTGAGCGGCCTTCCGAAACATTTCGAGTGCTCGGACAAGACCGGCCCTGCTACGCTTATTCCAGTAGTGTCTTCCTTTCAGATAGGCGGTGCATGCCGGTTCGGCGCAAGTCGAGTCTATCTCGCTCTGGGGAACCAACTGCAGCCGCAACGTGTGTGCAACGCATTCGGCAATCTCCGACTGGACGGCGAACACATCTTCCACATTTCGATCGAACCGGTCGGACCACAGATGCGCCTCCGTGGAGACGTCCACCAATTGAACGTGGATTCGAAAACGCTCCGCGGCACGGCGCACGCTTCCTTCGAGTACGGTTCCGACTCCCAACTCACGTCCGATCTGGGCGATCGTCCGGCGTTGAGTCTTGTAGGTCATCACCGAGGTCTGAGAGATGACGTGCATCCCTGGGACTTTCGAGAGCGCGTAGGTCAGTTCCTCGGTCATTCCGTCGGTGAAGTAGGTGTCCTCGGGATCGGCGCCGATGCATGTCAGCGGCAGCACGGCGACGCGGGATCGATTGGGGGCGATTCGCGGAGAGCGGCCGAGCATCGACAAGGATGCCGCGCGATCCTCCCAGGGGAGAACGATCTGGTGGACCTCGAGCGACTGCCTCACGTTCTTCAGATCATGGTATCCAAGACTGACCAGAGGCGCCTCGATCTTGTTCCAGACCTGATCGCGGATTGCCGATGTCAGAACGATTCCGCTTGACGGAGCGAGCGCCTCAATCCTGGAGGTAATGTTGACGCCATCTCCGAAGATGTCTCCTTCTCGGTGCACAACATCTCCCACATGAAGTCCGATCCGGACTTCGATACGACGAGGATCAGGAGCCGCCGAGTTTCGCTCATGGAGTGCCGATTGAATGTCGATTGCGCAGCGAGCCGCATCGAGTGCACTTCGGAATTCCACCAAGAATCCATCGCCGGTGTTCTTGACAAGCTGGCCGTTGTAGCGGACGAGGATTGATTTGAGCAGATGATTGTGTTCTTCCAGTAGCTCCAGCGCTAGGGCTTCATCGGCCTGAACTTGTGCGGTATAGCCGACGATGTCCGTCAGCATCAAGGCGCTGAGGCTGCGCTCATCCATGGTTATCCCTCCTGTTCGCCGGGGCTGATCAGAGCAGATGCGCCTTGGCTATTGTAGATGGTCGGCGTAGCGCAACCAAACACCGAGGACCTTGTGCACGTGCGTTCAGCAGTGGACGCTGCCCGGACTCCCAGTCGCGACCGAGGGACTCAACGGAGTATGGCGTCGATCCGCACGCGCCACCAGAGCCGCTTCCCAGCGACGGGGCAGATCTCGATGATGGCTGGACTGTCATTCCGTCGGCAAGTTCTCGATCGAGGAAGAGCCTGATCGCGGTTCGGATCACGACAATACCCGCTTGCACGGCTACTTCATGAGGTGCTGGATGGCGGATGCCCAGACGATGTTCGAGGCAACCGGGAACTCCAAGCCGAGAAGCAAGTGCGATCCGAGCTGATGACGCAGAGCTTCGCGAACTGAGCACACACCGGCAGTGCACGTACGGTGGATCTCGGATCGAAGGATCCTCCATCCCATGATGGCGCACCCCCATACGATGACCAGCACGCCAAATGCTCCGATCACCCGAGATACATGAGCAAGGATGAACATCACGCGCATCTCCCACGTGCGATCCTATCAACCAGAGGCACGCCGGTGAATTGCGCCGCCCGATGCGACTCGGTGGACGATTCGTAGAGCGGGCTTGGTGCAGCGGGGTTCCGGATGTGGCTACTCGACCTCATCGGATGCGGAAGGCGGTGGGGGGGCAATGGGTTCCGCGAAGTAGTCGTTTCGCCAGACTTCGATCTCTCCATCCTCGAAGATGAGTGACAATCCGAGCATCTCGTCTCCGCGCGCATAGAGACGGCCTTCACTGAGCGGGCCATGGAGGTGGTAGAGGTCGACTTCAAGAGCGACGCCACCTGACGAAATCATCACGGTGTCGACACGTTCGACGGACATCCGCGGCAACACGTCCCCTTCGCCGCCCTGCGCCGTTCCTGGCGGCCCTCCAAACATCAGCATGTCGAATTCGGCTTCGGGTTCGCCCCGTGCGGTAAGGATCGCAGGGAGCAGCGCGTAGCTGGAGAAAGTTCCGATAACGATTGCTTGGTCCGGCGAGATCGTGCGCGTAATCAGGTCACTGCCGGTCGTCCATTCGACGGTGTCTTCGAAGAACGTCGCCTCGACCAGCATGTCCTGTCCGAGCGGTGCTTGAGTCGTCAGACGATAGAATCGAGGACGGCCGTCTCGACCGACGACGAGTTCCTGCTGGAAAGAGATGCGGAGCGTGACGAGTACGACTCTGAAGAAGAACTCCCCCGTCGTGCTCAACCGAATGGAATCCTCTTCGTTGCGTATCTCGAACTGCTCCTGGCCGAATGGCTTGGCATCGCTCGCCATTCTCAAGAGTCCGGAAAGCTCTGTCCAAGCGACTTGATCAGGCTGCGCCGGCGGCAACTTGGCGGTGCTTACCGATGGAAAGACGAACACGGGGTAGGGCAGGGTAAGTGGCTCAACTGGAGAGCGGCTGATGGGCGGCGGAGCGGCATTGACCGGATCGAACCAGCTCTCGGGGAGTGGTCGTTGTACATCGGACGTAAGGGCATCCAACGAAGGGGAATCGGGCATCGTCAGGACGAATACAATGATCAAAGCGGCGATTGCTGCAACGACAACCCCCAAAATGGAGCCGCCGATGATGAGAATGCGCTTCCTCGTTTTTCTCATGCCATCTCCCTGTCCACGCTCGTCAGTGTAGCGGCATCTGCCCACGACACGGAGAGAAGAAGTGAAGCGTTGGTGAGGTTCCGGTGTCGAATGCCGTATCCTCTCGGAATGACGCTGCTCGCGGAGGACGACGGTTGAACGAAGATCGCCCGGGCGGATCGCCGAAACGGTCTGCATGTCAGGCGTGCAAGATTCATGTGGTCGGTACGTCGGGATCCGGCAAGACCACATTTGCCGCCTCCCTTGCCGGGCGTCTCGGCATCCCTTACGTGGAGATGGATGCCTTGTTCTGGGGGCCGGGGTGGTCGAAGACCCCTGATGACGTGTTTCGACAGAAGGTCGAATCGGCAACGCAGGGAGCTGCTTGGGTGATCGATGGGAACTACAGCCGAGTTCGCGATCTGGTTTGGCGGCGTGCGGATGTGGTGATTTGGCTTGACTACCGGTTGGCGGTCACGGTGTTTCGCGTGGTTCGCCGGACGGTGCGCCGTAGCCTGACGCACGAGGAACTCTGGCATGGCAACCGCGAGCGTTTCCGGACGTCGTTTCTCTCCAGGGAATCGATCGTTTTGTGGACACTTCGAACCTACTGGCGGCGGAAACGCGATTACACCGAGTTGGCGCAACGGAGCGAGGACTTCCAGCTTCATGTGGTTCGTCTTCGTTCCACGTGCCAGGCGCGTCAGTTGCTGAGGAATCCCCACGGCCTTCTAGGGTTGGGAGCAGCATGAATCGCCCCTTCGAAGAGCGGATCGGTGCATGGTTTGTGCTTCTTGCTGCGACCTGCTGGTCGATCCTCGGAATTGTTGGAAGAATGGCGTTTTCATCGGGCATCGGTCCGCAGACCCTGGTTTTCGCTCGAGTCGTCGTTGCCGTTGTGTTGCTGGGCTCTGGCGTCGCTGCCGTGAAGCCGGATCTACTTCGCGTACGGGTACGCGATTTGAGAATCCTCGTTCCGATCGGAGCGGTCGTCGCCCTCAACTACAGCACCTACTACCAATCGGTCCTGCATCTCGGCGTCGCTGTTTCGATCGCCGTGTTCTACATCTTTCCGGCATTGACGGCGGTCGCCGCTTGGTTGGTGCTTGGGGAACGCGTTGGAGCGAGAACGATTGCTGCGCTGGCGATTGCCGTGGCTGGCTGTGCTCTGGTATCCGGATTGCTGGAGACCGGGGTTTCACTCTCGGCTTTGGGGATTTTGTTCGCGCTTCTATCCGCGGCCAGCTACGCTGGCTACGCAGTGCTGATCCGCCGAGCCGTTCGAGAGCGATCGCCAATTTGGCTGTTGTTCTACTCGCTGGTGTTTGCCGTCCCAGGCCTGGCCATCGCGACCATTCTCGCCGGCGAGCCGCTCTTCCCTTCCTTGGGAAGAGGGTGGGTGTATGTTGCCGTTCTCGCCATCGTGCCGACGCTTGCCGGATATGCGCTGTATACGCACGGCTTGCGACGGCTTCCGGCGGCGCGTGCGGCAATCCTTGCCACGATGGAGCCGGTTCTCGCAACGGTGTGGGCGGTTATGTTGTTGTCAGAACGCCTCACCGGGTGGCAATCCGTGGGATTCGGGTTGGTGCTGATCTCGGCGTGGTTTGCCTGCCGGGGGCGGCAGAGCGGTGGAAGCAACCTCTAGCATGCTTGAGGCAATGAATACCAAACGGCGGTTGCGTCGGGGAAAGGCGCGCAGATCCTAGCGAGATCCGTTGAGGAATTGCGCAACGATGGTCGCCCGAGTGGAGTGATCGTCGTGTCTGGCGTACTCCGCGAATGCTCCATCGGCTGGAGAGAGATCAAGCAGGCGTTCAGGACCAGGCCTGAGGAACGCGGCCGTCGGGTGTGAAGCCTTCGCGGCGGGCGCCGCAGAAACACCAGTTCGTGGAGCAGTTCCCCAAGCAGATACCGGCTCAAGAGGGCCAGTTCAGCGGCACACGCCAACTGCGGTGCGAACGAGATTCGGAAGATCCACAATACGGGCGAGGTGGTGGTCTGCGGAGGACATTTCATCGACCGTCCCGTAGCCGTAGGTTGCAGCGACGATCGTACAGCCGGTGTTGCGACCGGCCTCAAGATCGTGATATCGATCGCCGATCATCCAGGCATGCCGGTGATGGAAGGTCCGGCGTTGATCGTTGATCATGTCTGCCTTGGTCCGGGCGTTGTCCTCAAGAGTCTGGATCGAGGCAAACAGGGCAAGCAGGTTGAATCGCCCGAGAACGCTCTCGGCATAAAGCCGATCGCCGTTGGTGCAGATAGCAAGGCGACATCCCCGCTCTGCCAGCGTTCGAAGTGTCTCGGCTGTCCCGGGGAACAGCGCACCGTTTTCTTGGATGGATTGCTGCTCACGCTGGGCGATCACTTGGGCCAACTCGGCTCGATCCTGCGAGAGTCCTTGAGCAACGAGCCAATCAAGGAAGGTATCGAATGGCTCCCCGATCCGCGACAGAATCAGCTTGTCGTCGGGATCTTGACGGCCATAGGCACTGTAAACGGCGCGCATTGTCGGCAGGAACGAACTCGCCGTTCGGTACAACGTTCCATCCAGATCGAACATCAATAGCATCGGCAATGGGACCGGCATGGCATCACTCACTCCAGGGCGTGGATTCGGGGACGACGGGAAGCGTGTCTACCCTTGATGTTGGGCGAGGCAGGCGCTCCAATCACAACTGTATCCGCACGGCCCTTATGTGTCCTTGATCATAGCGGCGTTGGCCACGGTGCTCCAGCTGCACTCCGATGAATGCTACGAATTGCCGCAGAATGGGAACAGCGGGATGCCCCCGCGGACATCCCGCCGTGCAGGTAAGGCTGACAGCAGAAACTTCTCGGGTGTGGGATGTGTGCACCATCGGCACACGCTCGCCAAAGTGATTGTCCGTGTGGATCGTCTCGAATCCGTCTCCTTAGGTGGGTGAAGGGGGCCGGATATCCGCGGTAGGCGGTAGAGGAAGGCCGTTGAGGCGCCGACAGCATCGGCGGGCATGCGAGTCGTGTCGAGACGGAAAGGGGGGAGATGCGGCTGCCGAACATGCGTATCGAGTAACAGGTCTGCCAGGCATGCGGTGACAGTGACTTCTCTTGCAGCGGCTTCGCACCGTGGTGGCACGAGGCGATCGGCGGGCCGCGATGGTTCGCCATGTGCGCTGGCACGAACGGGTTGGTGCAAGATACCGCTGTGCCTTCCTGATTGACCGGAGGGGGGAGAGAGACGCCGAGCTGTTGAGGATGACGACAGTGACGACTTGGTTTTGGGGGACAGGAGTCACAAGGATCTCTATCAAGAATCCAAACAGGATCCGATGGTGGAACTCTCTTGATGCGGAGAACAACAAGATGTGGAAGTGTAAAGTCTGTCTGGAACGACAATCTAGTTGTAGATCGTATGGACCTAGGCGTAGAAACAGGAATCTATCGGCACAGGGAATAGCAGACTATCTGTAAACCTAGAGACTCGTCTTGTGTAAGCAACGAAATGCGCTGCATCTTGACGAGACTATAGGATTGGACTAGAGTGGTAACGCTCAAAAAATATGCCGCCAAGGGCAAACTACCCGCAAGGGCAGGACGCAAAGCCATGGGCCTCCACAGCGAAGGCAGCCAGCTGCCGGCAGCGAACCGGAACTTGGGAGTGGAGGCAATGGTGGGTGCTGGTGGACGCGGGAGATTCGCAAGCAGTTGATGCTTGAATCTCCGCGTTTTTCTTTTGTCTTCTCGTCTCTCGCGCTCTCTCCCCTGATGCCGGATTGGTGATTGGAACGCTTGTCGTGGCAGGGAGTAGGGTAAGGAGGCGCGGAATGCAAGGGAGGATTCACAGGCGAGAACCGGGAAGGAGGTTCGCAACCGGCCTTCTCATTCTTTTTGCAGTCGGTCTGTTCCTTGTCGGAGGTTCGCAGGAGTCAAGTGCAGTGACGAAGGAATACATGATCGACAGCTACTCGATCACGTCGGTTGGGCTGTATGTGACGCTCTCCGGAACGGGGCACGGCTACAACACCGTCGGCCAGCCCACGCAGCACAACGTTGAGATGGATTGGGGCGACGGTACCAAGGTGACGTACAACTACGCTGGGTACCCGGCAGGGAACGGTACGTACTACTACAGCACGCCTGAAGCCGTCGACGACAGCGTCACTTGGAACTGGCCGGACGACAGCAACTACACGGTTTCGTGGCAAGTGCACCATACGTATACGCCGGTCACCTTGCTGGGTGACGGCTATATCGGTCAGGGACACTCGCAGTCCGTTGGAGCAGAGTCAGACCTTTCGACGTTCTTCCTGCAGGTCGACTTTATCCGCGTTGTCCAGGATGGTCTTGGTGCGCCGACGAATGGGACGTTTAGGATCACGGGTGGGGGAATCGCTGGAGGGCCGCTGCCCCTGGGAGCCTACAACTACTACGAGCAGTTCGCGATTCTAACCAAGATCATTGGCGGCAGTGTGACGATGCCCGACATCACCGTGAACGGGGAAGATCATCCGATCATCAGCAGCACGACCTACAATTTGGATCATTGGGGAAAGAGCTGGATCGGAGGGAGCTTCGGCGATCCGATGTTGTTCACGCTTCAGGCGGGAAGCCACGAAGTCACTGCGTACTACCTGCCAAGCTGCATTCCGCCAACGGCTGCGAACGATCTGTACGCAACCTGTTATGGAGAGACGCTGGCGGTCAGCGCACCTGGGATTCTCACCAATGACAACTCGGGGAGCGGGGCGTCGCTGACCGCAATCAAGCTGACGGATCCGAGTCATGGAACGCTGTCGGCGTTTGGGTCCGATGGATCATTCACGTACGTGCCGGACTCCACGTTCGGCGGAGTGGACTCGTTCACCTACAAGGTGAACAACGGATGCGCGGATTCGGACCCGGCGACGGTGACGATCAACGTCGGATCGGCGATCGTTCCTGTGATCTTGCTCCAATCGATCAACCACTGCACCGGTGCCGTCACTCTCTCGGTGAGCACGACGGGCGGTGCCGGCGGGTATGGCTCGTATGTCTGGGCGGGATTGCCGACAGGGATGAGCGGCGCAGGCGCGACAGCGAGTGGAACGGTTGCACCGGGGTCGCATTCGGGGATCACGGTTTCGGTGACAGATGCGCTGAACTGTACCGGCACATCGGCGCCGTTCGGGTTCGTGATGAACGATCCGGTCACAGCGACCATCGATTCCGAGGTGTACGACCACTGTGCAGGGACGGTGACGTTCACCGCGACTGGACACGGCGGAACCGGTTCCTACACCTATCTATGGGACGTCGACGGAGACGGATTCGATGATGGGACAGGTACCACGAAGGTTATCTCCGGCTACGGTGCTGTCGGGACGGTTGCTGTTCAGGCAACGGATACAAACGGATGCACCGGCACCGATACTGAAGGCTACAGCATCAACGTTCAGTTGGTGGTGACGATCTCAACCCCGGTGTACGACCACTGTGCGCTCCTGAACTCCGGTCAATTCTGGGACGG
>CAZJLO010000003.1:0-31538 GCA_964547105.1 uncultured Thermotogae bacterium
ACAGCGCGTCCCACAGCCACGTCTCTTGGTCGTAATCGGGATGGACGGAATGGGCGGTGAAGACATCCACGGGCGGATCTTTCACGTCTCGAACGTGGGCGTATCCGGCGAGGCAGCCTTCCGGTGTGAACACAAGCAGGCTGTCGGTGGTGAGGTCGAACTTGGGGTGATTCCAGAGCTTCCGGATCTGTTCGGGGGTCGACGAACGAACTCCGCGTGTGGCTTGCAAGCGCTCGTTCCAGAAATCGGACACACGTTCCGCATCCTCCATGGATGCAGAACGGACGGTGAAACCGTCTGGCAAGGTATGAATCATCGAGCCTCCTAGGCAGTGTAGGAGGCCAGCGGCCGCGTGTGCCCGGATGTCACACTCTGCTGTGGGTATCGCTGCACGTTGTGCAGGTTTTCGATGCTACGAAGAACCTACACAGGGAGCGACCGCTGACCTCAATGGTTTCGTCAAACGGATCACCCCCTTCCGCCCTTACGGGCGCGTAAGATGAATCCATTCTACGGATCGATCCGCCGAAGACAACCCCCGTGTTCCGGGAACGATGCGCGTTCCGCCTTGCGACTATACTCCCTCTATCGGAAAGGCGGGCAGGAGGGGATGGAATGAAGAGCATGGCGGGTGCGGCGCTTATGGTGATCGATGTTCAGGTGAAGTACATGGAGCCGGAGCCGATGGTGACTTCGGACGGTCCGGATCTTCTCGAGAAGTGCGGCGGATTGATCGATGCGGCAAGGGCGAACGCGATTCCGGTGATCTACATCCAGCATGTGGATCCCGACGCGCCGCCCGATCCGGAGTTGATCGCGATCCACCCGCAGATCGCGCCGAATGCGAACGAGGCGATCGTTCAGAAGACCTTCGGCAGCGCGTTCATGAAGACCGAGCTTGAGAGCGTTCTCGAGCAACGGGGGTTAAGCAAGCTCTACTTGTGCGGACTGGCGACATTCGGCTGCGTCAATCACACCGTGCTGTGCGCGGTGTGTCGCGGGTACGACGTGACGGTGGCGTCCGACGGTCATGGGACGAGCCCCGAAGCCGGCCCGGTGGACGAGCAGATGGCGCACTTCAACAGGATGTGGGAGCGCGCCGGGGCGACGCTGCGGAAGGCCAGGGAGATCGAGCAGCAGTTCGCAGCCTAACCCTCTCGGCTGCTACTCCCAGCGGAGGACGGTGAAGCCGGCGTCGGTGCCGACCCAGATGCGGCCGTCGGGCCCAATCGCCACGGCGTTGGTGCGGTCGTCGAGAAGGCCGTCCACGATTCGGATCACGTCACAGACGTCGTCTTCGAGATCGTGCGGCGTTCCGCGGGTGTCGTACCGCCGGATCCCGTTCCATCCGTTGGGGAACCACAACACGCCGTCTTGGTCCTGGGTGAGTCCCGGCATGCAGTTAGGCTGCCGGATCACGGTCATCCGATCATCTCCCAGGTCGGCAAAGATCTCTCCCGGGTCGATGGCGACGACATCGCTACACCCTCCGAGCCAGACGGATCGATCTCCTTCGACCAAGACGCTGTAGACCCCGCCCGACGGCATCCCTGTCGAGGCGTTGTACCGGACCCATGCATCATCCAACGGTTCTTCGAGCGATCCGCCGAAATCCAGGGCCACCGCTCCCGCGTCGCCGGTGGCGAACCACACCCGAGCAGCTCCCTGAAAACCAATCGCCACGACGCCTTGCCCTTCCAACAGCGCCTCGTGCGTCAGCGAAATCCAGCGGTCGTCCGACGGATCGTGCGGCGTGCCGTTCGGATCGAGCACGCAAACGCCGGCTTCGGGAACTCCGCACCACACCCGCCCCAACCGATCCACCGCGACCGATTGGACGTAGTTGTCGGCTAGCCCCTGCTCTGCGCGATAGTTCGTCGAAACGACCCCATCTTCCCGCAACTCGATCGCAAACAGTCCACCCCACGTGCCGGCCCAGATCACCGGACCATCGGCGGTGATGTCGTAGACCGAGGCGGAAAGCGCCTGCTGCCATCCTTCTTCCGTCCGGACGACCACGCCGCCGTCCGAGGCGACCCAGACCTGATCCTCGAAAAACGCGAAGCCCCGCACGTCTTGACTTGGGAGATCGCTTCTGGCAAGGAACCGCTCCCATCGGTCATCGGTGCCGTCTTCGAGGGTTCCTTGATGCCGAAGCCGGATCGCGCCCTCACGGTTGCCATCGATCAACCACAGCTCGTCCTCGGCCGCCGCAACCAGTCCGCGCACGGTCCAAGGCTGCTCCCCTGGAGCGTACGGAACAAGCTCCCACACATCATCACCCGATTCGAACGGGGTACGGGCTCCCGAGAGCACGTAGAGTTCCCCCCGTGAGGTTGCCAGCCACAGGTCACCGGAATCGTCAAACGTGATGAACCCCGTGGCGTCCAGCGGGAGACTCTCTCCGGGCAGGTACTCTAGGGACCTGTCATCCCCCGGATCCGGCGTACCGCCGTCATCGAGCGCGACCAATCCTTGCGATCGATGGACAATCCACACCGCCCCCCAGGGATCGGGAATCACCCGCTCGATCGGCGTGGCCGCCGCGATGCGTTCCGCTGGGTGCACCGTCCACACGTCGTCGGACGGATCGTGAGGCGTGCCGCTCGGATCCAGTACGACGATATTCCCCGAGCCCTGCCACACCCACACACGGCCCCGAGCATCCATGGCGACCCCGGCCGGTCGGCCGACCGCAGGACCTCCATCCCACGAAAGCGTTGTGATCGTCGCCCCGATCCCGCCTGCCTCGGGATCGGCGAACGGAGAGAGAACGGACAACCCTCTGGCGGTTGCCACCCAGATGTTTCCTTCTTGATCCACGGCCAGATCCCGTACGAAGTCGCTGGCCAGTCCGTTTCGCTCATCGAACGTGATCCATCGCCCGTTCGCGAAGGTCGAGACACCACCCAGCCATGTGGCCATCGAGACCCAAACCGCGCCGTCCGGCGCAACGACGATATCGCTGACCCAGTTGTCGGGGAGCCCATCGGCAGCGGTCCAATGAAGAAGCGAGTCCGAAGCGTTTGCCGAGTCCCAGCAAAGGACGCCGCCCGGTGTTCCCATCCAGATCCGTTCGTTGTGATCCACGGCAACGGCGTTGACCTGATCGGTGAACGCCATCGAGAGTTCCACCACGGCCTCGGCACCGGCTCCCACCGCCCATCCCAGCAGCACCCCCGCCCCAAGCAACCAAGCGCACGCGATCCTCACCGGGACTCACCTCCCCTCCATCCTTACCACGACGGAGGGAGATGGCGCAACAACCCCCGGCTACGCCGGTTCGGCGTCGGGATCGGGATCGGGATCCACATCGGTGAGATCGTAGTCCCACGCACAAAATGGATCGCCGTTGAGAATGGAGTGGGTGATCGTGCAGTGCTTGAACCGCACGCCGAGGATCGGCTCCCACAACTGCCGCGCCCAGCCGGCAGCACGATAGCAGAAGATGGGATCCACTTTGGGGTCGGTCGCTTCCCGGATCAGGCTGCAAAAGCAGTACCCACGGCGGCGCTCGGCGGAAGTCTCCGCCTTGTCGTATGCCTCGCGGTTGACGGCAACCTTGCTCAGGTGGAGAACGCAATCGTCGATCCACCACGGATCGATCGTTCCGCCCGCCGGTCCGGCGGCAAGCGCCGCACTCTGCGATTCAATCAGCGCCGACGCATCACGCCCAACCTCGTTGAACTGCTTCTTGGCATGTGCGATGTCCTCAGGCGGACGGACAAGAGCGACGCGCGATAGGATATCGAACTGCTGGTCCGGCGTCGTGCGTTTCTTCAGCCGGGCGATCGTGTCCGCGACCCACGAGACGCGCTCATCCACCCCGGTGAACGGCGTCAGCTTGTCTCCGCCAACCCAGATCTCCAAAGCGGCCTGTTCGCCGAGAACCCGGGCCAACTGATCCAGATATACGTCGGGCCAGGCAAGAAACGCTGCCTGGACCTCGATTCGATTCTCGGATTCGTCCGCCGGATCGTAGCGGTGGTAGATTTCCACCAGCTCCAGCTCCGGCGACAGCCCGGAGCGCTGCATCTGCTCGTACAACCGTTTTCGCGACTGCCCAAGCGTCGCCACCGGACCCGAGTGGATGGTTGAGAAGAGGTGGAGCCGCCGCAGGGTGTTCGTCTTGATGCCATCCGCGTTGATTCGTCCGGCAACCGGGTATCCGATCTCTGAATCCAGCCCCTCCACCGGGGTATCAAAGCGAATGATGTGGGTCAGCGGCCCTGTCGGCGCGCGTACGCGCGCCGCACGGACAGTGTTCATGCGGGACGGCAAGTCATCCCGCGACTTCAGAGGCTCGCGGATTCCCGCGAATAGTCCTTCCTCTCGAACAACGTGGCGTATTCCGTGTTCCACGATCCTCCTCTCCGCGCAACCCGGTCTTGTCCACGTAGGCGGCATTCCCGTCGACTGTCTCGCGGATCGCGCCGACACGAAGCATAGCATGGAGCGACGGAGGATTCTCGAAACGTTGGCCCAACTCGCTTCTGCTTCGCGATACGGCAGCCGCCTACAGCGAGGCCTTTCTCGTCAACGCTTCGGACGACACCATTCTTTGCGTGCGAGCGCTCTGGAGCGAAACAGGATCGCGGGCGCAAGCGGGAGCCGTAGCCAATAGGAAAAGACACCGGAGACCCTAGGCTACAGCTTCAGGGCCGGTGTCCAACGACTTGATTGCGGCGGTCAGCCTGCTACAAGCAGACTCATGGTCCTTTCGGAATAGACCAGCTTCCCAGGCCATCCGATATGCCGCGCCAAGAGCAAAGCACCCACTCGCTGCCGAACTATCCTTCTTCTTGATTGAGGTATTCGAGAATGGCCTCGACAACAAGGTAGTTGACTGAACGATCGTGCTTCTCGCTGAGTCTCATCAGGCGCTCGACGGGTTGCTCATCGAGCTTGTTCTTCGGAATGTAGACAGCGAGCTTGTCCATCACGTGCTTCCGTGTCATGCAAGGTCCCCCTTACTATTTGCCATCCGGTTTCATATCGCGGCAGCTTGTTTCGAAACCCCGAAAATAAGAACAAACGCTACCGAGAAGTTTCGAAGCGTTCGTCCACCGTCGTAGTATATCGTACGGAAGCTAGGAATTGAAGGGGAGAAGACATGCAGGATATCACCAACAGCCCTTGAATCACGTGCCCAACCAGGGACCACGGTCCATCCATTTATACTTGTTTGCAGCTTACATCATCGAATGATCCCCCAGCCTGTTTCCAGGTCCTCGCCGACTGGACCGACATCGATCGCGCTGCCTCGAAGTGCGGCTTCTACCTCGGAAACGCTCAGCGTCGGTTCTTGCGCAATCAAGAACGCGGCCGTCCCAGCAACAATCGGTGCCGCAAACGATGTCCCGGAGGCGGTGGAGATGCCCCCGCCCGGCATGAACGAGAGAACATCTTCACCAAGCGCGGCGAAATCCACTTCCTGCCCCCTATTCGAGAAGGCGGCCGTGTCAAGTTGCGGATCGACGGCGGCCACGGTGATGATCTCGGACCATGTCGACATGTAGCGCAGTTCGGCGCCATCATTGCCGGAAATGCCGATCACGACAACGCCCTGAGCCACAGCCAAGCCCACCGCTTCGCGCACGGAGGCAGGCGGTGGCTCGACCGCATAGAGCGACAAGTTGATCAGATCGGCTCCTTGGTTCACCGCATACTCGATGGCTTCCACCAAGAGGTCCCAGTCATTGGAATAGAACGCGCCTCGAGAATCGAGAAAACGAAGATCCATGATGGACAGAGTCTCCGAGGATCCCAATCGATCGCGTTGCGCTTCGAACGCAGAGGCAAGTGCGCCGGCGACAAACGTCCCGTGCCAATAGAGCCGGGTCCCGACAAGCGAATCGGGGTCGCCATCCCGGAAGTCCCAGCCGTGAATATCATCGACATAGCCGTTGCCGTCATCATCCACGCCATTATCGGCGATCTCGTCAGGATTCTCCCACATGACGCACCCCAGCGGAGCCACACCGAAGTCGATCCCCGAATCGATCACGGCAACCACCACATCCGAACCTCCCGGGACCGCCTCCACCATCTCGTTGGAGGCGAAGAACCGCCTGTTACACATGGTGAGGACTCTCGCTCCAAGGATGTCTTCAACGATAGGATTGATTCTGGCGATCTGTTTCGCCCCTTCGGCAACACAGAGATTCGAGCAAAGGATCGAGAAACGGTGGAAATTGTCGCCGAGAACCAATGCCGCTCCTTCGTTGCAGACGAGATTGCAGCCATAAATCGTGACATCGTCCGCCGGATGCTCCGCTGACCCATCCACCAACACGCCGATTCCAGACCCGGTCACCGTCATCCCCTCGAGACGGATGTGGGTAGAATCCAGGATCTCCACCGATCCGTTGATGACCACCGCCAGCGACGCATCTCCGGCTTGATCCCAACACGGAATCCGCCCCATCGCAAACAGAAGCTCCGCTCCGCGGATCGTGAGGTGATCCTTGTCTTCGATCTTCAACGTGCCTAAGTAGACGCCGGGTGAGATGAGAATCGTGTCTCCGGGAGCTGCTTGGTCAATCGCTTCCTGCAACATCAACACATCGTCCTCTACGACAATCGTCTCCGCCGCCAGCATCCAGCACACGAGAAGAATCACGACAATCGCTAGGATCGATCGCATGACGCACATCCCCAGGAACCTGTCCCTTGTATGAAAGCATCGGCCGTCGATTCGGCTCCACGCTTCAGATTCAATCTACCCGTCACCAAGCCCGAACGGCAAGTTCCAAATCGAATCGTTGCTTCGCTTGAGGATTGACTCCGGCACTGGTTCGCGGTAGGTTGGTCCGGGTGGCGGCAGCAAGGAGAGGGTCAAGGAGGTGGGAGTCGTGTCCGACAACTCCCTGTTGTGGATTGGTGGTGGTATCGCCGCAGTTCTGCTGTTGTTGTTGCTGCTGGCATCGGGATCCCCGGATCCGGGAGCCAATGCAGCTCTTGAGGAGCCGATCTCGACTGAGGCATCGTCTATCCTGCAGACTGGCGGGAGTTCGCAGGCATCGTTGGCCGCAGGATCGATGGAGATCCCGCCTGCAACCGTGATCTCTTCGACATGTTCTCCCTGTATGACGTCAACGCCGTGTTCCGTTCCGGCACCCGCTTCCCCCTGCCGGACAATTTCCGAGCCCGACCCCTGTGCTCCGGCGACTTGGGCATGCGACGATCCGTGCGTCCAGCACGTTTCGGCGCAGCGCGCCGCGCCACTGGCGACAGCATGCAACTGCGCGCCGCCATGCGGGTATTCCGCCGAGCCAACCACATGGCCGTGCAGCCAACCCGCCTCTCCGTGCGCTGCGATACCCTCTCAAACGGTCATTGTGCTGCACAACCAGGATCGGCCTTCATCCGGCGTGATTCGATCAGGTGGCGCCGCCACCGTGCTCATCGAACGTTCCTATCCCGAGTGGGTCACGGAAGGCCAGACAGCTCAGCTGCATGGCCGAATCACCACACCCGTGAACATTCCCGTTTGCTTCGAGTGGACAGCGGAACGAGGAAGCTTCGACGACCCGACATCGCTCGATCCCGTGTATACCGCTCCGGCGGCGGTTCGCTGGGGGGATTCGGTATGCATCAAGCTCGAAATTCATGATGCCTACGGCGTCAGACGATACGATCAGATTGAGCTTCGGATAGGAAAGGCGCTGTTCTAAGACAGCGCCCGCATGGCAAGGAATTCCGCTAGGCTGTGGGGAAATCGGAAGCCGAGGACGGATCGGGATCAGACTCAATCGTCTTTGGTTGCACGGCGTTCCCGGCGGAACGCCCATCGGTTGATGCCTGCGGCAAACCGACGCGCACGCAGTTTCTCCCCAGGTTCTTTGCTTCATACAGGGCGACATCGGCAACGTGGAACAGATCCGCGCCGGTTCTTCCGTGCTCCGGATAGGCGGCAACGCCTGCCGACAGGGTCGCAGCGCGAATCGATCCGTTGTAGGCTGCAGCAATCGATTCGAACGCCCGCCGGAGTGAATCAGCCCAGGCGACAGCCTCGGCCAGCGGTGTGTGTGGCAGGATCACCATAAACTCGTCCCCTCCGTACCGCCCTGCCGATTGCGGCTCGCGCAACGTGCTCTTGACGAGATTCCCGAGCGCCGTGAGCATCGAATCACCGCAGGCATGCCCGTGGGCATCGTTGACGGTCTTGAATCGATCAATATCCACGACCACAAGCGACACGCACCCCCCCTGCTCCTTGGCTCGTCTCACTTCAACGGGGAGAACATCTTCCAGAAAACGTCGATTGCGAAGTCCCGTCAATGGATCCCTTAGCATCTGTTCCCGCAGTTCACGCTGCAACTGCTCGTTCTCGACGAGTTTCTGCTGGAGCGCCTCGTTGGATTCGCGTAGCGCAAGTTCGGTCTGATGGCGCTGCGTGACATCGTGAACCATGATCAGCGCCCCGACAGGAACGCCATCCTTGTTGGCAACGGACGTCAGCTGCGCCGAAGCATGCCAAACCGTGCCGTCCGGCAGCTGCAAACATGTGTGGCAACATCCCTCGGGTTCACCGGTTGCCACAAGGTCAGTCCAGAAAGGGAGTAGAGCCGCCGCCGGCTGCCCGATCTGCTCCGGACCGATCCCGAGTGTACGCGTTGCGGCACAGTTGCAGTCGACAATGTTCTGCCGCGCATCGATGACCACGAACGCATCTTCCATCCGCTCGACCAGCACATCGCGTGCGATCGGCGCAAGATCGAACACGCGCCACCGCGTGATGCTCCAGAAGAGCAAACATCCGACAAAGAAGAACGCCATCGGGATGATGTTGAGGCCGTTGAAGACGGCGGGGAGGAAAGCATACAGAATACTTGCAGCCCAGGGGATGGGAATGGTGATCAGGATTGCGATCGCCTGTCGGCGTGGCAGCACGGAGGGGCGAAGCGCGGTGTACAGAAGAAGCAGTGTCGCTGCCGCGATGTACAGATAGATCCCGCCGAGAATGGCATAGAAACCGGCGCCGTGTTCGTAGATCAGAAGATGATTCTCGGCGGATGCAGGCAAGAACCCCGTCCAAACCAAGCCATGCCATCCGTTGGTCGCCACAAGGGCGGTATTCAGCACGGGCACGACCCACAGAAGAGCCTTCCTGTTGCCGGTGAGCCACGCACCGTTGCCCGCATGCACCACGGCGAATTGCAGCAGAAGAGCCATGGTCGCGCCGGACCCTACATACTCCAACGTGGAGAACAGCAGCTTGAGACGAAACGGGATCACGGCAGCTTCCAGTCCGGCGGCAAGCGACCAACCGGCAATGGCGATCATCAGAGCGCACAGCGTCGTCATGCCGGAGATGCTCTTCTTGGATCCGATCAGGTGTGCAACAACAAGCGAGATGATCGCTGTGGCGAGCAGAGCCAAGCATTCGACGGTCAATTCAATGCCACTCACTCATTCATTCCTTTTCGGGGTTGTCCAAGCACCACGCTTATCGCCATCTTGTACATCACCGCGGCCCGGCTTTCGCTCCCATCGGTCCACTTCCATAAGGACAATGTCGATGCGAGGATCGACATCGGCCCCGCTTCCCGGAGCTGGATCGGCAATCCGGAATTCGTCCATGGATGAGAGCCCGCCGTGTGACTGCAACAGCCTCACCTAGGAAGTTCCCGAAACAACACCCACCCGCCTTTCCGACCACCAATCCGCGGGGATCGATCGTAGTACAACTCGAACACGCGCCCTCCGCGATCCGTCGCAATGCGGAACAGATCTCTGCCCACGCCCCACGATCCCCGCCTGGCCGCTGTTCGAAGATGTTCCGGCCTCATGTTGTGGGCCATTCGTCCGCGGCGCCTGTAGTCATGGCGCTCGCTCAGGAGCGCCGTGATCCGGTAGGTCTGGCCTCTCCACACAAATCCATCTGGACACCCCGGCCGCTTCTGGTGGAGCGGCGGCCGGTCGAACAGCGCCTCGATCCTCTCATCGATGAACATCGTTTCCCTTTCCATGGCCGGCCTTTCGCGCGCTGTCGCCTGCCTAACCCGCCAATCCCTGTCCGTTGCAGGACGTGTCCCTCGATCACGCAAACCCTGCGATGCTCCGATCCTACCCGAACGAGACGATCGCCGATGAGCAGGCAGTGCACCGGGAATTCTCCGTTGCCTGTTTCAGTCAAGCTTGGGATCTACTTGATGCTTCGAATCGTACCGCACAGCCGAATGAAGCAATGCTCAAGCTAGGTCCGACATCGACCTGACACTGGCCGAAACGCTCGAATTGCAGAGCGGAGAACCTCTACGCCGGGATCTGATAGACGTCCAGGATCCACTCGGAGCTGCGGCGCACCAAGGAAGCACGACACGATGCAGCGATGTGCGCCAGGAGAGTTCGAGACAGGACATCGGCGTCTTTGATCTCGCCTGCGCTGATCAAGCCGTTGCACACGCTGGGGCGGCTGTCTGCAACCGGTCCGCTGCAATCCAAGCCGTGGAATTGGCAAGCGAATCCCTCGAGCAAGTCGAGAATATGGACTCGCAGTCGATGCTGAGGCAGGATCTCGAGACCCTGCAAAACAAGCGGAGCCTGTAAGCGCCGATGAACGCCCCGGCGCACAACCCGGTAAAAGCAACCGCAGGAACGGCGCCTGACAACGCTTTCCCGGTCCGTCGTGTCCACGTTCGCGCGGACGCTGCAAGCGGCGGGTCCAGCGTCCGCATGATCTTCTCCTTGACGGTGCGTCGGGACGAAGACGCATTCGCGATCATCACCGGGGCAATGAGCACGAAGCAGTTGAACCGGCAGACCAGAAACAGGCGAAGCACGTCCGCCGCGGACCATGAAGCAGCCGCAGCTTCTTCGCTGTGGACCAGAGTTGTGATTGCATCCGCGGCCGGAATGAATCGGGTGACCCGTCAGATGATTAGAAGTGTCTGCCCCACAATCAGAAGCGGAAACAACACCAAGACAAGAGACTGGCGAAGCCTGAGTTCATCGGGCTCCATTCCTTGGCAAGCCCGTTTCGGATTCTTCGCAGGCTCGCGTTCACAGCCACTCCTCGTCGTGAGCGAGATCCGGAGGCACATCCTTCAGCACAGCAAAGCGCTCGACCAGCTCGAGACTTTCGCCTCCAGCAGGGAGGATGTCGGCGGCCTTGTGGGTTCGCGTCCTGGGACGCGCTCCTACACCCTGCCGGTGCTTGGCTCACGCATCCCACTGGAGCGGACATGGCCGGCTGTGGAGCGGCTTCGGCCGGCTGCCCGATTCTCTCAGGTGCCGCATCCCTATTGTCGAGGGCGAATCCGAATCGTACACTCGGAGGACACGATCAGGAGGAAGATCCGTCATGCGTCTCTTCTATAGTCACAGTTTCTCGGCACCACTTGCCGCGAAGGTACGCGCCTTCCGCGTCCTCCTTGAGACAGCCGTTTGCGAGCTTGCCCGCGAGATGCAGCAGAAAGGGGCACCGGGCATGCTGCAGTTCGACATCATCGAAGGGGACAAGGCCGAGTTCGGGGACCCCGCCAGCGCCCTGTTCCCCCGCATCGAACGATGCGATGTCTTCTTCTCTCTGCTCCTGGACGAGGCGGCGGCCGAGCCTGGATCATCCCATGTCTCGCCGTCCTGTCTCCAGGAGCTTGTCGTCGCGCACCAGGCAAGCAAGCCAACGCTCGCCTGGGTGGAGAAGGGATGCTCCAGCTGTCTCGGTTTCGGAAGGAGCCTGACAACCTACCGCGAATTCACCGTCGATGACCTGTTGTTCGACGAAGGCACGCAGGCAATCCGCGAGAACATCAAGCAACGACTTGTCGAAGCATTCCTCGCCTCCGAGCCCGAGACAACGCAGTACCTCTACTGCAACACGTTCTCCGAGGCATCGCCGGACACCGTGGACAGCTTCCTTTGGCGCCGAGGCTCCTGGGAGCACAGCGCGGATGGCGACGACCTCTGGAGAAGCGAGCAACAGCCGCGCCCGGGTGGACAACGAGTCCTGACATTCGGAGGGGAAAGCGGGAATGGATGCTTGGCAATCGCCGCAACAGCGATGACGTGGAACTGGAATGACCAACAGGGAAAGAGCATCACCACCCTGGGGGCGATCAATCCGTCCTTGCTGGTTTCGAATCAGGCTCTGGTCGTCGAACTCCGATGCCGAACCAGCGGGACAGCCCTCCTGCGACCGCTGTTGCAGGGGGCCATCACCGATCCTCGATCCGCTCGGCTCAAGGGAACACCCGCTCAATCCCTGATCGCCGACTCCCAAGAATCCAACTGGAACTGGAAGTCAGTCGGAGAGCACGAAGGATGGACATCAAGGCAATTCCACGCCAGGATCGATTTGCCGCCCGCACACCAAGTTGAGGGGGAAGCGAAGTTCTACCTGGCGGTGGAAACCGGTGAGGACATCTTGTTCATCGATCACGTCGTCCTGGGACTTGTCCGCGGTGGCTGACATCATCCAAAAACCTGCAGCGAGATCCGCTGCAGGTCTTGGCTCCTTGTCTGCTGGCGGGAGCCAGTCCACCGGCAGCGGACATCGATGATCCGGCTGGCAAACCCGTGGCGTCGTGCGATAAGCTTCCCTTGAAGAACACGGATCCTCGCTGACCCGGACTCGCAACAACCATCGGGGTGTGCCAGAACACAGAGTATCGCATGGTCAATGACGATCGTAGAAAGAGACACAAGCGTGTTCTTCTGCTACGGATACGGAGATGTCGCAACACCGAGGAGGCATCATGAGCAGGGCGGGAAGAATTGCGTTGAGTGGAATCGGAATGATCGTTGTTGCCGTTGTCGTCATCGTTCTGCTGCCGGCACCCGACCCGCTGGCGGATGCGGACACCATCTTCATTCGGTTCGCCGGTGCGGAGGATCCCGGCAACACCGAGCCGGCCGAGCAGGGCCTGGGAATTGTCCTCGGAGAGAAGAACCTGACCATCGTTTCCGATCCCGCGGCAGCGGACGTGCTCCTCGAGGTTCAAGACGTGCGCGTCAATCTCGGAGATATCGAATTTGCGTTGTCTGAAGGCCGTCTCGAGGGACGGCTCGCTGCAGAATGCCTCGTGACCGATATGATCTCGGGGAGGAAATACACGATGGACCTGTCGGTCCGGTTCGATTCTCAGGGCGTCGCGGCGGAGCTTGTGGCGCGGAAGTTCTGGATGTTCTGGAAGTAGACTCTGGCAAGAGACCGGGAAGCGATCGCGATCATCGTTGACGCCACTTCCCGATCTCGATTGCCCGCTATGCCTCGCCGAGAAGCGTCCGCAGATCGTTCTCCGGTGAGGTGATCGGCGTCAATTCGAAGTTGTCCACCAAGATGTCGAGCACCGCCGGAGTGATGAATGCCGGAAGACTTGGACCAATCCGAATTCCGCGGATCCCAAGGTGAAGGAGGCTCAGGAGAATCACCACCGCCTTCTGTTCGTACCATGAAAGCACGAACGACAACGGAAGCGAGTTCACGTCCGTCTCGAACGCACCGGCCAGTGTCTGGGCAATGCGTACCGCCGAGTGCGCGTCGTTGCACTGCCCTATATCCAGAAGCCGGGGAATCCCGCCGATCGTCCCGAAGTCAAGCTTGTTGAATCGGTACTTCCCACAGGCAAGCGTCAGAATGACACAGTCATCGGGAACCGCCTGCGCAAACTCCGTGTAATAGTTGCGTCCCGTTTTGGCGCCATCACACCCACCCACCAAGAAGAAGTGGCGGATCGCCCCACTCTTGACGGCACGGATCACGTCGTCCGCAACGCCAAGAACCGCGTTGTGCGCAAACCCGACTTTGATCGTCCGATCCGGTCCATCCTCGCTGAATCCATCGGCATCAAGGGCTGCCTGGATGACCGGGGAGAAGTCTTGATCGGCAATGTGGGTGACGCCGGGCCACGCAACGAGTCCCGACGTGAAGATCCGGCCCGAGTAGATGGACGTCGGCTTCTGAATGCAGTTGGTGGTCATCAGGATCGAGCCTGGAAACGCCGCAAACTCCTTCTGCTGATCCTGCCACGCGCCCCCGTAGTTCCCGGCCAAGTGCGGATACCGGTTCAATCCCGGATACCCGTGCGCAGGAAGCATCTCCCCGTGCGTATACACTCGGATCCCCGTGCCCTCTGTTTGCTTCAGGAGCTCATCGAGATCCTTCAGATCGTGCCCCGACACGAGAATCGCCTTGCCGGCAACGGGTTCGATCCGGACATCCGTCGGGACCGGATCTCCGTATGCTCCTGTGTTTGCTTCGTCCAGAAGCTCCATCACCCGAAGGTTGACCTCGCCGCAACGCAGGCACATCGGAAGCAAGCGGTCGATGTCGTCCGGATCTTCGGCAAGAAACGCAAGAGCTTCTCGGAAGAACGCCCAAACCGCCGGATCCTCATGGCCGAGGATCATCGCGTGATCCACGTACGCTGCCGACCCCTTGAGTCCATAAAGCAAGAGCTCCTGCAAGCCGACGGCATCCTTGCCCAGCGCGGCTTGGCGGCGGTCGATCGCCAGTGCGTATCCCTGGGCAAGCAGCCCATCCGAATCCGGCGCCGGTTCCCAGGTCGCCACCGGAGGCATCGCTTCGAGTTGGTCACCCTTCGTCTCAGCCAGCCGCGCAATCAGTCGATCGCGAATCGACACACCACGGCGCACAATCTCCTCCAATCGGGCCGGATCGAAGTTCACGTTGGTGATCGTTGTGAATAGCCCCTCGGTGATGAATCGATCCGCATCACGCAACACTTCATGGGCGCCCGATGGCCGAAAGCGGTCCGCCACAACCGCGACCCCCTTGCAGACATGGATCAGTAGATCCTGGAGCGCTGCCGTCCTCGGATCCTTCCCACATACGCCGAAGTCCGTGCACCCCGACCCGTCCTTGGTTTGCTCGCACTGATAACAGAACATGCTCATCGCGTTCCTCCCCTAGGTCTCCTGTTCCGCCAGCTTCTTGATCGATGTCTCCCGCAGATACTCCCGCAGATCCCGACGTGCCTTCTCCACAGCCTGGCCCATGATGCAACGGCTCTTCCCACAAACCGGAGCCGTGAACAGGCACCCATCGATCCGGGGGGCGCCCTCCAATGCCATGTAGATCTCTTCCAGAGTGATCTTCTCCGCTTCTCGTGCCAAGGCGTATCCACCGCGAGGGCCGCGCGTAGCCGTAAGCAATCCAGCGCGAACGAGCCTCTGCAGGACTTTGGAGAGATGAGCGGCTGACGCCGACAGCGATTCGGCGATCTCCGCTGTGGTCACTGGGCGGTTCCGGATCGCAATCCAGACCACAGCATGAAGAGCAAGTGCCGTTCCTTCCATCATCTTTAGAGGATCCGACATATCCAAACTCCTTATTATGGTATTTTACTACCATAATACTTCTATATGGCCCATCCGTCCAAGCTCACCCCGTGTCTCAGTCGCTGATTGACGAGCAAGCGATCGTTCGTATGATGAAAGCGGAGTGTTTCCTTCCATCGAGGGAGGTGACATGGGGAGTCTAAGGGTTGCGATTATCGGTGCCGGGATTGCCGGACTGTCTGCGGGATGCTATGCCGCGCTGAACGGATTCGAAACGCTTCTGCTCGAACAACACATCCAGCCGGGAGGCGTATGCACCGCATGGTCCCGCCAGGGATACACATTTGACGGCTGCATCCACCATCTTGCCGGATGTCGCCCCGGCACGCCGCTCTACCGGATGTGGGAGAGCTTGGGAGCGCTTCCGAGACCGATCCTGTTTCCTCAGGACCTCACACATGTCGAAGCGCCGGACGGGCGATTCCTAACGGTATTCACGGATCTCGATCGACTGAAAGAGCACCTGCTGAAGATCGCGCCCCGCGATGCGGCTCCGATCCGCCGCTACATCCGTAGCGCGAGGATCGCCTCCGCCCGCGACCTTCTCGAGTCGGTCGTCACCGGCAAGCCAGGCATTGCGCGGAGCGTCGTCGCCATTCTTCGAAACCTCCGCTGGAGCGCCGCGTCCATGCAGACCGTCGCTCGGCGGTTCTCCGACCCGTTCCTCCGCCGCGTCTTCCCCCACATTCAGTACGATTGGACTGACGTGCCGATCGCGTTTCACCTCAACATCCTCGGAGGCTGCCACGCAAGGAACTGCGGATTCCCTGCCGGCGGATCACAGGCGTTCATTCGATCCATGGTCGATCGCTATCAAGCATTAGGGGGGATCATCGAATACGGTGCGTGCGTGGAGACGATCCTTGTTTCCAACGGTCACGCCACCGGCGTTCGCCTCACAGACGGGACGGAGTTCCGCGCCGAGGCCGTGGTGTCCACCGCCCCGGCCCAGGCGACCCTGTTCCACTTGCTGGATCCGCACGCCGCCCCGCCTGCTCTCCGACGTCGTTACTCGAAGCCGACCGATGAGGTGCGAATGGGGATTCATATATCGTTCGGCATACGTCGGAATCTTACCGCCGAACCACATTCGATTGTGTTCTTCCTCCCCGAGCCGAAGGAATTGGCGGGGCGGATGGTCGATCGTCTCTCGCTGGAGCTGTATGGGTTCGATCCGCAATTGGCCCCGCCCGGCGGCGGCGTTCTGAAGGTCGTCCTCGATACTTCCTACCGTCACTGGAAGAACCTCTCCAACGATCGCACCTCGTATGTCGACGCGAAGAGGGTTCTTGCCGACCGGGTGGCGGAGCTTCTCGAGCCCCGATTCCCCGGATTGCATGGCCAGCTGGAAGTCGTGGATGTCGCCACACCGGTGACCACCGAACGCTATACCGGGATGGGCCAGCCGTATGGCTCGGACGATGATTTCCGCCTTGGATTGGGCGCGGTGGTCTCCCAGTTGCTTGCCCGGCCAACCACGCTGCCAAGCGTCGATCGGCTATTCCTTGCCGGGCAAACCGTCGGCGGCGCAGGGCTTCCAGGTTGCGCCGCCATGGGACGAAACGCCATTAGGGATCTGTGCCGGCTGGAAGGAACACCATTCCGTGAGCGCGTCTCCGATCGATCCTGAACCAGAGAAGCATCCCGATTGACCGACACGCGTCGGCGTTCCCCCCTATCCCAGCGCCACATCCAGCACCATCATCACCGCAAACCCAAGCATGGCGCCGATCGTCGCCACATGGACATGCTTTTCTCGGTGGGCTGCGGGGATTAGTTCCTCGACCACCACGTAGATCATCGCCCCGGCGGCGAACGCCAACGCATAGGGAAGAAGCGGCCTGACCAGAACCACCGCCGCCGCACCGGCTACACCGGCGATAGGCTCGACCAGTCCGGAGAGCTGCCCATAGAAGAAGCTCCGCGCTCGGCTGAGTCCCTCGCGGCGAAGCGGCACGGAGACGGCCATTCCCTCTGGCAGATTCTGTATTCCGATTCCGATTGCAAGTGCCATCGCGCCGGCAATGCCCGCTCCGGGAAGTCCAGCGGCAACCGCTCCGAAAGCAACTCCAACCGCCAACCCTTCGGGGATGTTGTGGAGTGTGATTGCCAGCACCAGCAGAATGCTGCGACTCCAGGGGGTCTTGATTCCCTCGGCATTGTCGCTGGACCCGCCGGCGTGCAGGTGAGGCAGCGTCTTATCGACGATCCACAGGAACCCGCCGCCAATGAGGAATCCGATCGTCGCCGGAATCCACCCTGGGATGGACATTTGCTCCGCGAGTTCGATTGCCGGAGAGAGAAGCGACCAGAAACTGGCGGCGATCATCACACCGGCCGCGAATCCGAGCATGCCATCGAGCACGCGACCGCTGATCGTGCGAAACAGGAACACGGTTGCCGCGCCCAGAGCGGTCAGGAACCAGGTGAATCCGGTAGCAGCAAGCGCTTGAAGGAGCGGATGCCAAGACAGGAAGAGATTCATCCATCACCCCGATCCGACAATGATCTGGCACGGCAATCCTCTGCAAGACGGGGATTCACTGTGCTCGTCCTGTCAGCCGCCCAATCCGATGCTTGCTCGAACCCCGGCGCTGAGCCGGGGAGAACCGGTCAACCCGCTCCACCCTCACCCACACTCCCCAATTCGACGCAGCTGCGATGGGGTCTTCGGGATCCGCTCCCCCGGATCGCTCCGCCCGCAGATGGACGTGATGAATCACCCGCCACAATGGGACATGGGGATGTGGTGCAGGCCCCAAGACATGCCGAGCCGGGAACCTAGGTTCGGCATTCCAGGCCCCATCAAGCCGTCGGGCGACTCCGACGGTCAATTGGGCGGAAGGACCTTGCTCTCCCAGCCGAGCTATCCGCAGCTTGACCTCGCGCCATGCCGCCCGATTGAGAATATGTTCCGAGAACGCCTCCGGAAGGACGATGAATCCATCGCCGTTCCGGCGGTGAACTCGGGATCCTAGTCGATGTGCCTTCCGACCGATAGCGGTACCGTACTCGCAGGTCCACTGATACTTGATTCGCTCTCTGTCCCCACGGGACTCACCTCCCTCGATGCTTACGAAATCCTTCCGACATGCCGACCGACATGAACGGCGGATCGTGTGCGATGCAAACCCCGTTCGCAGATGGTCGGTCGGGCAGAAGATACACCCAGGGCGGTGTGCTTGTCGAGGAAACGAGAGAGATTCTCCGTTCGAGGTGGGCGGGGCGATTCCAGCAGGGAAAAACTCCGGCCAGGCAGCGCCGAACGACTAGGACGAATCCCTCTCTGCCGAATCGAGCCGATGCCGCTCGTACGCCCGGGCAAGCCCTCCGGCGGACGTCTCGCGATACAGCGATGGCAGTGCATGTCCCGTCTCCTTCATCACGGCGACCACATCGTCAAACGAGATCAAGTGGGTGCCGTCGAGCAGAAGCGAGAACTGGGCCGCATCAAGTCCGCGCATCGCCGCAGACGCATTCCGTTCGATACAAGGGATCTGGACCAGGCCGGCCACAGGGTCGCACGTCAAGCCTAGGTGGTGCTCGATCCCCATCTCCGCCGCGTATTCGATCTGGTGAATCGTCCCGCCGTAGAGTTGCGCCGCCGCGGCCGCCGCCATGGCACATGCCGTGCCGATTTCTCCCTGACAACCGATTTCCGCACCGGAGATCGAGGCGTTGTGCTTGACCAAGTTCCCGATCAGTCCGGCGGTCGCCAGTGCATGAAGCAGATCCGACTGGGTGCATTCGATCATCGTGTCCATACTTCGCAATACGGCGGGCACGACGCCGCTCGAGCCGCACGTCGGTGCTGTCACTACGATTCCTCCCGCGGCGTTTTCCTCGGCGACCGCAAACGCAAATGCGGCAAGAAGTCCGCGCCGTTCCAACGGCTCGTCGAACAGCGTTGCCTTGCGGGCCAGCGAGCGGGCCTTGCGAGAAATGCCGATCCCGCCTGGGAGCCGTCCCTCGGTCGCCAAGCCTCGCTCGACGGCTTGTTGCATCGCACGCCAAACACCGGCGAGCGTGTCCCAGATCTGACGACCCTCACACATCTCCACGTACTCCCAAAGCGACTCGCCGGTTCGCGTACAGCGTCGGAGAATGGCGGATAGGGAATCGTCGGGGTAGACGGACTCCGTTTCGAAGGTTCCCCCTTCCTCGACCAGCGCCCCACCCCCCGGACTGTAGACCTGCCAACAGTCAACGAGATCCTCGGAGGCATCGATCGCCTCAAACCGCATCCCGTTAGGGTGAAACGGCAACGTTTCTTCTGGGCGCCAAACGATCTCGACCGGGCGGGGAGCAAGCGCCGCGCGGATCGCCGTGTCGGTCAGGTGTCCCGCGCCCGTCGCGGCAAGGCTCCCGAACAGCGTGGCCCGGAACGTAGCCGCGTGAGGGTTCCGCTCGCCGAACTGCTCCGCCGCTCGTCTCGGAGCCATCGTGTGGCTGCTCGACGGGCCCATCCCGATTCGATAAAGCTCGGTCAACGATTCCATACCCGTCCTTTCACTCTCCTTGCGCCGGGTTGGCCGCCTGGCGCGACGGTGTAGTTGCACCGTCGCACCGTGATCCTACAATCTTCCCTCCGGCGATCGAAGCGCTCATCATCCTGGGGCGTTGTGATCTTCGTTTCGCCGGTCTACGATGGCACAAGCCGAATGCACGAAGCGAAGATCGAGAAGGGGGAGATAATGCGCTTTCCGGCAATCTATGCTGTGGTCGTCGGTTCGCTGATTGTCGCTCAGTGGACGCGAACCCTCTTTGCCAGGCAACTGCCGAAACACGACGAAGCCTTCTCGGTACGCGGCGCCCTGGAATTGGCTTTCCACTGGTTCGCGGAGGCAATCACCGCCGCTTTGTTGCTCGCCTCCGGCGCAGGGCTTCTCTGCGGAGCCGAGTGGCCGACTTGGCTCTTCCCGCTATCGCTCGGGATGCTGTTGTATACGTTGATCAACAGTCCGGGCTTCTTCGCCCAACGTCGAAATTGGAGGATGGTCGGCTTCTTCGGGCTGCTGCTTGCCGGCACGGTTGCGGCGCTTGTTCTGTTCCTGTTAGCAGAGCGGATTCCATAGTCCGTCGACGCTTCTTGGACTTGAGGTGAGAGAGAAATGGGAACCAAGATACCGCGCGCGCTTTCCACAGGGCTCGCTCTATTCCTTGCCGTCGTGTTCCTGTCCGCCGAAGCGCCGGCGGGATCCATCGACCGGGGACAGATCCGCGAGCTTGCATTCCAGGTTGATGCCGGACGCCTACTTGATGACATCCGCTGGCTGGCCCACGATGATCGCAACGGACGACTCGCGACCACGAATGACGAAGATGAGGTTGTCGCATGGATTGCCGAGCGTTTTGGCGCCCTCGGGCTGTTGCCGTTCGCGGCGGCCGACCTGGCATCGTATGTTCATCCGTTCCCGATTCACACATCGTTTTACCCATGGGATCAAGACACCGGAGGATCCTGCACGGCAAGGGGAGCCATCGCCCTGTCCGGAACAGGTTCGAATGTCGTTGCCGTCCTTCCCGGCGAGCTTTATCCAACCGAGTTCGTGATCGTCGGCGCGCACCACGATCATCTTGGACCCTGCGGCGAATCGATCCGCAACGGCGCAGACGACAACGCCAGTGGCGTAGCGGCCATGTTGGAGATCGCGCAGATTCTGACCGACACGGAGACTCGTCCTGACAAGTCGGTTCTCTTTGTGGCATTCGGCGCCGAGGAAATCGGACAACTCGGATCCAAGGCGATCACCCGCCTGCTCGTCAGCAACGATTTGGATCGATCTTGCATCGTCATCAACATGGACATGCTCGGAGCCTGTGCCGGCGCACCCTTCTTCGTCACATTGTTTGGGGATGACCTGAACCCTGCGACGGACCTGGCGATGGTTGTCACGGAAGCGTCTCACTCGCTGGGGCACGCCGTCGTATCCGCAGGTTCCCGCCTGCAATGGTCGGATCATGTCTCGCTCGCAGCGTATCGGATTCCGGCAATCACGATCACCGCATCCGCCGTCATCGCCCCCGACGCCGCTTCCGATCACGATCCTTCCGTTCGGCGATCCGACGACTCCGGCTCGCCCCCCGTGTCGCTCGAGTCGATGCTGCGGTATCACCCCGGTTACCACCGCCCCACCGATGTCGTGGAAGCCCTGGATGTGAACATGGTGGTCGAGATGACGAGAATCGCACTGACCGCCGTGTTGGAGCTGGCGACCATCCGTCGCTAATTCGGCGCTGTCATCCCCATCATTCTGCAATCCTGTAATCTTCGCGTGGCGGGTTCCAGGCATCGAACGCCTCGGTGGCTTCGTCGAGCGCACGGGCACTGTGACGGAGGTTGGATCCGATCCGCACCCCGTCGCCCGCCCGCAGGACGTGGATCTCGCCGTCAAGCATGAACTCCAATGCCCCACGGGTCACCACGGTGATCTGCTCGTGCGGATGCTCGTGCTCCGGAACCACACTCCCGGGGGCGAAGCTGAAGAACGTGAGCATCGCCCCGTCGGTCCAAACAGCACGTCGATGGATCCCCGGCAGCATCTCCACTTGGGAAAGGTCTCGAATCCGAAAGAACTGCTTCAACAAAGACACCTCCTCGTTGAACAAGCATCCATGGATCGCGATGAATGCGCAACATCCCATGGGACGGAAGATCTTCGAGCAGGCCCTATCCGCCGTCCAACCGCGGGACTTGCGGGAGGACGCTTCAGTTGCACCGATTTCTGGCCACCAATCGAGGAGAAGGGAAGAGATTCGCCGTGCTTGGAGCCGAGGAACCAAAGGTAGAGGCCCCATCTCGGGGCCTCTTATCTTCTAGCTGCTTGGTAAGGAGGTACAGCTCTTTCTTTCAACGGCTCTTGTACAGCCCTTATCTTAGAGGGAGGTTGTGAAGGAAGTATGAATGCCCATTGAGGGTTTGGTGGATCGATCCGCTCGACGCCGTCGGGACCTCCGAATCGCCTCCGCCCAGGCGTCTCTGAGCTTTGACATCGTCGTCTCAGGCGCCGGAAGATCCTTCGCCGGCAGTTGGAGGGGCGCAACGGGCCATCCTGAAAGGGAATATCTGGCCTCGGAACACGCCACCGATGATCGCCGGATCTCCGTGCAGGATCTCGATGGCATGCTGCTCGGATTCCGCACGCAGCAGAACGATCCCAAAGCCGGGAGAATCCGCTTGCTCGGTCCGGCCGGCAAGAACGACGATCCCTTTGTCAGTCAGATCGGAGAGATATCGGAAATGCCGGTCGATTAGGGCATTCTCTTCCGCCGTGCCGCCATCGGAAAGCATCCCCGGGCGGGATGGGTCGATGCGAATCAGGTACTCCCGGCACCGATCGATCATACCCCAACACCTCTACGAGCCGGATTCCGCTTCCGCGATGGCCCGTTTTCGGCCTTGCGTACAGATCGGCATTCCATATCCCATGTTCCGCACGCGGAACCCAACCGTTTCCACGGCCACGCCACTCCAAGAGCCCAGGCGCGACGAATGGATCCGTGTTTTGCACCATCCGATCACAACATACGCGTTCCGATGGCGATGCAGCAGGTCAGGCCCGCCCAGCGCCGAAAACGCCCGTCACGAATCGAGGACCGATATTCTCCAACTACTCCAGATGGAGGATCCGCTTGGCGCTATCCGTTTGATCAACGGTGATGATCAGTTGGTTCCGCTCCACCCCCGCATAGACAGAGAGCACATTAATGCTGTCTTCCGACAATCGCTGCAAGACATGCGCCAATTCGCCCGGATGGTTCGGAACCTCAAGGACCAGCGCCTCTCTCTCCTCGAAGTCAATTCCCATATCGCGCAACAGCTTCTGGGTTGATCCGGTTTCGCTCGTGATCATCCCGACGACGCCTTCTTCAAGGACGGTCAGTCCCGCGATTCCTTCGATGTTCACATGCTCCGATCCGAGCTTCTCGGCGATATCGACCAACGCTCCCGGACAGTTTCCGATGTCAAACGAGAATTCCTTCAAGCTCACACTGCTCACCTCCTCAAGGAAGATGCTAGCACGATCGGTGGCCAGAACGGAAGCCCTGTCCGAGCGTCAAGGGATACCGCATCTCGATGACAGGAAGGATGCATCCGTGTCAGCTCGTCACCCGCTCGATGATGATCGTGCATTCGGTCACCACCGCGGCGACAGCACCGACGGCGGCCCACGTCGGGAGCAGGAGAGCACCGACAACACCGGCCGTAACCGGAATAACGAGGAGGTTCTTTCCGTCTTTGTTCCGAATCGTGATCCGGCGAATGTTGCCCTGGTGAACCACCGCCTTGAGCGTCGCCAGAAGCTTCTCTCCAGAGATGGTCAGTTCTTCGACTCGCTGCTGCTGTTCGTTCATTTCGCCTCCAGCCGAGCGATTGACAGATGCCGACTTGTTCGGATCTCTAGGGAACCTGCGCCGCAAAACGCTTCCGTCGATCCCGGCAAACAAGCTCCGCCGCGTACCGTCCCGACATCGCGGCGCGGGCGACACCCCCGCCCGGTTCGGTCCATTGCCCCGCGAGAATGACCCCGTCAAGCCCTTTGATGCGCCTTGGGATCCTCAGACGCAGTGTTTCGGGTGTCAGCAGCCAGCCCCGCATGCTTCCGTTCCAGTTGCCGGTGCGCCGTCGCCACATCGGCGGCGTGGCAACATCCGCCATTTCCACGTCGTCCGAAAGCCTTGGGAATCGCTGCTCAAGTGCGTCGATCACGTGACGAACGATCGCATGTCGCGCTTTCTGATCGGCCTGCTCGTCACTCTCGCGCCGAACCCACTCATCGTAGCTGGCATCAAGAAACGTGTAGAGTACTGTCTTCTGAGTATCGCCGCGGTGCTGCAGAACGGAGCCCTGGGCAGCATGGACAACCATCCGATCGCGTTTTCGACCGTCGATCATCTTCGACCCGGCAAGCGGGAAGCTGATCCCCTCCACCGATGAGGGGAATTCCGCGATCGATCGATTCACGCCGATCGACACGCACACCATCGATGGATAGAGGCGAAGCTTGTCAAACCTCGCCGCCAATTGCTCATCCGAGCATTGGCCGCTCAGCAGATCGAACACGGCGCTTCGACTGTCACTGGCTACGATGACCGCGTCGGCGGGTTCAACGCGCCCGTCGGCAAGCCGGAGTCCCTCTGCCCGTCCGTTTTCGATCAGCACGCGCTCGACACGAGATCCGTAGTCAATCTCTCCCCCAAGCTCGGTGAAACGTCGCTCGAGCGATCGCACGAATGCCTCCGATCCGGCAACGGGACGACCGACGGTGCTTCGATTCATCCGTGACAAGCTTTGAATCAACGACAGGACCGGCGTATCAGGGGTCGAGACCGCAAACGGGAAGGTCTCCCGAAGAAACGGGCTGTCGAAAGACTGTGCGAATTCCTCGAGGGTTACCCCACCCCATCTTCTGATCGTCCATGCGAGCGACGGTTTCCGCGAGGACCGCACTCCGACCGAGATCGGCGATGCCAACTCCTTCGGCTTGACGAGTCCGTGTCGCTGACCTCCCAGCCGCTGCACGGCCTTCGTAAATTCGTTGATCAGGTCCTTGTCTCCCGGAGCCAGTTCCGCAAGATGCCGGCGTAGCCGTTTGGCATCCGAGTACAAAATCAAGGCACGGCCTTCGTCGTCCTCGACACGCGCCAGAACGTCCTCACGTGAAAATGTTTGCGCATCGATGATCCCCAGCTCACGCCACATTCGATGGTATGGGTTTGGCTCTGCACACCCATCCACCGATCGGAGACACACATCGATCGTGTAGCCGTCCTTTTCCCACGCAGCACACAGTCCGCCGGGGCGATCGTTCATTTCGTAGATCCGGGTATCGAACCCGTTCATGCACGCATAGCAGCCGGCCGACAGACCGGAAACACCGGCACCGACAACTGCCACAGATGTGCTCGCTTTCACGCTTGCCCCCCAAACTGTGCACCGATTCAAAAGACCTCAAACATAGGCCTGGGTCCAAGCGGGCATCGTAGCCCCCCAACACCATGCGGGTCAATCCGTTTCGCTCCGAGAAGCGAGGAATTCCATCAGGACAAGCGTCTCCCAGCCTCGACGAACCAACACCCGATCCACCTCGGCGATTTCGCGGAATCCCGCCTCGGCATAGAAAGATGCCGGTCCGTTCGGAGTGGGTGAGCGTCGACCAACCACCACATGAATCCGACGGAATCCTCTTCCGATCAGGTAGTCGACCGTGGCTCCAAGGAGCGCGTCTCGATAGTCCGGGCCTTGTTCAAGATTGTACAGACACTGAATCACGGCAGTTTGTGAAGACTTGTCGGGAAGAGGAAATGGAGAAAGGAGTGCCGGAACAAACTCCGCATGGCAGACCGCTTGCTCGCCATCGTAGCCGATCAGACCGATCGTCTCATCCCCGGTTTCCTCCGCCACCTGCAGATACCACCCCTGTTTCGCCACCATCTCCTGACATCCAGCGCGACAACCGCAAACGCGTGCGCTGTCGATGAGGTTGTGCGGCGTCAGGGGACTAATCTTCTCGGGAACGCCACGTTCGCGTGGAGCGACTGGCTCGGCTTGAGCCTGCGGGGCGCCCGATCGTGCGAATGCTTCGAGTTGATCTGCCGAAAAAGGCGATGACACGCGAAGCGTCCCATCGATAACCAACAGGAACGGGCAGAACACGCGATGGTGCTCGCCCGCCGCACGGTCGCGCCAGATGTCAATGACTTCAAGCACGATCTGCAGGCGATCAGCTGCTTCCTTTGCCTGCGACACAACCCAGTCGTGCCATGGGCATTGGAGTCCGCAGTGGAGTACAACAAGCGAATGTTCCATGGATGAGCTTGCCTCCTTACGGAAACCCTACATGATGAAGCCACCCAATGGCCATCATTGCTCCACATAGGAGGGCGAGGATACGATGAAGGCGTCGAGGAGGAGATGCAAGGTGTTCGGGAAACGAATCACGATGTTTCGCTTGTTCGGATTCGAGGTACGCGCCGATGCTTCTTGGCTGATCGTCGCGTTTCTCGTCGCCTGGTCGCTCGCTTCCTCTCTGTTCCCAGAAGCATTCCCGGGGATGACGCTCTCCATTTACTGGGGAATGGGAGTGATTGGGGCTCTGCTTCTTTTCGCATCCGTGGTTGCTCACGAATTTATGCATTCGTGGGTCGCGCGAAGATCTGGGATGACCATCAAGGGAATTACGCTGTTCTTGTTCGGAGGCGTCGCCGAAATGCACGACGAGCCGCCGAATCCACGAGCCGAATTCCTCATGGCAATCGCCGGACCGCTGACCAGCCTCTTTCTCGGCGGCGCATTCTACGGACTGACGATCCTCGCCGGCCGGCTCTCCGCTCCGCTGCCTCTGCTCGGCGTGCTTGCGTACCTATGGCCGATTAACCTTGCTCTCGCCGCATTCAACCTGGTTCCGGCGTTCCCTCTTGACGGTGGGCGCGTCCTGCGCGCTGCGCTGTGGAAGCTCACCGGGAAGCTGCGTCGCTCAACGCGCATCGCGACCTTGATTGGCTCGGGATTTGCCTTCCTGCTCATGGGGTTCGCCGTGTTCTCGCTTTGGCGGGGGAGCTTGCTGAACGCCGTGTGGTGGTTCTTGATCGGCATGTTCTTGCACAATGCGTCGCAAGGGTCGTATCGGCAGCTGATCGTACGGGAATACCTGGAAGGGGAACCGGTGGCGCGCTTCCTGGAACAGAATCCAACCACCGTCTCGTATCACATTTCGGTTGAGCAACTCGTCAACGAATACGTGTATCGCAATCCCGACGACCTGTTCCCAGTCATGCAGGAAGACACGCTTGTCGGCTGCGTTTCGGCGAAGGAGATTGAATCGCTCCCGCGCGAGCAGTGGGAACGAACGACGGTGAAGGAAATCAGCCTCGCCTGCACCCCGGAGAATACGATCCCAGCAAGTGCCGATGCCAATGAAGCATTTGGGCTGATGCGCCGCACCGGAAGAAAGCGGCTGTTGGTGGTCGAAGGAGAACATCTCGTGGGAATCATCTCGTTGCGGGATGTCCTGCAAAGACTTTCCTTTCAGCTGCGGTTGAGAAAATCCCCTCCTCCGCATTCCGCATGATCCCTGGAGCACCATGTCCAAGCTGACGATCGAAACCGTCGACCAATGGGTGGATGAAATCCTTCACCGACGGGCTGGGCGGCTCGACCTGTCGCATGTCGAAACCTTCGATCCGTACGCATTGCTTGTCATCGCAGTCGCGGTCCGCGAATTCCAGAAGCGGGGACGGATCCTGCCGGTGGATTGGCCGCGCACCGACGATGCCCGTGCCTGGCTGGATGCGATGGGCCTACCGCAGTGGCTTGGGCGATCCCCAGCACGCCCGTCCCCGGTGGCACGGCAAGCATCCGTCGCACAACCGATGACGCGAATCGACACCGAGGACGGTATCCGCCCGATTGTCGAAGCATTCGATCAACGCCTTGCCGTGCGTTATCCCCTGACGGACGAATCACGTCTCGGCCTGGTGCGAATCATGTTCGAGCTGTTCCAGAACATCCCGCAACACGCCAATGCAACCGGGAGCGCTCCCAAGGCTCTCGGTGTCGCCGCCATGCAGGAATTGCCACGGGAACAGCAACTGATGCTCGCCGTCGCTGATGACGGTATCGGACTGCGGGAAAGCCTGTCCACGCGAGCATCGTTTGCGGATGTCACCCACGCTGGAGCGCTGGACGAGATTCTCTTCAACGGGGTCAGTCGCCATGCCGATCCCGGCCGCGGCGGAGAATTGCGGCGGATCGCCCGGCTGGTGAGGACATGGGATGGTACGTTGGTGATCCGTAGCGGCGATGCCGTTCTCTTCATGGACAATGAACGCGGCACTGTTTGCGATGCACCGTTTCTCCCCGGCGTTCAGATCGCGGTATCCCTTCCTCGGTTCGTGTTGGGAGTCGAATCGGACCCGTCCCTGGCTTGACCTGGACAGGTTCACTGAGTTCAATGAAGGTACGATGACGATCGACCGTTACCCGTGTCAATTCGAGATCGCGCAGTTCGGAACGCGCCTTGGAACGCGACTTGAGGGGCGTACGGCGCGCGAGCCGCTTCTCCGTGCTCTGCTTGCGGTTCACGAACCGGGGTTCCTGCTCGTTTCGCTTGACGGACTCGATGTGCTGAGCGGCTCGTTCTCCGATGAGATCATCGCCATCCCCTATGCCCGAATCTGTGCCGGCGAATATGGAGATCGATCGATGGTCCTTGCTTCACCGGACCTTGAAATCACCGACGATCTCGCTCACAAACTGGAACGGCGAGGGCTGGCGATGATCGTCGTCACATCCGCGTCTGCGCGCACTCGCCCCGTTCCGGGATCCGACCGGGCGTGGACCGTTCTTGGACCGCTGGCGGCGCCGATGCGCGAAACACTGGATCGCATTGTAGAGGTCGGCCGAACCTCGGCCGGGCAGTTGGCCGGCGATTTGGGGATCCAACACAACACTTGTCTTCATCGTGTCAACCGTCTTGCAATGTCGAAATTGATCTATCGCCGGCGTATCGGTGCGGCAGGCCCTCACTCGATGTATGAGTTGGTGTCGCTGTTTTCCGATCTCGACACTTACGGGTAACCATGGCCGACAAAACTTGACAAGTCTTTGTTCAGTATGTACACTGAACCAAGTGAACGACCATGGATCAAGTGGTGGACGAGAAGATCGATGCTTATGTGATCTACCCCATCGGGGCCCCGTACCCCCTCTTGCGCGCGTTTCGCTGGAGGAACCGCCGGTTCGACGTCACCGGCACGCATCTCGTCCATCCTGAGCATCAAGGCCAGACCAAGCTGCTCTGCTACGCAGTAAGCTGCGGATCTCAGCGGTGCTGCATTCAGTTTGACACCCACGCGTGTCATTGGATCCTCACCACGATCGAAGTCGAGGAGTAACTCATGGCAAAGATCATCGCCCATCTTGACATGGATGCTTATTTCGCTTCGGTGGAACAACAGGCCGATCCGAGGTTGCGGGGCAAGCCGATCGCCGTCACCGGGAAACCACAGGAACGTTCCATCGTGGTCGCCGCTTCGCGTGAAGCGAAGCAGCACGGTGTCAGCTCCGCGATGCCGATCTGGGAAGCGCGCCGACTTTGCCCCTCCTTGCAGCTTGTCGGCGGAAACGCTTCCCGATACATCGCTGTAACCAAGAGATTTCTCGCCATTCTGAAAAAGTACACTTCACAGCTTGAAGTGTTCAGCATTGACGAGGTGTTCATGGACGTCACACAAGAAGCGATTCGATACGGCGGTCCGGTTGCGATGGCGACATCCATCCAAACCGAGTTCCGCGAATCGCTCGGCCGCTGGATTACCTGCACGATCGGCATCGCCGAGAACCGCGCCTTCGCCAAGCTGATCGCCAAGAAGCACAAACCGAATGGGATCGGCGTGCTCCTTCCCGAGCAACTCCCCGACCTGCTGCAAACAACTTCCGTCGGGGAGATTTGCGGTATCGGACCGCGGATCTCGGCTCGCCTGCAACGAGTTGGCATCCGCACCCTTGCCGATCTCGGCGCCACACCGACGTTTTACCTCATGAAAGAATTCGGGGTATACGGACACTTCCTGCGAGCCATCGGACAAGGCAAGGATCCGACGCCGATCATTCCGTACACGGTGGCTGCTCCAGTCAAATCGGTCGGCCATTCCAAAACGCTTCCCCCTGAATTACGTCCGTTTCACCTCGCGTGTCTTGTGCTGCGTGGTCTATGCGACAAAGTGGCGCGGCGGATGAGAAAGCTTGGATTTGTCGGACGGACGGTCTACCTCGGACTGCGTCTCGGGGCGCTCGGGCCGCATTGCGGCAAGCAGATTTCGCTTCCGTTCCCCACCGATGATGGCGAAACCCTTTACAACGCTTGTCTCACCATCCACCACAAGATGTCCATTCACCCGGAAACGGTGTTCAACATCGGGGTTTCGGTTCGCAATTTAGCAGATCGCGATGATCTCCCCACGTACCTGCTCGAGGAAGACCGCAAACGAGCCGCGTTGAACGCATCGATCGATCGAATCCGCGATCGGTTCGGCGAAAAGGCGATCGTCACCGGCGAAACACTCTTGTTCGATGCCATCCCCGAACATGTTGGCGGGTTCGCGCAAGGCGAAGCATGGGAATTCTAATCACCGACAACCAACCGCCGACTGCGGCCATTCCGTTCAGGGGTGAGCATCCTCATTCTCACACGTTGCGTTGACAGCAGCACCTGCCTACGATCGAACCATGCAAACGGAGATCCACGTCGGAACATCGGGCTACAGTTTCCGCGACTGGGTCGGCACCGTGTACCCACCGGGAACACCGACCGGCAAGTACCTGACCCACTACGCTCAATGGTTTGATGCCGTGGAGATCAACGCCACGTACTATCGAATCCCTTCGCCAAAGATGTTCGAGGCGATCGTCGCCAAAGTCCCGTCCGACTTCACCTTCGTCCTCAAGCTGCCCCGAGAGGCGACCCACCAGCGGGAGAAGCTCGCCGAAGTCACCGCTCCATTCCTCGATGCAATCGCTCCGCTGGTCGAGCGCAATCAGCTCGCAGCGCTGCTCGCCCAATTCCCCTACTCCTTCAACAACACCACCGAAGCCGTTCGCCATCTGGAGGCACTCGCCCGAATCTGGATCAGCCGAGATGTTCCGGTGAACGTCGAGTTCCGAAATGCCGACTGGTACCGAGACGACACCTTCGATACGCTACGCGATCTTGGGCTTGGATTCGTCAATGTCGACCTTCCACCGCTCCCCGGGTTGCCCGGCCCGAGCAACGAAGTCACCTCCCGGATTGCCTACTACCGCCTGCACGGACGCAACACAACCACATGGTGGAACCACGCTTCGCCCGGGCTACGCTACGACTATCTGTATACGGCGGATGCGCTTGAAGCGTGGGCAAAGCGGGCCGAAGAAAAAGCGGGCAGCGTGAGCAAGACCTTCGTGTTCACCAACAACTGTCACCTCGGCCAGAGCGTTGTCAACGCGCTCCAGCTCCACCAACGGTTCGGCCTTGCGCCACCGACACTGCCCCCCGGGGTATCGCCTTCGCTGATTGAGCCTTCGGCTCCGTCGCGGATTCACGCTATCACACAACGAATCGAAGCCAGCCGGGCTCCGGTGGCCGATCCGTAGCGGTCCAAGGACGTGTGTCCCCTCGACTGGCTCGCCATCTGTTCCGTTCCCGCTCGCCTGATGTCCAATCGAAGCGCCGCACCGCTTCCTCCGTCGAGGA
>CAZJLO010000003.1:31548-76979 GCA_964547105.1 uncultured Thermotogae bacterium
ATGGGTTAGTACCGGAATCAGAAATTGATGAGAGTGCTTTCCGTATCACCAGAACAGTAATGAAATACGAGACTGCTCCAGATCCCCTGCCTGAATATTCTTCATCTCTTGTACTTAATAAAGATCACATAGATCTGGCACTTGAGGCTGCTTTAAAATCAATAGTGCTTATGCAGAATAAAGAAGATGTTCTACCCTTTGACAAGATCTGGATCGAGCCAAGGGGGTCGTCCGAATCCGATTGGCGTTCCGCTTCGCCGGGCCGGTGCTCCCGTTTGCAGCGCTGCTTCTCCTCTTCTTGAGCGGGTGCACCCTCCTTCAAAACCAGCCTCCGGTCCCCGGTGCGTCCGTCTCTCCAACGCGCGGCCGTGCCCCGCTTCTCGTCACGTTTGATGGCTCGCCGTCCTACGACCCCGACGGCATCATCGTTGATTACACGTGGAGGTTCGCCGACGGGCAGATCGCGTCCGGAAAATCTCCCGCCCACACGTTCGCAAAAGCCGGGCAGTACACGATCGTCTTCATCGTTACGGACGACCACGGAGAGATCTCGGAGACCACCTTAACCGTCGACGTCGATCCTCCCAATGCACTTCCTGTACCGCGGATCTCTGTTTCTCCCAGCCCGGCGCAGGTGGAACAGGATGTGGAGTTCTCCGCCGCAGCCTCCACCGATGACGGACAAATCATTCAGTACCTGTGGTCGTTCGGAGACGGGTCCAGCGGGTCGGGCGAGGTCTCGATCCATCGCTACGAACAGCCCGGAACCTACACTGTCGGTCTGTCCGTGACCGACGATGACGGAGCAACCTCCACCGCAACGGCCACCGTGCTTGTGCAGGAGAGCGCGGAACAGTGGATCACAAGTCCGACGATCATCGCTCGGATCTCCGTCTCGCAGAGTTCGACTACGCCGGGGGAGGCCATCACGTTCGACGGACGGGGTTCCACATCCTCCGAGGATGCGCTTTCACACTATGTCTGGTCGTTTGGCGATGGAGACACCGCCATCGGGTCCATTGCCACCCACCGCTACATGACGGCCGGTGCGTTCACCGTCCGGCTGGTCGTCGCCGATGCGTCCGGTGCGTCTGCGTCCTGCCAACAGGTGATCACCGTGAACGACGCCGAGAGCGAGGATCCGATCCTGCCGGTCGCCGACGTCATAGCCTGCACCTATGATTGGTGGTATCGCAACACAAGGCAGACCGTGTCGATTGAGATTCCATGGTCGCTGTACCAGGAATACGCGTCCCGAACGAGATGCGTCTCGGTCTACGGAACCTATGATCAGTACGTTCTCGACCGGCTTGACGATTCGCTGATGATCGAGCTTGCCGGGGCGATCGCCGCCGCGGTCGCCGGAGACAACTACTACGATATCGCCGAGAATGCATTGTCCTTCGTGCAAACCATCATCGCCTACGTCCCCGATCCAAGCGGCATTGAGTACCCTCGCTACCCGTTGGAGAGCCTGGTGGAGCGGGTCGGTGACTGCGAAGATTCGTCGATCCTTTTCGCCAGCCTGCTCCGCACGCTGGGACACGGCGCCGTCATCGCAGGCGTGGATACGAGTGGATCGGGAATCGCCAACCACATGGTGGTGTTCGTCCCGGTGGGCGAGGACTTCGCATCCCGCTTTGACGAGCAGGATCGAGATTCGCTCGGCCTGTGGGTGATCGATGGCCGGCTGTACGCTCTTGCCGAGACCGCCGTGGATGGTTCCACGCTACGGCTTGGAGTCGATCCGTGGGGGCTGGACGGCGGCGATATTCATCAAGTCTGGGACGTCGCCCGCATCCTCATCCATCCTCAAGTTGCACGCTACGAGGTTCCCGCGCCGTCGTAGGCGGTGACCCTGGTTCATCATGGAATGGGCCCGGGTGCGCAACCGCCGGACACGCCCCCAGCTGCGATGGAAGCCGGGGGACAGCACCGATCCGTGCATTGCTCAAGGAGATGCATTGCGGATGACAAGCGCATCCGACATTGCCGCCGCGTCAATCGTCACGCGGTCACCATCACTGATCCCACCGGCAACGATCTTCTCGGCGAGAGGGTTCTCGACAAGCCGCTTGATCGCACGCTCCAAGGGGCGGGCCCCATAGTGTGGGTCGAACCCTTTCCGCGCAAGTGCGGTCTTGGCGCTTTCGGTCAGCGACAAGACGATTCCCTGCTCAGCAAGCCGGGCGTTAAGCGCATCGATCTTCAGATCGACGATCTGCGCAATGGCATCTTGCCCAAGACGATGAAAGACGATCATCTCGTCGATGCGGTTCAGAAACTCCGGTCGAAACGGCCCTTTCAGATCTTCGCGCACCTGTTCCTCAATCGACTCCCAAGAAGCGTCGGACTCGAAACGCTCGCTGCCGACGTTGGAAGTGAGGATGAGGATCGTGTGCTTGAAGTCGACCGTTCGCCCATGTCCGTCTGTCAAACGTCCTTCATCGAGAAGCTGCAGCATCACGTTCATCACTTGGGGGTGAGCCTTCTCGACTTCATCGAACAAGACCACCTGGTACGGCCGGCGGCGGACCGATTCGGTCAGCTGGCCACCTTCTTCATAGCCGACATACCCGGGGGGCGATCCGATCAGCCGTGACACGGTGTGGCGCTCCATGTATTCGCTCATATCGATCCGCAGCAGCGCATCGTCGGATCCGAACAGAAAGGATGCCAGAGCTTTGGCGAGTTCAGTCTTCCCGACCCCGGTGGGACCGAGAAACAGGAACGTCCCGATCGGCCTTCGCGGATCCGACAGACCGGCGCGAGAGTGGCGAACCGCTTGCGATACGGCGCGAACGCCCTCCACCTGGTTGATCACCCGCTGATGGAGGATCTCCTCCATGTTTGCCAATCGCGATCGCTCTTCCTCCATCATGCGATCCGCCGGGATTCCCGTCCACTGCGAGACAAGTTGGGCGATTTGGGATTTGGTCACCGTATCGCCACTTTCGTCAACGCGCAGCCGACTGCCCGCTTCATCAACCAGGTCGATCGCCTTGTCAGGCAGGAATCGGTCCGATATGTATCGTTCGGAGAGCTTGGCCGCCGCCAGCAGTGCGTCATCGGTGATCGTCACGCCGTGGTGTTCCTCGAGCGTGCCTCGAAGCCCTCTCAAGATCTCAACCGTCTCCTCAATGGTGGGCTCGTCGACAAGGATCTTCTGGAATCTCCGTTCCAGCGCCGAGTCTTTCTCGATGTGCTCGCGGTATTCGTCCAAGGTCGTTGCGCCGATCAGCTGGAACTTGCCTCGGGACAGCGGCTCCTTGAGCATGTTCGATGCGTCGATCGCACCTTCAGCGGCACCCGCACCGACCACGGTATGGACTTCATCGATGAATACGATCGACCGTCCGGAGGTCGCCTCGATCTCCTTGATCACCGACTTCAATCGATCCTCGAACTCACCACGAAACTTCGAGCCGGCGACCATCGCGCCGATATCAAGCGAGATGATCTCCTTGTCCTTGAGCATCTCGGTCACATCGCCGTCTGCGATTCGCTGAGCCAGTCCTTCGACCACCGCCGTCTTCCCGACGCCCGGTTCGCCGATCAGAACGGGGTTGTTCTTCCGGCGGCGGGAGAGGATCTGCTGCATCCTGTGAATTTCCTCATCGCGTCCGATCACTGGATCGAGCTCTCCGCGCCCCGCCATCTCCGTGAGATTGCAGGAGTACTTCTTGAGCACTTGGTAGCGATCCTCAGCCGATTGATCGGTTACGCGCTGTTCGCCGCGTACTTCCTTCAGGCCGCCGTAAATCGCTTCGGGGGTGATTTGGTGTTTGTCGAGAATTCGCTTGAGTTCGGGCTCGATGACACGACTGATCGCCAACAACAGGTGATCCACACCGATAAACTCGTCTTTGAGCCGATCCGCTTCCATTTGCGCGCCGTTCACCACGGATTCGAGCCGGGGCGTGATGTAGATCTGCCCGCCGGTCGGCCCGGAAACTGTCGGCTTGCGACGAAGCAGGAAGTCGAGATCCTTGACCAACCCCTCGACAGGAACGCCCATCGCCTGAAGAATCTCCCTGCCAGGGCCTTCCTTGCCCGCGAGAACGCTGAACAGATGTTCCACATCAAGTTGATTGTGGCGGTAACGCGATAGAAGGTCCTGGGATTCGCGGAACAGCTCCTGAGCTCCCTGTGTCATCTTATCGAAGCGAATCATGGTTGTCTCCTTGATTAGCAGTCTATGTATCTAACTGCTAAGTGCAGTCTAACGAGACGATCCTGCGAAGTCAACCTGTGGCTGAACATCAGGGATGGATACCCGACAGGGACGAAACTCCAGGGGAGAAGCAGTGTTCTAGGAGAAGCTTTCAATCAGCATCTGGATGGATGCGTAGAGGAGAAGCACGCCAAACAATTGCCGAAGTCTTCGTTTAGGAATTCGGTGGCTGATCCGCGGTCCGATCTGCGCCCCGGCTATGATTCCCAAGATCAGAGGCAGAGCGAGTTCCGGATGCAGGTTTCCCTGCAACCAGTGCTTCGTCGCCCCGACAAGCGTCGTCGGCACCATCACGAACAAGCTGGTCGCCACGGCGGTCACGATATCCAGCCCGAGGAACACGGCAAGCGATGGGACGAAGACCGTCCCCCCACCAATCCCGAACAAGCCGGACGCCAGCCCGGCGATGAATCCGAGTACGGCGGCAAACACGTACAGCCGAACCCCGGCCGCCTCCCCTTTTAGAGAAAATCGGATCTCCTTGGGGGATCGGCCGGTGATCATCATGCTGACGGGGTAAAGAAGGAAGAAACCGAACGCGGTCATCAACCAGGATGGATCGAGAACATCCGTCAGCTGGGCGCCAACAAGGATGCCGGCAATGGCGGTGGGCATGAAGAGGACAGCGATCCGCACATTGATCTTGCGCTGGCGGTAGTAGGCGATCGATCCCGAGATGCTTGTGAACAGCACCGCGGCGATACTCGTGCCCGACGCTTCGGGCATCGTCGCCACGAACCCTCCGAGCGAAAGCAGCGGAACCATGAATACCCCGCCGCCGAGGCCAAGCAGGCTGGCAAGCGTTCCGATGGCGATTCCCGCTGCGAGAAGCTCGAAGAAGGTCGGCAGCCCAATTCCCATGATCATATTCTTCAAGGACTATACGTCACCGGCGGGCGCTTCTCACGAATGCTGGACGCCCGCCCGCAGCCAGTGTAGAGTCGTGATCACCACACATTTCCATCGAAGAGGTGTCCGCTGATGACGATGCCGGATCGACAACAGGCGCATGGGCTGCTCGTGGAATTCAACAAGAGCGACAGCCTGATCAAGCACGCGCTCGCCGTGGAAGCCGTAATGAGGTACATGGCGCGGAAGTTCGGTGAGGACGAGGAGACGTGGGGTGCGATCGGACTGGTCCACGATCTCGACTACGAGCGTTACCCCGAGCAGCATTGCCAGATGACCGAGAAGATCCTCCGTGAACGGAACTGGCCGGAAAACGCCATTCATGCGGTCGTCTCCCACGGATGGAAGCTGTGCACCGATGTCGAGCCACAACACCTGATGGAGAACGTTCTCTATGCCATCGATGAGCTCACCGGGCTTGTCACCGCCGCCGTGCTTGTTCGTCCGTCGAAGAACATCGCCGACCTGTCGGTCAAGTCATTGAAGAAGAAGTGGAAGGACAAGGCGTTCGCCGCCGGAGCGAACCGCGACGTGATCCGCGAAGGCGCCGAACGGATGGGCGTCGAGCTTCCCGAGCTGTTTGCCGATGTCATCGCTGCGATGCAGACAGCGGCCTCCGAGTTGGGATTGGACGGCTCTCTGGCCGCTCCGCAATCGGAGTCCACAAGCTAGAGCAACGGCGGATCACAGCCAAAGCCAGGAGCTGAATCAGGATCGAGATCAGGAGGGATGATGCCCGAACGTTTCACGCAAGGCCGCTGGTCGCTGCAGGATCTAATCTCCGCGCCGAGTGGTCCGGAGATGGAGATCGTATTCACGGAGCTGGAAGCCGCTGTCTCCGCATTGGAGGCCAAGCGTCCGCTGCTCAACGGAGAAGTCCCCGAGGAGTCATTCGCCAAGCTTCTCACAACTGTCGAGCGAATCGGCTACTTCACCCGGATCCTCAACGGATACGCCGCGCTGTGGTTCTCCGAGGACAACAACCACCAGGATGCGCTCGCATTCCGGGGACGTGTCGAGAAGACACTTGCGGAGATGCAGAACCGCACTCTGTTCTTCGATCTATGGTGGAAATCGCTCGACGAACCCCGGGCCTCACGTTTGATCAAGACGAGCGGGGATGTCCGCTACTTCCTCGAATCCCTGCGCCGCTACGCCCCGTACACCCTTTCCGAACCGGTCGAGAAGGCGATCACCACCAAGGATATCAACGGGACCCAAGGCCTGGTCACGATCTACGACATGATCACCAACGGCCTGTTGTTCGAATGGGAAACCGATGGCAAGATCAAGCACCTGACACGTTCCGAGCTGATGGCCTATGCCTTCAGCCCGTCCCCCGAGCAACGCGCCCGCGCCTATCAGACGCTGTACCGGGAGTACGAGAAACAGAGTCCCGTCCTCGGCCAGATCTATCGCTACGTCGTGGGAGACTGGTGCCAGGAGAACATCGGCCTTCGCGGCATGACCGGCCCGATTTCGGTTCGCAACCTGGCCAACGATATCCCTGATGAAGTCGTGGAGACGTTGCTTGACGTGTGTCGAGAGAATGCTCCTCTGTTCCAGCGCTACTTCGAACTCAAGGCCGGTTGGCTGGGGAAAGAGAAGCTTCGTCGCTATGACCTCTATGCCCCTCTCGCCACCGAGGAACGGATGTATCCGTTCGAGGAGGCCGTGCCGCTGATCGATGACGCACTTCGCCGATTCTCGCCGCGCATCGCCGAACTCGCCAAACGGGTCCTTGCCGAACACCATCTGGATTCGGAAACGCGTCCCGGAAAGGATACGGGAGCGTTCTGTTACGGCGTTGTCCCCGACAAAACCCCGTGGGTGTCGGTGAACTACACCGGCCGCTATGGGTCGGTCTCCACGCTGGCCCACGAGCTAGGGCACGCAATCCATGGGATGCTCGCGTCCGATCATTCCACGTTGACGTTCCGGTCTTCTCTGCCGTTGGCCGAGACGGCATCCGTGTTCTCGGAGATCCTCCTGCTTGAGCGTGTGTTGGCCGACGAGACCGAACCTGCGATTCGGCGCACCCTTCTCGCCCAATTCATCGATGAGACGTACGCCACTGCCATCCGTCAGGCATACTTCGTCCTGTTCGAACGCGATGCCCATGACTTGATCAACACCACAGGGGCGACCTCCGATAGGCTTGCCGCGTTGTACATGGACAATCTGAAGGAGCAATTTGGCGAAAGCATGGAACTATCGGACGAGTTCCGTTGGGAATGGACGAGTATTCCGCATATCTACGGCACGCCGTTCTACTGCTATGCGTACACGTTCGGGCAGCTGCTCGTTCTGTCTCTCTACCAGCGCTACCAAGATGAGAAAGAGGCTTTCGTTCCACGATACGAGCGCATCCTATCAAGCGGCGGCTCACGCAGTCCGATCGAGATCCTCGACGAGGCGGGGATCGACATCCGCTCTGCGTCGTTCTGGCAAGGCGGTTTCGACATCATCGCCGAGATGATTGGGCAACTCGAAGATCTCACTGCGCAGATCGAGAAACGCTAGCCGGGCTCCCAACTGACCCTTCGCGCGGAAGGCCGGTCCGGAGTGAGAGCCTCCGGATCGGGTCTACGCGCGAATATCGGCAACCACGGCGTTGGTCACGTCGACAAGATCGTCGGTTTTCAGCCGGACGAGCACTCCCCGGCCTCCGGCATTGATGATGAGTTCATGGTGCATCGCCGTTGTGGCATCGAGAACCACAGGCAGCAATGACTTCGCACCGAGCGGACTGATCCCGCCGACGAGATAGCCAGTGATCCGTTGCGCATCCCGCGGCGCGGCCGGTTCGGCGTGTTTGCGCCCGATCGCCCGGCCAAGTTTCCGAGCGCCGACCTCCGCATCGCCGCCGATCAGTGCAAAGACGAATTCCCCTAGATCTACCGAAAAGACGATGCTCTTGACGACCTGTTCGGGCGGGAACCCAATCGCCTCGGCGGCCGCGCGAGCGACACGTCCCCGGTGCTCGAACCTGTAGCGAAGAACGGCGAACTCCACCTCTCTCTCTTGCAGCTTGGAGATTCCCCTTGTCGTCACGAGTGCCGCCTTCAGTACCCGAACGCGCAGCCGTCTTTGCGCGGTTCCGATCCCCCGATCCGCACACCTGTCTCCGGGTCGATCCAGATTCCCTGATAGCCGCCGTAACCGCCCGCCCTCACCGTGACCCGATGACCGCGTCGTTTGAGTCCATCGATCACGCTTCCTGGAAATCCAGGTTCGAGAAACAACTCCCCGCCGTCACGCATTCGATCTCCAACGGGGGTCGACGAGCCATCATGGCGAAAGCGAAGCGCATCGCCCGCCTGCTGCGGATCCAGCCCGAATTCGAGCAGATTGAGAAGAACCTGGACCTGTCCCTGCGGCTGCATGTCTCCCCCCATGACACCAAACGGAAACACTGGAGCTTCATCCCGCGTTACGAAACCGGGAATAATCGTATGAAACGGGCGCTTGCCCGGCTCAAGTCGATTGGCATGCAACGGATCCAGCGAGAACAGGCTGCCCCGATTCTGAACCGCGAATCCAAGCCCTGCGGGGACGTTGCCCGATCCGAACGGATGGAAGATGCTCTGAATGAGGGAAATGGCATTCCCGGCTTCATCCACGACGGCCAGATACACAGTATCCGCCCCAGGCAATTGCCGATCGACGACCGGATACTGCGCCGCCGCTCGATCCGGCAGGATGCGCCTACGCTGCCGAGATCCGTACTCCGATGAAAGCAGAAGGTCAATCGGGAGCTCGGCAGCAGCCGGATCAGCGTAGAATCGAGCCCGATCTTCATAAGCAAGCTTCTTTGCTTCGACAAGCAGATGAAGGTAGGTATCCGAGTTGTGTCCTGCCGCTTGAAGATCGAATCCCGCCAAGATCTGCAGCATCTCCAACACGGCAAGTCCTTGCGTGTTCGGAGGCAGCTGCCAAATCTGATGTCCTCGGAAGGCTACGGAGACGGGATCGACCCAGTCCGAGCGGTGTTCGGCCAGATCTTGTTCGTCCAGGGCGCCACCGACCGAGCGTGCGTAGGTACCGATCTTGCGCGCGATGTCACCGTGATAGAATGCGTCCCGCCCGCCGGCGGCAATCTGATCGAACGTCTCCGCCAGAGAGAGATTCCGGAACATCTCTCCGCAGTGAGGCGCCCGCCCCGCCGGAAGAAAGGTCTTCGCCGCCCCCTCGTCGGCACGAAGCAAGCATGACGATGCTTCCCACGCCTGCGCAATCACCGGCGAAACCGGAAACCCACCCCGCGCATATCGGATCGCCGGAGCAAGCAGATCACCCATTGCGAGATGTCCGTAGCGCTGGTGAAGCAGGAACCATCCGTCCACACACCCGGGGACACTCCACGACAACGGCCCATGATCGGGAATCCGCTCCAGCGCGAGGTCGGTGAATACGTCCCGCGTCAGCGCTCGCGGAGATCGACCGCTTCCGTTCACCCCGTTGAGGGTCCCGGTCGCCGCGTCCCAGACGATAGCGAATAGATCCCCGCCGATTCCGCAACTCATCGGTTCGACCACAGCGAGCACAGCGTTGGCGGCAATCGCGGCGTCAACCGCGGTTCCACCCCGCCTCATCGCCTCAATCGCCGCCGCCGTCGCCAGTGGCTGGCTCGTTGCCGCCATTGCACGTGGGGCAAAGACGGCGGAGCGGCGTCCTTGTCCTGCATCGGTCTGTCTCATCGTCATCGCATCTCCTTCCTGCGGCCGTCGTCTCGCGGCACGGCATGCACAGCCGATGCGCTGCCAAGCTCGATCGCCCCAGCGAACATCGAGTGGCCCATCGAAGTATAATCGCGGTCGCGTTTCAAGCGATGGGGGAGAAGAAACGACATGGAGCAACAACGGGGCATCCTGCGCGAGCTGCTGTCGAAGCGGCCGGCAGACGTAGCCGAGGTGCTCACAGAGATCTCGGAGGACCAAGCCATTGACCTTGTCCACCGGCTATTCCTCCGACAGCGAGCCGCGGAACCGCTTGCCGAAATGGAGCCCGAGGACTCCGCCGAGATCCTCACTCGACTCGAACGCGATGAGGCGATCAAGATCCTCTCGAGGATGGATCCTGATGATGCCGTGGATCTGCTCGAAGAGCTGCCGGGTGAGACGCAACGGGAGTTGCTGTCCCGCCTGACTGAAGAGGATGCGCTGATCCTCAGCAACCTTCTCGCCTACCCCCCCGATTCGGCGGGCGGTCTGATGTCACCGGAATTCGTCGAACTCACGCTTGATATGACGACCGATCAGGCGATCGACTTGTTGCGCCGCCGGGTAGAGGAAGCGGAGACGGTGTACTACGCCTACATTACCGACGCGCAACGCCATCTTGTGGGCGTGGTCGGACTGCGCGACATGGCGCTGGCGGCACCCGGAACGCAACTCTCACAGATCCTCAAGCGCGATATCGTCAGCGTCTTGGTGACCGAAGATGTGGAGGATGTCGTCCGGGTGTTCGACAAGTACAACTTTGTCGCTCTTCCGGTCATCGAAGAAGGCGGAGAGCTTCTCGGAATCATCACGGTCGATGACGTGATCGACGTCATTCGGGACGAAGCCACCGAAGATATCTACGGACTGGCCTCTGTCCCGCGGGAAGAGGGAGTCGATACGAATTGGCGATCGTCGTTTCGGCTGCGTCTACCTTGGATGTATGTCCGGCTGGCAACAGGGCTGGCGGCAGCAATCGTCGTTGGACTGTTTGAAGACATGGTCTCCAAGGTCGCCGCGCTAGCCGTCCTCATGGGGGTAGTCGCCGGGCAGGGCGGCAGCGCAGGCATGCAGACGGTCACCATCATGACCCGCGGAATCGCTCTTGGCGATGTCGACCAGGCCAAAGGGCTCCGCTTGCTCGGCAAGGAGGCGCTGCTGGGACTGGTCAACGGTTTGTTGGTCGGATTCACGGTCGGATTGATCACGTATCTCTGGAAAGGGAATCTGCTTCTCGGCATAGCGATGTTCGGCGCAATGGCGCTGACCTTGACCGTCGCCGGCGCCGCCGGTGCTCTGATCCCCCTTCTCGTTCGCGCACTCGGGAAAGATCCGGCGTTGGCCTCGGGGATCTTCCTGACCACGATCACCGATATCCTCGGATACGCCGTCCTGTTCATCCTGGCGTGGCTGCTGCTTCCGGAGCTGAGCTAGCGTGTTCTCGGATCGGCTTGCCCCGTGGACCTACCCACTGATTGTCGCCCTCGCAGCGATGGTGTTGTTCGTCAATTCGACCCCGCTCGTCTGGTCGCTGCTGGTGTCCCTTGGCTGCCTGATATGGCTGTTCTATGCCTGGCGGACCGATACCAGTCGGCCATCGGATCGCCCGAAGCCGCTCGCCGGACTGATCACGCTCCTCCCGGGCCATCTCCTGTTGTTGTTCGCGATCCTGTTCACCGCCGGCGCCAATCGTCGGCTGATGATCGTTTGGCTGTTGGTGATTCCGCTAACCATCCTCTACGATGCGGTCGGACGATCGGCGCGCGGATGGAAGGGAAGAACGTCGATATCGGCTGGCAGCTACGCTATAATCTGGTCTGCACTGTTCTTCCTGCTGGAACGTGTGATTGTCGTGGGAAGAGCAGTGGGAGGATCGGTGGCAACTGCTGTTGCAGTTTGCTTTGCTGCCTTCGGTTGCGGATTCGTGTTCATCGGCATCCAGCGACACAGGCGGGCCGGTCGATCTTAAGGAGTGATATTATGAGTCGAGTTGTCGCGCTCATCGGATTGATGCTTGCCTTGTTTTCGGGGTCAGTCATGGCTCAAGAAGCCGCGACGGATGGAACCGGGAGTTCTCTCATCTCTATGGTCGTCATTCTTGTCGTGTTCGTGGGCGTGTTCTACTTCCTACTGATCCGGCCGCAGCGAAAGCGTCAAGCAAAGCACGACGACCTGGTCGGGAACCTCAAGCGAGGCGACAAGGTTATTACTGCAGGTGGGATTCACGGAGAAATCGATTCGATCGGCGATACGAGCGCTGTCCTGATTCTCGAAGAGGGTGTCAAACTGCGCGTCTCGAAAAGCAGTATCGCCAATAAACTCGCGAAGTAGCGAGACGAGGGGAGCAAGAGGATGTCTCAAGTCCACATGACTCGAAGCGACTGGCTACGCCTGGGGGTTGTCCTTGTAGTTTTCGTAGCGGCGGTAGCATTGATCCTTTTTCCGCTACGTCCTGTCGACAAGATCGTCAACCTGGGTCTCGACCTTCAAGGCGGTGTGCGCTTGGTTCTCGAACCCGAGGGGATCGAGAGTATGGACGCTGAACAGCAGGAGTCCACACTGGACCAAGTCGTCGACATCCTCTCTCGGCGAACCGACGAATACGGACTTGCCAACACGGTGATCCGCAAGCAAAGTTCGGGGACCGTCGTCGTCAGTATTCCCGGAGCCCAGGATCCGGACGAGGCCAAGCAACTGATCGGCCAAACAGCGGCTCTGACATTCCATTGGGTCATCGAAGCGGGATCTACTCCGACCGATCAGCTCGTGCCGACATCGGTACTCCATCAGTTCATGCGAGATCGGGACGGGATTCCCTACATTATCGAAGCCCAACCGGTTCTCGTCGGATCCGCGTTGGAGAACGCCACCGTCTCCGCCTCCAGCAGTTTGACATCGGGCGGGATGTATCTGATACGAATCGAACTCTCGGATGACGGCGCCAGGCAATTCGCGGCGATGATCCGCGACTCCGATGTCGGCGACCGCTTGGCGATTGTGCTTGATGGTACGGTCTACAGCGCTCCGCTGATCTCCGACGACATTATGAGCGCCGCATTGTCCTCGGGAAACCGCGGAATCGACGAAGCATCGATTACCAACATCCCGACACGTGATGAAGCCACGCTGCTTGCCGTCATCTTGCGGTCCGGACAACTCCCGGTGGCTCTGAACATCATCGAAGAGCAAACCGTCGGTCCAAGTCTGGGAAGCGACTCGATCCGCCGCGGTGTGATGTCGATTGTGATCGGCTTCGTCATCATCCTCTTGTACATGCTGATCTACTATCGGTCGCTGGGGATCGTCGCCGATGCCGCATTGGTTCTGAACATGCTGATCGTCGTCGGAGCCCTGGTCCTGTTTAAGGCAACGCTGACTCTTCCCGGAATCGCCGGTATCATCCTGACAATCGGTATGACCGTCGATGCCAACGTCATCATCTTCGAGCGCGTCAAAGAAGAGCACAAAACCGGGAAGTCCCCGCTGGCTGCCGTGAGAGCAGGGTTCGAAAAATCGCTTTCCACGCTGATGGACGCCAACATCACCACGCTTCTGACCGCGCTGATGCTTCTTCTCGTTGGCACGGGAACCATTCGCGGGTTTGCCATTACGTTGATGATCGGCGTTATCGGAAGTCTGTTCTGCGCCCTGGTAGCAAGTCGTTTGCTGTTGGAAAAGACATCGCTGTCCCGGCACATCCCGTCTAGGACGTCGAAGACGGCGCAGCTTCAGGAATAGCGAGCTTCAGTAACGCATCGTGAGGGCGTCGATCGCCGCTCTTGACCTCGAGATCCAAGCGGATCGCCCGGCCGAGAGCGGCGGTCAGTTCTCGTCCGCTCCATCGGTTCGCTTGAGCGGAAAGCTTCTTTGTCAGCCATCCGGGGATCCCCAGTTGCCGCACGACTTCGCCGGAACTCATCCCGTCGTCCAGCAAAGCACGGATCACCGCCAGCCGAGTCAGGTGACGCATGATCATCGACATCACACCGACCGGCTCTTCACGCAATCCCTGCAACGCCTTCAGTGTCTGAACTACATTCCTCTCACCCATAAGATCGAGAACCGGCCAAATGGTCGTCTCCCCTGACCGGAAGACGAGAGACTCCACGGTGCTCCGGTCGAAGCTGCGTTCGGAGTCGCCAATTCCGTCAACGTACGCACGCAGTTTCATCGCTTCCTGCTCAAGGGCGAGAAGGTCGCCGCCGCTGGTCTCAACGATGGCACGGATGAGGGCGGGCGCGCCGGCAAGCCCATGGTCGGCAAACATCTCCCTTACCAACGAGATGATCTCTCCGCGGCTCGGCGCAGGGTAGGCGGCGATCTCACCGACACCCTTCACCCCTTTGATCCAGCCGCTGGTCGCCGGAAGAGAGGCGGCAAGGACGGTGATGAACGTTGCTGGAGCATGCTGAGCACACAACGCCTGAACCAACTCTTTCGGACGCTTCACGGCGTCGGCGTGGCGGATGATGAAATGCCTCGCCTGCACAAACAGCGCCTGTGATTGAAGCTCGCTCCGCAACTCAGCGGGACTCAGTTCGTCGGCAAATCTCACAATCCGCTCAATCTCCGAGGCTTCCGAATCAAGAGCTCGTTCGCGCTGGTAAAGCGCTTGATTCACTCGCAGAGGATCTCCGTGAAATAGAGCAAGGCAAGGCTGCGTCATCGTCCACACCGGCCTGGAGGCGGGCCGAACCGTCCATGCCGCCGGTGACGGCCGCCACGTCGATCCGGAAGGACAACGTGGCTCGCAGTTTCGACCGTCACTGCTTTGCCGAGAAGAACCGCCTCGACGAGCTTCTTTCGCCCGGAGCCCACCAATCGCTGCACGGTCCCGCGCGAGATCCCCATTTCATCAGCCGCCTGCTGCTGATGAAACTCCTCCACATCGCACAGCCTCAGGGCCTCCAATTCGTCGATCCCCAGCGAGACAATTTCGAGATCCATCATCGGAATGCCCGCAGGCTTGAACAACGCCGGGCCGTGAAATGCCTGGCAGTATCGAGGTTTCTTCGGTCGCCCGACACTGGGGTTCTGGGTCTCGTGTTCCATGGTGCCTCAGAGTATACGCGGCAAGGATGCCCAGCCCAATAGGACATTCACGGTGGGCGCACCCGCTACGGTTGCCGTTTCTGTGCATATGTCTATAATCGCGATGCCCGGGGAGATCCCCCGGAAACGGACGCCGCCGTTCACCCACGAGAACCTATGTCGCTTGGGGAAGCCGGGGTCCGATTGCCAAAAACCAGACGGTCCGCCGAAAGGAGCCGCAAATGATCATTTGCTTGTCAGCCACCGGGGACTCACTGGACGCTTTGGTCGATCCGGCGTTCGGGCGAGCCGCTTGCTTCTTGTTTGCAGATACCGAGACCGACCGACTGACTCCTGTGACCAATTCACCGGGGGCACATGGCGCGGGGGTTCAGTCCGCCCAGATTGTGATCGATCAGAAGGCCTCCGTCGTCATCACGGGACGGATTGGACCGAACGCATTCAGCGTGCTCAGCGCAGCGGGCATCACGGTGCATATCAACGCTTCGGGGACCGTCCGCGAAGCTCTTGCCGCCTTCCGTGCAGGCACGCTCGAGCAAGCCAACGCGCCTACAGGCAGGCAACACCAAGGAGGTATGCGATGACGAAGGTTTGCGTTCCTACAGAAGGAGTGGGTGGATTGGATGCTCCGGTCGGCGAGCATTTCGGTCGCGTCCCCACCTACACGGTTCTCGACACCGAATCCGGCAACGTGCATGTCGTGGACAACATGTCCGAACATGCGGGAGGACAAGGCTTGCCTGCCGATCTCCTTGCCGACATGGGAATCGATGTGTTGCTGTGCCAAGGGTTGGGCAGACGCGCCATCGGGATTCTCTCGCAGCGGGGAATCGATGTCTCGATCGGATTCCACGGCAGCGCCGGGGAGGCAATCAATGCCTGGAAGCAAGGCCATGCGACGCCGGTGGGAGAGGACTCTGCCTGTCAGCAACACACATTCCACGATCACGAGAAACTCGGATCAGGCGGCAGCGGAAAATGAGAATCGTTGTAGCCAGCGGAAAGGGTGGCACGGGGAAGACCACGGTGGCGATCAACCTTGCGCTTGCTCTTGAGGAGCGGGCGAAGCCCCAATTTGTCGATGCCGATGTCGAGGAACCCAACGCTCATCTGTTTCTCCATCCGCAAATCACGGATCGCCACACTGTCACCAAGCTCCTGCCGCAGGTAGATGAGAGCACGTGCACCGCCTGCGGGGCGTGCGCCGAAGCTTGCCAATTCAACGCCATCTCGATGGTCGCCGGCAAGGTTCTTGTGCTGGACCAGCTCTGCCACGGTTGCGGACGCTGCACGCTTGTCTGTCCCGTGGCGGCCATTGAGGAGATGCCCCATGAGCTTGGTATCGTCGAAACGGGAACAGCTGGTTCGCGATTGACATTCGCCCAAGGGTTTCTCCGCGTCGGTGAGGCGATGGCGACGCCGATCATCCATGCCCTCAGCAAGACAATCGACCCGGCGCGGCTCTGTCTGGTAGACGCTCCTCCGGGAACAGGCTGCCCTACAATCGCTGCAATGCACGGCGCCGACATTGCCTTGTTGGTCACCGAACCGACACCGTTCGGGCTGCACGACCTCCGTGCTGCCGTTGGTGTCGCCAGAGCCCTGGAAATCCCCGTCGCCGTGGTGATCAACCGCGACGGAATCGGAGACGACCAGGTCGAAGCTTTCTGCCACAGCGAGGACATTCCGGTGGTCATGCGCATCCCGTTCCAGCGAGAAATCGCCGCGGCGTACGCCGTCGGCGAACCACTCGTTCGTGCATTCCCGGAATGGATCCCTCGATTCCAGAAGCTCTACAGCGACCTCGAGGAGGTGATGTGAATGCAGCGCATCGTGTTTCTCTCCGGCAAGGGGGGGACGGGAAAAACCTCGCTTGCCGGTGCATTTGCCCGTCTGCTTGATCGCAAGATCCTCGCCGATTGCGATGTCGATGCGGCCAACCTCCATCTTCTTCTCGATGCCAAGATTCGTGAACAGGGGACCTATACAGGCGGACAGATCGCCATCAAGGATCCCACTCTATGCACGGCGTGCGGCGCCTGCCAACGGGTCTGTCGTTTCCATGCGATCGACGAGAACTACCAGATCGATCCGTTCATGTGTGAGGGATGCGGTTCGTGCGTCACGGTTTGCCCGACCGCAGCCATCTCCCTGGAACCAAGCGAATCCGGTCGATGGTACACGGCTGACACATCTCAAGGTCCGCTCGCCGGGGCCGAGCTTCACCCCGGCGAAGAGACATCGGGAAAGCTGGTCACGGTGGTCAAGAAGCACGCGGATCAGCTGTCGGCGTCACATGAATTGGATCGTTCGTTCCAACTCATCGACGGCGCCCCGGGGATCGGTTGTCCGGTCATCGCTTCGATCAGCGGTGCCGATGTGGCCATCCTGGTCACCGAGCCGACCGGCTCCGGCCAACACGATCTGAAACGGATCCTAGGCGTGCTCGAGCATTTCCGGGTTCCGGCGCTCCTCGTCATCAACAAGGCCGATCTCTGTCTTGAGATGTCCGATTCTCTCGAGGATTACGCTTGCAGGGAATCGATCCCCGTGCTCGGCAGGATTCCCTACGATGGGCTTGTCCCAAAGCACCTTCTCAACCGAAGAAGCCCCGTAGATGATCCGGACAGCCCTGCCGGCAAGGCGATGCGCACCGTGTTCGAACGGTTTCTCGAGGCCGTGCATTGACCCTTCGTTCCAAGACCGGCGACCCTTTGCTTCGGCGGACGATCGATCGACCCGCTTTGCGGCCGGTGGACCATCATCTCCGCGCAAGGTCTCCAAAACGGAATATCTGAAGGGAAGGCCGAAGAGAGCGATGCGCACATACCTGGAGTGCTTTCCGTGCTTGCTGCAACAGTCGTTGAACGCAGCGCGGCACGTGACGTCCGATCCTGAACGTCAAAGAGCTGTTCTCGAGGCCGTTTCCCGCCAGATCCCCCGAATGGATCTAGCCGCAAGTCCTGCCGAAAACGGGAACATCGTCCATCAGATCGCACGGCAAGTCCTCGATTGCGATGATCCATTCCGGGCAGTCAAACAGGAAAGCAACCGGCACTGTCTCGCTGGGCTCGCTCGCTATCGCCAGATAGTCGCCGAGTCACCCGATCCTCTACTGGAATCCATGAGGGTCGCCGCCGCGGCCAACGCCATCGATGTTGGGCCAAGCTTCGGCTGTGGATACAACATCCGTGACAGACTTGATACGATTCTTGCAGGTTCATTCGACTTCCGCGACTATTCGTCGTTCCGCGAGCATCTGAACGCGACGAGCCATGTGCTCTACTTGGCGGACAACGCCGGGGAGATTGTGTTCGACCGACTCGTGGTCGAACAGCTCGTGGCTCTAGGCAAGCAAGTCACGGTTGTCGTTCGTGGTGGACCGATCCTCAACGACGCAACGATGGAGGATGCGCACGTTTCCGGGATTCACAAGCTCGCCGATGTGATTGCAAACGAGCAGCGAGGACCGGGGACTTCGCTTCGCCTCGCCGGTGATGGGTTCGCACAGCGGATTCGCAACGCAGATCTGATCTTGTCGAAAGGGCAGGGGAACTACGAAGGGCTTGCCGGAGAGCCGTTGCAGATCTTCTTCTTATTCCGGATCAAGTGCAATGTCGTGTCCCAACACGCCTGCGCACAGATGGGAACGATTCTTCTCCGCTCGGGGATCGATCCGAAAATCGAGGATCGCCGCGGAACCCAGGAGATGTCCACAGGAAAGGAACTATATGAACACGAAGCAGCAGGCAATGGACGAACGCCACAAAGCTCTGGAGCGGGCCATGGCAAGGATACGCTTCCGGGTCGTGGTGTTTAGCGGCAAGGGTGGGGTTGGGAAATCGACCGTGGCCGTCAACCTCGCGTGCGCGCTTTCCGCACGGGGCTGCTCGGTCGGACTGCTCGATGCGGATATCACCGGACCCAACGTCCCCCATATGATGGGAATCAACGCCCCGGCCGAGGCGATCGGCCATGAGATCCAGCCTCAGGAAGCATACGGTGTCAAGGTGGCCTCGCTCGCATCGATGGTTCCCGCGGAAGCACCGATCATCTGGCGAGGGCCGATGCGATCGAACGCGATCGAGCAGCTCCTCGGGGAGACGGCTTGGGGATCTCTGGATGCGCTCATCATCGATCTTCCTCCGGGAACGGGCGACGAAGTGCTAACCATCGCCCAGCGGACATTGCCGCAGATGGCCATCGTCGTGACGACCCCTCAGGAGGTCTCGCTGATCGATGCCCGCCGGGCGGTGAATATGGCCAAGGAACTGAAGATCCCGCAGATCGCCCTGCTCGAGAACATGTCAGGCTACGTGTGCCCTCATTGCGGAGCACATCTCGACCTGTTTGGAGCAGGAACGGCGGAGTCCGATGCCAAGCGCCTTGAAATCGAGTATCTCGGCGGAGTGCCGATCGACCCGAACCTGCGAACGGGAAGCGATCAAGGTCTTTCGATCGTCACGACCCACCCCGATACCGCTTCGGCAAAAGCGTTCCAGTCCATCGCCGACCGGCTTTGCGTCGCGGTTCACAATTCGAGCCATGCCTCGGATTAGGGGCGCTAATCATCGACTCGGGCAATCCGGAGACGAAATCGTTCGGGCTCGGCGCTCGACGACAACCACAACTGAACGCTTTGGAGGAGGTCAAGTTGACACGGATTGGAATCATCATCTGCGATCGATACAGAACATGCGGTGGCGGGAAGTGCATCCGTGCGATGCATGAGCATGTGGGCGGGTTTGCTCGATACCCCCAAGACGAGCCCCTCGAACTCGTCGGCTATTCCACATGCGGAGGTTGTCCGGGCGGAAACATCGAATACGTTCCCGAAGAGATGATCAAGAATGGTGCGACTGTCCTTCACGTGGCCACCGGGCTCGTCGTCGGATATCCGCCATGCCCGCGTCGCGAGTACTTCAAGAAGTTCATCGAGTCGCGCTACGGCATTCCCGTGGTCATCGGGACACATCCCATCCCTCAGAAGTACTTTCTGGTCCATCGCGAGCTTCCCTCTTGGGAGACGATGAGTCACCTCGAGGCGCTCCTGGCAACCGAGGAGATCCGCAAAGCGTACGATTGACCTTGTGCCTGCCCCGAGCGGCTTCACCCAACCGTTCGGCATTCCTCTCGACAGGCTGACAGCGATCGGCTATACCTACGACATGACCCATGATGTGACGATCTATACGGATGGAGCATGCAGCGGGAACCCCGGTCCCGGTGGATGGGGGGCGATTCTCATCTCCGGCGGTCACCGCAAGGAGGTGTCCGGAGGCACGCCGGAGACAACCAACAACCGGATGGAGTTGATTGCAGCCATTGAAGCGCTGAAGGCTCTTCGATCACCTTCCAGCGTTGATCTGTATACCGACTCAACCTATTTGAAAAAGGGCATTTCCGAATGGCTTTCAGTGTGGAAAAAGAACAACTGGAAGCGGCGAAGCGGCAAGCGATGGTTGCCGGTGAAGAACGTCGATCTCTGGAAGGACTTGGATGCATTAACGGAAACGCATGAGATCCGCTTCCACTGGGTCAAGGGCCATGACGGGCACCCGGAAAACGAGCGCTGCGATGAACTTGCCCGGAATGCCATTCCCGTCCCAAGGCAGCCGTAGCCGGCAGGCGATGGCCACATCCTCATCACGCGAGGAGTCTTCGCCGGTGCCTCGAATCGGCTGACCTCCGCCAACCATGAGGTCATCCATCGGGCTCTACGCTCTCCGATTCGCCACGACGAAATGCTCGCAGCCGTTGAGGAAGCAGATGCCCCAATCTGTCTCGGATCGGATCGATGAGAAGCCGCTGGACCAAGCGCCGTCCCTGCGGATCGTCGTCCATGTCAGCGATGGCGCACGTCGCGATCGACCATGTACCCGCCCAACTCAGTGGACAGCAACCGCCCAATCTTGTCTTGACTTCCCCGTCACAGATCTCGCGTTCTTGGCCGTCAGAAGCAGCCAAGCTGGCATGGCCCGATCCGCAACTCTTTCGTCTCCGCTGCGCATCCGATGATGAACCGCGGCAACCCGAATTGCTGCGCAATTTTCCACGCCACGGCACAGGGAAGCCTCCCGCCAACCAGTCTCTCGGTCAACGCGGAAGACACCGACTCGGGAAGCGCGGAGAGTGCGTGAAGCAGTGTTCGCTCTCCGAAGTCGTCGTAGCCGAACGCCCCCAGCTGACAGTGAACGATCCGAAGATCGATCTCGCTTGCCACCGCTCCAATCCGTGCCGGCGTTTCGCCAAGCTCAGCAGCAATTTCGAACAGGTTCGCGCAAGCGATCTTCCCTTCTCTTGATGCTTTCTTCAGGCGCTCTTCCATCGTAGGCATGGCTCGTATCTCCTTAGGTTCATCGTCCGTGATCCCCCGATGCCGTGCATTGCACGCCACGGCCTTGTACCCTGTTCGATCAAACCCTGCCTGATCAAGACAGGAGGTCGCATGGGTACGTGGATCGGATTTGCAGTCTCCCTCGTTCTACTGCTTGTCCTGTCGCGCCGCAACCTTGCCCTTGGGATGTTCGTCGCCGCCGCGGTCCTCGCACTGTTCTCTCTCTCCGCTGCCAAGATCGGAGATGCCCTTTTGACAACGGCAACCGACCCGTCGGTTTGGCTTCTTGCATGGGTTGTCGCGTTGATCCCGATGATCGGCGGGGTCCTTGAGGAATCCGGCCAGATGGATCGACTGGTCTCGAACCTTCGCATCGGGGTCCGCCCATTTCTTGCGTTCGCTCCGGCGCTTCTCGGCATGCTTCCGATGCCTGGCGGAGCGCTGCTTTCCGCGCCTCTCGTCGAACGCGGGGCGGGACACGTCCCCGATGACATCAAAGCTGCCGCCAATGTCTGGTTCCGGCATGTGCTGTTGTTGGTGTATCCGCTCGGCTCGGCGCTGATCGCCTCCTCGAAGGCAGCCGGTTTGAGTGTGTATGGAGTGATCCCGTTCATGGTGCCGTCGTGCATTCTGATCGCCCTGTTGGGGGTTGTGTTTCTGCTGCACCGAGTCGGAGCAGCCCCCGGGGTGTTGCCGGGGAAGGAAGCCGGATCCGAGACTCATGATCGGCCACCATTCTCCTGCAGAGGGCTTCTCGTTCCTCTCGCACTCATCCTGATCGCGCCCATTCTCGATCTGCTCCTTGCGGTGACCTGTTCCTTGCCCTACCCGGAAATCGGGACCGCAATCGGCATCTCTGCAAGTCTCACGGTTTCGGCCATTGTCGGACGAACGAGCCGGACAACCATCGCCTCCGTCTTCCGCCGAATGCGGCCGTGGAAGTATGCTCTCATCATCCTGGCGATGTTCCTGTTCTTGGCCGTGTTCCGGAACTCCGGAATCCCCGAGGCGATTGCCGACATGTCGCTTCATCCTGTGCTCTTGTGCGTCGTGGTTGGGTTTCTGCTCGGTGCAGTGACCGGCCGGATCCAGGCACCGATGGCCATTCTGATTCCGATCTTCGTCAGCACCTACGGATCGATGGGCGTGATTGCGTTTGCCGTCACCTACAGCGCGGTATTCGTCGGATACATCATCACGCCGATCCATCCGTGCATCTCCGTATCCGTCGAATACTTCCATACCTCGATCGGAGCGTTCTTGAGGAGGACAGCTGCTCCCGTTGCCATCGCGCTGGGGCTCTGCGTCGTCGCCGGATGGTTCCTACTCTGAGTTCGAACTGGAAGATCCTGCCAGATAAACGGTTTGTGTCGGATAAGCGAACGCGATCCCGGCGGCCTCGAACTGCGAGTAGATCTCCAAGTTGATCGCTTGCTGGACATCCATATAGGCGCCGTAGTCCGGAACCCGCATGAAGTAGACAATCTCGAACTGCAAGGCAAAATCGCCGTAGGCCTTGAAGTGGCAGCGGTCGAATCGTGCGTCTGTCTGCCGCTCGACGATGCCGCGAACCATCTCGGGGATCATCTCAAGCTTCTTCTTCGGTGTGTCGTAGGCAACCCCCAAGCCGAACACAATCCGCCGTTCGTCCATCCGCTTGTAGTTCTTGATTCGGCTGGATAGGAGATCGCTGTTGCCGAAGATGATTTGCTCGCCTGACAAACTGCGAACGCGCGTCGACTTGAGGCCGACCTTTTCCACCGTTCCCGAGAGCTCTCCCACCACGACAAAATCATCGATCTCAAAAGGCTTGTCGATGATGATCGACATGGAGGAAAACAGGTCTCCAAGGATGCTTTGGACGGCGAGGGAGATCGCGATTCCGGTCACGCCAAGTCCGGCAACCAACGTAGTGATATCCACGCCCATGTTGTCCAGCCCGATCAAGACCACAATCGACCAGACAACGATCTTGGCGACAAAGCCGAGCGCCGAAAGTGACGTCGTCTTGCGCGCATCGGACGACATCCGGGAGCGGATCGACCGATCGATCCAGAAGGAGATCAACGCGCTGCTCCAATACCCTGCTTGAAGGAGCAGTGCCAGTACGGAGAGAACACTCACCACCTGATTCGCGACATCCGGAAGCTTGACAACGAGTGACCCTGCGTAGAGAGAGACGACGATCAGGAAGAGGAACTTCGTCTTCCCGAGCAGTTCGATCACCAGGTCATCGAACTGCGTCGAGGTTCGCTCGGCGAACTTGGACAGTCGTCGAAGGACAAGACGAACCCCAACCCAGAAGAAGACAGCGACAAAAAGGACGACACCGACTGCAAGCAGCCATTTCCAGAGTTCGTTGCCGTACCACTGCTGGCCGAGAAATGTCATTGCCCCCCCTTGAATCGTTCCGATGAAGTATACCGCGTGGTCTACAGAAGCGTCACTCACTGCGATTAGCTACTTCGCGTTGTGCGAGCGATACGCAGGACGCACGTAAAGGTGACGTATGTCCCTGTCTGTTGATGAAGCATGCGTCCTTGCGAAAAAAGAGACAAGATACCCTAGACTCCATGGAGAACATCGAAGTCGTTGTGCGAGCATCCGGCTTGCACAACCCCCAAGCTGTCACGCAGATGAAGCAGCTGCTGCTATCCGAGTGGCGCTCCGCCGGCGCTCCGGTCGTCGAGGTCGAGTATCCGACCGGGAATGCATTGACCGCGGCACTGGTTCTCACTGGCGGAACGGAACGCGAAGTCCTGAAAATCCTCTCCCAGCTTCCGTCCCCCGCACTGCTGATCGCCCATGGATCGCAGAACTCTCTCCCGGCTTCGCTCGAGATCCTTGCCCGAATCCGTCAGGACGGTGGTGAAGGAAGAATCCTCTTCGGGCCGGCTTCCGAGGTGGCCAATGGACTCCTGCGCGAGCAGAAGATTGCTTCCGCCTGGAATGCGCTCCGTTTCAGCCGGATCGGTCTCATCGGAGAACCTTCGGAATGGCTCGTCTCCAGCGGCGTTGACCGCTCTTTTCTCAAAGGGAAATTGGGAATCGAATTGGTTGACGTGAAGATCGACACGTTGATCAAGCGAAGCCAGGAGAGCAAGTCCGATCGCCACAGTGTTTCCTCATTCAGCAAACGCGCCGGCGACACGCAGGAAGCCTCCAAGGAGGACATCCGCGGAGCGGTTTCGATCTACGTCGCGCTTCGGTCGCTGGTCGATGAGCACCGACTAACGGCATGCACCGTTCGTTGCTTCGATCTCCTGGATGCTCTCCACAACACGGGCTGTTACGCTCTGTCTCGTCTGAACGACGAGAGGATCCCTTCTTCCTGCGAAGGCGATCTGCAGACATTGTTCTCATTGCTGGTCGGCTCACTGCTGACGGATCAGATCGGATTCATGGGGAACATCGCATCCATCGATGTCCCCAAGCGCGGCGTCTTGATCGCTCACTGCACATGCCCGCTATCCCTGTCCGAGGGGTATGTCATTCGCAGCCATTTTGAATCCGGAATTGGTGTTGGCATCTCCGCATCTCTCCCGGATGGGCCGTGTACGCTGTTCCGGCTCGGTGGAGAACGGCTGGATCGCTTGTTCATCCGCGAAGGAACGATTCACGAAACAGCTCCGGTTGAAGGTCAATGCCGCACGCAGGCAATGCTGAGGATGGACGGCGACATGAGCGAGCTGCTTCTGTCCCCCCTGGGCAACCATCACGTCCTCCTTCCCGGCCATCACGCAGCAACCATCTCCGAATTCTTCCGCCGATTCCTGCGTCCCTAGCGTTGCCGTTCTCCACCCCCCCGGCTACCATCATTCGACTGAAGGGGGTCATGCTACATGACGGAACGTCAAATGCAGATTGCAGCAGACAACGAGACAAGACGAGGGAAATACGCCAACCTTGCACTGATTTCCCACCGCAAGGAAGAATTCGTGCTCGACTTCTTATTTCTGGATCCTCAGACGCCTGGGGGTGCCAGCAAGCCCGGTCAGGCGTTTCTTGCATCCCGGGTGATCCTCAGCCCTGGACACATGAAACGTCTGTACCAGGCAATCGGTGAGAATATCCAACGGTACGAGAAGAACTTCGGCCAGATCGTTCTCCCCGCCAAACTTACATAGACTCGCGCCTTGGAGTTGGAGCGAAGGATCATGCCGAGGGAATCGGATCTCGAGAAGCTGCGGGCCTCCGTTCAACGAACTGTTCGTTCGCGGTTGGTCACACTGTCTGTGTTCTGCGTGATCGCCTCGGTGGTCATCCTCGTGACCGACATCAGCTATCTCAATCCCCTGTTTTACTCTCCGTTCGGATGGCTTGCGCTGACGTTCTTGTTTTCGTTTCTGATCCGTCACCAACGGAATACCTACGAACTCCAGTTGGCTCATCTTAGCTATTTCCTTCTTGAGGTCGTGGTCATCACGGTGCTGATTCACCTCATGGGCGGCGTGGAGTGGATCGGGGTGATCTTCTACATGCCCACCGTTGTGACGGCCAACTACTTCCTGACCCACCGCCACAGTCAGGTACTCACAGGGGTCGCCATCGCAGCCTACGCCTTCCTCGCCACGCTTGAGTACACGGGAATCCTGCCCCACAAGTCGCTCTTCGCTTCAGGATCCGGCATGCACGCCAATCTGGGATATGTTCTTCCGACAGTCCTTGCCGGCGGCCTCGCCATCTATACAGTCATCGCACACACCGTGCGATCGTTCAATGACTACTACTGGAAGAAGCAAAGAGCGCTTGAGCGGAGGGAAGCGGATCTCGCCCGACTGTCCAGACAGCTTCTCGGCGCCCAGGACGAAGAACGCCGGCGAATCGCCCGTCAACTGCACGATGAAGTCGGCCAATCGTTGGCGGCAATCAAGCTTCATGCCGCCGTTCTGCCTTCGATCTCAAAAGACGATCGTCAGAAGCTGGAAGGCGTCGTCGACCATGCCATCCGTCAGACGCGGACCCTCACCCGCTCGTTGCGACCGCCGCTTCTGGATGAACTGGGGCTCGAGCCGGCAATCCGGGAATTGGCAAGGATGATCGGCGAAGCCACCGATCTTCAGGTCGAAGTTATCATCGACCTTGAGCATCGTCTTCCGGAAGGGATCGAATGGCTGATCTACACGGTCATTGCTGAAGCGCTACGGAATGTCGAGCGGCATGCCCGCGCGACCAGAACATCGATCACGATTGAGCACCGTCTTGCTCGCCTCTTCATCAAGATCAAAGACAACGGCATCGGCTTCGATCCGTCTCACATTCAAGGGCTTGGTCTTCGAAGCGCCTTTGAGCGGCTCGATGCTGTCGGGGGCAGATTGCTGATCAATGCCTCCCCCGGAGAGGGAACGGAATTGGTCGCCGAGGTGCCCTATGAGCGCAATTCGCATTCTCATCGTGGATGATCATGAGCTCGTTCGACATGGATTGAGCGTCCTTCTCTCTTCCGATCCTGCTTTTCGCGTCATCGGCTCGGCGCAAACCGTAGCTGCGGGGATTCGCTTCGCCAGACAGGAGCGCCCGGATGTGCTGCTTTTGGATATCGCCATGCCCGATGGAAGCGGGCTTGATGCAATTCCCTTGTTCCGCACCGCTTCGAAAGACACGGCGATCCTGATGCTCTCCATGTACGACGAACCGGAAATCGCCCAGAGGGCTCTGCAACTGGGCGCCGTTGGATTGGTCCCGAAGACATGCTCGCCCGATGAGCTTTGCGGAGCAATCCGCCAGGCGGCGCGAGGTGAATCGACGCCCGCCGCCACTCGCTTGACGCCACGGGAATGTGAGATCCTTTCGCTGCTGTGTCTGGGGAAAGACAACAACGAGATCGCCGAGTCCTTGTCGCTTCGCCCGCGCTCGATCGAGAACAGGATTCAAGGGCTGATGTCCAAGCTCAACATCCACACGCGGACCGGATTGGTCGCTCACGCGCGCCGCGTTGGCACGAAGACCCTGATCGGTGGGGAAGGCAAGACAATCTCCGGGCAGGATTCCGCCGGCAATCCTTGAGCGCCCAGCCGGATTGATACATTCACCCCATGGTTGCTGTGGTTTCCCAAGATAGAATAATGGGTTATGAGTCTGCTTCGGGTGGTGCTTGCGGATGATCACGCACTTGTTCGGGAAGGCCTTTCGGCCCTCCTTGTCAGCGCATCATTTGATGTAGTCGATGTCTGCGGAGATGGACGGGAGCTTGTTCGCCTTGCCCGCGCTCATCGGCCAGACATCGCTCTTGTCGACATCTCGATGCCTCTGCTCAACGGGCTGGAGGCCGTTCGCCACGTCCGAAGGGTGTCACCGGAAACGAAGATCGTCATCCTGTCGATGCACACCGACCAAGAAATCATCAGCCAAGCCCGCCACCGCGGCGTTTCCGGGTACATCTTCAAGGACACGCCGGCAAAGACCATGCTCGAGATGCTGCGTCGCATCGCCGACGGGAACCTTGTGTTTCCGGAGCAGGAAAGCGAAGGAAGCACGCGCCCGGCGGGGGCCATCGTCGGCGATCTCACATCAAGAGAGCGAGAGGTTCTGCAGTTGATCGTCGAAGGGAAACGCAACTCGGAGATTGCCGAAATCATGATGCGCAGTCTGCACACGGTGAGGAACCATCGTGCCCGCATCATGCGCAAGCTCGGTGTGGGGATGGCAGCTGACCTGATTACGGTTGCCGAACAGATGCACCTTGTCGACCTACGACCTCCGGAAAGGATCGCATGAAACCGGACCTCCCGATTCTCCTCAGCCGCCATGCCGCGACCCTTGAAGGGGCGCTTCGATCCGCACTCGACGGGAACAGCCTTCTTCATCCTGTCCTGCGGTTCCATGTCGGCCTCGAAGATGAGCGCGGCGAAGCACTCAGCCGCCTTGGGAAACTGCTGCGACCGTCGCTCGTTCTGTTTGTGTGCGAGCAGCTCCGCGGATCTCTCGATCAGGGAATCGGCGCCGCAGTAGCACTGGAGCTGATCCACAACTTCTCTCTGATTCACGATGATATCCAAGACAAGGACCCAACAAGACGAGGGCGTCCGACGGTCTGGAGCCGCATCGGGGTGGAACAAGCGATCAACGCCGGCGATCTGCTGCACTCGATCGCCCTGAGAGAGATCATCGCCTGCGGAGAAGAGGCAAGTGAGGCCCTGAATCGGGCTACCATCGCCATGATCGAGGGGCAAGCGATGGACCTTTCCTTCGAGGATCGTCACGTGGAGGCCGGCGAGTACATGGCGATGATCGATCGCAAGACCGGCGCGCTTTTGTGTTGCGCCTTCGAGCTGGGTGCCGTGTGTGCCGGCGCCTCCGCGGAAGTGCGCGGCAAGCTTGTTGAATTCGGCCACTTCGTCGGCCGTGCATTCCAGATTCGCGACGACATCCTTGGCATCTGGGGAGATTCGGCGATCACCGGGAAGCCAAAAGGGTCCGATATCCGGCGGCGGAAGAAGTCGTTCCCCATTGCGCATGCCTTCGAGCACGCCACCGGCGAAGATCGGGAGACATTGACATCCGTGTATGCCACCGCCCCGATCGGCGATCAGCAGGTATCCATCGTGATGGACATCCTTCGACGAACCGATACGGAAAACTGGTCGGAACAACAAGTGGAGTCCGATCTACATCAAGCAAGAATCATCCTCGAAAGCCTGCCATTCGAACCGTCCGGTCGACACGAGATGCAGAAACTGGTGGCCTTCTTGGCAAGGAGAAACAAATGAAAAGGCCAGCCACATTCGACCTGACCATGGCCGGGTATATCCTGAGAAAGAAACTGTCCCGTCAATCGCTCTTCCCATTCACGACCATGATCGAACCCCTGGAGGCGTGCAATCTCCGCTGTCAGGGATGCGGACGCATCCGGGAGTACGCGGATGTACTCGACCAGCGGATGTCCGTTGAGGAAGCCATGACGGCTGTCAGATCGGCGGGATCCCCCGTGGTTTCCATCTCCGGAGGAGAGCCGCTCCTGTACGAGCACATCGACGATCTTGTCCGCGCGTTGATCGAGGACAAGCGGTTCATCTTCTTGTGCACGAACGCATTGCTGCTCGAAGAGAAGCTTGATCTGTTCAAACCATCGCCCTACCTGGCGTTTGTTGCGCACATGGATGGAACAGCCGAGGTCCACGACCAGGTCACCGGGCGTCCGGGATCGTATGATGTGGCGTTCTCCGCTATCCAAGAGGCAATCCGACGCGGATTCCGCGTGAACACCAACACGACGATCTTCCATGGATCGAATGTCGAAGATCTCCACAAGTCATTCAATCGGCTCAAGGACATCGGCATCGAAGGCCTGATGGTCTCTGCCGGATACGCCTACGAAGACGTCGGCGAGCGCGAGCAGTTCCTACAGCGGCAAGAGGCGATCCAAGTGTTCCGGAGAGTCCTCGATCCCGGCCTCAAGCTACCGTTCTACAACAACCCACTGTATCTCGACTTCCTCCGGGGGAACCGCACCTACGATTGCGCGGCATGGACGACGCCCACGTACACAGTGCGCGGATGGAGACTGCCATGCTATCTGATCGCCGACGAGCATGTGGAGTCGATTGATGCGTTGCTCGATCCGTCCTTGTGGGAGCGGTACGGTCCGGGGAAGGACAAGCGGTGCGCGAACTGCATGATTCATTCTTCGTTTGAGGGGGCCAGCATTCTCGCTTCGTTCCGCCGGCCATGGGACTTGGTTCGCGTTGCCTGGGCAGAAGGACGATCATGAACATCGTCACCGCAAGCACTCGCGTGGAGCTTTCTCGAATCCCTCGCCGGACCGGCTGGCGAAAATTCAGAACCGGGATGGGCGCCGCCGCCGGAGAGGTCCTTGGACAGCATCTGACCCGAGCTCCGTCTCAGCCAACAACGGTCGTCTCCACCGGGTACTGTGGCGCACTCGCCGACCATCTACGGACCCACGATGTCGTGCTTGCCGATTCGATCGACGATGGTAAAAGTCTGTGCCGCCTTGACACATCCCTTGTGGATCGTGTTGCCGAGAGGCTTCAACAGAAGGGGGTTCGCGTCCATCGCGGCACCGTTGCCTATCGCCCGAACGTCGTGTCCTCCGGAGACGCCAAGCGGGCTCTCCGGGCAAGCAGCCATGCCCTTGCCGTCGACACCGAAAGCGGGCCGTTGGCGCATACGGTTCGCCAACTGGGCGGAACGTTGGTCGTTGTCCGCGTGATTCTGGATTCGGTGGATACCACGGTACCGTTTTCCGTAGATGATTCCCCGATTCGATCAGCGTTTCGTCACCCGCTGGCGGCAGCCCGGATTGCCCGCCACGCCGGGCAGGCCGCGATGACGATTGGACAGGCCGTCTCTGTCGCGCAGGAAGCGGTTGAGGGGGGAGGTGGATCATGACCCGCTCGATCCGCGTCGGCTCACTCCACATCGGCGGAAACGCTCCGATCATCGTTCAATCGATGACCAATACGGACACCCGCGATGTTGCTGCCACGGTCGCCCAGATCCGGCAACTTGAGCACGCCGGGTGTGAACTCGTCCGCGTTGCCGTTCCCGATCTGGCTTCTGCAGCCGCGCTCGCCGATATCCGGGACGGAATCCATATCCCGCTTGTGGCGGACATTCATTTCGATCATCGCATCGCGCTGGCGTCGATCAAGGCCGGTGTGGACAAGCTCCGCCTGAACCCGGGGAACATCACGGACCCGAAGAAGATCGCGGAAATCGTCGAGTCGGCCGCAACGGCGGAAATTCCGATCCGAGTCGGTGCTAATTCCGGTTCCATGGCAAAGGAATACCTCGACACAGATGGACATGTCACGGCGCAAGGCATGGTGGAAAGTGCGTTGGCGCAAGTGCGCCTTCTTGAGAGCCACAAATTCGAGCACATCATCATCTCGCTTAAGGGCACGGACGTCCCCATGACCATCGCCGCATATCGCATGATGGCAACCGAGGTCGACTATCCCCTTCACATCGGAATCACGGAAGCCGGAACAGCATGGGAAGGTGGGCTTCGATCGGCCGTCGGCCTTGGCGTGCTCCTTGAACAGGGCATCGGGGACACCATCCGCGTCTCGCTCACGGGGGATCCTGTAGAGGAAGTCCGAGTCGCTTACGCCATCCTGCGCGCTCTGAATCTGCGACAGCGAGGAATCACGTTCCGTGTCTGCCCGACGTGCGGCCGAACAGGGATTGCGCTCGAGAAGATTGCCGTCTCCGTCCAGAACGCAGTTCGCGACATGGATGCTCAATTGACCGTTGCGATGATGGGCTGCGTGGTCAATGGTCTCGGCGAGGCTCGCGAAGCCGATGTCGGTTTGGTCGGCGCTGCGGGGCGAGCCACGATCTACGTTCACGGCGAGCCGGTTGCCGTCAACGTGTTGGAGGCGGAACTGGTCGAGCAAATGGTGTCGACCATTCGAGATAACGCCAAAGGGAACCAGCGATGAACTGCGATTGCAGAGCGACGTCAACCATCGCCGCGAACACCGGAATCCGGAAGAAATCGATTGATCGCGCCGTAGACTACCTGCGTTCGATGCAGCACGAAGACGGCTACTGGTGGGCCGAACTCGAATCCAACGTGACGATTACGGCGGAACATCTCTTTCTCCGGCATGTCCTCGACATCTCGGATGAAGAAGAGCAGCGAAAGGCGGCCCGATACATTCTCAAAATGCAGCGGCCGGACGGAACGTGGGGGAATTGGCACGAGGGATCTCCGGATCTGTCCACCACCATTGAAGCCTACCTCGCCCTGAAGATGGCCGGCATCTCTCAGGCATCGGAAGAGATGCTCCGAGCCCGTGCCTACATCCTCGCTCAGGGAGGTATCGAGAAGTCGCGCATCTTCACCAAGATCTGGTTGGCGATGATGGGGGAATGGGATTGGCACGGTGTTCCGATCGTTCCCCCGGAGCTGTTCCTTCTGCCGCGTCGATTCCCGATCAGCATCTATTCGTTCGGGTGCTGGGCACGGCAAACCGTGGGCGCAATGACGGTCGTCATGACGTTGCGTCCGACGGTCCCCCTGCCCGAAGAAGCGCGGATTGACGAGCTGTTCGTCAATGGACGGAACAACGCCGATCTAAGGGTTCCCGATCGCAAGAAGACGGCGACAAGCCGGGCGTTCATGGTTCTGGACAGATTCCTCCGCATCTACGATCGACTCCCGTACAAACCGCTTCGCAAGACGGCGCTCCGTAGGGCCGAGCGGTGGATTGTCGAACGTCAAGAAGCCGACGGATCTTGGGGCGGTATCCAGCCCCCGTGGGTCTACTCCTTGATCGCGCTCCATGAGCTTGGCTACGGGGTGGATCACCCGGTGATTCAAAAAGGCCTCGCCGGCTTCTATGGACCGAAAGGATTCGCCGTGGAAGACGGAGAGACATTTCATCTACAGTCCTGCTTGTCGCCGGTCTGGGACACCGGCTTGGCGATGATGGCACTGCAGGATGCCGGGCTCCCGGAGGACGATCCCGCTTTGGTCCGCGCCGGCGACTGGCTGCTGAACGAGCAGATCTTCGCCGGTGGGGATTGGCAGGTACAGTGCAGTGCTCGTCCCGGAGGCTGGGCATTCGAGTTCGAGAACGACATCTACCCGGACACGGACGATTCGGCCGTCGTCATGATGGCGCTCGCCGAGACTCGGCTGGATCCGAGCCGCAAGGGTCGCGCCCTTGCTCGAGGCACCGAGTGGCTGGTGGGGATGCAAAGCCGCGGAGGCGGGTGGGGGGCTTTTGATCGCAACAATACGCAGACCTGGCCACGCAAGATCCCGTTTGCCGACTTCGGAGAGATGATCGACCCTCCGTCCGCGGACGTCACCGGCCATATCGTTGAATTCCTCGGACGACTCGGCTGGCGTGCCGATCACCCCGTGGTCCGACGCGCACTGCGTTATCTGAAGAGAGAGCAGGAGTGTGATGGAGCATGGTTCGGACGCTGGGGTGTCAACCTGATCTACGGAACCGCGACGGTACTTCCGGCTTTGGAGGCAATCGGCGAAGACATGACCGCACCGTACGTGAAGCGAGCGGTGAACTGGCTTCTTGAGCGGCAGAACGAAGATGGTGGTTGGGGGGAGCGGGTGGAGAGCTACCACGGCCCCGCGTACAGAGGCCGGGGCCCTTCGGCAGCATCGCAGACCGGGTGGGCTCTTATCGCGCTGCTTGCCGCAGGTGAACACGAGCATCCGGCGGTGAAGCGGGGGATCGACTACCTGATTGAATCACAACGTGACGACGGAGGCTGGGACGAACCCTGGTTCACGGGGACCGGGTTTCCCACCGATTTCATGATCCGTTACCACATCTATCGCGACGTCTTCCCGCTGATGGCGCTCGGGAGATACGACCGGGAAGCGCGCGCCGCCGACGGCATGAGGAGCTGGCAATGAACATCGTTCGGGCAAATATCTTCGGCTTCTGCTTCGGTGTTCGTCGGGCGGTGAACATGATCGAGACGGATCTGGCCGAACATGGTCCGCTGTGTACGCTTGGTGCAATTGTGCACAACACGCACGTTGTGAACGGTCTCGCCCGCAAAGGGGCCCATTTGGTGTCCACACTGGACGATGTCTCCGAAGGGGGAACGGTAGCGATCACGGCGCACGGTGCCGGCGAGGAGGTTCACGCCGAAATTCAGCAGCGCCGCCTGCGATTGGTCGACACGACCTGCCCAATCGTCCGACGGGCGCAGGAAACTGCCGCTAAGCTGGTCGATGATGGATTCTATGTTGTGTTGTACGGCGATGCCGACCACCCAGAGGTCAAGGGAATCCTCTCATGGACCCGGGGATGCGGAGCAGCCACAGTTTCTCCGGATGTCGAAGTCCCCGGAGGGACAAAAGGGATCGGCATCATCGCCCAAACCACAAAGAAACCCGAGCTGTTCGCGGAATTCGCGCAAGCCCTGACCCGCCGCTTCGCGGGAAAGACCCCGGAGATCAGGATTGTCAACACAACCTGTCCTGAGACAGGACGTCGCTACGACGCGGCGAAGCATCTGGCCACCGAAGTCGATGCGCTGATCGTCGTCGGCAGCCGTTCCTCGGCAAACACTCGCAAGCTAGCCGAAACCTGCCGTGCGACTGGAATCCCGACCTATCACATCGAATCGGCGGACGAACTCCAGGAGATCACGGAGGAGGCCTTTGAACGGATTGGAGTCACGGCCGGCGCATCCACGCCGGACGATGTCATTGCTGAAGTGGTGGAGCAGCTCGAGCTCTCAACAACACCTCGCACGGAAGGAGGGAAAGCAGATCGCCAAGATCGTGCTGATGACATCTCATGAACAGTGAAGCGAACGCCCAAGTGCAGATTCCGGTTCAGGACAAGAAGCAGGGTCAAGACCGGCACCAAGCTCAAGAGCCTGCTGCCACGGTCCGCGGACATCGGGAGACCATCCAGCGACAAGCGACTTGTGCCCCGCAATTCATGGACATCACCGCAGACGTCAGAGAAATCGTCGATCGTTCCGGGATTCAGGAGGGATCCGTCGTCATCTTCTCACGGCACACGACAGCAGCCGTTAAGATCAACGAGAATGAGCCCCTCCTGCTGCAGGACATGGCGTACTTTCTCAAGCGCATCGCCCCCAGAGAAGCGCCTTACCGGCACAACGATTTCGCGGTTCGAACTGCCAATATGACCGAAGACGAATGTCCGAATGGCCATTCTCACTGTCAGCACTTGCTGATGACCACAAGCGAGACAATCCCCATCTCCGATGGGGAGTTGATGCTTGGACGCTGGCAGACCCTGTTCCTCATCGAACTCGATCGACCTCGAAATCGAGAGGTGATCGTGCAGGTTCAGGGATGGTAGACACGCAGAAGAATCTCGGGGAGAGCACCAGGCTCAAGCCGCATCTTGCCGCGGTCATCGAGCCGCCGTCCCGTGCCGTTTCGTTGAAGGAAGCACAGGCCGCTTGCCTGCGCCTCGCTCGGTCGCACTATGAGAACTTCACCGTCGTCTCGTGGCTTGTGCCTCGACGGCTTCGCCCACATCTCGCCGCGGTGTATGGCTTCTGCCGCACGGTGGACGATCTCGGAGACGAGGCCCCAGGCGACCGGCATCAACTGCTCGATCGGTTCGAGGGAATGCTGCAGGCTTCGATTGCCGGGGAAGGCTCAACGCATCCTGTTCTGATCGCACTGCGGGAGACGATGCTCAAGTACCGTTTGCCCGGACAGCTGTTCGCGGATCTTGTCACCGCCAACCGCATCGATCAAGCGAACAACCACTACGAAACATACGATGAGCTCCTCCACTACTGCCGATTCTCCGCCATCCCTGTTGGAAGGCTTTTCCTCCTGCTGTACGGCTACCGGGAAGAAGAGCTTCATCGGCTTTCCGACGCGACGTGCACGGCGCTGCAACTGGCAAATTTCTGGCAAGACATTCGCCGCGATCGGATCATGGGGAGAATCTATCTTCCGCGTGAGGACATGCGGCGGTTCGGCGTGCCCGAGGAAGATCTCGATCAATCGTCGGCCAGTAGCTCTCTGCGGCAGCTCGTTGCGTTCGAGGTCGACAGAACGGAGGCCCTGTTCGAACAGGGCTGGCCGCTTGTCGGGCGGGTGAAGGGACACGTGCGTGTCGATCTGGCATTGTTCAGCCGTGGGGGACAGGCGATTCTCAGAAAGATCGCAGATCAGCAATTCGATACGCTGGCCGCTCGTCCGACGGTCGGCAGGAAGGAGAAGCTGGGGTTGTTTCTGCGCAGCCTCCCCGCCCTCCCATGAATCACGCACCCTCTCTACAAGTCACGGAGTCCTACTTCGCAGCTAGACAAGCGACAAAGGAAGCGTCAAGCAGTTTTGCCCTCGGGATCCGCTCGTTGCCGTCACAGCAACGTCTTGCGGTGTGTGCTGTATACGCCTTTTGCCGAGAGGCGGATGACATCGCTGACGGGGACGATCCGATCGACACCAAGACAGCCCGATTGGCGGTGCTTCGTGAGCGGTTGTATCGAGCAGATGCGGGGGCTCCTGATTCCGCCATGCCGTACGACGCTGCACTTAGCGATGCAATTCATCGATTTGGGATTGAGCTTGACGATCTCACCGCTATCATCGATGGCGTGGAGATGGATCTGTGTATGCGCCGCTACCAGACCTTCGAGGAGCTACGCGTTTACTGCTCTCGAGTCGCATCCGCCGTCGGCCTGTCCATTCTGCCGATCCTCGCCACGGAGCGCTACAAGAGAGAACGCCGGTCACTTCGCGAAAAGGGCAGAGCCCTCGGCCTGGCGCTCCAGTTGATCAACATCCTTCGCGATATTCGCGTCGACTATGAGATCGATCGTATGTACCTTCCGCAAGAAGATCTGCATCGCTTTGGAATCTCGGAATGTGATCTCCTGCAAGATCCGATCCCGGACTCGGCTCGGGAATTGATGTCGTTCGAAACGGAACGCGCGCGCGTAACGTTGGCCGAGGGCAAGCAGCTGTTCGGCATGCTTCCGTCCCGCAGCCGCCTCGCGCCGGCGCTGATGGCCGCCGTTTATGAAGAGTACCTCCGACGAATCGAGGATGCTGTTGCACAAGCATCGCTTTCGATCGCACCGATCAGTCCCGGGAAGAAGCTTCTCCTGCTGCCACGAACATGCTTCCAAACAAGATGGATTCCAACCCGGTCGTCGTAGTCGGCGGCGGGGCAGCCGGAATCGCCTGCGCCTGCTTACTTGCCGACCGAGGACGCCGTGTCGCCCTTGTTGAACAAGGTCCTCGGCTCGGCGGACGCGCCGGATCCCTTCTCCATCCGTCCCACGGCGTCATCGATGTCGGGCAGCATGTCCTGATGCGTTGCTGCACTGAGTCCCGTGGACTGTTTGAGCGTCTTGGCGTGGCGGATGCGGTTCGATTCCAGCCTACTCTCGATGTTCCGATCATGACTCACGATACTCCGACGCCGGTTCGATCGCGAGTTGCATCGGCCCCTCTTCCGGCACCATTTCACCTCCTGCCCAGCTTGCTCCGATACGGCCCGCTATCCAGGCAGGAGAGAATCCGAATCCTCCCAGCGGCGCTGTCGCTGTGGCTGCGCTCTCCAGGCTGCAGCGAGACATTTGCCCGGTGGCTCGAACGACACGGACAATCCCCGGCAGCGTTGGCCCGATTCTGGGATCCGATTTCGATCGCCGCACTGAATGCCTCGTGTTCAGATGTCGATTCCGGCACCGCTGGCAAGGTATTCCGTGATGCGTTTCTTGCACCACACGGAGCCGATCTCGGTTTCTTCGAGCGGCCTCTCTCGGAGCTGTTCGGGGCAGCGATCCCTTATGTCAAGCATCGCCGCGGAACGATTCTTCTCGGTACCCGCGTCCACGCCATCGAGATCGAAGACAACCGCGCTGTCGGTGTCAGACTTGCCACCGGGGATGTCATTCCCGCCGCATTCGTTGTCGCGGCCGTGCCCCCAGCGAATCTTGCCGCTCTTCTTCCCACAAACCTCGACTGCGAGAGAGATCGGCGATCCGTGGTGACAGACGCTGCAGAGAATCTCCGTTGGGCACCGATCGTCAACCTTCACCTGTGGTTTGATCGATCCGTGATGAACCGAGGAGTCCCCTTCGTCATCGCTGTCGATGGTCCGGTGCAAGCCGTATTCAGCGCAGACGCGTTCCACCGCGGAGTGACCGACCATCACGTCGTCCTATCGCAGAGCAACGCGCAGACACTCGCCAGCGCGTCCGACGCAGACATCCTCGATACGCTTCTGCGTTCACTCGAACACCTGTTCCCCGCAGTAGGTTCGGCTCAACTCAGCGACTCATTCGTCGTTCGCTGGCAAGAGGCTACATTTGTTCCCAAACCGGGGGCGGATGCATTTCGACCCGGGCCGTATTCGGGAATCGACCGCTTGCGGCTTGCCGGCGATTGGATCCAGACGGGGTGGCCGTCGACGATCGAAGGAGCGGTGCGCGGAGGGCTCGCCGCCGCAATGTCTATTCTGAAGAAGCATTCATCCTCAACAACAGCTCGCTTGCCCGGATAAGACAAACGTTCTCCCTGCTTCCTGTGACTTCCGCTTGACAACGATGCAGAGATCGTCTAGGATTCGCAACCACAAAATGAGACACTCATCTCATCATGTGAGAAACATACTACCGCGTGACGATGCAGTTGCGCATGCAACCTTCCGTCGCACGCAGCGTGAGGTGATTGCTGTGCCGCAGACGATCACGGAGAAGATCCTCTCTCAACACATCCGAGAGGGGGAACTTACCAAAGGGACTCCTGTCGGAATCGAAATCGATCACTGCCTAACGCAGGATTCGACCGGAACCATGGCCTGGCTCGAATTCGAGTCGCTCGGCCTGGATCGAGTGATGGCGGAGACAGTCGTCTCATACTCCGATCACACGTCGCTCGGATTCAAAGGCGAATCCACGGATGATCATGTCTTCCTGCAGACGATCGCCTCACACTACGGAGCCAAGTTCTCCAAGAACGGCAACGGCGTTTGCCATCAACTGCACTATGAACGATTCGGTGTCCCCGGAAAGACACTTCTGGGGTCGGATTCCCACACGCCGACCGCCGGTGGACTGGGAATGCTCGGCATCGGCGCCGGAGGCGTGGATGTCGCCGTAGCGATGGGCGGTGGGCTGTTCTATCTGACCGTTCCGCAAACCATGCATATCGTGCTCACCGGGGAACTTCGATGGGGAGCGGCTGCCAAGGACATCGCATTCGAAATCTTGCGGCGCATTTCGGTGAAAGGCGGTGTCGGCTACTTCCTCGAGTTCGACGGACCCGGCGTGAAAACGCTGACGGTTCCTGAACGAGCCACAATCACCAACCTCTGTACGGAAACCGGCGCAACATCCTCCATCTTCCCCTCGGACGACATCACGCGACGTTTCTTGGCAATGCAACAGCGAGTGTCGGACTGGGTCGAAGTATGTGCCGACCGGAATGCCACGTACGACAAGACGATCGAGATCAACCTTTCGGAGTTGAAGCCGCTTGTGGCCATGCCCGGAATGCCTGACAACGTTTTCGATATCGAGGATGTTGAGGGAACGAAGATCGACCAGGTCTATATTGGATCGTGCACCAACGGCAGCTATCAGGATGTCAAAATCGCGGCCGAGATCCTCAAAGGGAAGAAGGTCTCCCCGGATATCGATGTCGTCGTTTCGCCGGGGTCGCGTCAGGCATGGGAAATGTTGATGGAAGATGGCAGCTTCCTCGAGATGACCAAAGCCGGAGTCCGAATGATCGAGCCGGGGTGCAACGCATGCATTGGCATCGGTTTCGTCCCGGGAAATGAGCATCTTTCGCTGCGAACGGTGAATCGAAACTGGAAGGGACGAGGCGGAAACAAGTTCGGCAAGCTTGCCCTTTGCAGTCCTCAGGTCGCGGCCGCGTCGGCGCTTGTCGGAGCGATCGCCGATCCGCGCAAGCTCCCGGAAGTGAAGGTTGATGTGTCGCGCCTGACGATCGATGATACGCTCATTCTCGATCCGATCGGCCCCTCGATGGAGATTAGGCGAGGGCCGAACATCGTCGCCCTCCGGCCCCAGATGCCGCTTCCTTCTCGATTGACGGGCGAGGTGTTGCTCAAAGTGGGCGACGGCATCTCCACCGACGGCATTCTCCCGGCAGGCCCGTTGACCCAGCATCTGCGCAGCAACCTTCCGGAAATCGCGAAGTTCACGTTCTTCTACGAAGACAAGGATTTCGCCGCGCGGGCAATTGAGAAGAGTGGTGGATTCATCGTCGGCGGCGACAATTACGGCCAGGGTTCTTCCAGAGAGCATGCCGCGTTGGCTCCGTGGCAGCTGGGCATCAAGGCTGTCTTCGCGAAGACCTACGCTCGCATCCATCGCGCCAACCTGATCAATGTTGGGATTATCCCGTTCATGGCCGATACGGATCGTTTGAACCAGGGGGATGAACTCGAGGTCGATGTGTCCGATCTCACCGGCGCACTTGCCGTGCTCAATCGGACTACAGGGGAGAAGGTTGAGATCCGCCATGATCTTTCGGGTCGAGAGATAGAGATGATCCGTGCGGGCGGATTGCTTGCCTACACAACTCAATGATCGACATCGATCCGCTGCCGATTGAGAACGTGGCTGTCGTCCCCATGAACTCCGGACTTGGGCGCACTCGGGGCTCCGATGGCTGCCGCAAGATGGAGACATCATGAGCAGCCTCTCGACGCTGGAGAAAGGGATACGAATCCTGGCCCTATTCTCTCGCGAGGCACCCACCCTGTCGGCGGTGGAGATTGCCGAGAGGCTGGGGCTTCCCGTAAGCACGGCCTATCGCTACCTGGCCGTGCTTCGCACGCACCATCTCATCGTGCAAGAACAGGGTGGCGTCTATCGCTTGGGCACCAAGATCCTTGAGCTGGCCAGCTGCGTGATCCGGCCAACGCTTCGTGAAATCGCGCTTCCGATCATGCGCACTCTCTCCAGTCAAGAAGGAGAGACCGTCATCCTCTCTTCCCTGCGCGATCATGACGGAGTCTGCCTGGAGAGAATCGAGGGGCATCACGCGCTTCGCGTGTCTCATCAGCGCGGGGCGCCTTTCCCACTTCATGCCGGTGCATCGGGAAAGTCACTGATGGCGTTCCTGGATTCCGAGCGCCAGGACAAGATCATCAAGTTGTACGGTCTTGCACGATTTACCGCCAATACAATTACCGACCCGAAGCGACTTCGTGAGGAACTCGACACCATTCGCAGTCTCGGATATGCAGAATCGGCCAGCGAAGTCGATGAAGGCACCTACGGGATCGGCGCACCGATCCTCTCCACAGATGGTCAAGTGATGGCATCGCTGTGCATCTCCGCTCCGATCCACCGCTTGGAAGGCAAGAAGCGAGAACGAGTGATCCGGCGGGTTGTAAGCGCCGCCGGGAAGATTTCAGAGGGCCTGCGCGCAAGCCACGTGCAGTAGAGAAAAGGAGCTAGGGCACTATGTCCAATTACATCCCGCAGCCGCCGGAATCGGGTGTCCCGATCACGATGGTCGACGGTCGCCTCAACGTCCCCGATCATCCGATTATTCCTGCCATTCGAGGAGATGGTACAGGCGTGGACATTTCTCCAGTGATGCAGAAGGTCGTCGATGCGGCCGTCCACAAAGCGTATGGAGATACAAGGAAGATCGAATGGATGAAGGTTCTCGCCGGGGATGAGGCCGTTGCAGCCAACCATCCGGAGCTGTCAGAAGAGGAAATTGTCGCCATTCCGCCGGATAGACGTCAGGCCCTGTACCTCCCAGAGGAGACCGTCGAGGCCATTCGCAAGTACTTCGTAGCGATCAAGGGCCCTCTGACGACCCCGGTCGGAGGAGGAATCCGCAGTCTTAACGTGACCTTGCGGAAGCTACTCGACCTGTATGCGTGCGTGCGCCCCGTCCAGCATATCGGCACGCCCGCTCCTGTGAAACACCCGGAAGACGTGAATGTGATGTTCTTCCGTGAGAACACGGAGGACGTGTACGCAGGCATTGAATGGCGTGCCGGCACGCCGGACGCCGACAAAGTGATCGGCTGGCTGCGCGATGAAATGGGAGTCACAACCGCGATTCGGTTCCCGAAGATGTGTGGAATCGGGATCAAGCCGATCAGCGAGGAAGGCACCAAACGACTGGTCCGCGCCGCAATCGAGTATGCAATCAAGCACAAACGCCCAACGGTCACGCTGGTTCACAAGGGCAACATCATGAAGTTCACCGAAGGTGCATTCCGTGACTGGGGGTACGAAGTTGCCAAGGAGTACCCTCAATTCATCACGGAGAATGAGGTGATCAAGGAACATGGCGGCGTCCCCCCTGAAGGGAAGATCGTCATCAACGATCGGATCGCCGATCAATTCTTCCAGCAGATGCTCCTTCGCCCGACGGAGTATTCGGTCGTCGCGACGATGAACCTGAACGGCGACTATGTCACCGATGCCGCAGCAGCGCAGGTTGGCGGACTCGGGGTCGCTCCGGGGGCGAACATCAACTACAACACCGGCCACGCCATCTTCGAGGCAACACACGGAACGGCTCCCAAGCACGCTGGCAAGAACAAGGTCAACCCCGGCAGCATCATTCTCTCGGCAGTTGAGATGCTTCGCTATCTGGGATGGGGAGAAGCTGCGGAACTCATCCTCACTGGGATCAAGAAGGCGATTGACACCAAGCACGTCACCTACGATCTCGAGCGCCAGATGGACGGAGCGACACTTCTTTCGTGTTCGGAGTTCGGCGACGAGATCATCGGGAACCTGTAGGGTAGGGGGAAAGCCGATATGGCACAAAAAGGAATACGCGAGTACGATGCGAAGCGGATGTTGGCTGCTGCCGTCGACACGCTGTCCGACGGAGCGCTCAAGTTCGAGGATCGCCTTGTGCTCGTCACGCCGGACACCAAGCTCGAAGCACTCGCCGGAGAGCATCCTTGGCTTGCCGACACACCGTTGGTCTGCAAGCCCGACCAGCTCTTCGGAAAACGCGGCAAGAACAATCTCCTGTATGTGAACAAACATCTCGACGAAGTCGTAGCTTGGATTCGAGAGCGGATGAACCGGACGGTGACGATCCAGCAGACCACCGGGGAAACGACGGGCACCCTGACTCATTTCTTGATCGAACCGTTCGTTCCCCACCAGGAGGAGTACTATCTCGCGTTCACGACCGGGCATGACAAGGACACGATTCACTTCTCAACCAAGGGCGGCGTTGACATCGAGGAGGTGTGGGAAAGCGTCACGACGATCGACGTTCCGATTCTGACAGATCCGGCGGCGCTTCGGGTGGCCGACAGCCTTCCCGACCTTCCCGAGAAGGCGAAAGTCGCGCGGTTCATCGAGACACTGTACCAGGTATTCGCTGAGTATCACTTCACCTACCTTGAGTTCAACCCGATCACATTCGCGAAGGGCGCACTCGTTCCACTGGATACGGTGGCCAAGATGGATGACACAGCGGCGTTCCAATGCGCGGAAGTGTGGGGCAAACTGGAGTTCCCGAAGGCGTTCGGCTCGACCGCCACGAAGGAAGAGGCCTACATCGCGGCGCTCGACGAGAAGACCGGCGCTAGCCTCAAGCTGACCGTCCTCAATCCCAACGGCCGCGTCTGGCCGATGGTCGCCGGCGGTGGTGCCAGTGTCATCTACGCCGACACCGTGGTCGACCTCGGGTTCGCCGAAGAACTCGCCTGCTACGGCGAGTACTCCGGAAATCCCTCGACGGAGATGACGTACGAATACGCCAAGACGCTGCTCGATTTGATGACCCGGCGACCCGATCCGCAAGGCAGGCCGAAGTTCCTGTTGATCGGTGGCGGGATCGCCAACTTCACCGATGTGGCCAAGACGTTCACCGGAATCATCCAGGCGCTCAAAGGCTACAAGGACAAATTGCAGCAGAACAAGGTCAAGATCTACGTCCGCCGAGGTGGACCCAATTTCAAAGAGGGCCTGGAGAACATGCGTCGCGTCGGCGAAGAGATCGGCGTTCCGGTCGAAGTCTACGGACCCGAGACTCACATGACGCGCATCGTCTCGATGGCGCTTTCGGGAGGAACGGATGAATAGCTACGAACTCTTCTCTCGCGAAACCAAAGCGTTCGTCTACGGCGCCCAAGTGAACGCGGTGCAGCGGATGCTCGACTTCGATTATCTGTGCCGCAAGGACAGCCCGAGCGTGGTCGCGATGATTACGCCGGAGCGAGGCGGATTCGAGAAGTTCTTCTGGGGAACCCGGGAGATCACCATCCCGCGGCTACGGTCGATCGGCGACGCCATCACGAAGTTTCCCGAAGCCGATGTGATGGTCAACTTCGCGTCACAGCGCTCGGCGTTCGAAAGCACGATGGAGGCGTTGGAGACCGACACGATTCGAACGATCGCCGTGATCGCCGAGGGTGTGCCTGAGCGACACGCACGAATCTTGAGCCAGACCGCCAAGTCGAAAAACAAGTGGATCATCGGTCCGGCGACCGTCGGCGGCATCAAGGCGGGCGCCTTCAAGATCGGGAACACCGCCGGAACGATGGACAACATCAAGATGTCCAAGCTGTACCGTCCCGGCTCGGTGGGGTTCGTCTCCGTCTCCGGCGGCATGTCCAATGAGGCGTACAACATCGTTTCCCGGACCACCGACGGCGTGTACGAGGGGATCGCCATCGGCGGCGATGCCCACCCCGGCGCCAGCCTGCTCGACCACCTTCTGCGCTATGAGCAGAACCCGGCCATCAAGATGCTTGTCTGCCTCGGTGAAGTCGGCGGTACGGCCGAGCATGAGATCGCGGCGGCGGTCAAGGACGGCCGGCTCACCAAGACGCTCGTGATGTGGACAACCGGCACCTGCGCCAAGGTGCTGCCCGGGCAGGTGCAGTTCGGCCACGCCGGAGCCAAGGCCGGGGGTGCGAACGAGACAGCGGACGCCAAGAACCAGGCCCTTCGCGAAGCCGGCGTCATCGTTCCCGATTCGTTTGACGATTACGCCGAAAAGATCAAGGCAACCTACGACAAGCTCGTAGCGGCCGGGACGATCGTTCCTGCCGAGGAATTCGAGCCGCCTCACGTTCCGATGGACTACAAGCAAGCCAAGGCCGAAGGTCTCGTCCGCAAGCCCACCAACTTCATCTCGACGATCTGCGATGAATCCGGTGAGGTTCACAACTACTGCGGCGTTCCGATCGACGATGTCATCGAGCAGGGGTACGGAATCGGCGGTGTTCTTGGCTTGCTGTGGTTCAAGAAGGACATCCCCGTGTATGCGCGGCAGTTCATGGAAATGGTCATCCAGATCATCGCGGATCACGGACCCGCCGTGTCTGGCGCTCACAACACGATTGTGACGGCACGCGCGGGCAAGGATCTGATCAGTTCCCTCGTCAGCGGAATCCTTACCATCGGGCCTCGCTTCGGCGGCGCCGTCAATGGCGCCGCGGAACACTTCCTGTACGGACTTCGTAATAAGCTGGCCCCGCGGGAGTTCATCGCCCACATGAAGGCGAAGAACATCCGCGTGCAGGGGATCGGCCATCGCCTTCACACCGTGGAGAATCCCGACAAACGCGTCGAGTTGATGAAGGGTTTCGCCAAGCAGCACTTCCGCGCAACGCCGTTGCTTGACTATGCGCTTTCGGTGGAAGCGGTTACGACGCAGAAGAAGAACAACCTCATCCTCAACGTCGACGGCTGCATCGGCGTGCTCCTTGTCGACCTTCTCAAGGAAGTCGGGTTCGGCGACGATGAG
>CAZJLO010000003.1:77042-103518 GCA_964547105.1 uncultured Thermotogae bacterium
CTCGATCGGGCTGATGGGGCACTACTTCGACCAGAACCGGTTGGAGCAGGGGCTCTACAGGCACCCGCTCGATGACATCCTCTACGACGTACCGGAACAGCCGGACAAGGTTGGATAACCGGAAGAAGACCAGGTCATAGAGCCGCTTTCGCGACCGGGCTCCCTATCCAAGGAGCCCGGTTCCTTTTCCCTATACGGAAGTGGAAGATTCCGGCACGAAGACGCGTTCGCATCTTCCCTGCGTGGTAGGACCTGGCCAGTCCGAGACGAAAGACTCGGGAAGGAGGACCGGCGGATGATCCCGCTTGGGGTATGGATCTCGCTGGCTGCAATCGCCTACTCGCTGGGGATCTGGTTTCTGGTTCTATGGATCTTTTCTATTTCAAGCGGATGGAGGAAGCTTGCCAAGCAATTCAATGCACCACCGCTTGCTCCGGTCGACACGCGCCGACTCGGAAGCGCGTTCATCGGTGCGGTGCGTTACAACGGTGCCTTGAAGACGGCGATCGATAGTCGCGGGCTGTTCCTCATTCCCTATCGCATCTTCCGGCCGTTTCATCCGCCGCTTCTGATTCCCTGGAGCGAGATGCGAATCGGGGAAGCTGCCGGAAGGATGGTCACGGATTCGGTCCTGCAATTCCCCGCTGTCCCGGGTGTCCGGATCGCACTTCCGCGAGGCATCCTAGACCTCCTCCGTTCTCGCATCGGCAAACGCGGAATCTTTGCTCTCTGACTCACACCATGTCGCCACGCAGTTCGCCAAGCGGCGCAGCTGATCTGACATCTTCCGTCTGTCCTCGCCATCTGCGCTACACTTGCTCCTAGGGCGAGGTCGATGCACTCGGGGAGGACACATGACGCAAAAGACGATTGCCATCATCGGCGCAGGGATCGGGGGATTGGCTGCAGGTGTAACAGCACGAAAGCTGGGAATGGATGCCCACATCTTTGAGATGCACTCGCTGCCCGGAGGGATGTGCACCGCGTGGACAAGGCAAGGGTACACGTTTGATGGCAGCATTCATCATCTTGCCGGCTGTCACCCGCAAAGCCCCCTCTACCGCATGTGGGAAGACCTGGGGGCGATGCCGAGAGATGTCCTGTTCCCGGAGGATCTGACACAGGTGGAATCTCCCGACGGCAAGACACTCACTGTCTACACGGATCTCGATCGCCTCGAAGACCACATGATGTCACTGTTCCCCGAAGATCAGCGGAGAATCGCTCCCTACCTTCGCGCGTTGCGCGCCATGAAGCGGCATGATGTGCTCGCGCTCAGCGCAACCGGATTGACCGGTCTTCTCTCCGTACTCCCCGCTGTCCCGCGCATCGCACGCTGGGGACGCGTGACCATGAAGCAGTACGCGGGAGGCTTCCGCGATCCGTTCCTCCGCCGGGCATTTCCGACTGTTCAGTACGATTGGCCCGACATCCCCGTCGTTCTTCATCTCAACATACTTAGCCAATGCTCCGCCCGGAATTACGGGTTTCCGAAAGGCGGCTCGCTTGCGTTCGCTCAGTCGATCGCGCAACGATTCACGGATCTCGGCGGTACGATTCACTACGGAACGGCGGTCGCGGAGATCTTGACGAAGGGGCGCCGGGCAACCGGGCTCCGGCTTGCCGATGGAGAGGAAATCCCTGCAGATGCCGTCATCTCCAACGCGTTCGCGCACACCACACTGTTCCGGCTTCTGGGAAGGGAGTTCGTCGACCCGAAGACGGTCGCGAAGTACGCCGTTCCCGTTGACAAGATGACGATGGGGATCCACGTGAGCCTCGGCGTTGACCGCGATCTCTCTGAGGAACCTCATGCGCTGGTGTGGCTGTTGGACAGGCCGGTCCAGCTTGCCGATCAAACCGTGGATCGCATCGCGATCGAGCTGTACGGCTTTGACTCCACGCTGGCTCCAGCAGGGAAGAGCGTCATCAAAGTACTGCTCAACACCAGCTACGCGTATTGGACGGATCTGGCAACAGATGAATCCCGCTACCGCGAAGCCAAGGAGCAGTTGGTGGACGCCGTTGTCGATGTGCTTGAACCGCGTTTCCCCAGGCTTGGAAGCCAACTCGAAGTCAGCAATGTCGCCACGCCGTTGACCACCGAGCGGTTCACCGGCAATGGCCTCACGTATACATCCGAATCCGGGAAGCTGGATACCGCGTCGATGATGTTCTCCGCACCCAAGAAGCTCCCCGGCTTGGACAGATTCTACTACATCGGACAATCGGCAGGCGGCGGCGGAATCCCCGGATGCGCAAGCATGGGCCGGAACGCAGTGAGCAAGCTGGCAAAGAAGCTATGATGCGGTTCGGGTGTGACGCAGAAGATCGCCGAGAGCCAGGAGCGTGGTCCCGCCGTCCTCGCGATCAGCAGGAGAAGTAGGCGTAGTAGGTGATGATCGTCCCCGTAGCGTCGCGGAGGATGGCGATGTCCGAGCTGTTGTTCCACACCGGAGCAGGCGCGTTCCAATACAAGATCTGCGCCGTATCGAGCCCCGATCCACTGTGGACGTAGACCAACGCACCTGCCGGTAGCGTGAATCCACCGGGAATCCGGTAGCGAAACCCTCGTTCGTTCTCCACCGTCCAGCCGCCGAGATCGACGGGATCATCGCCCTTGTTCTCGAGGACGAAATACTCGTCGTTGAGGTTGGCGGCGTCGTCGCCTTGCGCGTCGTAGTGGAACGGCCAGATGAACTCCACTTGCACGTCAATCGAGGGGGCGTCAGCCGGTCGCACGAGAACCGTTGCCGAAGCAACCGCCTGGCGCCCTTGATCATCGATGATGGTCAGGGCCACCGTGAACACCTGTTCGACATCGGTGTGAAACGTGTGAGCGGTCGTGACGCCGATACCGGTCGCCCCGTCTCCGAAGCTCCACGAGTAAGCGAGGATCGTTGCTCCAGGAGCTACTGACTCCGTGGCATCGAATTCGACCTCAAGCGGAGCTGTCCCCTCTGACCACTCCATCGTAAACGCAGCCACGAGGTCGCCGAAACTCGCACTCGTGAAACACCCGAGAAGGAGAGACACGACTGCAGCGGCAACAACCAGCAAACCCGCGGATCGAGGGATCATCTTCCACTTCATCGTGCCCGTATCGTATCACACCGGGTTCGAAGAAACGGTGAACGCGCCGGAGAAGCGACCCGCACACCTGACACCGCGGGGTGAGACCCGATTCCCGGTATGATTGCCGGAAAGCCCAACAAGAAGTGGCTGTGCTGCCGCTGTACCTGTGGGGGAAGACCGCAGTGAACCGAACCGGCGGTTCTGGCGACATAAGCGAAGAAACCATCGCCGAAGGAGAAGCCAAAGATGTCTGATACGCGAGAGCTCTTGAGAAACCCAGATTTCACACTGTTTCCCAACGTCGAGTCCGACCAGCAAAAGGGTGTTCCCGCTCCGCCGATCGAGAAGGAAATTCCCGATGGAGCGAAGCTGATCGACTTGGTTCCGCCCAAGGAGTTCTCACCGTCCCTGCGGGAACTGCCGCTTATGGATGCGATCGCCAACCGGCAAAGCCGGCGCTCGTTCTCTGAAACGTCGTTCACGCTTGAGGAGATCTCGTTCCTCCTGTGGGGCACACAAGGAATCCGAAGCGTCCACCCCAACAAGATCCACGCGTTCCGCACTGTGCCCTCCGGGGGATGTCGCCATCCATTCGAGACGTACGTGCAGGTTCGCCGCGTAGAGGGGGTTCATGCCGGTCTATACCGCTACGCGCCTCTCGAGCACCAGCTGATCGAATTGTGGCGTGACGATTCTCGAGGACCGGAAGAGCAGCCGACGCTCGGAGAGATCTGCTACGGGCAGACATTTGTCGATACGGCGGCGGTGTCGTTCGTATGGACGGCAATTCCTTATCGCACCGAATGGCGTTACCCAATCGATTCGTTCAAAGATATTCTGCTCTCCTGCGGCCATATCTGTCAGAACCTGTATCTGGCATGCGAGGCGATCGGCGCCGGAACCTGCGCCATCGTTTCCTACGATCAGAAGATGCTTGACATCTACCTGAGCGTGGATGGCGACGAAGAGGTTCCTCTCTATGTTGCCCCGGTAGGCAAGATCGACGCATCCTGACTTTCGTCATGATCGAGCGGAAGGGTTGCCCTCCCCTCCCTTCCGCCGGATCCAGTGCAGCGCGAGGAATAAGATGCACACTATGGCTCAAGATGACCGGTCTGTGGTTCGTCCGAGACGGCGCGATGTTGGAAACGTTTCTGAGGCTTTGGTTCAGGCGTTCCTGGACGATCCGATGTGGGCGACGATCCTTCCGGATGAGCGCATCCGAGAACGATTGATGCGCCCAATGTGGAAGGCACTTCTTCGATACGCTCTCGTCTACGGGGAGGTCACGACGACGCACGATGCAGCCGGCGCCGCATGTTGGCTCGCTCCGGATGCGACGAAGACGACGCTGCTTCGCACGGTCCGCACCGGGATGGGACTTCCGTTTGCAGTAGCCCGTTTCCCTCGTGCGGACAGGCTTCGCTTCCTCCAGGTAACGTCGCTGCTCGATGTCTGTCACGAGCGGCACATGCCCGCTCCTCACTGGTACCTCTGGGCACTTGGCGTCAAGCCTTCGCATCAACGGCAAGGGATCGGAACAGCGCTTCTTCGGCCGGGTCTCGCCCGCGCCGATCGCGAGGATTGTGCTTGTTACCTGGAAACAGGAACACCTGAGAATGTCTCATTCTACGAGAAGCTGGGCTTCCGCATCCTGGAAGAAGCCGATCTTCCTCAGCCGCCGATCCATCTGTGGCTCATGCGCCGGGATCCCGCATCGTGATCCTGGTGCGTGGACGCGTACAATGCCTCGTTCAATCCAAGATGAGGAGAACCGGCGTCCGCCATGAAATCGACCTTCTCAGACCATAAGAGTTCCGCTGGGCCACAGCTTCTTCTTCTGACCGCCTCCGTCATCTGGGGATTCGCGTTCGTTGCCCAGCGTGCGGGGATGGAGCACGTAGGCCCGTTCCTGTTCAACGGTATCCGATTCCTGCTGGGGAGCTTGACGCTGGTTCCCGTTCTTCTCTTCCGCCGGCGGCGATCGACCCTCAAGACGCAGCCGCTCTCTCGGCGAGCGTTGCTTCTGGGATGCGCCGCAACCGGCGTTGTCTTGTTTGCCGCCGCCTCGCTCCAGCAGATCGGCATCGTCTACACGTCAGCGGGAAAAGCCGGCTTCATTACCGGTCTCTACGTCGTCCTAGTCCCGCTTCTTGGGCTGCTTCGCGGTCATCACGCGGGAAAATGGGTCTGGCTCGGCAGCGTATCCGCGGCCGTCGGCCTCTACTTCCTGAGCATTGCCGGGACACTCCGGATCGAACTCGGTGATGCACTTCTTCTTGGGAGTGCTCTCGGATGGGCAATCCATGTTTATCTGGTGGGCTGGCTCGCCTCGCGCGTTCGTCCGCTTGTCGTCGCCATCGCTCAATTCACGATTTGTGGCACGCTCAGCCTCGGCGTTGCCCTGATCCGCGAACCGATCATCTGGGAGCATGTGTGGAACGCCGGATGGGCGATCCTCTATGCGGGGGTGCTTTCGAGCGGTGTCGCCTACACACTCCAAGTCGTTGGGCAAAGAAGGATCGTCCCAGCGAAAGCGGGCGTCATCCTCAGCATGGAATCGGTTTTCGCCGTGATCGGCGGCTACCTTCTGCTCGGAGAGTCTCTCACACCACGTGCCCTTGTGGGCTGCGCGTTGATGCTTGCCGGAATGATTCTCGCGCAACGACCGGTTCGCCCTCGGCCAGACCGCGTTCCCTCCTAGGAAGCGGCGATCTCCAGCAACAATGGAGGGCCGACTTCCCGACCCGCTACTTCAAGTACAGCTTCTGCGCCTTCTCCGCCGCAGTGACGATCCCACGGATCAGTGCAGAGCTGAACCCTTGATGTTCCATCTCGTTCAGGCCGGCAATCGTAACCCCGAGCGGTGTCGTCACGGAGTCAATCAGCGCTTCGGGATGAAGTCCCCCGACAGGATCTTGCGCAAGAAGAAGCTCCGCTGCGCCTCGAGCCGTCTGAGCAGCAAGCACGATTGCTTCATCGGCATGGAATCCAACTTGCACCCCCCCTTGAGACGCAGCTCGGATCGCCCGAAGGAAGAAGGCTATCCCACACGCACAGAGCGCAGTGGCCGGTGTCATCTGTTCTTCATCAATGAATCGAGTCCGGCCCAGCGCGGAGAACAGGTCCTCTGTCGCCTGACGCGCTGCCTGGGGAGTGTCCGGAGGGCATGCAAGACAAGTCATCGACTCGCCGACAGACACGCCAACGTTCGGCATCGCTCGAACAACGGCAACATCGATCCCGAGGCGGCTTCGAATCTCGCTGACCCTCACGTCCGTCACCGTCGAGATCAGCACATGCCTCTTCGGGTCAAGCGTTTCACAGATGTCGTCGAGAACGCGATCGAGCTGGCGCGGTCGAACCGAAATGACAATCAACGTAGCAGCTCGTACGGCCTCCCGGTTGTCCACGGTGACCGCGAACCCTTCGGCGGATAGTGGTTGAAGCCGCTCTCTTGCCCTTCTGGTGATCGTGATCGATTGAGCAGAGAGCATGCCTGCTCGGACCAGTCCCCGTGCCATCGCCGAACCCAGGTTCCCACCGCCAAGAATCGCCACGTGCCGATCGCTCATCATCACAGCTCCTTCGTCCATCTCTGGTCACGGGGCCTGCAGTCTGTTCCACCGGCCTCGATGATGTTGCGGCAGCATCCGGTGATCGATTCCCGGAGAGATTCCCCGAGCCACCGTATGCTCAGTCGCCGGATAACAAGTCCCCGACGGCGTCCAGAACCCGGCGAGCCACATCGCCGACCGTTCCCGATGCATCGATCCGTGTGACCGGTGCCGCGAATTCTGCCTCGCCGGGCACGCGGTCCGCGTGCCCACCTCGTCCGGAGCGCTCCAATCGTCGGATGCGGGTCGAGCGTGGCGCCGTCAGCCACAGCACTCTGTCGAACAGCCGGTAGTCGATGTGCGGCGAGATCCCCAGCAAAGCCCCTTCGACCAACAAGGCGCGCGTTCCGCGACGCTGCTGTTCGGCCAGCTCGCTTCGCAGCGCGCGTTCGACTTCCGGATGGACGATCGCGTCTAGATCAGCTCGCGCCTCATCCGACGCGAACGCCGCGACGGCAAGCTCCCGGCGCTCGATCTCGCCGGATGAGCCGATGATTCCTCGACCAAACCTCGCAACCAGCTTCTCGAACGCGATGCTCCCGGGGGCGTAGCAGCTCCACGCGATGCGATCCAGATCGATCCAGGCGATGCCATCGCGCTCGGCAATCACCCGCGCGATGGCGCTCTTGCCCGTTCCCGTCGCTCCACCGAGGCCGATGGTTTTCATGCCGACACGCTACCGTGCATCCACGCGAAGCGCAAGGGCCGGAGTCGAGAGCCGCCCCTCCCCAGCCCCCCCGCCCTCATTGCGCGGTGTCACCCACCCACAGTCGGAGCGTTCATCCCTCACCGAAGCGGACTTCGTGAAACTCGCCGCCGTTCTCCGTGTACATCGGTCGAGGTGATTTCAGATGAACCCAAAGCGCATCGTCCTTCTTCTTGCGGCGGCCTTTCTTGTTGGGGCATCCGCGCTTGTCGCTCTCCCGCAATCACAGGTGAATCCTCTTGGATTGGTCATCACGCCCGATCCATTACCGCTTCAAGCAAGCGTCTGGACGGATAAAGCGATGTACTCCGTAGGAGAGACAGCAACCATTTCGTTTGCGGTGAATCAGCCGGCGTACGTGTATATCTACGACATCCAACCCGATGGGGTTGTCCGGCAAATCTTCCCCAATGCCTATTCACAGAGCAATTATGTGGCAGCCGGATCGCACAGCCTCCCCGACGGGCCGTACAACTTCACTGTCGCCCCCCCGACTGGGGTGGAGCAATTGCAGCTGGTCGCAAGCTTGTCGCCGTTGTCCCTTGCGGCAAACGGCTACGGAGACCCGTTCCCTCTTGTGGCACCCAATGCAATTGATGCCGGGAATGCCATCCGAATCCAGATCATGGGAATGGTTCCGCAACCGATGTACGTCACTGCCTGGACGTCATTCACTATCAATCCCCAGGTTGGATACGGGTATATGCCACCGTCCTACGTGCCGCCTAGCTATTCCCCTCCCATCGTGACTCCTCCGACGCCGGTACCGCCAAGCTACCCCCCGTACGTCCTGTGGTCGGTTCCTGATGGAACGTGGTTCTGGTGGGACGGCCAGTGGGTGTTTGGTAGCCCGACCGGCGGGATGTACTGGACGTACGGCTGGGACGGCAGCTGGAGGATTCACATCCGCATCCACTTCGGCTCTGGAGACTGACCCGGCGGAAGCCGCTTCATCATCGCATCACCGCCTCGCGGCCGGCGACTTCCTGAGAATCGCCGGCCGCCCCTCTCGTGTCCGCAGTTCCTGCTCGCGGCCTGCTTGCGGTAGAATCAGCAGCATGGAACTTCGCTGGAGCGTCGAACAGGCCCGTCGCTATCAGCTCTGGGCAACTCACCTCATCGGCGCCAACTACCCTCCCGGCGCCGGCGGAATCCGACGTTGCTTCGCTGATCTCGGAAGTGTCCAACTCGATCCGCTCCCCGTTCTCGGACGCAACCACGACCTTGTGTTTCAGGCGCGTGTCGAGCACACGCATCCCGGCGAAGCGCTCGGCCTGATTCATGAAGAGCGGCTGGGGTTCGAGTACTGGGATAAGATGCTCTGCGCCGTTTCGCTCGATGCCTATCGTCTCTTCTCGTCTCTCATGGATGCGGGCGGCTTGGCCTGGGAGCGACAGCGTGCCGAGCAGCTCGAGGGGGCCGTCCCCGGGATCACCGATGAAGTCTTGGCAGCCGTTCGCCATCACGGGCCGATCTCGAGCCGCGAGCTGCGTACACTCGATGTAGGCCAACAGGAGCATCGAGGGTGGAAAGCAACACGTTTTGCCAATGTGGCTCTGGAGTCGCTGTGGAATCGTGGACGGATTTGCGTTTCGCATCGCGTCAACTATCGGCGCTACTTCGATGTAGCCGAGCGCGTTCTGCCGGCAAGAACTCGAATCGGGGAATGCGTGCCGACCGAGTTGTTCACCGAAGAGCTGCTTCGGCGCCGAGTCGCCACCGTGGGCCTTCTTTCGTCATCGGGAGATGCTGAATCGTGGGCGTTTCTTCGCACCGCTCGCAGAGATGGTCTTCCCGAGACATTGGTCGATCGTGGAGAGCTTGCCGAAGTCCACGTCCAAGGGATTCCCGCTCCGTTCTACGCGCTTCCGTCGGCAGAAGAGGATCTGATGACCGCAGTGCGAGCTACGCCTTCGGAACTCCCGCAGTTTCTCGCCCCGCTCGACCCGCTGGTTTGGGGGCGGGACAGTCTGCGGAAATTGTGGGGATTCGACTACGTCTGGGAGGTCTACAAGCCTTCTTCAAAGCGTCGTTGGGGATACTATGTGCTGCCGGTTCTCTTCGATGATCGCTTCGTCGGCCGCTTCGATGGGAAGTACGATCGGAAGACAGGCATATTGCATGTTCTGTCCTACCATAAAGAACAACAGGGATTGCCATTCGAATCGCGTTCGATCCGGCAGGCGTTCGCGCGATTCGTCACCTACCTCGGAGGAGAGCAAGTTGCTTTCCACGGGAACGAGTAGCCACCGCGGGTCCGGCGATCCCGGCAAGCCGGGTTGACCACGGGGCGTGGAGCGTGTATCTCTGAATCATGGCTGACTGTGAGAATTTCCTGAAGCTGTTCCGGCTCCTTCAGATCCAAGCCGGGGTTTCCCGTCGCAAGGCTCACGAGCTAATCGCCGCCGGTGAAGTCACGATCAACCGCGAATCCGTGAATGATCCGTATTTCGTCGTCGACTTGAGCGGCAAAGAGAGCACAGTCACGATTCGGCTTCGCGGTCATCCGATTGCGTTGGCCTCGCCCGAACATCAGGCGTATCGGTTCCACAAACCCGCGGGAATGCTGTGCAGTCACGATGACCAGTACAACGGGAATACCGTAGGCCGTGTGTTGCGCGGGGAGGGGTTCATCGGTTACACGTGGGCCGGGAGGCTCGATCAGGATGCGGAGGGACTGCTAATCCTCAGCAACTGCGGCGATCTGATCCATTACCTTTCGCATCCTCGATACGGCGTACGGAAGCAGTACGCGGTGTGGGTCTCTTCCCGCGTGCCCCCGGACAAAGTACGGGAGATGGCAAGAGGAATGTGTGCAGGAGTGCACGAGGGTGGCGATGAGTTGCGGGCGATCGACCTCACCCAGTCCAAGCGAGGGTTCTTCCGGATCACGCTTTCCGAAGGGAAGAAACACGAGGTCAAGAGACTCTTCTCTTACTTCGGCGTGACCGTGAAGCGGCTGCAGCGGGTTTCGATGAGCTCGGTGGAACTCCAGGATCTCCGCGCTGGCACGTTCAAGCGCCTTGCACCGGACGAGGAGCGGAACCTCTTCCGGCTTGCTCTCGACGCCACCGGCAAGACAGGCCCGTAGTTTCGGTGGTGATCGCCTGCCCGGCTTCCTATAATCCGTGCATGAAGATCGGGATTGCCCAAACCAACCCCACGGTCGGAGACATCAACGGGAATCTCCAGCAGGTTCTTATCTACATCGAAAGCGCGCGTAACGCAGGATGCGACATTGTTGCGTTTCCAGAGCTGGCATTGTGTGGGTATCCCCCCCAGGACCTCCTGTGGCGAACAGGATTCGTGGCTGCGCTCGAGCAAGCTGCGCAAACCGTTACCGAAGCAACCGATGGAATCACGGTCGTGCTCGGGACCATCCGTAGCGTATCTCGTCACGTCCCGATCAACCCGCACGATCCGTCGGCACGCCTCGATGGAGGACAACAGCTTCTCTATAACTCCGCGGTGGTCGCTCGAGACCGCCAGATCATCGCAGAACACCACAAGGTCGAACTGCCGACATTCGACGTCTTCTCGGAGCCACGCTATTTCGTACCCGGATCGAACGCCGATGTATTCATGCTTGACGGAAGTCCCGGAGCTTTCGGAGTGAACGTGTGTGAAGACTTCTGGGCCGATGACGGGCCAACCGACAAGCAGGCAGCACGAGGCGCCCGGTGGATCATCAATATCTCGGCCTCGCCCTACTACGCAGGCAAGCCGGCCATCCGCCGAAGGATCGCTTCGCGTCGTGTCGCCGACAACGGCGTCGGTTTTGTGTACGTCAATCGCGTCGGCGGCCAAGACGATCTTGTGTTCGACGGCGGAAGCTTCATCATCGGCACTGACGGTCGCACCTTGTTCGAGGCACCCTCGTTCGAAGATGGATTGTTTATCGCCGATATCGCAGAACGTTCGAACGCCGAATCAGGTTCCGCTCCGAGCCATCCATCCGATCAGGTTCATGAGATCCGGAGCGCTCTGGTTCTCGGAATCCGCGACTACGTCCGGAAGAACGGATTTGAGCGTGTGCTGCTCGGGCTTTCGGGAGGGATTGATTCCGCAGTTACGGCCGCACTCTCCGCCGAGGCTCTCGGAGCAGACAGTGTCACCGCCGTCTACTTGCCCAGTCGCTACAGCTCCGACGAGAGTGCCCTGGCGGCGCGAGAAACCTCGGCCAAACTGGGAATAGAGCTTCTGGAAATCTCGATCGCATCGCTCCACGATGCCGTCGCCAGCGCAATGCCGACTGCACCGATCGGCCTGGTCGACGAGAACCTCCAGCCGCGACTTCGGGGCGTCCTGCTGATGGCACTCGCCAATCAGCGCCGCTCGCTCGTTCTCTGCCCCGCCAACAAGGTGGAGATCGCCGTCGGATACAGCACCCTGTACGGTGATACGGTGGGAGCGCTGGCTCCAATCGGTGACCTGTACAAACACCAGGTCGTTGCCCTCGCCAGGACGTACGCCGCAATCCCGGAATCCGTCATCAATCGCCCCCCGACGGCCGAACTCCGTGCCCGGCAACGAGACGACCAAGATCTTCCGCCGTACGAGATTCTCGATCGGTTGATTCACGCCTTGATCGAAGAGAATCTCTCGCGCGAACAGCTCATCTTACGAGGATTCGCCGCTGGAACCGTCGACGACATTCTCCGCCGATACTACATCGCCGAGTACAAGCGCCGTCAGCTTCCGCCGGCGATCAAGGTATCTGCCAAGGCATTCGGCAGTGGCCGGTGCTTCCCGATTAGTCATGCCTTCCGCGCCTAGTTCGCAATCAAACGGCCCCGGTGCCGCACGGGCACCGGGGCTCTCGGAACTTCGCTTTGCCTTGTGATCGCTCTCGCTATTCCACGGCTACCTCAATCGGCACCTTGCGTTCCTTGATCGATTCCTTCAGCGGAACGGTAATGGCGAGAATTCCGTCTTCGAACTTGGCCTTGATGTTCGTCCGTTCGACAAGATCCACCGGAAGCGGGAAGCTTCGTTGGATTCTGCCATACTGGCGTCCTATCCGGAAGTAGTTTTCCTTCTTGACCTCATCGCTTCTCTGCTTCTCTCCAGGAATGACGAGGTTGTTCTCCTCCACCTTGATGCTGAGATCTTCCTTGCTCATTCCCGGAAGCTCCGTCTCATACACCAGGGACTGATCCTTCTCGTAGATGTCGGTGTGACCGATGTTCGGCGTTGCATCAAACCCGACTCGACTGAAATCCCGAAACATGTCATCCAACAGACGGGAGAGGCTTGTTTCCATATAAAACGGTCCTGTTCGAACTTCCTGAAGTTTTCGCATCATGATCAGAACCTCCTTGATTGTTACTTTTAGCAGTCTTGGTATCTGACTGCTAACGGAGTATAGCGCTGCCGTTGTCGCGTGTCAAGGAGGTGAGACCGGCGTATGATGAGACGATGACTCGGTGGATGATTCGGTGGATTAGGTGGTATCAGCAAGCGGTCTCTCCGACGCGTGCAGCGCGATGCAGGTTCCTGCCTACGTGCTCGCAATACGCAGTGGAGGCACTTCAGAAACATGGTTGGCTGCGTGGTGGATGGCTTGCTCTCCGCCGATTCATTCGCTGCAACCCGTTCCATCCCGGGGGATACGATCCCGTTCCGTGATCCGTCGGGTGATCGAACAGAAGAGGATCCGGGAAGCGGGCAGACGACCGGCCAAATCGACAATCGATCGAATCACCCGCGTACGGCATCCCGCCGCTGCTATCTCACAGGTTTCGGAACGCGTCCCACATAGATCGGACAAGTTCCGGATCGGTCAGGACATCCGCAGCCGTCATTGCCAGTGCCGTTGCTGCCGTGATCATCGCCCGCTGTCCACGCTCCGAGATGGCCGCATCGGCGAACGGCCGTGAGTGCGTCGCAATGTGCTCGTCGCAAATCTGAAGATAAGGATGGATTGCCGGAACCACTTGGCTGACATCTCCCATGTCCGTCGATCCCAGCATTCGGGTTCCCGGGGGCTGAATCGTCTCTCCAAGATCTCTGAGGTGTTGCTCGAAGCTCTTCTCCAGCGGCCGATTCGGCTTGATCGCCTTATACGAGTGGCCGACTTCATGGAACTGAAGACTTGCCCCGCTGGCCAACGCCGCCCCAGTGGCGCAGGCATGTAGCTTCTCGAGAAGCTCATCGCGATACGCTGTCTCTTCGGCGCGAACGTAAAAAAGGGCCGAAGCATACTCAGGCACGATGTTCGGCTTCGCGCCCCCATGGGTGATAATCCCGTGGATCCGCGCACCATCCAAGATATGCTGTCTCAGGGCATTGATCCCGTTGAACGTCTGGATCACCGCATCCAGCGCGTTGATCCCCTTGTGCGGCTCCGCCGATGCATGAGACGGCCGCCCGCGGAATTCGATCTCCACTTCGCTGATCGCCAGACTGCCCCAGGAGACCATCGTGTGGTTCGCCGGATGGAACATCATCGCCGCATCAATGTCGTCGAACAGCCCCTGCTCCACCATGACCACTTTCCCGCCGCCACCTTCTTCGGCTGGCGTTCCTAGAAACACCAGCGTCCCGGGGAGATCCGCCTTCAGTCGGCCAAGCGCCAGCGCTGCTCCAAGCCCGGCGGCGGCAATCAGATTGTGGCCGCACGCATGGCCGATCTCCGGCAATGCGTCGTATTCGCCGAGGATCGCCACCGTCGGCCCGTCCGACCGCACCGGGTGCACAGCGCGGATCGCGGTCGCCAGTCCGGCGATCCCGAGTTCAACACGAAATCCCGCGCGGGTCAGTTCATCGGCAATACGTTGCGAGGCGAAGACTTCTTCGTTCAACAGTTCCGGGTGAGCATGAATCTCCGCACTCACGCGACGTAGCGTGGCTTCGTGGGCGGCAACTGCTTCAACGATGCAACCTTTGTCCATCATCCTGTCTCCCCTTTCAGGTTCACGGGGAGATCGCGTTGATCCACCCGTTGCGGCTTCCCATTCACCCGGCGTCCGTTTCGGCGGGGGTATGTCCCCACGTGCGGTCGATCAGCGAAGGCGACGGCGAACGCGTAAAAAGGCTGACGACGACAAGAAGGATTAAGCTGACCGTGATCCCGGGAAGGAATCCATGGATGCCAAACGGCGAACCAACACCAATCCAGACAAGGGCGGTGGTGAGACCCCCGAGCATCGACGCGAACACGCCGGCACGGGTCGCCCAGCGAGAAAAGATGCCAAACAGGATCGGCCACAGGCATGTGCTGGCGATGGCGGACCAGGAGAACGCCGTCAACACGAGCACCAAAGCCGGCGGCCGAAGCGCGATCAACAATGAGATCAACCCAACCAGGAGACTGACGAGGCGGCTCCAACGGATCGACCGGGTCTCCGACATTTCCCGCCCGAGTCCTTTTTGTACGAAGTCACGGACGACGGCACCCGACGTGATGATCAGAACCGATGCAAACGTCGACATTCCGGCGGCGATCACTCCCGCAAGGAAGATCGCGCTCCCCCAAGGCGACAGAACCGTCTTCGTCAACACGGGGATCGCTAGATCTGCGTTCTCGAGGCCTGGAACAAGCGCCCGGCTTACCGCGCCAATCATGTACGGCAGCAAAGCAAGGCTACCGCCGATGGTCGCCACAACCGCGCCAACCCGTAGTTGTCGCACCGATCGAATCGAATAGAACCGCACGAGAAGCTGTGGCATTCCCCAAACGCCGAAGCTAACGATCATCGAATAGGAGACAAGACCGGCCCATCCCCAAATCCCCGGCGTATACACCAATCCCGGATCGGCCGCGGCAAGCGTGGCCGTTGCCGCAGTCAACCCTCCGGCGGCCCGCAAGGACGCGACGGCAAGGAGAATCAGTCCGGCCCCCATCACCCATGCCTGGAAGAAGCCCGTCCAGACAACAGCCATGTAGCCTCCGAGACTGACATAGAGCACGATGATCGCACCGGAAAGCAGCACACCAACCCAGTACGGAAGACCCATCAGCACTTCGAACACATGCCCCATCCCTTTGAGGATGCTCACGTTGTAGACGACAAGGAACAACGCGATCACGACAGCGGAGAAGATGCGAACCTCGCGACCGCTGAATCGCTCGCCAAGGAAGCCGGGCACGGTCATCGTTCCCAGCCGGGCCGTGAAGGTCCGCAGCCGCCGTCCGAGAACAATCCACGCCAGCGTGCAACCGACGAGAACATTGATCGCTCCGACCCACAGTGTGGCCATTCCGTACTGGTAGCCAAATGCACCGCCACCGATGATGACGACAGATGAGAAGTAGGCGGCAACATACGAAAGTGCCGTGACCCAGGGACCCACGCGGCGGCCGCCAAGTAAGAAATCTTCGGAACTGCGAAGCCGTCGTGATGTAGCAACCCCAATTCCGACAAGAAGCAGCAAATACACGCCAAGCACCAAGCCGTGAACCACGGTCCCGCTCATTTGGAGGCTCCGTCAGACTTGTTTTCGCGGCTCAGAATCGCCCAAGCAATGGCAAGCAAAATGCTCGCCCCAACAACAAGAAACGATGCAAACGTACTCCAAGGCAAGTGAAACGGACCCACCACGCAACCTCCCCCGGTTCTATCATAGATTCCTGCAGCAAAGCGTAGGTGATGGAAGGCCGGATCGTCAACCACGTGATCGTGGCCGCGCCCCTCTTATTCCACTACAATGACATCGGAGGTTCCATCCGGGTGGAGATCAGAATTCTTCGGGAATCGGGATACGAGGAGGCGCTTCTCGGCCTCTCTCTTTCATTTGGCCGTGACCCGGCGCAAATGTCTGCGGTGGCTCGACGCCTCGCATTCAAAGGCGACGGCCACAACAAGTTCCTCGAATCGCTCGTCGCGTGGTTGGATATGTGCGCTCCCCGTTACTTCTGGCAGCAATTCGATACGTATCGTGTCGGTGTCAGCAAGCAAAGCGAATCGACCATGCATACGATGACCAGGACGCCACTCCGACAGGAGCACTTCGAGCACTCTCTTCCCGAAGATCTTCTCCGTCTGATGAACGAGCTCATCACCGCCGATGACTGGCAAGCCGTCAAATCCGTTCTTCCGGAATCGTTCCTTCAACGGCGGATTGTCTGCATCAACTACATGGCCCTTCAACGGATCATCCGTCAGCGTTCCTCGCATCGCCTGCCCGAATGGAAGCAGTTCATCGCCGATATCTTGAGATCGGCGGCGCATCCCGAGTTTCTCGTCCCCGACTACGAAAAGGAGCCCTCCAGTTGAACGTGCAGACAACGATCCTCGCCGATCATGAGATCCGATCTTTGTGTCTCTCTTCTCCATCAATGATCGATCCGTTTGTCAATCGCCAGGCCGGCAAACCTTCGTATGGGCTGAGCAGCTTCGGGTACGACATTCGTCTGGGGAGCAATTTTCTCGTTCCCCTCGGCGGTGTCAACGCCGTCCTGGATCCGGTTGACTTCCCCAACCATCACTTCCGCCGGATCGTAGCGGATCAAACCCTGGAACTCGGCCCAAACACACAAATCCTTGCCGAGACGCAGGAAACATTCTCGATGCCCGAGGATGTTTGCGGCGTCTGCTGGGGGAAGAGCTCGTACGCACGGTGTGGTCTGCTCGTGAACGTGACCCCGCTGGAGCCGGGATGGAAAGGGGTTCTCACGATCGAGCTTGCCAATCTGTCGCCGCTTCCGATCCGCCTTCACATTGGTCAGGGAATCGCGCAGGTCGTGTTCTTCCGCGGAACGCGGCCGGACAGAACCTACGCCGAGAAAGAAGCCGGGGGAAGCTATCAGAACCAACCCGGCGTAACGTTGCCTGGGTAGGACCACCGCAGCCCTCTATCTCGCCTTACAGTTCCTGAAACCATCTACTGCAACTGCTCTCTCTGCGGGAATCGTGATCATCTGTCCGTTCGATTCTCTGGACAGCATCCGGCACGCCGCCTGATCCATCGTTGATCCCTCAACGGAGAAGCATCTCGCTGCGCAAGCAGTATTTGCCCGCCTGTTTATTTATTCTCTCACGCTACATATACCTCGAATCATCAGTCTATAGATGACAAGTAACCGTGATAAACAGCAGAGATGAAACAGAAGAGTCACGCGGCGTACGAGTTCCTCTCATCTCATCAAGAAGGAACACGGGGACACGTTCAAGCAATCCTCGCTCAATGGGATCGTCCGATGTTTCTTCTCCCGGCCAGTGTCTCTCTCATCGTGCTTGCTTTGATCCTGTGTTTCACCCTCCGAGAAGCGATCCCCGTATTCGCTGAGCCCGCGATTCAGGGAATCCCCGGTCCCAAGTGGCGCCCGACGTACGAAGCAGCGCCCCGTTACGGCATCCTCCCGATGATCGGAGGAACGCTCCTGGTTGCGGTCGGATCCATGGCAATCGCAATTCCTCTGGGGCTTGCAGCTGCGACGGTCATCGCGGAGATGGCTGCCGGCTGGATGAAGGACATCGCCAAGACAGCGCTCGAGCTTCTTGCTGCCATCCCTTCGATCGTTTACGGGTTCTCCGGCTTGATGATTCTTTCCCCGTACATCCGTGACTCTCTAGGAGTTCTCACGGGCCAGACAGATCTCACAGCGTCTCTTCGTCTCGCGGGTATGGTAGGTCACCAGGGGATATCCGCGGTCATGGGGCCGTCGGGATGCGGCAAGAGCACGTTCCTGCGCACGCTGAACAGGATGTACGAGCTGACGCCCGGGGCACACGCACAAGGAAGAGTCTCCTTCTTGGGGCAGGATCTTCTCAAGGCCGATCCGGCGGCGATCCGTCATCATATCGGCATGGTGTTCCAACGCCCGAATCCGTTTCCCAAGTCGATCTACGAGAATGTTGCCTACGGCCTGCGCATTCAAGGCGTGCGAAAACGAAGCGCACTGAGCGATTCCGTGGAAGAGAGCCTGCGCCATGCCGGCCTGTGGACTGAGGTCAAAGATCGGTTGAAGCAAAGCGCATTCGGCCTGTCCGGCGGTCAGCAGCAACGCCTCTGTGTCGCGCGCGCGATCGCCGTTCGCCCCAAAGTCTTGCTGATGGATGAACCGTGTTCTTCCTTAGATCCCAAAGCCAGCGCCCGCATCGAGGATCTAGCCCGTGAACTGTCCGACGAACTCACCGTGATCATCGTCACGCACAACCTTCAGCAGGCGGCTCGCGTCAGCGACAACGTTGCCGTGTTCATGGCGGGCGGCGAGTTGGCCGAGTTCGGCACAACGCGCCAGGTTTTTGACGACCCTCAGGATCCCCGCGTCGCGGACTACCTGCGCGGACGATTCGGCTAGGGTTCCTCAGGAAGGCGCCTCTGGATCCGGCGTCCAGCTGCATAGCGGCACCGATGCATCAAGGGCATTCTCGGCGATGTTGTAGCCGTACTCCGTGATCCGCAGACAGCTGTCGAGGAAGATTCCAATCGGATAGGAGTTCTCGGGTTGCTGCATCGGGGATTGCAGAAGCGCCTGTTCGAACAGCTTGTCGCCTTCGCCCTTCTTGGACAAGACGGCATTGGCCCGATCGACATCCTGATCAAGGAAGGCGTTCATCGCTTCGTCGAGCACTTTCATCGAAGCGTCCGCAGACCGTCGGACGGACCTGGCAACTTCCTCGGGAACAGGCCGAGTCAACGCGGCGGCCGCTTCGGAGATCTTCCCGGCATGGTCCGCAATTCGCTCCAGCTGGTCGGCAACTTCATTGTGATGAAGGAACTCCACCTTGGACAGCTCGACTTCGCCGGGAAGGACCAGATCGCGCAGCAACAGATTCAGTTGCCGAGCGATCAGAAGGACAAGGCGATCGACATCGCCATCCCTCTCCTGAACGTCCTCGGCAAGATCGCCGTCACACTCGAGGAACGCCGTGGCGGCGTCGGCAAACATCGCCCGGGTGATGTCGAAGATTCGTCGGAGCGTTCGCTCGATCGGGAAGTCCTTGATATCGACCACCGAGTGCAACACTACGGTGGATTGCGTCTCTTCGAGGATCTCCAATCCGACCAGGGCTTGCGCCGCTTCGCGGACGCTTCGCCGCTGGCGGGGATGGATTCGCTCACCGCGAACCTCGATGATGTTGTAGCCGGCGATGTATCGTGAGAAGATCTCCCGCTGCAGGCGGTCGAATTCCCAGTCTCCCAGGTCGATTCGGCACCGATTGGCGTCCGCGGCCCGCTTCGGAATCAGGAGGAGCGCGTTGGTCTCCGTGGGGATCAATCGGACTTCATCTTTGCTTTGGATCCCCGCCGACATCGCCCAATCTTTGGGAAGCGTCACAAAGAAGGTGGATCCTCCCGTGATCTGAACCTTCCGTCGATACATCTACCCCCTCCTATATATTCAACGATTGACATCATAACAGTACTCCACCTCTTAAGTCGTGGCAACCGACTGGAATGCACGGCGACAATCGGCGAACATTTGTTGAGATGCGTCGCTTGCGGCTGACCCCGTTTCGATTCGATCCCCGGAAGCAAGGAGCGTTCGCCCGATGATTCATGCCACCCTTTGTTTTGTGCTTCGAGAAAAGGATGGCCGTCGGCAGGTCCTTCTCGGCCTCAAGAAGCGGGGATTCGGCGCCGGGAAGCTCAATGGATTCGGGGGCAAGCTGTTTGCCGGAGAATCGCCGCGCGAGGCGATGTCGCGGGAGCTTTCCGAGGAGTGCGGACTGATCGTCGCTCCGGAGTCATTCGAGACGCGCGGGTTGCTCGTGTTTCGCTTTCCGTTCGCACCACATCACGATCACCGGGTCCGTGTTTACGTAGCGACCGCATTCGAGGGCAATCCCGTGGAAACGGAGGAGATGATTCCGGAGTGGCAGCCGGCCGAGAATCCTCCATTCAATCGGATGTGGCAAGATGATTCCCTGTGGCTTCCGTCGGTCCTTGCCGGGCACTCCACGGTCGGTCGTTTCTTCTTCTCCGAAGACAACGAATCGGTAGCTAGATATCGTCTGTGGGTGGGCTCGGGATCGACAGCTGTCTCCCGATGCAGTGACAGCATCCCGTCAGCCCGGTAGAATCAACCAAACCCTCGACATGCCTGCCGTTGATGATGTCGCGTCCGGAAGAGATGCGCCGGCAATTCATGGCCCTCCGGGCCGGGAAAGGATCCGAGATGGCAACAGAGCAAACCGTGATGGAGAAGATCGTCTCGTTGTGCAAGCGGCGCGGCTTCGTCTTTCAATCCAGCGAGATCTACGGCGGCATTGGCGGATTCTGGGACTACGGTCCGCTGGGAGTCGAGCTCAAGCGCAATCTCAAGGACGCCTGGTGGAAAGACATGGTCACCGGACATGACGATGTCACGCCGCCTGAGGGGCTCCCGAGTGCCTACTCGATGGTCGGACTTGATTGCAGCATCATCATGCATCCGGATGTATGGAAGGCAAGCGGTCACTTCGATCTGTTCCACGACATGCTCGTGGATTGCCGCACCTGCAAAGCCCGCTTCCGCGTCGACCAGCTTCCAACGCTTGCGTGTCCGAACAAGCCAAGCAAACATCCCGGCGAACACAGCGCGTGTGATCTCACCGAGCCGCGCGAGTTCAATCTGATGTTCAAGACGTTCATCGGCGCCCTTCACGATCCATCTTCGGAAGCCTACCTACGGCCGGAGACCGCCCAAGGGATCTTCGTCAACTTCAAGAACGTCTACACCACATCGAGGGTCAAGGTTCCGTTCGGAATCGCGCAGATCGGCAAGTCGTTCCGCAACGAGATCACGCCGCGCAACTTCACCTTCCGCTCGCGCGAGTTCGAGCAGATGGAGATTGAGTTCTTCTGCCACCCCGAGCAATCGCCCGCCTGGTACGCGTACTGGCGCGATCGACGATACGACTGGTACGTTTCGCTAGGCTTGAGCAGCGACCGATTGCGGCTGCGGGACCATGATGCCGACGAACTCAGTCACTACAGCCGTGGGACGGCCGACGTGGAGTACGCGTTTCCGTTCCTCGCCGACGGGGAATTCGGCGAACTTGAGGGGATCGCCCATCGCTCCGACTTCGACCTACGAAGCCACTCCGAAGGCAAGCTGATTCGTGATGGCGACGGATTCGCCGTTGAACGAGATCAGGACGGGAATCCTCGCCATCCGGGGAGCGGCAAGGATCTCTCCTATTTTGACGAGTCAACCCAGCAGAGGTTCGTTCCGCACGTGATCGAACCCTCGGCGGGAGCCGATCGTGCCGCACTCGCCTTCTTGTGCGAGGCGTACACCGAAGACATGATCCCCGATGAGAAAGGCGTTCCTCAGGAGCGCATCGTCCTCAAGCTCCACCCACGCCTGGCGCCGATGAAGGTTGCCGTGTTCCCCTTGATCAAGAAGGACGGCATGCCGGAGATGGCGGCGGAGATCTATCGCGACCTCAAGCAACGCTGGAACGTCTTCTATGATTTGAAGGGGTCGATCGGCCGCCGTTATCGCCGGCAGGACGAGTCGGGAACCCCGTTCTGCGTCACGGTAGATCACGATTCGCAGAGCGACGGAACGGTCACGGTTCGCGATCGGGATACGACGATCCAGAGCCGCGTTCCGGTGAAGGAACTGGCATCGTACCTTGCCGAGAGACTGTCCTGAATAGGGTCAAGATCGCTCTCGGTGGAACCTCGCCGTGGACTGGGGGTAGGTCTTGATAGCAGCAAAGGAGGCTTCGTGCACGTCACCAGAAAGGTTGCTCTTGCCGTTGTCATGTGCTTGATCGTAGGAACTGCCATCGCACTCGCCACGCCGGTCATCTTGGTTGATGCGGCGATTCACGATTTTGGTTCTGTCAACGAGGGCTTCGAGTACTACCACAGCTATGTCATCTCGAACGGCGGGACGTCTCCTTTGATTCTCGAGCAGATCCGACCGAACTGTGGTTGCACCACCGTTGACCTTACGTCCAATACGCTTCAACCTGGAGCATCGGTTCGCCTCGACATCACGTTCGACACGACAGGAATGCGGGACGGCGTGAACAGCCGGTTCATCTACATCGACAGCAATGACCCGGCTCACTCGCAGGTGTATTTGACCCTCACCGCCAACGTGCAGCGGGCAGCGATTCAGCAGCTCTCTGCAACCGCCCTGCGCTCCGATTTCTACGTACTTCTGGACTTGCGAGATCCAATGGAGTTTGCTTCAGGCCACCTGATCGGGGCATTGAACGTGCCGCTCGCCCGCCTTGGCAGTTGGTCCGGGAATCTACCCCGTGGGGCGGTCATTCTTCTCGTTGACGAAGACGGTTCGGGAAGCTGCCAAGCGGCCGAAACGCTCCAGCACGCAGGATTTGAGGGATACGCGATCGACGGAGGGCTCGCAGCATGGGTTGACCTCTACGGAAGCCGTTTGCTGACCGCTCCGCTCGTCGGATTGGGAACGCCTGTCGGTTCATCGACAGACTACAGCCTGTCTGTTCCCGTGCTCGCCCAGGACCTGTACTACGTCCTTGTCGACATCCGCAATCCCGCGGCGTACGCCGCGGGGCACTTGATCGGAGCAGTCAACGTCTCGCCGTCCGATCTGCCGGCATGGGCGGCTGAACTGCCGCGTGACGTTCGAATCATTATCTACGCGCAGCAGGGCAGCGCAGCCGATCAGGCCGCCCTCCAGCTCCGTGCACTCGGATATTCTCTTGCCCACAGCTTGCTCGGCGGATTCGACTACTGGATGGAGACCCAGGAAGACATGCGCCATCCTGAGCAATCGTTGATCATCGCCTCCGAAAACGAGATCTAGCCTGTCGCGGCAATCTGGGGCAGCAATCCGGTGCCGGGATCGGGACCGGGACCAGCCCCACGGCCGGGCCCGCGAGGCGATGCCCGTCGATGGACTGCCAGACACGCCTTGATGGGTGCTTGGGCGCCCGAAATCCGCCGATCCACGATCCGCGCGTGACAAGGGCGAGCTCCAGCAGCAAGCTGCAATCCGACCAGCAACACTCCTGTTGGGTCCATACGTTTGTATGTAGAATATAGATCTATCATGCCATCACTGATCGTCCTCCTGCTGGCAGGAACCTACTTGGGCTGGAACATCGGAGCCAATGATGCCGGAAATTGCCTCGGCACGGTGGTCGGCTCCGGGATGCTCTCCTATCGCCGAGCGGTCATCATCGTTTCGCTCGCCGCCCTTGCTGGGGCGACCCTCCAGGGGACTCAGGTCATGGAGACAATCGGTACGGGGATCGTCAGCGAGCAGCTCCCGTTCGCAGGAGTTCTTGTCTCCCTTCTTTCCGCCGGAATCTTCGTGACCGTAGCGACGGTTCTTGGTCTGCCCGTCTCTACGGGAGAGGCGATTGTCGGCGCGGTGGCCGGTGTCGGGTGGTCGGCCGGATTGGCCGTCAACACGGGTACGCTCCTGACAATCGCCGAGGTCTGGGTGATCTGCCCGGTTCTCACCGGACTTATCGCGTTCGTGCTCTTTCACGTGTTGTCGCGCGCACTCAATCGGATCAGTGGGCTGCTTGCGGCGGATCGATTTGTGCACGGACTTCTTCTCGCCAGCTCGGCGTACGTTGCCTTCGCCATGGGTGCGAGCAACGCCGGCAAGGCGGTTGGCCCGATCGCCAATCTCGATTTGGGGATCGATGAACGTCTTCTTCCGATCCTCGGAGGCGTTGCCCTGGTGATCGGGATCTTATCGTTTGGGCGCCGCGTCGCCAGCACGATCGGCGGCGGCATTGTGAAACTCGACCCTCTGACTGCGGGTTGCGCACAGACGGCGGCCGCAATCGCCATTCACACGTTCACGCTCGTCGGCATCCCCGTATCGACATCGCAAGCAGTGGTCGGCGCAGTCATCGGCGTCGGACTCGTCAAGGGGATGAAGACCGTGCGGGGTCATCGTGTGGCAAGAATCTCCCTAGGATGGATTGCGACACCCACGGCATCCGCCGCTCTTGCCTTCCTTGTCTATCGCCTCGTCGATCTGTTCGTCTAGAATCGATCCGCGCAATCATGCCACCCCGCAGGCCGGAACATCTTCATGCCCCGGCCTGGGCCTGCATCCGGCATTCCCGGCTCGAACACGTGCCTAGGGAATCGGTGGTTTTGCCTGTCGCGGAGGCTCGCCGGCGCCGACTGAAGAGGTTTCGAGCGTATAGCTTCCTTGCTCACCCGGCGAGAACGAGCTGGCAATGATGGTGTAGATTCCGTTCGCCGGCGCAACAAACGTTGCGGCAGCGTTGGTTCCCCCCGCCGAATCATCATCCTCGGCGATCCACTGTCCCCGTCCGTCAACCACGAACACATACGCATCCACCGCCGCGGATGCCAATCGAACCGAGATACGGTCTCCTGCAGCAATATCCATCTGATAGAGATCGTAGTATGCTCCATCGCTCCACAGCAGATCCTTCGAACCGAGCTCGCCTTGAGCAAGCTCGCCGACTTCCAGCAACCGCGCCCCCAATGTGACGGCATCGATTCCGGCGGAAGCGCTCAACGTATAGGCGCCGGTTTCGCCGGGAGCGAAGCTTGAAGCTTCGATTCGATAGACACCCGCCATTGGCGGGAAGAGAAGCATCAACGCATCAGAGCCATTGACATCATCGCTCGCCGCAGCCAGTGCCCCCAGAGGGTCATAGACCCACAGGAACGCGTCCAGCCGCTCCGAGACAAGAGAAAAGGTGTAGACGTTGGAGTCACTCAGTTCGACTGAATAAGCATCGTAGAACGAGCCATCCGATGCCATCGGGTCGCCGGATTCCAGCACCGCTTCGAGTGGGACACCCAGCGTAAGTTCTCGCCCCTGCGTCACGGCGGCAAGGCCCGGCTTGCCTGTGATGCGGCTGGCGGACGATTCGACCAGAAGCGTGTACGCTCCCGGCGCCGGCTCATAACTATTGGCGAGGACGTAGTACCAACCGTCTTCGGGCAGCACAACCGACATCAAGCTATCGGTTCCGCCGCCCTCATCGTCGCTTGTCTCGACAATCTGACGCTCGCTGTCGTAGAGAAACAAGTACGTATCGAATTCGCCGGAACGAAGCGAGATCTGCACCGTCTCACCCGCTCGTCCCATGAAACGGTACAGATCGCCGTATGTCTCATCGGACAGTTGTGGGTCTTCGAAGGAGAGGGCTCCGTGAATCGCTTCGCCCACGGCAAGCATGGGTGCAGACGCCCACGGAAGACGATCCTCCTGGTTCCCGTGCCCTGTGGTCCAGAACACGAATTGCGAGGAGCCGTCGGTCATGCCGACCGCCATCTCGGCAAGGGCATCCCGGAGCGTGGTTCGAGTGGCCGGTCGATCGACGTACTCGGGAAACTCAAGCAGCGGTTGGCCTTCGGAGATGCTTCCCGTGGCCAGTGGATCGACGCCGGCAAGCACGACGATGTTCTCGTCAAGGAATCCATTGACGCGAAGGGTGGCGTAGAACCGATCGAGATCGTTGCGGGCCCAGACCTCGTATGCATCGCCGACGAACAGCACCGCCCAACGATTCTCCGCGGGGATCGTTTCCCCATCGGCGTCCTGTCCTAGACGGATTTCCTCACCCCCGTTCAGAAATAGGGCTTGCGGATGTTCCGCTTCCGTCACAAGATCGTCTCCGGGACAAATCGCCGGATCGGACGCAGCGCCGCCGGGTGCCGCTTCGTCGTTTTGCTCGAGCCAGCGAGCCAACTCGGCCATCGACAGCGCATTCACACCCGTGACGCCAAGCCCATCGGCCATTGCCGCGACGTAGTAGCTCTCCGCCTGCTTCAGGCCGCATCCCCGCAAGCATCCTGGCGTATCGAACGGGGAAGCGGACCAGGCCGACTCGCCGTACGATGCGGCGCTGAACAGGGCGGCTCGTCCAACACTCCCAATGCGTCCAGCCAGATCATCAAGCATCCCCCCGCCGTGACACTGAGTGAGGATGAAGATCAGATCCCTTTGGGACGCATCGCCCCCGACAGGAACGAGCGGACCAATCCACGCCGAGAATTCATCATCGTAGATCACATCGTCATCCGCGCAGTAGATGTAGCTCGTCAGATCGTCGGGCTGATCGGAGAATTCCGCCGCGAATCCTGTGCTCACAACAAGAGCAATGCAGAAAAACACAAATAGAGACTCGGTACACCATCTCTTCATCCGTTTCCTCCCTTTCTTCCATTGCATTCCGTCCATCCTAGACGATTTCGCCGCGCCGCC
>CAZJLO010000004.1:0-2557 GCA_964547105.1 uncultured Thermotogae bacterium
ACGATCCGCTGCACGCGAACGTACTCGTCTTCTGCGTCGCTTTCCGGTATGGCAAGGCTATCATAGACCTCGTAGAACACCTCGTAGAACGGCAAGCCGCTGATCGCGTACAGCACGACGGAAAGGGGCCGGCCGGTTTCCGTTTCGACGCGAACGGTCGCCAGCTGGAACGCGACGGTGAAGTCCACCGCTTCCAGATCCAGTTCGAGGATCGTCGATCCGCTATCCACGACGACGATCCGCCGCTCGGCGATCGTGTACGCGTCAGCGAAGCTGATCCCGCTTGTCTGAGCGACGGCAGCGTCGCCGAACACGGCGTTGGTCGGCTGAACCTGGAGAGGAAAATCAAGGTCCGGCCCGATGAAGTACGATGCATCGGGAGTGGTCAGATACACTTGGCCGGCGAGTTCGTCCGGAGTGAGGAACTCGATCCGGCTGTAGCTTTGATCGTCGATTGTCTTGAAGCGTAGTCGAAGCGTCGCTTCCTTCATTTCTTCGGGGGTTTCAGCTGAGACAAGAATCGTAATCGAGCTTGCCGTGTCCGCGAAACGAGCATCATCCAATGTCCGAAGGAGGGTCTCATCGGGAAGATCGTTGATCGAAACCTGGACATCGTTGGCGTCTTGGCCCCAAGCGACAAGGCAAAGGAGACCGAAGATCGCGACGGCGACGATCCATGTTGAAGCGGCCGTTGCGGGCCGCCGTGTGCCTGCCCTCCTTTGTGCCGGAGGGGAGAGCGGGATTCCCCGGGCGCCCAACGAAGTCGACGCTCGATCCGCATGTCTGTCATCAATCGGCATACTGCTTCTCCTTTTCTCGAGAAGGCCGGCGTCCATTCCCTACCTACACGCTTCGAAGCGCATCCACGACGCGAAGCCGGGAGTTTCTTGCCGCCGGATAGATCGACGCGATCGCTGTGGATCCGATGGCTGTCAATAGGGGAACAAGCAAGGTCATGACGCTGACCTGCAGCCGAAGCGTCTGCGGGATCGCCGCGCCGGGGGGCATCCACGAAACGCCGATAGCATTGAATACGATCGCCAGCAGCGCACCGAGCGCCGCGCCGCACACGCCGCCGAGGACTCCGAGGAAGAGCCCTTCAAGGAGGAAGGTGCGGAAAACACGTCCCCGGCCCGTTCCCAACGCCCGGAGCGTTCCTGTCTCGCGGGTGCGCTCGAGGAACGACATCGTCAGAATCTCGAGGGTGCTGAAGAACACCAACACAAAAATGGCCACTCCCGACAGTCCGGAGAATGCCCCGTAGAATCCCTCAATCGATTGATACTCCGAGGAAAGCTGCTTCCACGTCTGCGCTTCCAGGGGAATGCCCTCCGCATCCAAGAATCGCTGAAGATCGGCGGCAAACGCATCAGCCTCGTCGAGATCGCCAAGCCCGATCAGCATTCGCTCCACGCCGTCCGTTCGCAGCAATCGCTGCACAAACGAAACGGAAAGAAGTCCCAGTTGTGCTTCCACCTCTTCCACGCTGTAGCGAAGCAGGCCGATCACTTCCACGGTGGCGGCATTGAAATTGCCGGAAACGGTTCCGGTGGCGATGTTCAGGCGGTCGCCTCGCTCCGCGCCGAGTTTCTCGGCAAGTGCCCGGCCGAGCACGATCTGGGCCGCGTCGGACGTGCCGACGCTGTCGCCATCGATGAGCAGGCATTCGTAGTTGGCGGTGCACGTGCACGGTACAATCCCACGGCCGACGAGCAGCGTGCTTCCTTCCGCATTCCCGATGAGTCCGGCGAAGGTCAGTTGCCAGCTGACATCGGCGACGCGCGGGTCGCCTTCAGCCCATGCCGCAATCCGATCGAGAAGGTCGGGCGCAATCAGGACATCGTAGGCGCGCTCGGTTGACGCGAACAACCTCGGATCCGCGACCTGAACCGCGCCGCTCTCGCAGGCAATCGAGTCCCGCGTGGAACGCAGTGCCTCCCCGATGAATGCCAGTACGCTGAACAGGATCGCGACGCCGAGAATGATTACGGCAAGCGAGAATGCGGTTCGGCGGCGATTCCGAAAGGTATTCCGCCATGCGATCTGTGCGTCCATCTCTCTCCTTGTTACGTGATCCGTAATGCGTCGACGACCTGCAGCCGCGATGCACGTGTGGCCGGATACACTGACGACAGCAGCGTCGCCACGATGCTGATCAGAAGCGGCAGCCAAATGGTCGTTCCGCCAAGGCGAACCGAGAGCACCACCGGGTCAACCGTTCCCGGAGGCTGCCAAGAAAGCCCGATCGCATTGAATGCCGCCGCGAGAGCTGTCCCGAAGACAACACCGGCCAAGCTCCCGAGCACCGCAAGGAAGCCGCCTTCCAGAAGAAGCAATCGGAACAACTCACTCCGCTTCGTTCCCAGAGCCCGCACGGTTCCGAACTCGCGCGTTCGCTCCAGGAAGGACAGCGTCAGCACCTGGAGGATGATGAAGAACACCAACACGGACAGCGCCAAGGCGACGAAGCCGAAAATCGTGTCAAAGAAACCGATCAGTTTTTTTATCTTTGCTGCAAAAAGATTACCCCAGTGTTTGGCTGCTTCAAACCAATGCT
>CAZJLO010000004.1:2567-60656 GCA_964547105.1 uncultured Thermotogae bacterium
GAAGCCGAAAATCGTGTCAAAGAAACCGATCAGCTGCTCGTAGAACACCGACAGCTCATCCCATGTCCGTCCGGAAACGGCAACGCCGGCTGCAGCCAGTTCGCGATCCAGCGAGTCGCGGACGGAAACCGTTGCGGGAAGGCCTTGACTGCGCAATCTCACCACAATGCGGTCCACGCCCGCGGTCACCCGAAGTGTCTGTGCCAGCGCCAGTGGAACGAACACCTGCAGGTTCTCCACCTGTTCGCTGGAGAAACTGTAGATGCCGACCATCCTCACCGGGATCGCATTGAACGCCCCCGATGCCGTGGTCGTCGTCAGCGTGATGACATCATCGATTTCGAGGAGCAGTTGTTCGGCGAGCGAACGGCCAAGAATCACGGCGGCGACGTCGGTTTGCTCCAGCGCACGGCCGGAGATGACCAGGTCTCCGAAGTCGAGGGCTTGATTCCCGGGAACGTAACCGAGCGCGAACACGGCTCGCGTTTCCGTGCCTGCGGCGAGAAGTCCCGAGAACGTGAGTTGCTTGGTCGACGAGACAACTTCGGGGTGAGACGTGACCACGGCTGTGACCTGATCCTGCGTCGCCGGATCGAGCAAGGTCGCTTCGGCATCATCGGACTCGTCCCACAACGCCTGCGTGGCCAGTTGAAGATTGCCGAACTGCTGGATTTGCGATGCCGTGATCGAATCCTTGGAACTGCCGAAGAATCCGAGGACAAACAACGATAGTGCTGTGCCCAAAGCGATAATGAACACCGACAACACCGTTCTGCGACGGTTGCGCACCAGGCTACGTAGCGGCAGTTGGAGCCACATGGCCCCCCTCCTCCTCGATGAGTCGGCCGTCGTGGATCCTGACATGGCGTTGTCCGTATTTGGAGACAGCCGGGTCGTGAGTGACGACGATAAACACGACACAGTGCTGATCGTTGAGCCGGCTCATCTGGTCCATGATGCGGGCGCCGGTTTCCGAGTCCAGATTGGCGGTGGGCTCATCCGCAAGCACCATTTTGGGCTCGGTGATCAGGGCTCGGGCGATCGCCACCCGCTGGCGCTGCCCGCCGGAGAGCTGATCCGGACGACGGTCGGCAAGGTCGGCGAGGCCGACTTCCTCCAGCATGCTCATCACCCGGTCGTGGCGCTCTCTCCGTGGGATGTGCTGAAGCAGCAGCGGGTACTCGACGTTCTCCATCGCGCTCAGCACGGGAACCAGGTTGAATGTCTGAAAAATCAGCCCGATCTTCGCTTTTCGAATGTTGGCCAGGCCGCTTTCAGGCAGTTGACCGGTCGCCGTGCCTTCCACGTACACGTCGCCCGACGTCGGGCGGTCGATCAGTGCCAACTGGTTCAGAAGGCTTGTCTTGCCGCTTCCCGAAGGGCCGTTGATCACAACGAAGTCACCCTGATAGGCCCGGAAGTTGACCTCGCGAAGCGCGTGAACTTCGGTGGATCCCATCCGATACACCTTGTTGAGGGAAGCTGCTTCAAGAAACACGGAGCCTTGCTCGAAACAGAAACGTCCACGGGTCTCCATACCTTGATTCCTCCCGGATCAGGCTAGACGAAATCTCGCCCAAATCCAAACCGAACGAACCAGAAAGAAGGTCATTCGAACTGCCGGGTATCCGAAGGGAAGATGGCGGCTACTCCCACTCGATCGTCGCCGGTGGTTTGCTGGTGATGTCGTACACCACGCGCCCGATCTCGGGGACCTGCCGTGTAATTCTCTGAGCGACGTCGTCGAGGAAGTCGTGCGGCAGCTTGGCCCAATCGGCGGTCATCCCGTCGATGCTGGTCACCGCGCGCAGCCCGAGCACCAGGCCGTACCGGCGGTTGTCGCCGGCGACACCGACACTGCGAAGCGGCGTCAGCGTCGCCAACGCCTGCCAAACATCATCGTACAGATTCCACTCGCGGAGAGCGGTGATGAACAGGTCGTCGGCGCGGCGGAGAATGTCGACCATCTGCGGCGAGGCCTCTCCAAGGACACGGATCGCGAGGCCGGGACCTGGAAACGGATGTCTCAGCCGGATGGAGTTCGGGAGTTCGAGCAGATCGGCGATTTCCCGCACTTCGTCCTTGAACAACAACCGGAACGGCTCCAGTAGCTCGAACCCCAACTCCGCTGGTAGGCCGCCGACGTTGTGATGGCTCTTGATGTTGGCGGCGGAGGCGGAGGTCGATCCGGCCGATTCGATGACGTCCGGGTACAGCGTTCCCTGGGCGAGGAAGCGGAACTCTCCCATGCGCCCGGCTTCCTCGCGGAACACATCGATGAACTCTCGTCCGATCGCCTTCCGCTTGGCTTCGGGATCGGTGACGCCTTGGAGCGCCCGGAAGAACCGCTTCTGTGCATCCACGACATGAAGGTGGACGCCAAGACGGGTCAGCGCCTGCTCGACATCGTCCCGTTCGCGTTGGCGGAGCAATCCGTGATCTACGAATACGGCCTCGTGGTCGATGCCGGCCCGCACGAGGAGAAGCGCCAGCGCACTGGAATCGACCCCCCCCGACACGGCGAGCAGAACGCGGTTCCCCGTCGCCGCTTCCCGCACCTCATCGATGGCGCGGTCGAGCGCGTGTTGCGGTGACCAGGTCCGGGCAACGCCTGCGTGATCGAGGAAGTTGGCCAGCAGGGCTCGGCCGTGGACCGTATGGACGACCTCGGGGTGAAACTGCACCCCCACCGTTCGATTGTCCGGTGAGGCGATGGCAACGATCGGGTTCTCGGTGCTGGAGGCGACCACGCGCCACGGCGCAGGAAGGTCGGTGACTGCGTCGCCATGGCTCATCCACACGGGCGATCGTTCGGGAATCCCGTCGAACAAGAACCCCGCTTGCATCGACAAGACGGAGCGGCCGTACGAACGATGGGGCACCGGTCTGACGTTACCTCCGGCTTGCTGCACGAGCAGGTGCATTCCATAGCAGATTCCGAGGATGGGCACATCCAGATCGAACAGCCTGTCGTCGGGGCGGGGCGACGATGGCTCGAACACCGAACGCGGGCCGCCGGAGAGAATGATCGCCTCCGGCTCGGCGTCGAGAATCCGCTCCAGCGGAGACGAGCCGGGCATCACCAGGGAAAACGCCGCCAACTCGCGCAACCGCCGCGCGATCAGCCGGGTGTACTGGGATCCGAAATCGAGCACCACTACGCTCACGATGCGCTTCCCGCGGGATCCATCTCCGGCTCGAGCTCGATCTCGATCCCGCTGAAGCGGATCGACGAGCGAACCGGATCCATGTTCTCGATCGTGACCAGGCTCACTACCGGTACGTTCAGCCGTTCGACGACGCTTCTTCCGGGAGCGAACCCCTTCTCGATCACGAACGCCAGTCCGACGAGCGTAGCGCCGGCCTCCGCGACGATTTCGGCCAGGGCACAACTCGTAATCCCCTCGAAGAGGAAGTCATCGACGATGAGCACCCGGTCGTCCGGACCGAGGTAGTCGGCGGACACGGCAAGCGTTGTCTTCTTCTTCTTGGTGGGCGAGATCACTTCCCGAGTGATCGGATTCGCCATGGTTACTGCCGCACCCTTCTTCGCGTACAACGCACGAATACCGGCGCCGAGCTGTCGGGCGGCTTCATAGGCGATGACGTTGCCTGCCGCCTCAGCGGTCAGGACGCAGGTGATCTCAATCCCTGCGGTTTGGAACGCGTTTGCGATCAGTCGCCCTGCCGCTTCCACGAATTCCGGTGCGATCCGATGGTTGAGAAAGCCATCGACCCGCAGAAACTCCGCGTTGATGACCTTCCCTTCTCGCTCGATCCAGCGCTTCAGATGATCCTTAGACATGATGGGGCTCCGAGGACGTACCGAGGATTTGCTGCCCGACTTTAGAAAAGTGTACCCAAAGTCTGTAGTCGGCGCGATGTCTTCATAACACCATTGTTCTTCTCGATCCAAGCGACTACAATACCGAAAAATCGGAGGACCAGCGAGTGCAAACATGCAATTTCATCAACTCACTGGACCTTTCCCCGTCCCAGTATGATCGTCTGTTTGATCTTGCCGACCGCATCAACCAAGCGCCTGCGACCTACGCGCAGCGCTGCCAGGGCAAGGTCATGGCCAGCCTTTTCTACGAGCCGAGCACACGAACCCGCCTCTCCTTCGAGGCGGCGATGCTGCGCCTTGGCGGACAGATTCTCACCGTGGCTGACCCGAAGACGAGTTCTGCTGCCAAGGGGGAGAGTCTTGCTGACACGATTCGGACGATCGCCGGGTATGCGGATCTTATCGTCATGCGGCATCCGCGCGAAGGCGCGGCACAGCTTGCCGGTGAATACTCGCCGGTGCCATTGATCAACGGCGGCGACGGAGCGCGGGAACATCCGACCCAGACCTTGACCGACCTGTTCACGATTCGGACGTTCCTCGGGCGGCTTCACGGGTTGTCGGTGGGGCTTTGCGGGGACCTGCGGTATGGGAGAACGGTCCACTCGCTGATTCGCGCGCTGGCCCGGCTTGGCAATCAGCGGTTTGTGTTGATCTCGCCCGACGAGCTTCGCCTCCCATCCAGGGTGTTGGAGGCTGCCGGCGGACTCGGCGACAACAACACCTTTGATCAGACGAACTCCATGGAGGACGCGCTCGGGCGATGCGACGTCCTCTACATCACCCGAATCCAGAAGGAACGCTTCTTCAACGAAGAGGACTACATCGCGCTGCGGGACACGTACGTGCTGACCGCAGAGAAGATGCAGCGCGCGAAGCCGGAGATGATCGTCATGCATCCGCTACCGCGGGTCACCGAGATCGACCCCGACGTGGACGCCGATCAGCGTGCGGTCTACTTCGAGCAGGCACGGCTGGGAATGATCGCCCGGATGGCATTGATTCTCGATTTGCTGGAAGGGGGAGACGATGCTGCGGGTTGACCGTATCGAGCGTGGGATCGTGGTCGATCACATACGAGCCGGCAACGGGCTGCGGATTTTCGACCGCCTCGGATTGCGCGATGTGAGCTTTCCGGTGGCACTGATTATGAATGTCCGCAGTACCAAGATGGGACGCAAGGACATGATCAAGATCTCCGACACACTCGAGCTTGATCTGACGATGCTCGGCCTGCTGGAGCCGAATATCACGGTGACCTACATCGATGACGGGAACGTTACTCGCAAAGAGGCGATCCCCCTGCCCGAACGAGTAGAAGGTCTGATCGAGTGCAAGAATCCGCGCTGCATCACGACCTACGAGCGGCACGGGATCTCGGTGTTCACGTTGGTGGATCGCGATACAAGAGAGTATGAGTGTGCGTACTGCGGAGAGCGGGCCCGGATGTGACGTTGCGCACGGATCGCTGTCAAGGGCGGCAAGGCGGGTCGGAGAACGGGAACCTGCGGATTCTCAACGCCCGTCTGGTAGACGCATCCGGTGGACGAACAGGCACGTACCGGATCGACATCCTCCATGGCGCGATCGACGACATTGCCTTGATGTCGACTCCGGCGGCGAGTCATCGGATTGAGCTCAAAGAGATGGACGCTCACGGGCTCACGCTGATGCCTGCGTTCATCGATTTGCACGCCCATTTCCGCGATCCGGGGTTCCCGGAGAAGGAAACGGCCGAATCGGGAAGCCGTGCCGCGGCGGCCGGAGGATTCGCGACGGTTTCGGTGATGGCGAACACCCGGCCTGTATGCGATTGTGCTACGGTGGCAATCGAAATCGCTGCGCGTGCACGGGCGGCCGGCTTGGTGGACGTAGTCCCGGTCGGGGCGATCACCGCCGGGCTGGAGGGGAAGCAGCTTGCCGACCTGGAGCAGATGTCCGAGATTGTGTGGGCATTCTCCGATGATGGACGAGGCGTGCAGTCCGCTGAGATCGCCGAACAGGCGTTTCAAGAGGCATCGCGGCTTGGTCGGCCGATCTTCGAACACTGCGAGACCGACGGAGTGGACGATCCCGATCGATCGGAAGAGCGAATGGCCGAGCGGGACATCCGGTTGGCCGACCGGTTTGGGGCGAGGCTGCACATCGCCCACGTTCGGTCCCCGCGAACGCAGAGGTTCGTCGCCCGCGCTCGCGAGCAAGGGGTGGCGGTGAGCTGCGAAGTGACACCGCACCATCTCTGTCTGGATCAGGAACTTGGCTACCGGGTCAATCCGCCGCTTGGCGGGAGGGAAGCGCGTGCCGAACTTGTTCGCGCAGTAAGAACCGGCCGGATTGACGCAATCGCCACCGATCACGCTCCGCACACACGCCAGGACAAGGCGAGCGGGGCGCCCGGAATCTCGGGGATCGAAACAGCGTTCTCGTTGCTCTACACCGAGTTGGTGTGCGCTGGAGCGCTGACGCTCGTCGATCTGTCCCGTGCAATGTCCGCGGGGCCGGCCCGGGTTCTCGGACTCCAGGGCCGGCGTGGTTTCTTGAGACCGGGGATGGATGCGGATCTGGTTCTGATCGATGAGCACGCTTCATGGCGAGTCACGGAAGAGTCGCTTCAGTCGCGCGGCAAGAACACGCCGCTTCTTGGGCGGACGCTTCGAGGGCGGGTGTGGGCGACGATTCGAGGAGGCAACGTGATGGTTTGCGATGGGGTATGGGGAGGTCAGCGAACATGATCATCGACCGGCTCGTGGATCGTGTCGAGGAGTTCGGGCCCGTGTGCGTTGGACTGGATACATCGCCGGCGATCGTTCCCGACGCGATGCTCAACCAGTGGGGGATCTCGGAGGCGGTGCTGCGATTCAACCGCAAGATTCTTGCGGCGACTGCGGATATCGTTGCGTGCTTCAAAGTGCAGATTGCCCACTACGAAGCGCTGGGGACAGACGGCATGGCCTGCTACCGGAACACATTGGCCGAGATCAGGCGGACCGGAGTGCCGGTGATCGGCGATGTGAAGCGCGGGGACATCGCCTCGACGGCGACGATGTACGCCAAAGCCCATTTCTCCGGGGACTTCGAAGCGGATCTGATCACCGTCAATCCCTACATGGGCTTGGATGCGATTGCACCCTATCTGGACGATGTCGAGCACCGCGAGAAGGGGCTGTTTGTGCTGGTTCGGACCTCAAATCCATCATCGTCCGAGCTCCAAGATTTGTTGATTGCCTCCGGCAAGCCGGATGATGCGGGACAACACAACATGCGTGTCTACGAAGCGATGGCCGCCAACGTATCCCGCTGGGGCGAACCGTTCCGGGGGACGAGCGGCTATAGCTCGATCGGTGCGGTCATTGGAGCCACGCACCCCGAACAGCTGGCAGGACTTCGAAGCCGGTATCCGCAGATGTTCTTTCTTGTTCCGGGCTACGGCGCTCAAGGCGGAGCAGGCCGCGATGTGGCTCCGGCGTTCGTTGATGGGAACGGCGCTGTTGTGAACGCCTCTCGCTCGATCCTCGGCGCGTACCGGACGAGCAAGGCAAGCAACGCGGAAGACCGGTTCGCCGAATGTGCTCGAGAAGCGTGCTTGGCGATGCGCGACGATATCCGCCGGTGGATGACGTGAACCGGAGCGACGACGGCACGGGCGACCCCAAGCAGCGAATCATGGTTGGGGCCGTTCGATCGATTGCCTGGGTCTCCGAAGAGGCGTTTGTGATGGTTGTCGAGGCGGAAGCGCCGGAGGAGGATCCGGGTCGGCCGCTTGACTGCCGGGCCGGGCAGTTCTTCATGGTTCGAGGATGGGAAGAGGAGCCGCTTCTTTGGCGGCCGATGAGTGTGTTCGATTGGCGGCGTGTCGAGATCGAGCGGCGGCCCGCGATCGAGGTGGAGTTCCTTTGCGTGGTGCGAGGACGAGGAACGGCGACCCTCAGTCGGCTTCCGGCAGCGGCGCAGATTCGCCTGATCGGGCCGTTGGGGAACGGGTGGCCGCTGGACGCGATTTCAGACGGAACCCGGGTGGCCGCCGTTGGCGGGGGATGCGGCGCGGCACCGCTGTACTTGGCGGCGAAACATCTCGCCGGGATCGACGTAGATGTGTTTCTCGGGTTTCGCGGTACGCCCTATCAGGGCATTGCCGATCGATATGCCGCTGTTGCATCGCGGGTGGTTGTGACCTCCGAAACGAGGGCCTCGGCGGAAGCCGGGCAAAGCGAGAACAGCTTTGTCGGGCGGGTCACGGATACGTTCGATCCGAACGGGTACGACATCGTGTTGGCATGTGGCCCACGTGCGATGCTCGCCGCGATCCACCGTCAATGCCAACAGGCGGATGTGCCGTTGCTTGTCTCGCTCGAGGAACGGATGGCGTGCGGTGTCGGCGCTTGCCTGGGATGCGCGGTGAAGACCAAAGGTGGCGTGAAGCACGTCTGCAAGGACGGTCCGGTGTTCCGGGGCGACGAGGTGATCTGGGATGGCTGACCTATCGCTGGAGGTTGGGGGGGTCGCGCTCGCCAATCCGGTGATCGCCGCCTCGGGGACATTCGGTTTTGGACGTGAGTACGAGCAGCTGGTCGACGTGGATCGACTTGGCGGGATTTGCACCAAAGGGATCACCGTTGCCCCCCGCGAAGGGAACCCCCCTCCTCGTCTGTGGGAGACCGCGGCCGGGCTGCTCAACTCGATTGGTCTTGAGAACCCCGGCGTAGAGAGGTTTCTCCGCAAAGAACTCCCGGAAATGAAGCGGCGCGGATGGACGACGATCGTCAACATCTGGGGCGAAACAGCGTCCGAGTACGGGGCATTGGCGCGGCGGCTTGCCGACAGCGCCGCCGATGCCCTTGAAGTGAATGTCTCGTGTCCCAATGTTCCGGGGGGGCGGCTTGGAGAACGCGAAGACGCCGTCCGAGACGTGATCGCTGCCGTGCGCCGCGATTGGCGGGGTCCGATCTGGGTCAAACTGCCTCCGGATGCCGGTGTGCGAGTGGCCGGCGCAGCGATCGAAGCGGGCGGGAACGCCATCGTCGCCTCGAACACATTCCGAGGTATGGCGATCGATATCGATCGTGGCGTGCCCGTCTTCAAGCGTGGCGTGGCCGGGCTTTCCGGTCCGGCGATCAAGCCGATCGCGTTGCGCGTGGTGTATGAGCTGTGCCAAGCGATCGACGCGCCGGTGATCGGTTGCGGCGGGATTTGCACTTGGCGGGATGCCCTCGAATTCCTCCTTGCTGGAGCAACGGCGGTCGAAGTGGGCACGGCGCACTACGTCGATCCTCGTTGCGGAGTGGCGATGGTCGATGGTCTGGCGGCATACCTGGAGGAGAGGAAGGTTGGCTGGAGGGAGATTCGTGGAAAAGCACTTGCCAAGTCGTGAAGTGATGATGACGGAGTATCTGCGGGAAGCGGGTGCGCTGCTCGAAGGGCACTTCAGGTTGTCATCGGGGAACCACGCTGCCCGGTATGTTCAATGCGCCCGGTTGCTTGAGGATCCTCGACGAGCTGAGCGAGTCTGTAGCCTGCTGGCCGAGAACATCCGGCAGGCGGAGCCGGACATCGAACGGTCTCGACACATGGATGCCGGCGCTGCGATAGATGGGGTGATCGGACCGGCGATCGGGGGAATCTTGGTGGCGTACGAGCTTGCCCGGGCCCTCGGCGTGCGTGCCTTGTTCACGGAGCGTGTCGACGGCGTGATGACATTGCGGCGCGGTTTCTCGCTTTCTCCCGGACAGCGGGTGTGGATCGCCGAGGATGTCGTGACCACCGGCCGATCGTCGCTGGAAGTGGCGGATGTCGTTACCGCAAATGGGGCTGAAGTGATCGGCATTGCCTGCATCGTCGACCGGAGGCCGGCCCGGGTTTCCCTGCCATTTCCGATTGTGTCGGCGCTGAAGATGGAGATCGAGATCTTCGCTCCTGAAGCGTGTCCGCTATGTGCTCAAGGGATTGCCATCGCAAAGCCGGGAAGCCGGCCCGGAGCATCCGCATAGAGAACGGTCACGCTTGGGCAACAGGCGCTGTTTGCTCATCCGGGATCGCCTTGGTTGGTGGCGCTATGGAACCACCGGGACGACTTCAAATCGGCCCACATCGACCAATCCAAGATCCGTCAAGCGGAGGGAAGGAATCACGGGGAGGGCGAGAAACGACAGCGTCATGAAGGGTGATGGAAGGGTACAGCCCAACCTGCGGGCGGCTGCATCCAGCTCTTGTTGCAGGCATACCACTTCGTGCGCAGGTAGGTCGCTCATCAAACCGGCGATCGGCAGAGGAAGCCGGGCCAGGATCTCGTCACCGAGAACGACGACCTGCCCGCCTTCGCATTCAACCAAAGCTCTTACGGCAGCGCGCATGCTGTCATCGTCCGCGCCGACGACGATGAGGTTGTGTGAATCGTGGGCCACGGTGGAAGCCAATGCGCCTTGTTGAAGCCCGAATCCGCGCACGAACCCGACGCCGATATTCCCCGTGCCGAGGTGACGCTCCAGCACGGCGAGTTTCAGAAGATCCGCTGCGGGGTTGGCCGCTGCGCTTTCTCCGATGATCAGAGCATCTGCAAGACCGGCGCTGGTCACGACCTGGTCCGGTCGGACGTCGATCGTGCGAATGACGGTCGAAGATGCTCCGCGGATCGGGACCTCGAACGATGGCGGATCAGTAACGAGTAGCGGATGGTTCTTGAGCGGCGGCAGGAGATCCTCGATCTCGACGACACACGTTCCGTCTCGCGCCACTTCGGTGCCACCGATGAATGTGCGTTCCACCTTGACCGACCGAATGTCCTGCAGCACGACGATGTCGGCGCGGTATCCCGGGGCGAGCGCGCCTCGGCCAAGCAATCCGTAGGCTCGGGCGGCATGGACGGTCGCTGCACAGAAAGCCACCTCCGGTGCCGGAGCCGACTCCGCGGCGAGCACTTTGCGAAGGACATCGTCGATGTGCCCGTCACAAAGGAGCGTCTCCGGATGGCGATCATCGGTACACAGATGAACGAACGGAGCGGTCTTCGCAGTGAGCAGCGGTGCAAGCGCGGCTGCGTTTCTTGCCACGGTGCCTTCGCGGATCAGCACGTGCATTCCGGCAGTGAGTTTCTTGCGGGCCTCGTCGAGCGTGACCGATTCATGGTCGGTTCTCGGGCCGGAAAGGACATAGCTCCATAGCTGCGACCCGGAGCCGGACGGGAAGTGACCGTCGATCGGATGTCCGCCGGCAGCATCCAGCTTGCGGAGCATCTCCGGGTCGCCGCGGATGACGCCGGGGACGTTCATCACTTCGCCAAGTCCGAGCACGCCCGGCCAGGCAAGCATCTCCGCGATTTGGCTCGACGTGATCGTATCGCCCGATGTCTCCAGGGATGTGGCGGGGACACACGATGGGAGCATCACGAACACCTTCAGGGGAAGGTTGCGCGTGGCATCGAGGATAAAGCGAATGCCCTCCATTCCAAGGACATTGGCGATCTCGTGCGGGTCGGCAATAACGGTGGTCGTCCCATGGGGGAGCACGGCGCGAGCGAACTGCGGCGGTGAGAGTTGCGCGCTTTCCAGATGAACATGAGTGTCGATCAGGCCGGGAATGAGGAAGCGGCCGGATACGTCGATGGTTCTCCTTGCCTCGACTGCGGAGAAACCGGTGATGATGCCGTGTTTGATTGCGAGGTCCGTCCTCCGGAACCGCCCCGTGAACACGTCGAGCACCGATCCGCCCTTCAACAAGAGATCGGCTGGTGCTTCCTGCATTGCAGCCTGCAGAATCTCTCTGCGGATCGAGATTTCATCCCGATGTTGCTCGTCCATTCGTTGGGGTTCGTGTTTGGCCATGGTCTGTTGAGGATACGTACGGTCACCGTTCCGGATCAAGCGTCACCTGTTGTCATTGTCTTCCCGCCGTCTTAAGCTACAAAATGAGGTGATCGGCATGAGACGAGCTGGCTGGATGATCATTGGGCCGATGTTTGTTGGATTGGCGCTTGTTCTAGGGGGATGTGCGTTGTTCAACAGCCCGCCGCTTGCCAGCTTCACTGCAACGCCGGCAACCGGTCCGGCACCGTTGGTCGTTGAATTCGATGCATCCGCTTCGACCGATCCCAACGGCGATGCACTGACGTATGGTTGGGATTTCGATGATGGAGCCACCGGTATGAGTGTCAGCGGATTTCACGCGTTCACGGATCCGGGGAGCTACGACGTGGAACTCACCGTGACCGACGAGCACGGCGCAGTCGCCTCGATGATCCGACAGGTCCTGGTCACAGCTGCAGTCAATGAAGCGCCGACCGCTGGTTTTGTCGCCTCGCCCGTCTCGGGAACGGCGCCGCTTGTCGTGAACTTCAACGGGGCATCCTCCACGGACGCCGACGGGACGATTGCATCCTATGTATGGGAGTTCGGGGACGGAGATTCCGGAACCGGCGTGACCGTTTCCCATACCTATGCCGAAGCCGGGGCCTACGTTGCCGCGCTGACGGTGGAAGACGATGATTCGGCAACCGACAACGAGACCCGAGTGATCATCGTGAGCGAGCCGGGCAACCAACTGCCGGTCCCGAGTTTCACCATGGATCCGATGGTGGGAACCGCTCCGCTGACGGTGGAGTTCAATGCGGCGGCATCTGCCGATCCCGACGGGACGATCATCGCCTATCAATGGGATTTCGGCGACGGGGAATCCGCGACCGGTGCCACGCCGAGCCACACATTTGATGTGTCTGGCACCTACACAGTGATTCTGACTGTGGTCGACAATACCGGTGCCCCGGCCTCAGCCGTGGACGAACTCACCGTTTGGTTCCCGTGGTTCCCGATCGGCCCGATCGTCTTCCCGGTCGGCCCGTAGACAAAGGGCGGCAAGGCCGAAGATCGCTTTCGAGACAAGCGGTCGTGGATCGGACGATGGGTGTCCAGCAACCAAGAAGAGCGGGAGGCGAACTTGCGGCTCGCCTCCTTCTCCGTATCTGATCTAGTCGACTTCTTCGAGCGTAAGAGGAAGCTCGTCGACAACTTCTAAGAGAGTCTCGCAGTGTGGGCATCGCACTTGCTCGTAAAGCGCGACTTGATCTTCTTCGAGCCGAATCGACCCCAAACACGCAGGGCAAACTGCAGCGGTCATGGTTCCTCCGTTTGCGAATCGTGTATTCCCTTGCTTCGAACGTTTGTCTCCGCGTTACGTGGGGATGTCCGACTTGGACCCCACACGCAGACGACGCTTGAGAAGCCAACAAACAAGCCAGCGTAGCGCTGCTCGCAAGCGCTCATAGGTGAGTTGTGTCCTTACTTTCTGCTTCGAGACCTCCTTGGTTGCTGGGCAGAGCAGCCGACTTCGGTTTGGAGTGGATCCAATCACACAACCAACTGGACCCACCGCGGCCGCAGGTTCGGATTTCAAGCCAATACGGATCGACGATCTCAAGGAACGCGTGACAGAATGGGCACTGCAGTCTGCCGAAGAGGTAGACATCAGATTCGACAAGACTCAGTTTCACCCCACACCGTGGGCAGTTCGCTTCTCGCGTCATCGATGTCCTCGCTTGTTCCGCACCGATTCAGCCTCGTTTCTTCCCCTTCTTGACCGCTTTCTTTGCCGGTTTCTTTGTCGCCATGATCAGCCTCCTTCCACCCAGTGTGAGCGAGGCAGCATAGAACCGAACGGGTTTCACGTCAATACTCCGGGAAGTGCTGTTTGTAAGCAGAAAGAAGACATCTATTGGCGCGGTGTATCGGGGTCTGCTTGGCGACCCGATCTTCGGCTCATCCGGCCCGTATGGCGGCAGGGTCAACGGAGCGGTCTCCAGGGCTCCAGGAAGCGTATCGCACCAGCTGGACAGAAACCCGAGCACGAGTGGCAGGCATCTGACCGATTTCGGAATCAGCCATTCGTCTGGTTCTCGATGCCGGACGGACGCGCCAAACTTGCGCACCATCATGTGGCGGCACCGTCCGGTTTCGACGTCGCACTGTCGACATCCGCCGCGTTGTGGAACCGCGCTTGGAGCAGAAGTCTAGGGGCAGTTTACATTGCCCTCGATCGAGTTATTCTCCTCGTTTGCTTCCTCTACCCGGCCGAGGCAATCGGCGATGACCTCGTACGATGGATTGGGCTCGCCCCCCGGTTTCTCCGCGTTGAGCACGAGTTCGAGCGTCACGCGGCGATCCTGTCCCGGCTGCAGGGAGGGGACCATTGCCATCGCTTCCCGTTGATCTGCGGTCAGAGAAACATGAAACAAACCGGTGGGTTCCGTGCCATCATTGGTGACATCAACGGTGACCCGGATCTCGCAGACGTACTGCTGCAACTGTGTCCAGGTGCAGCTGCAAGCATCGCGAACGAATTCCACGCGGATGTCGGGAAGCGGTGGACCGAGTGTCGTGATTGGCGTTGGAATCGGGATCGGGATAAGGCATGGTGCCACCTCCAATGTGATGGTGCGGCTCCACACGAACGGATCGCTGTCCGGCGTGTCGAAGACCTCCCACTCTCCGATGACTTCGTGAGTTCCTACGTCGAAGAAATTCGGGGGGAACTGAGTGTGCCACATGATCGCGATGACAGATCGTCCCGGTTCGTCGCCGGGCGTGCACATTTCCGTCTGCGTGAGCGGGACGAGCATTCCGTCGATCCGCAATCTGAAAGCGACATCCGAAGCCGAGAGCTCCGGGCCGAGGAATCCATGCCTGACCCACGACGGCTCGCACCGAGGAATGGTCTGAGTGTCCGGTCCGCCGATCACCTGAATGCGATTGCCATCGCCCTCGAACAAGTTGAGCGTTGTACATCCGCGGGTCGAGCAGGCACAGGTGGTTTCGTACCCCGCAGCGAGGATACCCGGACATGCCGACGGTCCAAGAACAGTGAGCGTGATCGGTTTCCCTTCGCAGGTTTGGAGCTGGGCACTGACTTCGGCCGGCGTTGTCGGTCCTGCAACGGTGACGGAGACAATGACGGAGCCTCCGGGAAGCAGCCCGGGCCGAGGCAGAAGCGTCGAGCCGAATCCGATGGTCGACCAAACCCACCAGGAGGCGCAGCTTCCTGCCGGTAGTTCATGACCCGTCCATCCTGGTGGAGACGCTTGAGCGATCGTCCGCAACACGCCGACACCGGCGACGGCGAAGCTACAGAAGCCGGGGGACCGCGCACTCAAATCGGTGATCGTGTACGTGTACGTGTCTTCCGTTCCGCTTCGCGTTACGCATGTCTCGACGGCAACACTCCCCGAAGCACCGCCAACAAACGTGCTATCGGTGGCGATGGCGTCCATCGGGCACCTGGCACCGACGGCGATCGTCAATCCGATCATGGCGATTGCGGTGATAAGTCCTGTTTTTCCTGCGAGCATGGCAGCGACCTCCTGGATCTGGATCCCTTGAATCCCGGCCCAATGCCTGATCAGGCGCTCCCCTCCGTGAGTTCACAGTTCCGCTACATGGACCGCGGGACCAGAGAACGCAGCCCCGATGGTGCATGAAGCACGAAAGGACGGCGCTTTGGCTAGGAGTACCGCAAGCTCAATCGGCATGTCAAGTTCCCTTGAAATCGAAGCGGGTGTGGCTCAATCTTGACGTCGGAAGCAGGGGCGGGTACACTTATTAGCAGTTCCAAAGCTGAACTGCCAGTGATTGAGCGGTAGGTCTACGCTAAATGATGTGGGAGGTTGTACGATGCCGTTGTACCGTTTCGAATGTGAATCCTGTCGGCACGAGTTTCGTGTCCTTGCCAGCAACGGCTCGCCAGCTGTTCCTTCATGCCCTGTCTGCGGCGCCAAGAACGTGCGCCGGCTTCTGCCACGCGTAAGCATTGCCTACAAAGGAAGCGGGTACTACAACACCGACTACCGCGGCAAGAAAAGCAGCGGGGCCAAACCCTCGTCTTCACAGAAGAATCCGCCGAGTGACGCAAGCTCCGGCAGTTCCTCCAACACGGACGATTCGTCCTAACGAGTGCTCCATGGGTGTATGAACGGGATCGAAGGGCGGTCTTGCCGTCCGGGTTCCGTCCCGATGGGATGAATCAACTGCGATTGACGCGCTGGTCCCTTTTGCGCCTATACTGGACATCGGGAGATCCGCGAGCGCGCAGCCAGCGTTGCTTTGTCCTGCGCTTGCAGCGACCTCCCTCGGTACCCAGGCAGGGAGGGATGATCATGAAACGCGGGAAAACACGTAGGCAGGCAACAGCCTGGATAACCTTCATCTTCATCATGTTGGCTGCAACCGTTGCGGGCACGGCTCAAGCCGAATTTGGGGAGATCGTCCGGTTCGAGGTGAGCGATCTTCATCTGATTAGCTGGGACAGCAAGCCGAATTGGGCTCCTTTCTGGACGGGGCCGATCGAAGCGGCAACGATCGCGGCCTGGTTCCACGATCACGGATTCCCACGATTGCTGACGGATCTCAATGGCGATGGCGTGGTCAATGAGCTTGACACAATCGAGCTTGCGGATGACCTCGGCCGGATTCCAATGAGGACCGAGCAGCGTGGATTCACGACCGATGCCAGGCTTGTGCAAGCCCTCGCATCGTACGTTGCCGAAAGGTATCCAGACCAGTTTGTGTTAAAACTGTACGATACGGGATTCCCGATCGAGTACGCACAAGATATCGGCATTCCGTTTGCGGTTGACGCCGTTCCGGGGATCGAAATGATCATCGAACCGGAGCCGAACTTTGCCAGCTATCGGTTCGAACTGCAGTCGGCCGAAGGCGTGATTCTTGGAATCGCGCAATCTGACGAGATCAATGAGTTCTTCGCCGGCAGGTCATTCCTGCTCGACCCGATCGACGAGCAGATGTACGGCATCGACATGGTCTGGGCCAAAGAGGACTTCTGGACATCGGGAACCCAGGGACAGATCCTCGCCACGGAAGCACGTCAGACCGATGCGTTCTATGTGTTGATCGAGGGATCGTGGCGTCTGGTCGAGTTCATGCTCGCACTGTCGCCGGCGGTCGAGCCCGGTGAGGGCGATCCCGGTCAACAAGAGCGCCCCTGTCCCGAGGATGCCGTTGCCTACGATGTCACGACGACGGATACTCCGTACGGACGGGTGGAAATCGAAGAGTGCGTGACGCGTGAAAACGACGTGGATACCTACACTTACACCGTCCGCAACATCAGCTTCCTGTTCAATGATTGTGGCATCTGCTGGTTCGCGATTCCCAATTTCCTTGGACTGCCTACGATCGATCAGACCGGCCCGGCAAGTTGGTTCGTCAATCCCTATACGTTCCCTGTCGGGTGGGACTGGCACGCACCGCTTGGCAGTTGCGGCATCGTTCCCGGCGGATCTGCCGTGTTCGAGTTCTCGGTTCCCGGCCCGACGGTCGACATCTTCCTGAACGGTGGTGTGATGGGATGCCCGACGGCCATCTATCCTGTGCCAATCAACGGTGCGGTTGAGACGGTGACCGAGAGCGACGGAATCCGAGAGCTGCGGCGACCGGTGGCGGTTCGAACAACCGGACCCGGTGAAGGTCCGGGACCTTGTCCCGATCTGATTGCCGAAGTGATGCGTGTCGTGTGCGACCCGATGCTTGGCCAGTATGCTGTCGTGATCACCGGACGAGTGGTCAACATCGGGACAGCGCCGGCCGGCCCATCCGAAGCGGCGGTCGCCGCGACCTACGGCGGAGTCACGGAACCGGTTCCACCGCTTGCCCCGGGAGACGACTACGTCTTCACCAGGACGGTGTACATTCCGGCAGGCGCAGGTCCGGTCTGCCCGCTTGAAGTCAACGTGAGGGCGGATTCGGGAGGAGTGATCCCCGAGTGCGACGAGGACAACAACGTTGGGTTGGGCGATGTGTGCTGTGAGGATGTCCCGACGCAAGAAGAAGGATGCCCTGATCCGTACGTGCGATCGCTCTCGGCGTGTTACTATCAGACAGGCGTCACGGGAGCCGTGTCGTATGCGGTCGAAGTGAGCTTGAGCGTGCGAAATCAAGGGGATGCGACGGCGGAAGATGTGGATGTGGACCTCAATGTTGACGGGAACTTGCATACCGTCCATCTGGGGGATCTTGCTCCGGCGATGACCACGTCGACCACGGTCACAGTGAACCTTGGTACGTCCGTATCATTCCCGATCCCGGTGATCGCGCAGGTCGATCCGGACAACGACATCGACGAGAGCTGCTACCCAAGCCCTGACGGAGAATTCAACAACGTGGATGCGACGACCGTTGGTCGGAACGACTACTGTCACACCGTCAACTAGACGAGATCAAGTTCCGGGGGGGAGGATGGCCGAGGCCGCCCTCCCCCCTTGCTTCGCGAAGAAGGTCAGGGCGATAGCGGCTTTCGCGTCCGCCGAACGGTTCGCTTGCGGTGCCGGATACGCAGACAGGACGTCGGACAGGTGTCCAAGCAGGATCCGCACAGGAGACAATCGGCGGAATCCACGACGCCGGCGGTGCAGGTGCCGGATGCACACGATTGCGAACACAAGCCACATGCCGAGCAGCGGTCGTCTCGCTCGAGGCGGAATAGGCTGAATCGCGACAGGATGGAGAGAAGTGCCCCAAGGGGACAGCCGTACGTGCAGAATGGGCGGTAGAGGAGGATCGATGCCACGGCCGTCAGCCCAGTCAATGCGATCGTGAGAGGCGTCCCGCCCCACAAGAACAGAGCCTTGAACGGCGTTCCTCCGGCGAGGGTCAGCGTGTTGGTGGCGATGATGCGAGCGACAAGGTAGATGAGCAATCCATACTTGCTCCAGCGAAGCGCACGATCCAACCGATTCGGCAAGCGGACACTCCATCGCCGTAGGTGGAGCCACTCCTGAATGGCTCCGAACGGGCAGACATACCCGCAAAAGACGCGCCCAAGGACAAGTGCAAGCACCGCAGGAATGGCGAACAGCACCAGGTAGGCCGTGTTCCACTTGAGAACGACATTCTGCACCGCTGTGAGCGGGCAGAGAAAGCCTCCTAGCGCGAATCCGAGGGTGATGATCGAAACAAGCAGCACCCATCTTCGCCAGCGGAAGCGGCGAGTAAGGATGACGAATAGGGCAACAGCGCTCACGCCAAGAAGCGCAAGCAGTTTCATCAACTGATCGTGCATGAAGAACGCCGAAGACACTGCGGAAGATGCCTCCGCTTGGCCCCATTCGGAGGTCTCACCGAAGCCACCCGGGCTGGCAAACGAATCAGTCCCGGATGTACTTCCGCTGCCGAACGGAGAAGCGGTGGCGAGATCTGATTCGAATGTGCTGGACGAACCGAAGCCAGACGGCGATTCGGCACAGGATTCGGGGTTCACCGCCGTTGCGATCGGAAGCCCCGCTTCGGACTGGGGAAGCTTGGTATCGGTATCAACGATCGAAGTCTCTCGATCCGGGTCGGCGCCGATATCCTCGACACCGGCACGCACAGGGAAACGATTGGTGTCGTTGAAATGAGGCGTTGCGCCGAAGCCGTCCGTCGGAACCCCCTGGCCGGATGCTGCAAAGACGATCGATCCGAAGAGGATGATGCCGAGGATGGTGTAGGCAAGCCGCCGTGTGCGATCGATTGCTGTCATGATCGACGGAGATCAGCCTTGCGATGAGACGAACGAATCGAGGCGGAGGAAGTGGCTCTCGGAAACGACCAGCAGAGGAACCCGGTCTTCGGTCGTGTAGAACAAGGTCGCCGGTCCGAGGTCACGGCCAAGGCCGACATTCGAAAGAGCCGGAAGCTCGAATCGCTCCGTGCCGGCCAGAAGCCAACCGTCTTCCACGGAGCAGGTTTCCTGCAGGACGGAGATCTCGAGGCCGTCCGGTGCCTCAAATGGGAACACGCCAATCGTTGCCGCTGACCATGCAGTCCCTTCGGTACCTGGAGCCACGCGGATTGGCAGCGTTTTCTCCTCATAGCCCTCTTTGCTGCAATCCTTGGAGATCGTCACGCCCCCATCACCCACCTCGGCAAGGGATACGAGCAGCCAGGTTTCGTACAAGCCGCCGCCCAGATCCTGCCAGTCCGTTTGGTCGAGAACCTGGATGTGACTCCAGGCGAACTGGTATTCATCCGTTCCGGGTAGCGTGCAGTTGTTGTGGGTCTTCTGAACGCGCACGCCGATCTCTCCAACGGTGCCCAACGGAGCCTCCACATCCCCATAGCTGAACGTGAACGTGCACGCCCACGCCGCCATGGAGGCGGCGGCGACCGATAGCGCAGCCAACGCAATGAATCTGGGTATCCTGTTCATCCGCTCGTTCTCTCCTGTTCCCCTGGAATCCGACTTCCGGTGTTCAAGACAGACTCTACCGATGCTTTGTGGAGAAGCGATGGCGCTTGTTCGTCGCCGATGTGAAAGCCGGAATGCTCTCCGTTTCGGAGGGGGGGCATCCACCGTCATTCCGTGATCGCGGATTGGGGAGTCCGCTCGAAGATTGTCAGGTCTCAGAGTGCTGCAGGTTCGTTGGCGAGACTCGCTCTCCAATCAGGTAGGTGCGAATCCCGCGCGGGCCCCCGGGGCGGGCAAAGGGGCTCCGCGCGGCGGGCCCGGGCAGTCGATGTCCGAGCCCGTGGCAAAACGCGGGTGGGAAAGAATGGCGGCCCCTATCCGCCGGAGGCTGCATCCCGGTCCCGATTCACGGCCGGGAAAACAATCGGACCGCCCTGAGCCAACTGCTCGTCAAACGAGCGGAGCATCGCGCTGCCTCGCCCCTCGCCGTGGGTGATGAGGTCGAGCGATGCACGGACAACCCGCTCCCGGACCTGCTCGTGCAGTTCAGGCGTGCGCTCCAGCTCGCGAAGCAGGTCATCCATTCCCGCATTGATCGGAAGGCGGACCCGCTTCTCCAGTCTCTTCGGGGATCGTGATCCCGACGGCATCAGCACCACAGTGATCTCTCGTTCCTTGGACATTATGGGGATCGCCTCCTCGTTATGGAGTCGAAGCCGGCGTTACCCGGCAGGCCGCGGCGGGGTGCTCCGGACACAGCCGGAGCACCCTCGCGGTTGGTCGTGACAAGGACCAAGGAGGTTTGTGCGTCATTTTGCCCACGGGTCGGGGGATTGGCTTCGACGGACGGACTGCGATGCCAATGGCCATCGCTCAAGAGCCCGGATGGCGTTCGGCGGCTGCGCCGGCGGGCGTTCTCCAGGGAGCCAGAAGCGCCACGGATGGGGCCGCGGCCGGGTCCCAAACGGCGCCGCAGAAGGTGAGCGGCAACGCATGTGCCGATGATGATCCCGGCCTGGATCTGCGTAGGAGGGGGGCAGAAAACGAGCATCCTCGTCTCTTGCTCGGAGTCGGCACGGACCAGGCATTCCGATGTGTTCTCGTACGTCGTGTTGCCGTAGATCGGATCCATCTTGACCATTGCGGTCACCTCCCGTTTCCCCGATCCGCAGCAGCGGCCGGGATCTGCCTTGAGCTCTACAGGCGCTCAAGGTCGATGATGAGGCATGCTTCCCGCGAAGCTTGCCCCGCGTCCGGGTTCGCCCAAGGAACTCGAACGCGACAAAGAAAAAGACCGCAGCAATCGCTGCAGTCGTCTTGGCCGGACTCTCTCTGCGGGAACTCTGACTACATTCCGCGCAAAGACGGCCCGACCGTAATCATCTGGACCGTATGACGCGCAAAAAGGCTCTGCGGGCAGCTGCACCAGCTCATCGCAAACCTCTTCGTGCGTTTCATGACGTATGCATTATAGGCAGCACTATCTGAGTTTCAAGAGAGGATTCGGGCGTACTCCCGCGTGGAGGAGGGTGACTTGCGAGTCGAACCGCGTTTGGGATGGCTGTGGCTAGGGCGTCATTCCGACCGGCGCGAACGCATCCGGTTCCGCCATCGGCGTGATTCCCGATCCGACAAGTGGCGCATCCAGAGCGATCTCGAATAGCTCTGCCACGTCGATGCCCTCAGAGATCGATGTACTCAGCAACAGATGGGTATCGGTGAAGTAGAATCCCCCGAGATGGATCTGCTCTCCTCGTGGATCGTACGGCAGCCACCCATCGGGGACGCGGGCGTTGAGATCGGTGACAAAGGTCAGGCCGATCTCAGGTTGATCGTCGTACTTCACCAGCTGCACGAGGAATCCATGCCGTGGATCCAAGCTGTACAGCGCGTTTCTGTGGGATACGAGTCCAACGCAGCCGCTGCCGGCGATCGGAGTGGCGAAGGTCAGACAGTCGTTGTGCAAGTCGTAGACGATCAGCATCTGAATACCGCCCGACCACCCAATAAGGGACAGCGTCGATCCGGAGATCGACACGCCGGTCAGTTCCGCGTTGTCGAACGGGAGCGACTCTGCGAGGATCTGCTCCCTGGGTGCGAAATCCGCGAGCAAATCATACGTGGTCAACGCGTTTGTCTCGGGAGAGAAGGAGGCGTAGAGAATCCCGCTTTGAATGGCGAAAGCGACCACTGGTCCGGAGACTCTGCCTAGTGCACTGGCTGATGCAGCATCTGGCGACACAGCGTATACGTATCCCGTGGTCGGGTCGATCGTGACCCAGCGACCATCCATTGGCGCGATCCCGCCGGGGACGATCTGTATCTCCACTCCATCCTCGAAACGGACCGGGAAACGGAATCGTCGAGCCGTTCCCAAGGCTTCCGTTGTCAGGGAGATCGGTGCCGGCTTGGTGACTCCGACGAAGCCTTCAAGTGGCGCGAACTCCGCGATATTGGAGAGCATGTCAATCGCCATCGAGCTTCCGGGCCTCTCCGGTACGATGACAATGTTTGCGGCTCGAACTTGCTCGAGGACGGGCGTTTGCTTTTCGCTTCGTGTCTGCCCCCACGCGGTGACGGATTCGATGACGACGGCGCCCAGCTCATCCATGAGCACGGTGCCATCGAGGTCGAGATCGGTGGCGGGATCTTTCAGCGCTGCGATGAGGAAGTGCGTGAACACGCCGTGCCCGAGGCCCCGGCTTTCGTACGCCATCTCGCGCGGCCCGCATGCCGCGAGAATACCTCGAGAGGTCGTTGTCACCGATGTGATCAAATCGCGCGCCAGCGTGTCGCCTTCGTCGGACGTGCCGGGGCCGATCTGCTCGAACGTGGCCGAAGTCGCCGGGGAGGTGGCTTGCGTATCCAGGCTTCTCGACTGACCGCCGCTGTGGCACGAGTCGAAGAAGACGGCGACCGATCTGATATCGGTCTGCTCCATCCAGATACCGAGTGTATCGTCCAGGATGTACGTATCGGGATCGGATGCAATGGAATCATAGACGAGCAATGCTTCATCCAAACGGTCGCCATCCGCTTCATCGCCGTCGAGATCCGGCGTGGTTGCTCCATGGCCGGCGACATAGAAGAACACACGGTCCGAGGGGGCGGCGTCGCGATTCACCCGGTCGAGGGCGGACAGCACCTCGACCCTTGTGGCTTCCTCATTGAGAAGAACGGTCAAGTTCTGCTCCGGAACGGCGCAGTGTTCCACGAATGTCTGGGCGACCTCCTGGGCATCGGTGGCTGCGAAATAGAGGGGCACGATAGCCGGATCGGCATACTCGGAGATGCCGATCACCACCGCCCAGTTTTCGGCGGCACAACTCCAGGAGAGCCCAACGCTGATCAGCAACAACACCAGGACGACAACCGATAAGCGTCTCTGTAGGCGGTGACCCGGATCGAGTGTCCCGTGCTTCCACTTGAGAGGATGAGAGTAGCTGTGTATCGACACAAAAGAACGATATCAGACAACATCCTCCGATTCAACCGTGTCAAGAACGGATCGGCACGTCGGACTCCTCGGACTTGCCCTCGCTGATTGAGCGATCCATGCCTTCCTGCTCTGCGTGACAGGTGTCCTTGCGGGAGGCGCTTTTCCCCAGATCACCTTCCGACGCCGGCGCGTCGGCGAATCCTACAGAACCTCCGCCTCGTTCCACCCAAGCAAGAATCCCTGAAGAATGCGGACGCCGGACGTATGCCCGAGCGACGCGACCCGCTGCAGCGCCGCTTCAAGCGCCACCGGACTCGATGATGCAGCGGCAGTGGTGAGGTCAACGAGCGGCTCGGGAAACGTCCGTTCGCAGGCGGCAACGATCATCTGTGCCGACGGAAGCGCTGTCCCCTTCCAGGCGATAGCCGGTAGATTGCCCCGAAGGCGCGGCAGCACCGATCGTGCTCGAGTCGAGTGGCGCTCCCAAGCGGTTAGCGACATGAGCAGCCCGACAAGGATGTCATCGCCACTTGGCGTGGCGCCGCAGCCGAGTCCGACAAGATCGGACAGGGATGCCGGGTTATGAAACTCGCGCCATCGAGCGAGGATCGGCTCGATCGGCTCGTCGGCCGGCTCACGTACAGGATTGCGTGCCATGATCAACCTTCGCACCATCCCCAACAGGCACGGCGCAACGATCCGAGCGGCTTTGGCGCTCTCGTCATCAAACGGGTCGATTCGCAGCGGGATGATCGCGGCCCGACCGAGATCGAGCTTGATGTCACCTGCTTCGGCGTGGAGGACGACCTTGTCCGGTCTCGGTCGGGATTTCTCGGCCGCCGGCTGGGCTGCGTCGAGGATCGAACCGGGAGGGCGATCTGTTGGCAGAGCAGCTTGGACTTCCACTGCCCAAGGGTGAAACGCGACGCCGGCGGTCTGAATCGCGATCATCGCCGCTTGGTCGCCGGTTCCGAATCGAGCGTTGATGCCGCCGCAGAACGCGGAAGCAACCGAACCTGCTTTCGGCTTGGCGTCGAAGCAACGCGCCGCATGTGGACCGATCCGAGCGGCACGGAGCGTTCTTTGATGCAATAAGGCGCTCTCACACGGCTCCTGAATGTGACGTGCATTACAAATTAATCCGAGAGATGTGCTGTCAGCGGTCGCACGATGGTATGTCAACTAGAGGCCTTCCAGTAGCAGATACAGGGAATGTCATCTACGAGAGGTTCCGCTATCATCCAAGTTGAGTGTTATCTAGATCACATGGAGCGGATCGAGCGCGCGTGATCCTCATCAGGTTCGACCGATCGCATGAAGGTGGGGGTTCTTGGCCCCGGCGACATCGCCGAACTTCGTCAGCACACACCCGTTCTTGGCTTCCCGTAGCTCGTTGTAGCGGTCATCATCGACCATGGCCACGATTCGGCTGATGGAGCTTTCGCCGTCGACAAACCGCCATGGGAAACATCCGATCGTCACCCGCTGGTTGAGCAGGAGGTCGATGTCCCCGCCAAGGCACTCGGCATGGATAATTCCGTACGGGAACAGCTCGATATGCATCAGCTGGTACTTGGAATCATCGAACTGCTGTTCGAGCGAGCGGCCGTACTTGTTGCGAAAATGGGCATCGGCTTCCTTGGCTTGACGAGGCATCCAATTGCGGATGATCGTATTCATCGGATGATCGGCACTGCCGCAATCCACGCCGATCCAGCGGATATTCTTTCTGCGGCACCACAGAGCGAACTCCCGGTCCGGACCAGGGTGCTTCACCATGTAGCGTACTTCGTCAGCCGTTGGCTGATCCCAGCCATAGTGATGATAGCCGGTGTGGATCACAAGGATGTCGCCGTCGTGAACGTCGACGCGTTCCTCGATCATCTCTGGTGTGTAGATATCGTAGTCGCCGACAGCATCGGACAGATCGACGATCACCCCGTCATGAACGAGGAAATCGAACGACAGCTCCGAGATGTCTTTGCCCGGCGTGTAGAAGTGAATTTCGCCGTCGAGATGGGTGCCGACGTGATTGGAGTGGGTCAACAGCTGACCATTGGCCCCGTTGGGGGCAAGGCGTTTGAAGTACTTGAGTTGAAGCGGCTCGTAGGTCGGCCATGGCGGCGTCGCGGTCGAAAGCGGAATTGTCAGATCGATCAGCTTCATTGCAGCTCCTTTTCATCTTCGATTCACGTCTTGTCGGTGCGGCCCTGAATGGTTGCCTGGCCCGCGTCACGCATCTCGCGGACGGACCGATTCAGCGAGAGCCTCCGCTGCTTGGGCGAAACAAGCCATCGGCGGCGACACCAGCCCTGCACCGACCATGCCAATGCCCGGCTGTTTGTGAGCAATCCCTGTGTTGATCGCGGGAACGATTCCCGAATTGACCACGGCGAGCACATCGATCCCGGTCGGTGTGCCACGGAACCCGAGCGCCGGGATCTGGTACGCTGGGTGGTCGGCAAGGCAGATTTCACGCATTCGTTGCGTGGTCCGGATTGCACGATCGGGGCTGCCTCCGACGAACTGCACGATCGCCGGTGCGGCGGCCATGGCGAAGGCGCCATACCCGGCTGTCTCGGTAATCGCCGAATCCCCGATGTCGAGGGCGGCATCCTTCTCGGAAAAACCGGGAAGATACAGCCCATCTACTCTAGGAGCGGCAGCTGTGTACCAGCGATCACCGGTGCCGGAGACCCGGATGCCGAACTCGGTGCCGTTCCGGCTCATCGCAGTGACAAGCGAGCTTCCCGGAATGCCCGCTGCGGCATCCAAAGCGCACTTCGCTGCGGGCATCGTCAGATTGAGGAAGAAGTGATCGTTGGCGTGAAGGAACGAGAGGATCTCGACAATCGACTCGCGCGGATAGTCCAGGCCGACGAGGATCGGCGCCAACTCGCGGATCAGAAGCGACGTACCAGCACGGTTGCGGTTGTGTCCCTCATCCCCCATCTGCAGTGCCTGAGCGATGAGGCTGCGTAGGTCGATCGGCCCCAAACGCTCAATGGCGGCGGCGAGGATCGGAGCAAGCACATCGCGCATCCAGTCCAATCGATCGATCACTTCGGGGGCGTAGGCCCCGTAGCGAAGCACCTTGCCCAGGCCTTCATTCAGTGTACAGTAGGCGTGGTTCGCTGCCTTCTCGTTTTCGATGATCCATACCGGCATTGAGGCGGTAACGATTCCTGCCATCGGACCGACGGCTTGATGGTGATGGCAGGGAGAGAAGAGGATCTCACCCGAGGATGCCAACGCCTCGGCCTCGACAGCAGACTTTGCCTTCCGCTCATACAGCAGCCCGCCGATAATGGCGCCGCGCATCGGACCGCACATCGCTTCCCATTTCACCGGCGGACCGGCGTGGAGAACGGTGTCTTCGTCCATTCCCGGTACAACGTTCCCGGCGATCCCGATCCCGATAATCCTCGGCTTTGCTCCAACAAGACGGGAAATCGCTTCGCGGTTGGCCGCTGCGATCTCTTCGATCCAGCCGCTGCCATCCGGTCGCACCAGCAAATCGATCCGTTCGGCCAGCGCCGAATTGCCTCCGGCCGGCGGGCGCCAGTCAACATGACTCACCGGCACGTTCTCGGTGCGGAGCGCTTCGGCGAAGCTTTCCAGGCCGACATTGATCACGGCCAGCTCCCCCTCGAACAGGTCGCGCATTCGATCACCGCTGCTCTGGGAGAGGTGAACTCTCGGGTTCATACGCTGGCCCCTTTCGCCCACCGCTCGATCACGCCGGATGCGGCAAGCGCCGCCGCGGCGTTGCTATCAGCGACGATGACCCCGGCTTCTTCGAGAAGCGTGCGCTGGCGGTCGAGATCCTGCGGATCCCGGTTCGTCCCGGTGATCGAGCCGATCACGAGGAGAGTCCGCCCTTGTTCACGCATCAACCTGCGGGCTTGATTCAGCCGAACGGCAAGCGCCTCGGCAGGAAATGGATGGGCGCCGTAGCCGAGGACGAGATCGACCAGAATCGCGGCAACCGTTGGATCTTGGACGACGTCTTGCAGCACCTCGCCTCGCAGGGAGGGCTCGATCATCGGATGCGGCCGCCCCACGGTGAACCGATCGTCGCCAAGATCCCACAGCACATGGCCGCGAACGAGATCCTGTCGATCATAGTCGATACGCCACGCATGATCGGAAGCGACATTCGATTCCACCTCGATCCCCCGCGATCGCAGGATCGCCCATGCCTCTTGACACAGCGTTCCACCGCAGAACAATCCGACGAGCCGGCGGCGCTCGGTTGCCCTCGTGGCAGTGGACCCGTCGGGATCTATTGCCGGCACGGGAATCGATTCGGGTACATCCACACCGCAAATGCGGCACGCGTCAGATGCAGCTTCGGCGAGCGTCCCGGCTTGGGTCAGCGAAGCTCTTTCCGACCGGGTCTTTGCTCCCACGAAGTGGACAACAGCCGGCTTGCCGCAGGAAACGAGCTTCGCGAGGACGATGTCCGCAATCCGGGACGCCGGAGTCTTGGAGACGAGGACGATCACATCGGTGTTCGGATCTCCGGTCAGCGTTTCGATTGCAAGCAAGGTCATGCGTCCTTCGACTTGCTCGGACAGGTCGCGGCCTCCTGTTCCGATGGCTTGTGAAACACCGGCGCCGAGACGGTGGACCAGACAGCTGATCTCCTGGATGCCGGTTCCCGAAGCACCAACGATGCCGATGCCGCCACGCCGAACGGCGTTGGCAAAACCAAGCGGCTTGCCGTTGATGATTGCTGTACCACAATCCGGCCCCATCATCAGCAGCCGGCGGCGGACGGCCTCGTCCTTGAGCGAAACCTCATCTTCGATCGAAACATTGTCGGAAAAAAGCATCACGTGCAGCCCCTGCCGGAGGGCGATTCTCGCTTCGCGAGCCGCATACTCGCCGGGAACCGAAATCAGGGCGAGGTTGGCGCCGGGCAGGCGTCGAGCGGCATGGGGAATGGTGGTCGGCGGGGCGGACGTCGCCCGAGACGCGGCATCATCACGGGGATCGGGCTGGACGGCAAGCAGCTCATCGAGCCGCTCTGCTACCGCTTTGGCTGCTTCGGATGTTTCCGCGTCGACCGCGATCACAAGGTCGTTTGGTGACGCATGCGTCAGCGCCGGATCATCGAAGCCAATTCGGGTGAGATTGTCGATGTTCGTCGTCGTTCCCATGGAAACGACGGCTTGCGAGACCCCGCTCACCGCTTGGAGCTTGCGGCTGATTTGCATGAGGAAGACCGAGTCGAAGTAACGATCCGATTCGATTCGTACCGTCTTCATGACGTTCCCCTTGCCGGAGAGTTGTGCTCGGAGCGCTTCGCGGCAGCGGATCGGTCGATGGCGAGGCGGATTCGTTCCGCCGTCAATGGCAGCTCGAAAAAGTCGACTCCCAGTGCATCGTACAATGCATTCCCGATTGCCGAGGGAACGGATATCATCGGGTGTTCGGCAACACCTCGTGCTCCGAAAGGCCCACCCGGCTGGGGGGTCTCAAGGAGAATCGGCGACATCTTTCCGGGCAGATCCTTGGCGGTCGGAATCTTGTAGTCGACGAACGACCCGTTTTGTAGGCCGCCCTGCGCGTCGAACCGGAATCCTTCCCATAGAGCCGATCCCAGGCCTTGGATGACGCCGCCAATCACCTGGCCGCGGCACAGCATGGGGTTGAGTACCTTGCCGGCATCGAGTGCGGTCGCAATCCGAACGATGGTCACTTCGCCGGTGTGGGTGTCCACTTCGAGCTCGACGGCGTGTGCTCCGTACGTCCAGAACTGCGCCGGCAACCCCTGACCGGTATCCGGATCAAGGTGCGTCAACCCGCGCGCAATGGTGCGACCGCGGCCGATCACCGGACCGCCGACGCTGTTCCCGTTGGGGAACGTATAGCCGAGAGATAGCGAAGCATAGGGCAGGCGGCGGTTGGGTTCGGCCTTGGGGAAGGCATACCCGTCTCGGCAGACGATATCCTCCACCGGCAGCGAAAGCGCAAGCGAAGCTATCTCGCGCAGCTGGCGAAGACAATCTTCGGCCGCTTCAATCACCGCATTGCCGCCCATGTAGGCGAACCGACTGGCAACGGTCGACCAGTCATACGGCGAAAAAGCCGTATCGCATTCCCATGTGATACGCACCCGGTCGACCGGAATACGGAGCTTCTCCGCTGCGATCTGCCGAAGCACGGTGTACGTGCCCTGCCCGTAGTCAACGCCGGAGATAAGCAGGTCGGCGTCGCCCTCTTCATCCAGCTTGAGCACCGCGGAGCAAGCCGTGTTTGTCGGCATCGCCGGAGCTTTGTGGAGCATGGCGATTCCTTTGCCGCGACGCTTGTGAGGGGTGGCGGACGATGTAGGCTCCGATGTATCCCATCCGATCTCTCTGGCGACCGCATCCAAACATCCCTGAGGACTGCCATGACCGGGAGTGATCGGTTCGCCGGTAATCGTTCGATCGCCTGCTCGAAGCAGATTTCTGCGACGGAATTCGACGGGATCGATATCGAGTTTCCTTGCCATCTGGTCGATTGCCCGTTCGACTCCCCACAGCACCTCGAGATGGCCGAAACCACGATAGGCGGTTCCGAACAGCTTGTGTGTGTACACCACATAGGAGTCGATCCAGCAATTGGGGATTGCGTACGGCCCCGCTCCGGCGTAGGCGGCGGCGCGGCCGATGTTAACGCCGTAGTCGGCATAGGCACCTGCATCCCAAAGATACGTAGCTTTGAACGAGACGATCTTACCGTCCGTCGTCGCACCGATTTCCAAGTGACTGTGGAGCCCCTGTCGGGAGGGGAGGGTGTTGAACTCCTGCTCTCTTGTTGCGACCAGCTTGACCGGACGACCGCCGGCGGCTCGGGAGAGCACATACACGAGCGGTTCGAGATGAAGTCCGGCCTTGCCGCCGAATCCCCCTCCGACGTAGGGAACATGCACGCGGATCGAGCCGTGAGGGACTCCGAACGCACGGCTCATAAGATGTCGAACTGTGTACGGGGATTGGCTGGATGTCCAGATCTCGATCCGACCTCCAGGAAGGGCTTCGGCGATGGCAGCATGAGTTTCCATCGCCACGTGTTGTACGGGAGGGTTGTAGAATCTGCTGCTGACGCGAACATCAGCGGCGGCAAATGCAGCATCGGCGTTTCCGGTGCGGATCTTCTGATGATGAGCGATGTTCGTGTTCTTCTGGGGAAAGAACACACCTTGCATGTGTTGGTAGGTGTGAAGATCGGGATGAACCAACGGCGAGCCGTCGTGGATCGCCTCACGCGGGTCGAGAACGGCCGGGAGCGGATCGTATTCGACAGCAATCTTTGCACAGGCTTCCCGCGCTGCATCGAGGCTGATTGCGGCGACTGCGGCGATTGGTTCGCCTTGGTATCGAACGATATCTCGGGCGAGGATTCGCTTGTCTTGCATATAGAGCCCGAGGTGATAATCGAGGTCGGCTCCGGTCAGAACGGCACGGACGCCGGGAACGGCTTTGGCTTCAGCGGTGTCGATGGAGACGATTTGCGCAGAGGCGATCGGAGAGGTGACCAGGGCGGCGTGCAGCATCCCCGGAAAGGCAAGATCATGCGTGAATTGGGCCTTCCCTGTCACCTTGTCGACCGCATCAGCTCGTGTGATCGGTGCGCCGACATATCGGAGTTCGTCAGGCATTCGATGCCTTCCTTTCTCCACGCATCCGTTCCGCGGCAAGCGAGATTGCGGTAATAATGGCGTCGTAGCCGGTGCATCGGCACAGGTTCCCGGCGATCGCTTCGACGATGTCGTCGTGCGTTGGGGTCAGCGTGCGCGACAAGAGGGCGCGAGCGGAGAGGATCATCCCCGGTGTGCAGAATCCGCATTGAACAGCCCCGGCATCGAGGAATGCCTGTTGAAGGATGGAGAGGCTTCCATCCATCGATTCGCCCTCGATCGTCGTAATCTCGTGACCATCCGCCTCGACGGCGAGAATGAGGCAGGATGTCACCGGAAGACCGTCAAACAGGACGGTGCAGGCGCCACACTCACCGATGCCGCAGCCTTCTTTCGTTCCCGTGAGTGCGAGACGTTCACGAAGGAATTCAAGCAGCGTAGCGGAAGCGGCGACATCTGCCGTTTCGCGAACCCCATTGACCGTCAACGAGATGGTGGGCATACCTTGCCTCCCTTTGCCGAGAGGAGATTCGGCTCGCCTCTGGCAAGCAGTTCCGACACAAGCCGTTGGAGCAGTACGGGGACGATGGCACGGCGGTATGCGGCGCTGGAACGGATATCGTCGATTGGGCAGACCATCTGCTCGGCAAGCTGACCAAGGCGGCCAGTAAGCCGATCAAGGCGACCAGTAAGCCGATCAAGGCGACCGGCAAGCTCCTCCTCCCCGGCATCCTGGACGACTATCGGATCGAGCAGCATCGGCGTCGGCGAACAGCTACCGACCGCGATGATCATCGTCCGGGAAACCGGCGCGTAGGAGCCACCGGCGTTCACGAGAGCCAAGTCGTGACCTTGCACGCGTTGCTGCTTAACGAACGCGGTGCGCACGCCGGTTGGGACCAAGATGCGAATCGAAGCCACAAACGCATCGCTTGCGAGGGACGTCCGCTTCACCCCGACCACGAACTTCCTCAGCGGGATCATCTGCGCCCCGCCTGGGCTTACGACCCGGAGCTCGGCATCGAGAGCAAACAGAACCGGCGCCGTATCGGCTGCCGGGGACGCATTGCACAGATTGCCGACAAGCGTCGCGCGATTACGAATCTGATACGTTCCGACGGCGGCGGCGGCTTCCGCCAATCCGCGAACATGTTGGCGGATCCAAGGATGTTCGACGATCCGATTCAAGGACACGCTTGCCCCGATGGTCAGGACTCCGCCTTGCTCATCGACCTCGATTGTGTCCAGTTGAGGCACTGACTTGATGTCGATCAGAAGCTCCGGTTCGGGAATCCGACGGCCACTGCGAAGGTCGACCAGCAAATCACTGCCGCCGGCAAGAATCTGCGCTCGGGAACCGTAGGAACTCAGCAAATCGACGACTTCTTCGACGTTCGTGGGCCGAACGTAGGCCATGTTCTTCGAGCCGATCACATCTACACCTCGTCTCGGGCAACGATCTTCGGCGGCCGTGTTTGTGGAGAGGACAATGCGCCGCTTCTCAGGACGGATCGGGTGTGCATCTGACCTGCATGACAGCTAGACCGGTTCCCGTCCATGGGATTATCATAGTGATTGATCGGAATCTGTCAACCGGTGTGTTCTCCGGCGTCCGGGGCGCAGACTCCTTGTCTCTCGAAGCGAGCGGTTGTTGTCGCGGTGCTGTCATGCATGGTAGGTTGGCGGGCTTTGCCATGGTTTGGCGAAGTGTCGGCGATGTGAGAAATACGTAAACCGAAAGGAGCAAGAATGGTGAGTTCCGATGCGCTTGAGGCGCTCCTTCGCCCCCCGGCGATGGATATGCCACCCTATCCACCGAAGGTGATTGTCCTCGCCAGCGGCGAGAAGATGGTGGTTCGTCAGGTTGCACGTGATGAAATCCCCACCTTGTTGGAAGCAATTTCGCCGTTTCTGCAGGTCGAGCGGGATTTCTACGACATCGTCTCAGCTCGGCTGTACGGCGAACTCCTGGCCTACAAGCGATATCGGGTTCGCGACGAGTACTGCCTTGCCGGGCTGATCAACGGCGAGCTCGCAGGGATTGTCAACGGACGGCTTGTCGACGCCAGGGTGGGGATGAGCTATCACACGCTGACGCTGCGGCGCGGCCTCCGCGTCGGGTCGCATCTTTTTGCGGCGAAGATGGAGTATCACATGGACATCCTCGGGCAGGAAGAGGTGTTGATCGTCGCCGAGAGTCCGATCGGTTTCCGCCGATGGATGATCGAATACCCGTTGGACAAGAAGTACGAGGTTCAACATGAGCTTGGCGGTGTGCCGTCGTGGGTGCTCACGGTGGAGACCTACCGCAAGGCGAAGCCGCGCCTTTGCGCCGGCAGTCGTCCCGTGCCGGCGGAATTGATGGAAACTGCCCGTGTGATCCGCGTGCCGGAGCAGGAGAGCATTGCCGGACGTGTCCTCACGCAAGAGGAGGCTGGACAGAGCCCACAAGGAGGCGCGGCATGAGGCCGGTTGCAGTTCTGGGTGCAGGAATGACGAAGTTCGGCCGCTCGGACCTGTCGCTTGCCGGTCTGATGACCGAGGCTTCGATGTGTGCGCTTCGCGATGCCGCGTTGGGAAATCGCTCGGTCGACGGCGTGGTCGTCGCCAACATGGGCGCAGCTCGGATCAATCGACAAACAGCGATTGCCAGTGCGCTTGTCGATCAGCTGAACTTGTTCCCGGCAATGGCGGAAACGGTAGAAAACGGTCCGGCGTCGGGGGCATCGGCGGTCAAGGTTGGTGTTCAAGCGATCGCGTCCGGAATGGCCGACGTGGTTCTGGTGACGGGCGTTGAACGAATGCGCGCCGTGAACAATCTGGAAGCGACGGACTTCGTTGCGAGCCTCAGCCATCCGGAGGCCGAGTATGCTTACGGTGTCACGCTTCCTTCTTTGGCGGGCATGTTTGCTCGGCTGTACATGAAGCGATTCGGGGTGACGCGAAGGCACATGGCGATGGTGGCGATCAAGAACCACGGCAACGCGATGAGGAACCCCTATGCTCACATTCATCAGATGATCACGATGGACGGGATCCTCGATGCCCCCGAAGCGGTGGTCAACAACCCACCGATTGCCGAACCACTTCACCTCTACGATTGCTGTCCGGTCAGCGATGGGGCGGCCAGTCTTGTCCTTGCCTCCCGTGAAGTGGCGGAAGCGCTCGGTCGGCCGACGATCATGATTGTCGGGATCGGCCAGGCGACCGACACCCACGCTGTTCAGGAAAGAAGCGATCCCACCGAGTTATCTGCCGTCCGACTCGCTGCCGATCAGGCATTCGACCGCGCCGGTCTCGGGCCGCAAGAGATCGACGTCGTCGAATTGCATGACGCATTCACCATTCTCGAGATTGCCGAGAGCGAGGCTGCCGGGTTCTTCCCACGTGGGGAAGGTCACTTGGCACTTGAGCAGGGAGTGACGTCTCTCGGAGGTGCGTTGCCGATCAATCCGTCGGGAGGGCTGAAAGGGAGGGGACATCCTGTCGGCGCTACTGGAGTTGCCCAGCTGGTTGAGCTTACATGGCAGCTTCGCGGGCAGGCCGGCGAGCGACAAGTCCCCGGCGCTCGCAACGGATTCGCCTGCAACTTCGGCGGATTCGGGAACAACGTTGTTGCCACGGTGTTGCGGGGGGAGGGGAGAGAGAATGGCTGACAAGAGAGATGTTTCCGGATTCAAGTGCCGATCCTGTGCTACGGTCGCCTACCCACAGCACGCGCTCTGCCCGACCTGCGGGCATGACGCGTTCGATCCGGTTCCGATCACCGGCGAAGGGAGCGTGCTGACCTACACGGACCTCTACGCGCTCACCCTGGCCTACACCCAACGCTACCTTCGGCTGGCGATCGTCCAGCTCGACAGCGGACTCCGCGCCACCGGCCACTTGCTGGACCCCGACCCGCAGATCGGAAAACGAATCAAAGTGCAGATTGGCGTGGTCAAGGAAACGGAAGGAGCGAAGGAGTACGGGCTGCAGTTTGTCCCGATCTAAGATTCTCGGAGCGCGGAATCCGTTCGCGGGCCGGCTGGGCGGGGCTACGGCTCCCGGTCGAGGCCGAACTTGCGGGCCAGTGCTTGTTCGACGGATGGCGGGACAAAGCAGCTCACGTCGCCTCCGAGCATCTTGACTTCGTTGACGATCGACGAGGCGAGGAAGCTGTACTCGCCGGCCGTCATGAAGAACACTGTCTCGACATCCGGTGCCAGATCGCGGTTGGTGAGCGCCATTTGAAATTCGTAGTCGAAGTCGCTGTTGGCACGGAGACCTCGAACGATCGCCTCAACTCCGTGCTCACGAGCGAGGTCGATCAGCAGCCCGTCGTAGCTGATGACAGCCACACAGGAGATGCCGACTTCTTCCAGCGCCTGCGTCGTAATACGGATCCTCTCTTCCGCAGTGAATAGATTCTTGCGATGCGGGTGGGCCACAACGGCGACCGTCAACTGCTCGAACAGCTTCTTGGCGCGACGGATGATGTCGATATGTCCGAACGTGATCGGATCGAAATTGCCCGGATAGATGGCGCTTCGCTTGAGGTGCTTCATCGCACCGCGATTCTAGCGCTCGGTTCCGGTGACGGCAACGTGGGCCTGACTTGGGCCGATCACGGAAAGGTTGATGTGGTCGGGTTTCACATAGAGATCGATCGCTTGCTCGATCTCGGCGCCGGACACGCTATCGAGGCGATGGATGACCTCATCCACCGACAGCAGAGGGCATCCAAGCGCGGCCGCGTTTCCCAGGCGGGCCATTCGATGACCGTTGGTCTCAAGGCTGAGGATCAGGTGGCCACGAAGCTTGGCCTTGGCAAGCTTGATCTCTTGCCGCGATACGCCGTGTTGACGAAGGCTGCGGAGTTGCTCCAAGAGAAGATCTCGCGTGCGCCGAGCCTTTTCCGGGCCGACGCCGGCGTAGAGGATCCACGCCCCGGCGTCACTGTAGCGCGAGACGTAGCTTGCAACACTGTAGGCAAGCCCATGCTTCTCGCGGATCTCGCGAAACAGGCGGGAACTCATTCCGTCCCCCAGCACCGTGTTCAGCACTTCGAGTGGAAACCGATCTTCGTGGTGCACGTCGGGAACGGGTAGGGCGACGTAGATGTGGGTCTGTCCTGCACGATGCTCGAAGAACTGCTCGCCGATGCGCATCGAGGGAGCCGGCTGTGCCGACGGAGAAGCGGGTTCGACTTGGGAGAGATTCGGCGATGGGACGGAGAACGAGAATCGCTTCTCGACATGTTCCATGACCCAGTCGGCGGCAATCGCCCCGCAGACCGCCACCACGCAGTTCGATGGCGAATAGTAGGCGCGATGGTGGTCGGCCACGGCATCCCGGGTGATCGCCTCCACCGTGGTCTGGTCACCCAGAATCGGCTCTCCCAACGGGTGGAACGGATCCCACAGCTCGTGGAAGAACCGCTCATAGGCGCACTGATCGGGATCGTCGTCGCGGTTGCGGATCTCTTCAAGGAGCACGCCTCGTTCCCGTTCGAGCTCATCGGGATCGAGCGCCGGATTCATCACGAGGTCGGCGAGCACATCCAGGACCACATCCAGCCCTTCCAAGGGGGCGTCGGCGTAGTAGAACGTCGTTTCTTTTCCGGTGCCGGCGTTGATCATCGCGCCGACCGATTCCGCATCGAGGGCGATCTGCTCGGCACTCCGCGTCTGCGTGCCCTTGAACAAGAGGTGCTCGATGATGTGCGCAAGACCCTTGGCCGCCAACGGATCATGGCGACTGCCGGCCTTAATCCAAACCCCGGCGCTGATCGAACGCGATCCGGGCACCTTCTCGACAAGGACGGTGAGTCCGTTGTCGAGAAGGGCCCGGCCTACGCCGGACGGCGAGTTGGCCGATTGGTCCTCGGTCACCACCGGTCCTCGAACTCTGTGGTCTCCTCTTCCGGTTCGTCGTGAACAACGGGTGTCGGGGCCGGAGCTGGCGAGGGTTGCTCGTCGGCTTGCTCGTCCCTAGAGGCGACTTGCGACTCCTCCGGAGCGGACTCGAGCTGGGGCTCTGATTCCTCTTCCGGTTCGAGATGGTTGCCTTCCTCGGCCGACGGGTCGATCCGTCTCAGCTTGTAGCGGCCTCGATCGTCGACGTTGAGCACCTCAACCATGATCGGATCTCCCGATCGAACGATGTCGGTCACCCGGCGCACGTATTTCTCCGAAAGCTCGGAGATGTGCACCAAGCCGGTCACCGAAGAGGTCAGTTCCACAAATGCGCCGTAGTCGGTCGTGTTGGTGACGGTTCCCTCAAGAATGTCGCCGGCGTGAATCTCGATCTCGGGCTCATCGGTGGTGGCTTCATTTTCGGCTTGAATACCCTCCGCCGGCTCGGTTTCCCTGCTGACGTGATTGCGATCTTGCCCCCGCCCATGGTCGCCACGGCCGGAGCCGCCGCGCCGATTTCGATCCGAGTCGCGATCTCTCCCGCGGCCGCGGTCGCGGTCTCGCGATGTCTTTCCGGATGGTGATCCACCGGGCTCGATCCGTTTGAGGTCGGGGCGTCCCATCTTGTCTTCTCCGATGACCTCGATAGTGATCTCGTCTCCGGGCTTGACGATGTCGCGAACGTTGTCGACAAACCCTTCGGCAAGGTTGGAGACGTGGACCAATCCCTCGCTGCCGTTCTTCAGTTCGACAAACGCTCCGAAGTCGACGACGCGGGTCACCTTGGTTTGAAGAACGGTTCCCACCTCGAGTTCGGTGGTCATATCCTCAATCTGTCGTCGCGCTGCGGCGACCGACTCGGCGTCCGGGCCGGCGATTTTCACCGTACCATCATCTTCAATGTCGATCTCGGCGCCGGTTTCTTCGATGATCCTGCGGATCGTCTTGCCTCCGGGGCCGATGACCAAGCCGATCTTCTCGTTGGGGATGGTGATTGTCTCCAGCCGTGGCGCATACGGAGACATCTCCGTGCGTGGTGCATCCAACGTTTCGGACATCGTTTCGAGGATCGCCAATCGAGCGACCTTCGCCTGCTGCAGTGCCTGTCGAAGTGTCTCCTGGGAGACGCCACCGACCTTGACATCCAGCTGGAATCCCGTGATCCCATCGCGCGTGCCGACGACCTTGAAGTCCATATCGCCGTAGTGATCTTCATCTCCGAGGATGTCGGTCAGAATCACACGACGGTCGGACGTTTCGTCTTCGATCATCCCCATCGCAATCCCTGCGACCGGTTTTCGAATCGGGACACCGGCATCCATCATCGAGAGAGATGCGCTGCACACCGTGGCCATTGAGGACGAGCCGTTCGACTCGAGGATCTCCGACACAATGCGGGTGACATAAGGGAAGTCTTCTTCGGCTGGCAGAATGCTCTGAAGGGAGTTTTCGGCCAAGTACCCGTGGCCGATCGAGCGGCGACTGGGGGAGCCGATACGCCGGACTTCGCCGACCGAGAACGGCGGGAAGTTGTAGTGCAGCATGAACCGCTTCCGGCCTTCCTTCATCATTTGGTCGATGATCTGCTCATCACTGCGAGTTGCGCCCAGTGTGACGATCCCCAGGCTCTGCGTTTCTCCGCGAGTGAACAGCGCCGATCCATGAGCGCGCGGGAGCACACCGACCTCGCAGGAGATCGGGCGGATCTCGTCCGGCCGACGACCATCGATTCTCTCGTTGAGATCGAGGATTCGCTTGCGCATGAATGCCTTGTAGTGGTCGTCGAAGATCGCCTTGATCGACTTTTCAAGTGCCGGACGTTCCTCATTGGATGTCGTCTCCGGAACCAATGCAACGACGATACGATCGCAGAGATCATCCTTGAGTCGTGCCCGCTCCATCTTGGACTCGGCGTCGCACAACGCCGGCAATTCCGGCAGAGCAACGGCTCCAACCTGGTCGCGAAGCGTCGCGTCGACCGCAGAAATCTCATACGGGCGAGGTGTCGGATTGATGCGGGCGACGAACCTCTCCTGGAGAGCGATCAGCTCTCTGATTGCCGTATGGGCTTTGTCGATTGCTTGGACGACCTCATCTTCCGAGAGCTCGTCCATCATTCCCTCAACCATGGTCACGGTGTCTTTCGTACCGGCAACCGTGATGTCGACGCCGTTCCCGTCCAGAAGGTCGGTCTCCGGATTGATGAGAAACCGGCCGTCCTCGTCGCGCCCCACTTTGACGCTGGCGATCGGCCCGTCGAACGGGAGGCCGGAGATCATCAGCGCAGCGGAAGCTCCCAGAGCGCTGATGACGCTGGGCGCGGAGCCGGACTCCGCCGACAGGACCGTCGCGACGATCTGGACTTCCTCACTGTACCCGTCCGGGAACAGGGGACGAATCGGCCGGTCGATGAGACGGGCGGTGAGCACGGCCGCATCGCTCGGACGCCCTTCGCGTTTGAAGAATCCGCCGGGGATTTTTCCGCTGGCGTAGAATCGCTCCTCATAGTCAACACGGAGCGGGAAGTAATCCAAATCTCTTTCGTTTTTCTGGACACAGATCGTGACCAGAACACGTGTATCGCCGCAGCTTGCGACGACAGCGCCGGCAGCTTGCTTGGCCAGGCGCCCGGTCTCGAGGGAGATCTCTGTTCCCTCGAACTGCATGTTTTCTCGAATGAACATGGTTGTCTTAGACTCCTCGGATGCCCAACCTCTGGATCAGCGCTTTGTAAGCGTCGAGGTCACGGCGTTTCAGATACTTCATATGTCGGCGCCGTTGGCCGACCATTTTCCGGAGCCCGCGCTGGGAACTGAAGTCCTTGCGATGTATGTTGAGGTGCTCCGTAACTTGATGGATGCGCTCGGTGAGGAGCGCGATTTGTACGATCGCCGATCCGGTGTCCGTACCGGACAGACCATACTCCTTGATCAGTTGTTCTTTTCGATCCGTCGTCAAACCCATGATATCCTCCCTTGTCACCCGATTCCCAGCTGCGGTCTTCCGCGGCCGGAGAAAGGGTCGATTCAGCCGACCAACCGGCTGCCGATCCTTCTTGCTTCGGCGCGTATCTTCTCCTCGTCGAGCGTAAGGAGTTCGCCGTTTCGAAGAAGCGGTCGGCCATCTACGAAAACATCAGTCACACTCGCGGGGTCCGATGCATAGACCACCGAACTGAGCGGACGGTGCACAGGCATCGTCGGACATCGTTCGAGGTCGATCAACACAAGATCCGCCAGAGTCCCTACTCCCAGAGCACCGGCGTTGGTTCCGCATGCCGCTGCTCCATTCAACGTCGCCAGCTTGAATGCATCCTCGGCATTCAACGCCGTTGGGTCTTGCCGAGAAGCCTTCTGCAGCAGGACCGCCAATCGCAGTTCGCGCAACATGTCCAGATTGTTGTTGGAAGCGGCGCCGTCCGTTCCGATAGCCACAGGAATATCGTGACGGAAGAGCAAATCAAGCGGAGCGATTCCGCTGCCCAGTTTTGCATTACTTGCCGGACAGTGAATCACGGTGACATGGCCGCCTGCCAGTCGATCGATATCTTCCAGGTCTACATGGACACAATGCGCAGCCAATGTCGGAACCGAGAAGACTCCCAACCGCTCCAATTCCGCGACCGGAGTCCGTCCGTGGCTACTGCGCCAATCATCTACCTCCTTTTTCGTCTCGCAAACATGTGTATGGATTGCAACATTATACTGGTTCGCGAGAGCGACTGCTCTACGCCAGATCTCCTCGCCGCACGTATAAATGGCATGCGGTGCGACGGCCATCCGAATCCGATCATTCGCTTCGCCGTGCAGCGCGTGGAGCAGATGTTCGGTGCGATCGATTTCCTGTCGCCCATGCTGATCCAGGCGATCGGCAATCATCCCGTAGGAAAGAAGGGCGCGCAGCCCACCTTCGGCCACGGCGCGAGCGATTGCCTCGACGTGGAAATACATGTCGACAAACTGGGTCGTTCCGCTCTGGAGCATCTCCACCTGAGCAAGCAGGGTGCCCCAGTAGATGTCATCTTCGGTCAGCTTGGCTTCGGCTGGCCAGATTGCTTGTTCGAGCCACGTCTGCAGCGGGACATCGTCGGCGATTCCCCGAAGCAATGTCATCGGGGCGTGACCGTGGGCGTTTACAAGCCCCGGGATGGCCAATTTTCCCGCCCCGTCAAGGATGTCGTCGCCGTCTTTGGGGACCATCGGAGATGGCGAAATCGCCGTGATGTACTTCCCGTCGATACGAATATCGATAGGCAGGTCCTGGTGCGCAATCGTCCGTACATCCCTGAGAACAGTTCCCATCTTTAAGAGGTTGGGCGGCCTTCCATGATTCGACGGGAGTATAGGTGATGCGTCGGTTTGCCGCAACATCGGCGGTTCGCTGTAGAACCTCCTATGGGGTACAGTAGGATCAGACCCTTCATGATCATGAACGATAACACAGTCAAAGAAGTCCTGGGACGTGTGGGCGAAGACACAGCCTGCCGGGTTCTCCGACAGCGGGGGTACCGGATCGTCGCTCGCAATTGGAGCTGCCGATTCGGTGAGATCGACATCATCGCCCGGCAGGGAGACGTCCTTGCCTTTGTCGAAGTCAAACTTCGCACCCGCAACGACTTCGGCGGAGCGTTGGCGGCCGTGACGCCGAGAAAACAGGCGCGGATCATCGCGGCGGCGCGCTGCTTTATTGCCCAGACGCAATCCGATCTTCCGGCTCGCTTCGATGTGGTTGCGATCGATGGCGGAGACGTCCGTCTGATTGAGGCGGCTTTTGAGGAGGATGGATGTTCGCTCGGACGCTGAGCGCGGTGGTCGTGGGGATGGATGCTGAAACGGTGGATGTTCAGTGCGATTCGGCCAGCGGACTGCCGGCGTTCCAGGTGGTTGGACTGCCGGAGAAGGAAGTCACCGAGAGCCGTGATCGTATCCGAAGCGCCATTCGGAATATGGGGTTTCAATTTCCGGCGGGACGAATCACAGCCAATCTCGCTCCTGCTGATGTCCGCAAAGAGGGGGTGGGGCTCGATCTCGCGATCGCCTTGGCAATTCTGATCGCTTCTCAGCAGATCGTCCCTCAGCATCTGGACTGGCTGTGGCTAGGGGAACTAGGCTTGAACGGCAAGCTTCGCGCCGTACGTGGCGTTCTCGCCGTGGCGCTGGCAGCCCGCGAGCACGGGATTGGCGCGCTTGTCGTCCCGATGGAGAACGCGCGTGAGGCGGCGCTTGTCGACGGGCTTGATGTTTTCGCAATCGAGGACCTTTCACGTGCGGCTGCGCTTGCGTCCGGCCATCTGTCACTGGAGCCGGTTCACGTCGATCGCGAGGCGTTGCTTCGATCCAATGCCAGGCGCGGGGCCGATGGCTCGGATCTGGCGTCGGTGCGAGGTCAGCTTCAGGCGAAGCGGGCACTGGAAATCGCGGCAGCGGGAGGTCACAACCTTCTTCTGATCGGCCCCCCCGGAGCGGGAAAGAGCATGCTTGCCCGCTGCCTTCCGGGGATCCTTCCCGATCTGTCGTTTGCCGAGGCGCTTGAGGTCACTCGGCTCTACAGCGTGGCCGGCTTGCTCGAGCATGGTGTGGCCCTCCAGTCGGAACGACCGTTTCGGTCGCCGCACCATACGATCTCCTATGCGGGGATGGTCGGTGGAGGACACGGGATTCCCGGCCCTGGCGAGATCACGCTTGCGCATCACGGCGTGCTGTTTCTTGACGAACTTCCGGAATTCGATCGTCGCGTGCTGGAAACCCTCCGTCAGCCGCTGGAGGAAGGATCGATCCTCCTGTCGCGAGCGGGTGTTTCGGTACGCTACCCGTGCACGGTGATGCTGGTTGCGGCGATGAATCCGTGCCCGTGCGGGTTTCTCGGCGATTCGCATCGGGAGTGCACGTGTACCGCACACCAAATCCGGCGCTACCATCAGAAGATCTCCGGACCATTCCTTGATCGTGTCGATTTGGTTGTTCCAGTACCAAGGCTGTCGCGTGACGAGTTAACGGATGCCACGCCCGGCGAGCGCTCGTCCGCCGTCCGCGCTAGAGTGGATTCGGCCCGACGGGTACAATGGAAGCGTATGATGGATTCAGGGCGGCACACGAACGCTCGGCTCACGTCTCCCGAGTTGGTGGAGCACTGTTCGCTTCGACCGGAGGCGAAAATGCTTCTGGAACGGGCGATCGAGAGATACAGGCTAAGTGGTCGCGGATATGTTCGGGTCCTGAGGGTTGCTCGCACGATAGCGGACCTGGAAGGAGCCAGCCATCTTGCCGTCGAACACATTGCCGAAGCAGTCCAGTATCGGTCCATTGTCGGTGAGACCGTGTAGAGGAGGGAGCATGAGACGTTTTTCCGTAGCGCTATCCCTTGTGGTTCTGTTTGCTGCATCCTGCTATGCGGTGGACTATCCACTTACCGTGGCCGGTGTCGAAGTCGAAGGTGCGGTCAATATCCGGAGGACTCAGATCCTGCGGGAGATTGCGTTTGACAAGAACGACGTCATCGAGGAAGCGGAGATCAGCACTGCCTCGCAGGCGGTCTACGATTTAGGGTGGTTCTCCGAAGTGCTTCCCGAAGTTCGTGAGGATGGGACAGTCGTCTTCGAAGTGGTCGAGTATCCTCTCATCGAACGGATCGAGATTGCCGGCAACATCAACACGGAAGAAATGTCGATCTTTGGCTGGACCTTCTATGAAGGCCCGATCCTCCCAACTTCAAGAATCGAGCGCATCCTCCGCAACCATGACATCAAAGTGGGCGAGGTCCTCAACAAGCCCGAACTTGATCTTGCCGTTGATGAGATTCTCGAGACCTACCGTGGAAAGGGGTACCAGCTTGTTACGATCCCAACCGTAACATCGGGCTCCACCGTCCGCATCGAGATTCTCGAGGGGAGGATCGAACGAAACGTGATCAGCGGACTGGTCACCGTACCGCGTGAACTGGCCCGTGGCATGATTGAGGTTCCGGAGGGGGACGTGCTACAGGATGCCGCGTTCCAGTCCTCGGCAGCTAAATTGTTGTCCACCATTTACTTCGAAGATGTTGACATCGCGTTGGAGGCGGGAACGCAGCCGGATTCCGTGCAATTGGTTTGGCAGCTACAGGAGCGACAGCTACTTGGCGAACCGGTTCTAGCATCCGCCGTGTCTCTCCGGGGGATCACCGTCTTCCCGGAGCGACTGGTCGAAGGAACACTCGCTCCTCTTCCTGAAGGTGGAGAAGTCGGCAACTACGCGTTGCTGGAAGCGCTCGCTGGTGTGTACGACCTCTACTATCGCACCGGCTACATCATGGTTCGGTTCGTGGTGGAAGATGCTGTCGACGGAGTGCTGAACATCCGGGTGGAGGAAGGTGTCATCGGATCGATCCAGGTTTCGGGCAACGAGCGGACGCGAGCGGATGTCGTTCTGAGAAACCTCGAGTTGTACGAGGGTGAGGTGCTCAATCGATCCAGATTGGCTGTCTCATACCAGACGCTGATGGCGCTGGGGTACTTCGATGCGATTGACATGGTCCCTGCCTGGGTGGACGGTGCAGTGGACGTGGCGATCGACGTGATCGAGACCGAGAAATTTGGCGGATTCAACGGATCGATGGCGTTCTCTCCCGACACCGGAGGGCTTGTTGGGACGCTGGAGTACCATCAACTGAACCTCCTGGGAACGGGACAGGACCTCACGGTTTCGTACGACCGCGGATTGGTGGGCGACGCGTCGGCGGTTTGGGATGTCGGCTACAGCACCGTCTCCTTCTTCCCCGATTTCGACCGAGTCGGACTGAGTCTGTACCGGGAGAGCGAAGAGAGGACGATCGACGAAGAGACGACCCAAGTCACCACGGCTGGAGGACGAGTCGCGGTGAGCTACCCGTGGGCGGACTATCTCGATCTGGACCTGGCGTTCAAGCACGAGAACGTCCAGAACGGGGAAGATGAACCGTGGATCCCGATTGAGGCGATCAGTGTCGGGATGTCCTTCAATGACTCGAACAACTACAGCTTCCCGACCAATGGCAGACGGGTTGCCGTGTCCATGGAGCAGGCGGGCCGATTCGCCCCGGGTGAGGCGTACACCAAATTCGATGTCTCGTGGGCGAGATACTTCCCACTCCGCTTTGATCTGCCCTACCTTGCCGATCGAGATCAAGCGGTAGCGATAAGGATGGTCGGCGGATGGGGAATCGATCTTCCGACATCAGTGCTGTACGACATCGGCGGGGCGACGACGATTCGCGGAGCGGAGACGGACATCACAGGGCAGCTTCTCATGGGAAACGTCGAGTACCGCGTGAAACTGATCGAAGGAATGACGGCCGCCCTGTTTGTTGATGGCGGAGTCGACTTCGGAAACTTGCTTGACTGCGAATCGGAACAGAGCTCGCTCGCCGCTTCCACCAAGATGGCGATCGGCGCGGAATTCTCGATCGACGCCGCGGGGATGCTTGTACGGCTTGATGTTGCATGGGTGTTTGAAGATGGGAAGCTCGGGGCGGCGCCGAAGTTTGAATTCGGATTCGGCCCGATGTTCTAGAGTAAGATGCGTGGCACATCGGTGGTGCCGCCACCTGAATCGTGGCGAAAGAGCAAGGAGGAACGGACATGTCGAAGAACGCACTTGTGGTCTCGATTCTGGCGCTGATTGTTGCGGTCGGCGCTCTCATTCTGCCGTTTGTTATTCCTGGAGAGGACGGGGCAGCGGTCGTCGATCTCTCGTCTGTGGAGCAGCGGCTTGAGGCGCTGGAAAGCGCGCCGACAAGCGGACTCAAGGTTGGGTACGTTAACATCACCGACGTAGCAAAGGGAGCGTTCTATCCTCTGGCCGACGATGAACGGGCGCTTGCGACAAGCCTCTCCGATCAGCGAAGCCAGCTTCAGGGGTCGCTGCAGCGCGGCGAGATCTCGGAGACTGAGTATGTGTCAAGGAGCCAAGAGATCCGCGCCCAGCTTCTTCGAGCGCAGGTCAGCACGCTGTCGTCGACGCTGGCGGAGATGCTTCAAGCGGACGATCTGATGTCGTCGACGGATCGGGTCACGGCTCTGCAGATGCAGGAAGCGATCTCGCAATACGGAACGCTGATCGATCAACTGCTTTCGATGGTTCTGTTGGGAACGACCAGCTCCGAGATCCTCGAAGCGAACATCAACCAGGCGGAATCCCAATTCCAGTCCGTTGACGGCCTGGTCACGCAGCTTGTCGGGTCGATCATCGGTACCCAGGCAAGAGCGTTCGCGATCGAGAGCGGCTTCGATCTTGTTCTTGTCGAGGAGTCAAGCTTGATTTTCGGTGATCCGGCAGCGACCGAAGATCTCAGCAGCAGCCTGGTCGAACGGATTGACACCATCCTCGAATAGGAAGGTCTACCGTGGAGATGATCGAGGAAATCCGAAAACGGATTCCGACGCGATATCCATACTTGATGGTCGACCGCGTGCTCGAAGAGTCGGCGACCATCATCGTTGCCGTGAAGAACGTCACGATCAACGAGCCGTTCTTCCAAGGGCATTTCCCGGAGCCGATGGCCCCGATCATGCCGGGAACCTTGATCCTTGAGTCGATGGCGCAGGTTTCCGGGTTGTTCGCATCCCAGGAAGGCCGGGAGGGGTATCTCGTGGCCGTCGATCGCGCCAAGTTCAGGCGCAAAGTCGTTCCGGGCGACCAGCTTATCATACGAGCTGTGCTTGTTCGTCGAAAGGCGGCACTGCTCCAAACCGAAGTAGAGGTCCATGTGCGCACACCGCGTGCGGAGGGCGAAGCGGATGCCAACGACGCTCTGGCGGCGGCTGCACGGATTTCTCTGATGGCACCTTGAGGAAAGTATGGCACATCGCGTGATCGAGTGTGTTCCAAACGTCAGCGAAGGCAGGGATCGAGGAGCGGTGGAAGCGATTGCCGCCGCGGCAACCGGAGCGGGATGCCGGGTGATCGATGTAAGTTCGGACCCAGACCACAATCGCACTGTGATCACGTTGGTCGGCGACGATTTGGGATTGGAGCAGGGTGTGCTGCGGTTGGTCGAGGAAGCCGTGGCGCGGATCGATTTGACGAAGCATCGGGGGGCGCACCCCCGGATGGGCGCTGTGGACGTCATCCCGTTCATTCCCGTGACCGGCGCAACCATGGAAGAGTGTGTGGCCCTCTCTCACCGGGTAGGTGTTTCGATTTCAGAGCGATTCGGGATCCCTGTGTTCTTGTACGAGGAATCGGCGACGACCCCCGAGCGTCGAAATCTTGCGAAGATTCGTAGCGGTGAGTTCGAAGGACTGGGGGAGAAACTCGCTGACGAGCAGTGGACCCCCGACTATGGTCCGAAAGCTCCCCATCCCAGCGCCGGGGCCGTCGCTGTCGGCGCACGGGAGTTTCTCGTTGCTTTCAACGTCAATCTGGCAACCGGGGATCTGTCGGTCGCAAAGAAGATCGCCGCCGCGGTCCGCCATTCGAGCGGAGGGCTGCGGTATGTCAAGGCGCTCGGATTGTCGCTTGAAGAGCGAGGAATCGTCCAGGTGTCGATGAATCTGACCAATTTCCGTAAGACCCCAGTGCTTCGAGTGTTCGACATGATCCGCCGCGAAGCGGAGCGAATGGGGGTTCTGGTTCTTGAAAGCGAGATCATCGGGAAGATCCCTCGGCAAGCGTTGGTTGATGCGGCAATCTCCAGCCTGCAGGTGAGGTCGTTTGACCTGTCGATGATCCTCGAGGAGGGGATCGAAGAGGGGTTGCGGTGATCTTCGACGATCGTTCCGTGCGGCAGATTGCGGTCATGGGCTATGGCCGAACCGGGCAAGCGGTTGTTCGATTCTTGACTGCGGTTGCGCCGGCGACAAACATCCTTGTCAGTGAGCGGGGAATTCTCGCGGACGCCGATCGGGATCGCCTGCGATGCCAAGGCGTTCGGTTTGAAGAAGGGGAGCACCGCCCCTCGTTTCTTCGTGACGCGGACCTGGTGATCCTCAGTCCGGGCGTTCGGCCTACGCTTCCTGCGATCGATCAGGCACGAAAGCGGGGAACACCGGTCATTTCGGAACTCGACCTTGGCTCGATGCTGGTCGATCCGGAGAGAATTGTCGCGGTAACGGGAACGAACGGGAAATCCTCAACCGTCGAACTGATCAGCCGCTTGCTGTGCCGAGCGGGGCATCGAGCCGTGGTAGCGGGGAATATCGGGACACCGTTGGTCGAGCTTCTGACTCCTCCTGTGAAGCCGGAGATGTTCGTTGTCGAAGCGAGCAGCTTCCAGCTTGAGCAGAGTGTGCGCTTCCACCCTCACGTGGCTGTGTGGCTCAATCTGACCCCGGATCACTTGTCGCGCCATGGGTCGATGGCGGCATACGCCAACGCGAAGAAGAGAATCTTCGCGCATCAGCGAGTGGGGGATTGGCGGATTGTCCCCCCCGATTTCGCCGCAGAGATGAAGTCGGCCGGCATTCATGTCGAGTTGTTTGCGGCGGCGCAGGTTCCCACCGCCGGCGAGTGGCAATGGATCACCAACCTTTCGGATCATCAGCGAAGCAATCTTGCCGCGGCCGTGTCGGCCTGCCGTGCCGTGGACGGCGACTTTCGTCTTGAAGAAGCGGATGAGGCGATCGTTCGAGATGTCGCCGGGCTTCCGTACCGGATGCAGGTGCTGGAGCCGATCGGCGGCGTAGAAGTCATCAACGACTCCAAGTCGACCAATGCCGGGTCAACCCTTGCCGCCATAGCTAGTATGAAGCGCCCGATCGTGCTGCTGCTCGGAGGGCGCCAGAAGCATGGCGGTTATGATCGTTTGTTCGATGAGCTTCGATTGCGCGGATCGACGCTTCACGGATTGGTGTTGTTCGGTGAAGCGGGTCCGGAATTCTGCGAGATGGCTGCTGAGGCCGGGATAAGCCATCCGCTGCTTGAGTGCGTCGAGTCTTTGCCGGCGGCCGTCGATGTCGCCCTTGCCGTGGCACGGGCTGGCGATGCTATCTTGTTCTCTCCGGGCTGCTCCAGCTTCGATCACTACCGCGATTACCTTCAGCGCGGGGCCGAGTTCTCAAGGCTGATTGACGATCGAAGGCGAACGGTCCTCCACTGACGTTCCTTTCGTCTGCCGCTTGCGGGACATTGGTCCGGCAAGAACGGCCCAGTTCTGCATCCCCTGTACGACAGCGTTCCTTTCGCCGAAAGGACATTCGACGTATTCGTTGGTTGGCGCACACGAATGCGGCAATCGCGTCGCGTGCTTTCCAGCCGGGAGCCCGGCGAGCGTGCCGCCAGCGGGGGGAGAAGGGTGGAACTGCAGGCCGATCGTGCAACGTGGCTCGTAACGTTTGTGCTGCTTGGCAGCGGGCTCATCATGCTGTACAGTGCGAGTTCTCCGTTTTCTCTTGCCCACTTCGACAGCGATACCTACATGATTGCGAAACAGGCGATCGCTGCAGCGATCGGTGTCGGGCTGTGCGTGTTTCTTGCGCTGCTTGATTATCGGCGGCTTGCTCAATTGGACGAGCTACTCCTGATTGGAGCGTTTCTTCTCACGGTGCTCACGCTGGTGCCGATCCGTGGATTCAGCGACGGGCGATGGCTGAATCTTGGGGTCTTCAACCTTCAGCCCACCGAGTTTCTCAAAGTGGCGTTGATGATCTACCTGGCTGCAGCGATGACCCGCAAGGGGGCACGGATGGCTCTCTTCTCCCAGGGAGTCCTGCCGTTTCTGATCGTCATTGCCGTGGTCGCTGCCGTTGTCATCCAGCAGCCGGATCTGGGAATGATCCTTGTGTTCTGCTTTCTGACATTCTTCATGTTGTTTCTTGGTGGAGCACGAGTGTTGCATCTTGTTGGGGTGGCCGCAGCCGCTGTTCCTGCCATGTGCGCCGCTGTGCTGATTGCACCCTACCGGATGGCGAGAATTGTCTCGTTTTTCAACCCCCAAGCGTACAGCACATCGTCCGGTTACCAGACGCTGCAGTCGCTGATCGCGGTGGGATCAGGCGGCATGTTCGGGCGAGGACTCGGCGCGTCGCGCACGAAGCTGTTCTACCTTCCTCAAGCGCACAACGATTTCGTCTTCTCGGTGATAGCCGAAGAGCTTGGGCTTCTCGGCGCCATCGGGTTGCTCGCCCTGTTCGCCGTGCTTATCTGGCGGGCGTTCTCGATTGCTGCGAACACGGCCGATCGATTCGGTCAGCTGCTTGCATACGGAATAGGGGTTTGCTTCGCCCTGCAGGTGGTGCTGAACGTTGGAGTCACCCTGGGATTGCTGCCGGTGACCGGCTTGACGCTGCCGTTTGTCAGCAACGGCGGATCGTCACTTCTGGTCATGCTGGCGCTTTGCGGCCTGTTGCTCAGCATTTCGCGCTATGGAGGTCAAGCATGCGAGTCTTAGTTGCCGGCGGGGGTACCGGAGGACATGTCTACCCGGCGCTGGCGATTCTCGATGAACTGGCGCAAACCGTCTCCAATGTCGATCTTGGATACGTGGGCACGAAACGGGGGTTGGAGGCGCGCCTTGTTCCGTCGATCTCGAACCTGCGATTCTTCACGACTTGTGTGCGAGGTCTTCCGAGCGGATTGAGGCTTGTCGCTAGGTTGAGATCCGCGTTGGCGTTGCTTTGGTCCCTTGTGGAGGCGCTTGTGATCGTGCTTCGCTTCCGGCCTCATGTCGTCCTTGGCGTGGGGGGATACGCGTCGTTCCCGGTCGTGTTCATCAGTGCGCTTCTTGGGCGAGTAATGTCGATTCGAACTCTGATCCACGAGCAGAACGCTGTCGTCGGTCGCGCGAACCGCCTGCTGTCAAGGTGGGTGGATCGGGTTCTCGTATCGTTCCCGTCCACGGTGAACGACCTCTCGCACGCCAACAGGGTTGTGATCACGGGCAATCCTGTCCGGCAGGATCGCTTGGGGAAGAAGCCGAGCCGAGACATGTACCAAGAGTTTGCCTTGGATCCCGACAAGAGAACCGTTCTCGTCTTCGGGGGATCGAAAGGATCGGCGGCACTGACCCAAGCTGTTCTCGATTTGTCCGCGGAGTTCTCGGATGAACGCGAAATCCAAGTTCTGCTGGTGACAGGCAGCGAAGACGCCGCCAACGAAGCCCGAGACCGATTGCAGAACTCTGGCGCGCGGAACTTCGCCGTTCAGGCATACATCGATCAGATGGGCGAGGCCTATGCGATTGCAGATCTAGTCGTGAGCCGTGCCGGTGCAACAACCCTGGCCGAGATCACTTCTTGCGGGAAGCCCGCGGTTATCGTTCCATGGGAAGGGGCCACAGATGACCATCAGGTCGCCAACGCGCTCTTCCTTGAGCGAGCTGATGCTTGTGCATTGATTCGCGAAGCGGCAATCTTGGACGGAGGCCTTTCGCATGTCATCCGCGAGTTGGTGCATGATCCTCGGCGGCTGGTGCGAATGGCGGCGAATTCGCGAAGATTGGGAAGGCGCCAAGCAACCACGGCGGTTCTTGGAGAGGTTGTCGGACTGTTTGGAGAGGCATTGACGTGATTGTCGGAAACGGCCGGTATCACTTTGTCGGGATTGGCGGCTCCGGGATGAGCGCACTTGCTTCGGTGATGCTTGCCGGCGGTGCGCAAATCACCGGCTCGGACCTGCGTGACACGGAAGAAGCCGCGGCTTTGAGAGAAGCGGGCGTCCGGGTGACGGTCGGGCATGATGAGGCGAACATTGGCGAAGGTCTCGACGGCGTGATCATTTCATCCGCCGTCACCACAGACAACGTTGAGGTCCAGAGCGCGATGAGACGCCGGGTCCCCGTTGTTCGCCGCCTTCACGCCTTGGGTGTCGTGTGGCAAACGGGACGCAGCCTCGGCGTGACGGGGACGCATGGCAAGACCACCACATCGGCTATGCTTGCGACCATCCTGCGGCAGGCGGGCGAGGATCCAAGCTATGTGATCGGTGCGCGGTGCCCCCATCTTGGCGGCAACGCCCATCTTGGCCGCGGGGAGTTGTTCGTTGCCGAGGTGGACGAGAGTGACGGCGTGATCGTCGACCTCTCGGCGGATGTTGCCGTGATCACGAATATCGGCTGCGATCACCTTTCGACGTATGGATCGATCGATGGCGTCATCCAAGGATTCTCGCGGTTTCTCGAGCGATGCGATCAAGTCGTACTGAACATCGATGATCCTCGGGTTGCCGATCTGTCGAGCCGGCTTCCCAAGTACCTCAGCGTTGGAACCCGCTCCGATGCTGACGTTCGGGCGACGAGGATCATGCAACGGGAGTTCAATACGTGGTTTGACTTGTGGATCCGCGGCAAGCGCTGCGGGCGGGTTCGGCTTCCGGCACCCGGGGTTCACAACGTTCTGAACGCTCTTTGTGCCGCCGGCGGAGCAACGGCTGTCGGGATCACTGCGGAGCAGATCATCGACGGACTGGAGGCATTCTGCAGACCCCGGAGAAGATTCCAGCTTCTGGAACAGAATGGGGTGGTCGTGGTGGACGACTATGCTCATCTTCCGGAGGAGGTCAGCGCGACCCTTGATGCGATCCGTGCCGGATGGCCCTCACGTCGCGTTGTAGCCGTTTTTCAGCCGCATCGATACTCGCGGACTGCATGGATGGCAGATGCGATTGGAGCCGCCTTCCGACGCGCCGATCTTGTGGTGGTGGCCCCAATTTACGCTGCGGGGGAGGCCCCGATCCCCGGTGTTACGACCCAGTGCGTCGTGGATGCGATCCGTCGTGAGACCCTTGCCGAGACGTACAGCATGGAATCTGCGGATGATATCGTCCCATTCCTGAAGACCAAGATCAGAAAAGGGGACTTCTTGATCAGTTTTGGTGCCGGAGACATCAGCCGTGTTACGGAGCAACTTTCCGCGGATCTGGAGGAAGCGCGGTTCCGCGCCGCCTAGAAGAGCGGTCTGTACCGTGCGATCGAACCACGTGCAACGGCAACCACTATCACCTGCTCGACATGCGGCGCTCGCGTATCTGGAGCGGCTGGACGGTGATGTGTTGTGGAGCGAGTCTCTCGCGGCGCACAGTACATTCGGCATAGGCGGACCGGTTGCGGCATGGTTCCGTCCACGAACACGGGAATCCTTCACCGAGGCGATCGCCGGCGCAGAGAGGGAATGCTTCCCGGTTCTCGTGATCGGCGGTGGCAGCAACGTGCTGTTCCCGGATGAGGGGCTGAAGGCGCTCGCAATCAGTACGGAGTCACTCGTCGGTGTTCGTGTGAAGCCAGACGAGGTGGTTGCGGAATCGGGTGTCTCGATTGGCAGGTTGCTGGCGCGGTTGCATGAGCAGCACCGGCATCAGATCGACTTCCTCGCCGGTATCCCGGGAACCGTCGGCGGTGCCTTGATGGGGAACGCCGGGTTGGCGGATCGAAGCATCGGCGATGTCGTGCTTCAGGTCGAGGTGCTGTCGAACAGGTCATCCGTGCAGTGGCTCGATTACGATCAATGCCACTTCGGCTATCGGACCAGCGATCTGGGTCAGTGGCCGGCGATTCTCGGCGTACGGCTGCGGACAGACGGCGTGAATTTCGATGGCAAGGCAGTTTTGTCTCGGAAGCGATCGACGCAACCTATCGAGTCGAGAACCGCGGGGTGTATCTTCAAGAATCCTTCGCCCGAAACTGCGGGTCGACTGATCGAAGAGGCGGGATTGAAGGGGTTACGAGTCGGAAATGCTATAGTCTCATACAAACACGCGAATTTTATCGAGAATTTGGGAGGGGCGAGAAGCGCTGAGATCCGCAACATAATTGACATTGTGCGCGAAAAGGTGTATAAGTTTCATCGCGTTTTGCTTGAGCTGGAGATCGAGGTATTTGACGGGTGGACCAGGGAGGTAGTGCAAGCAAAGCCATCGGGTGGGGACTTGTAGTAGGGGGGATTCTGATCGCTGCCGTCGTTGTTGCACTGTACTCGCCGACGCTGGGAGTTTTTGACATTCGCAGACTCCGAGTGCTCGGAAACGAAACAGTTCCCACTGTGCAAGTGGCCAGGTGTACTGGCATACAGGCCGGTGAGAACTTGTTGCGTGTTTCACCTGCCCGTATCGAGGCACTTCTCCTCAAAGACCCTCGAATCCAAAATGCTACGGTAGTCCGTTCGCTTCCGCATACCCTCGTTGTTCAGATCGAGGAACGGCGACCTGTCGCTGTCTGTTCCCAATCGCTCGGAAGGTGGTGTTTGGTCGGCGGCGATGCCGTGATTATCGACACGCTTGATGAGCTTCCGGAAGGGCTGCTGATGGTTACAGGCGTGACGTGGGATCGAGATCCTGCCCCCGGGGCGAAAGCGATAGATGGGTGGATAGCCTTTGCCATGGCGCTGATCGGTGATGCCAACTCGGCCGGGGCGGAGATCCAAAGCGTCGATTTTTCGGATCCAACATGTGTGATCGCCGCAAGAAGACGAGGAACCACGATCGCATTGGGCGAGCCTGATCAGCTTGCGTCCAGCTTTCGTGCTTTGATGTCACTGCTTGACGAAGTCGATGCAGATGACTATCAATCGATCGATCTATCGCGTGGGGGTGAGGCGACACTTGTGCCCCGTGAGGTGGTGAACCGATGAGAAGAGAGAGAGTCGTTGTCGGACTCGATGTAGGGACGACCAAGGTCGTTGCCCTGGTTGGCAACATCGTCGATGAGATGATTGAAATCATCGGCATGGGCAAAGCCGAGTCCCATGGCCTGGAAAAAGGGGTTGTCGTTGACATCGGTCGAACCATGGCTTCGATCCGCAAGGCAGTCGAAGAAGCGGAGAATATGGCCGATGTGAAGATTTCCTCTGTGTATGTAGGGATCGCCGGGAAGCACATCTCTTCGATCAACAACAGCGGAACTGTATCCATCAATCGTCCGGATCGAATCATCACCGAAGATGATGTCCGACGCGTCGTGGAAACGGCACAAGCGATTCAGCTGCCGTCCGAGAGCGAAATGATCCACGTGATTCCGCGCCAGTACATTGTTGATGGGCAGGATGGGATTACCGATCCGGTCGGCATGACCGGGACGCGGCTTGAGGTTGACGTGCACATCGTTACCGGCGCGATCACGGCGGTCCACAATCTCGTGCGATGCGTGGAAGCGCTGGGAATCGGGATCGAGCAGATCGTTCTCGAACCGATTGCTTCCTCCCTGGCCGTGCTTTCGTCAGCCGAGAAAGAGCTGGGCGTGATCCTGATGGACAGTGGTGGCGGGACGACGGACATCAGCGTATTCCGCGGGGGAGATATCTGGTTCTCCAAGGTGATCCCGATTGCCGGAGAACACATCACAAACGATATCACGGTCGGTCTTCAGACGCCGATTGAAGAAGCGGAGTTGATCAAGAAACAATGGGGAACCGCCATGGTCGACAGCGTCGGCGAGGATGAGAAGATCGACGTTGCGACGATCGGCGGCGACGAGAAGAAGAGCGTCTCCAAAAAGCGTCTTGCCAAGATCATCGAGCCGCGCGTTGAGGAGCTACTCGACCTCGGGATGCAGGAAGTGGAAGATGCGGGGTATCGAGATCTTGTTCCCGCCGGATTGGTCCTGACCGGGGGCACATCCATGCTTAGTGGCTTGACCTCATTTGCCGGGCAACGGTATGACATCGCGGTGCGCCGGGGGAAGATTCCCCAAGGGATCCACGGGCTAAGAGATATCGTGGAATCGCCGATCTACGCGACGGCGATCGGCTTGTTGCGCTATGCGATTGAGACAAAGGATTTCAAGAAAAAGGATTTCTATCAGCCGCGGCGGAATTCATTCATGGCGAAGCTCTTCTCTTGGTTCAACCGGTTCTTCCGGGGGTAATGATGCGCGACGACAGAGTGTTGACACCTCCTGCTCGGCTGATGGTCATCGGTGTCGGGGGTGGCGGCGGAAACGCCGTTGATCGCATGTTTGACGAGACGGTCAACGGTGTTGAGCTTGTCGCTGTCAACACCGACGCACAGGTTCTTGAGGTCATCCGTGCGCACCAAACGCTCCAGCTTGGGCGCAAGTTGACGGGAGGACTTGGTGCCGGGGGGAACCCGGATATCGGGAAGGCGGCGGCTGAAGAGAGCCGCGAAGCGATCATGGACCTCCTTGACGGCATCGACATGGCGTTTATCACCTGCGGAATGGGGGGCGGCACGGGCACCGGCGCGGCACCGGTCATTGCGGCACTCGCCAAAGAGGCGGGAATCCTCACGACCGGAATCGTGACGCGGCCGTTCTCATTCGAGGGCCTGGCGCGATCGGAGAAAGCCGAAAACGGAATTGGTCGCCTTGCACAATCTGTCGATGCGTTGATCTGCATTTCCAACGACAAGCTACTCAAGGTTGCCCCGAATGACATGCCGATCACGATGGCATTTGAGCTTGCTGACGAGATCCTCAGGCAAGGTGTTCAGGGGATCTCCGATTTGGTGACGATGCCGGGAATGATCAACTTGGATTTCGCGGATATCGAAAGCGTGATGCGAAACGCCGGCACAGCGATGATGGGCATCGGAGAGGGTGAAGGAGAAGGGAAGACCAAGGAAGCTGCCCGAAACGCGATCTCTTCTCCACTGCTCGATGGTACGATCAAGGGAGCCCGGAAGGTGATTATGAACATCACCGGCGGCTCCGACCTGACACTCGAGGAAGTGACCGAGGCAGCGCAACTGATTCGCGAAGCGGTCTCCGACAAGGCAGACATCATCTTTGGTACCGCGATACGAGATGGAATGGAGCATGTCCGCCTGACCGTCATTGCAACGGGATTCGCAGCAACTGTGGGCACCGAAGAAGAAGAAGGGGCCCAGATCACCAATGAGACGATGTTGGTGAAGCTTCAGCAAGAGAGTCGTATCGGTCCCGATGATTGGGACATCCCGACGTTTCTCCGGCGGAGCCGGAGAAGCCGTGAGGAACCTGAACCACGGCCGTGGGGACACCCTGATCGATAGGTGGCAACAGACTTCCTAGCGTGTCCGTACGGATGGCGGAGATCACTGAAATCGAGCCCCGCCGGGGTGACGTCTGGAAGGAACATGAACCGCGCATCGTGATGTTATTCGCGAATGCATCGCGCTGTGCCAGAGGTGGGGGTCGAACCCACACGACCACGAGGGTCACGGGATTTTGAGTCCCGCGCGTCTGCCAATTCCGCCACTCTGGCAATTGCAGGTATGGTATCGGCCGCGCGGGCATCCGTCAATCCAAACCGGGTATTTCCAGCCAACATGGAACGAATGTCCGGCCGTCACAATGGCCGTTCTGTTGGCTTGTTTCCGCGCGCAGCTGCCGAGCGTTATCCCGATTACATCGTTTCCTGCAGATCGTACCTATACTCCTCATGATGGAAACGGATGGAGCCGCAATCTGGTCCTTCTCGAGGGCGGATTCTCTCGTACATGCAGCCCTGAAGGACCCATTGCATTGTTCTGGCAGGAGGATCGTTTGATCAGGGCGAAGATGAAGGTTGGCGGCAGACGATGCATGCGAAGGATCGTTGGGCGTGCAGGGTGGATCCTCCTTGTGGGCGTGGTCTTTCTCTCGGGAATCGGCGCTACGCCGACGGCGAGCATCTCCGTGAGCGATGAACTGATCACAGTGGACGATCTGGCGGGAACGTTCGTGGTGACGGTGCTGTTCGACCAGACGATGAGCGAAACATCCTCCCCCGACATTGGTTTCGATCCCATGATTTCGGGAACGCTGACCGGCGGTGTCGGGCTGTGGAGCAGCTCGGGTGCGTTCGAGAACGACCGATACACCCTTTCGTTGACCGTGGTCGACGCAGATGAGGAAACAATCGGCGTAGACGTTGCGGTGTCGGCGGCACGGAATCCGGGGTTCGAAGACATGGAGGCTGTGGTTCTGTCGGATGCGTTCGACATCGATACAGCCGCTCCCGTGGTCGTCACCCAGGACATCACCGTTCAACTGGACGCGACCGGGAACGTGTCGATCACGGCGGGGCAGATCGATGCCGGATCGACGGATGCGTGCGGGATCGCAACGCGGGTTCTGGATGTCAGCGACTTCACATGCTCGGAGGTGGGGGCGAACACGGTGACGCTGACGGTGACCGACGTCAACGGCAACGCGGAGTCGGCGGAAGCCACGGTGACGGTGGAAGACAACGTCGCCCCGGACGTCGTCACCCAGGACATCACCGTTCAACTGGACGCGACCGGGAACGTGTCGATCA
>CAZJLO010000004.1:60756-72476 GCA_964547105.1 uncultured Thermotogae bacterium
GGCAACGCGGAGTCGGCGGAAGCCACGGTGACGGTGGAAGACAACGTCGCCCCGGCCATCACCCAAGTGGCTTCGTCTCAGATTGTCGAGTGTGACGGATTCGGCAATCTCGTAGAACTGGCCGGTTGGTTGTCCAACCACGGCGGGGCCGATGCGGCAGATGCGTGTGGATACGAGTGGAGCGACGACTTCATTGAGCCTTCGGATGCCTGCGGCGAGACAGGCTCGGCATCGGTGACATTCACGGCAACCGACCCTTCGGGCAATTCGTCTTCCACCACAGCGGGATTCACCATCACCGATACGACCTCACCAGAGATTCTGTGGGATGAGCAGAAACAGTTCCCCGACTCTCAACTGATGGATGAGGATTGCTCGATCACGTTTCCGATTCTCGTGGATATTGCCGATGCGTGCTGTATCGCTGTGCCCGGGATCAGCTATACGATCCACAACCCCGGTGGGGTGACGATCGTGGACGAACTCGAGATTCGGCAGATCAGTTCGCAGGTCGTTCGCATCGAGGGTTCGATTACGCTCTCTGATCTCTCCGGCTGTCCGCGAACGATCTCACTGGAAATCGAGGCCACCGACTGTTGCGGTCATACAAGCGGATCCACCGATCAGGTTGTGCTGACGGATTCACTCCCACCGGCGATCGCGGTGGTGCTTGAAGATGCCGACATCACTGACGACTACATCTGCATGGCGACCCTTCCATTCACGGTCACCATTGCCGATAACTGCTGTTTGGATCACGGTTCGCTGACGGTTGTCGCTCAATGGCTATCGGGCGCGGCTGTGTTCGAGCAGCCGACGTTCACCACCTCGATCACCGACCGAACCTGCACCATTGTCGATGGCGAGATCCTTGCTCATGATCTTGCGTCGTGTTCTGCGACCGTAGAGCTGACGGTGACGATCAGCGACTGCTGCGGGAATACCTACGAGGCAGTAGATCTGGGAACGGTCTACGACCGGTGTCCCCCTCACTTCACCGAGGATCCCCCCGACCAGTCGACGATCACGCTCCCCACCGATGCAGGAGATGCCCCGTATCTCCCGGCATCGAACGTGGCGGTGTTCGAGTGCGACGGGAACTACAACGTGCAGGACATCAACGCCTGGCTCTCCGAGACGGCGGCACTCGACTCCTGCAATCCCCCCGCAATCTGGTGGCCGACTGATGTCACCGGCTTTGTTGCAGCGTCCAATCTTCTTTGGAGCTGTTTCAGCGGGCCGTGCCCGGGCTGCTGCGGGGCGACAGGCCCCTACGGTTACACATCCACCGGCATTGGGACGGTGATCTTCGAGGCCGAAGATGCCTGCGGCAACAAGATTACGACCGAAGATCCGCACGATCCCTCGTGGGCGAGCCCCAGCTTCGTCATTGTCGATACGATTCCCCCCGTTGCCGTGGATGATCCGCAATCCGGCTTTTCGTATACGTTTGCCCAGCCCTCGTTCATCGAGTTTGTCGAGGAGATAGACGGCGTGCCGCGGTTTATCCTCCGGGAGAACACCCCGATCTACATCGATGTGCTGAGCAATGACGTCGATCTGTGCCGAACGGGCATGCACATTCTTGAGACAACAACGCCTTCGTATGGATCGGCGGCGATTCACGCTTCCGTTGGGATGCTTGCCGGCTCGTGCGAAGGTCAGATGATCCGCTACGCTCCGGCACCGGACTACAGTGGACCGGATGAGTTCGAGTACACGGTGCGCGATTGCAGTGGGAATACCGACAGCGCGCATGTTGACGTCTATGTTTTCCGCGGGAATGAGGTTGACGATGTCTACCTTTCCGCATGGAACGGAGTTCCGCAGCGTTTTCGGCTATCCACGTCCGACGACATGCTGAACCGGATCGCGGATCCCGGTCGATTTCGATATGAGTTTGGCCTGATCGACCAGCCGGCATTGGGGGTCATTGTCGGATCTCTCGCCGATGTCCGTATCGAAGGGAACACGAGCTTCGCCGAACTTGCCTACGTCGCCGGAGATGGTGCCGAGGGGAGAGATGTTCTCCGGTGGCTCGTCATCGATCCGTTCGGTGTCCGGCAAACGGCGGTATTGGATGTGCGGATCGAGGCGCGCACCGGCAGAACCGGCGAAGTCTCCGCCGGCGCCTTCCGGCAGGGACAAGCGGTTGACATCATCCTGCCCGAAGGAATCTCCGCCGCCGATGCCGGTGTGCGGATTGAACGGCTGGGTGATCTGGGACTGGATACGACGATCCATGTGATGGACGAAGCAGCTATCGATGACGTGATCGTCCCAGTTGTCCTGGCGGGGAAGACGATGCGACTCATCGTGCGGACCGAGGCCCTCGAAGCCGGAACGTATCGCTTCACCGTGCCGGCAGGGGAGGGCGGGGATGCCCGGCTTGTCATTCGCATTGACGGTGAGGAGGACGATCGATGATGGGTCTACGCGTCGGTTGGATGGCATGCATCGCAGTTGTCTTCGTGACAGTGGCCGTGGCCGCCAACCAACCGCCTCAAGGGGGGGACATTGCGCTTACGACGTGGGAAGGAACGCCAATACGCTTCGTCGTTGCGGCAACGGACCCCGATCTCGACTGCGCCTCGCAGACAGGACATCCATTGCGGTTTGCCGTTCTCACCCCACCGAGCCACGGTGTCGTCACCGGCGATTTTCAGGACGTCTTGTGCAGCGGGCAACAGGCATCGATCGCGCTGTGCTACACGCCTGGCGGATCATTCGTTGGGTCGGATCGCTTTGTGATCGAGGTTCTCGATCCATTGGATGAGCGAACCACCGTTGCGGTCTCGATCGAGGTACGCCAACCCAAGGAGGAAGGAACGCTTGCCGGCGATGTGGCGCTGACGCTGACGATCGATCCGCTGACCCCTTCTTTCCCGACGTTCACGGCCGATCTCGCTCTTGTCTACCGCCATGAGGGGGCGGCGGTGGAAGTCCGCGGCACCTGGAAGCAGATGGCCGGCACAACGGATGATGTATTCGACGATCTGAAACTCCTGATGCGGATGCCGTGTTCAACGGTGGGAAGCATTGCCGGGCGGGTCGACTTCGATCCGAACGCTTCCACGCCGCTGTTCGAATTTGCCGAGGTCAGCGGGGAGTTGATCGTGGATCCGATCTGGCTGACGACGACGTTTCACCTCGAACCACTGCAAACCTCTTCGTTCACAACGGTGGGCCTGTCCGGTCCGTTTCCGATGGGTGGAAGCTTGTCCGTCACGGCGACCCTGTCCAATCTGTGCTTGTGCTTCGAAGATGCCACGGTCCGACTGCGTTTCCCCGACTTGTGGTGCGGATTGTCCGGCGATGCAACGGCAATGTTCGCACAAACGGGATTTGCGCACGCGACGCTGCTCCTCGATCGGATCCCGGTGGGGATGGCTCTCGCGCCAGCGTTTGGCTCGCATTTCGATCTTGTTGCCGCGATGGAATCCGTGATTACCACGTCCAGTATCGATGCCGCGATCACTTTGGAGTGGATCCCGCCGTTTGTCGCGCTCGATTGCGTCGAATTGCTTGTCGACTCCGTCGTGTCCGGAGGACGATGGAGCGGATTTCAAGTCTACGGATTGAGAATCGACGAAGCGCTATCCGATGAGTTCTCGATCTGCTCGATGACATCACTCGATCCGACAAACTTGGCGACCAACGCCCGGATGACGGGATTCGTGGACTACTGGGAAGTGCTCACCCTTGCCGGTGGCTTCGATTTGTGCAGTGGGATCCAGGGTGATTGGAGAGCGGCGACGTACTTCGGAACGACTCAAACGTCGCTGTTTGATTGGGGAATGACGCGGTTTGAGTTCCGGGTCCGCCGCAACACGGAATGCGAGTTCTCGTCGACGATCTACTTCCGATCAGGCGACTTGGGAGACCCTACCGTAGAACTGGTCATGGGCGCGCTTACCCACTGGTAGCTTTGGCGTCGAGGAACCAGGTCGCTTCCCCGTGGACGGGGGCAATCCTTGCCGCGGGGAGATCCTCGCCGCACTGGATGCGCAGCAGCGCGTCACGTTTCTCCCGCCCGGTCACCAGGAACAGAATGTGGCTTGCCTGGTTGAGCAAGGGGAGCGTCAGTGTAATTCGTTGGCGGGGCTCCGTCGGAACGGTAACGCCACGAACCCAGCGCTGATCCTCAAGAAGCGCCGGGTGGTTCGGGAACAGTGACGCCGTGTGACCATCGCGTCCCAATCCAAGGATCGCGAGGTCGATCGACAGGTGCATCGGGTCTCCTCGAAGCTTTGCGAGAGATCGAAGGCGTTGCTCGTAATCGCGACAAGCATCCGCAGGTGGATCCTCGCCACGGATGCGATGAACATTCGCGGCGGGAATCGGGACGTGCCGCAACAACGCTTGGACGATTGCGAGGTAGTTGCTTTCTTCGTGATCGGGCGGAACACAGCGTTCATCAGCCCAGAGTACGTGCATTTTCGTCCACGGGACTTGCTCCAACCAGGGGCGTGTGCTCAACAAGCGATACAACGGGAGGGGGGTCTTGCCTCCCGAGACGGCGATGACGCAGGTCCCCCGCTCGTCAGATGCCGCGACGGACCGGCGGACGACCGCATCTGCGGCGCCGGCATAGAGGGCGGTCGGTGAACGGAAGACGATCGTTCGCATCAGCGGCGCTCCTCGGTCTCAGGCATGCAGTGACACATCCACTCCCTTCCGGCACCGAGCATTGCTTGCGCCGCAACGGGGCCGCGATCTCCGATGGCGTAGGCATGAATGGGAAACGTCGGGTCGTCCGCCATCGCCAGAGCGGGCGATATCGCGTTCCATGCCAATTCAATCTCGTCACTACGGATAAACAGCGACGGGTCGCCTCTCAAGGCGTCGAGAAGGAGCCGCTCGTAGGCATCGATGAGCTTCCCGGGAGCAAACGTTCCGGCGTAGTCGAAGCTCAGATCGGTGAGCCGTGTCCGCATTCCCTCGCCAGGGATCTTGGTGTGAAGCTGCAGTTTGATCCCCTCCTCCGGCTGCAGCTGAAGCATCAGTCGATTAGGAGCCGGAACGGGCATGCCCCTGCCGAAGAGATCTTGCGGTACGGGACGAAACTGAAGCGTGATCTGGGTTGTCTTCTCGGCGAGCGCCTTGCCGGAACGAACGAAGAATGGAACGCCGTGCCAACGCCAGTTGTCGATGTGAAGCCGCAATGCGGCATACGTCGGCGTGCGGGAGTTGGGGGCAACGAATTCCGTCTGCTGATAGCCGTCGTACTGCCCAAGCACCACGTCGGCCTCCCCGAGCGGACGAAGCGACAACAAGACCTTGACCTTCTCGTCTCGGAACTGCTGGGGCGCCGAGGATGCGGGAGGCTCGAGCGCAGTGAGGGCGAGAAGCTGGAGCACGTGGCTCTGCAGGATGTCCCGCACCACGCCCGCGTGATCGTAATATGCTGCACGAGTGTCGACGGCAACCTTCTCCGCAACCGTGATTTGAACGTGGTCGACATACTGACGCGACCAAAGTGGCTCGAAGATGGAATTGGCGAATCGAAGTGTGAGGATGTTCTGAACGGTCTCCTTGGCCAAGTAGTGATCGATCCGGTAGATCTGTCGCTCGTGGAACACGTCGTGGATTCGTCGATTCAGATCTTGCGCCGTCTCCTGGTCGCGTCCGAATGGCTTCTCGAAGATGATCCGTTGCCATCCGCGGCCCCGTCCGGCGAGTCCTGCCTGACCCAGCCCGTTGACGATGGTTGGGGCAAGCGCAGGTGGAGTGGCGAGGTAGTAGAGGACATTTCCCTCGGTGCCGGAGTTGATATCGAAACGGTCAAGTTGGCGAGCGATCTCCGCGTAGGTCTCGGGACGGTCGAAGTCGCCCGCCAAGTAGTCGAACTTCGCCGATTCTTCGGTCCACCGTTCGCAGCGGTGCTCGCCCGGCTGGAGGCGAGCGTGCTGTCGGATTCCTTCCAGGAGGCGATTGCGGAATCCATCCGCCCCGATTGACGATCTTGATACACCGAGGATCCGGGTCTGTGGCGCCAACTGCCCGCCGCAGGCAAGGCTGTGGATGGCCGGGCCGAGCTTGCGCTGAGCCAGATCTCCAGTTGCCCCGAAGATGACGATCGTTGCCGGCGACGCATTATCCATCGCGGTCTCCAACATGAGGTCCGGATGGAGTCACATTGTGTCCGCCGAACTGCTGTCGTAGTGCAGCGAGCATCTTCGCCGAGAAGCTCTCCGATTGTCGGCTGGCAAGACGCGCCAACAGCGAAGCGGTGATCACCGGAGCGGGCACGTCGAGATCGATAGCCTCGGCAACGGTCCATCGGCCTTCGCCACTGTCTTCCACCCATCCTTCGAGTTCGGCAAGCATCGGATCGCTTTTCAGGACGGAAGCAGCGAGATCGAGCAGCCAGGATCGAATGACGCTTCCGGCTCGCCAAATGGTGGCGATGGCGGCCAGATCCAGGGGGCGGCCAAACGATTCGGTCGCGGCAAGAATCTCGAACCCCTCAGCGTACGACTGCATCAACCCGTATTCGATGCCGTTGTGCACCATCTTGACGAAGTGTCCGGCTCCGGACGGCCCGACACGGCCCCAACCGCTCGATACGCCGGGAGCAAGCGCGGAGAAGATCGGCGACAGACGGTCGATTGTCTCAAGCTCTCCGCCGAGCATCAGGCAGTATCCGTTCTCCAGTCCCCAAATGCCGCCGCTGGTTCCCGCATCAATCAGGGTGATCCCTTGTTGGGAGGCCATGCCTGCTCGGCGCCGCGTGTCCTTGTAGTTGGAGTTGCCGCCGTCAATGATCGTATCGCCGGAAGAAAGCTCACCGAGGAGTTGCCGGATGATCGCTTCCGTTGGATCGCCGGCGGGAACCATCACCCACACCACGCGGGGCGGGGTGAGCGCGTCGGCAAGGGCTTCCACCGAAACGGCGCTGCGGATTGGGATTTGCGGCTCGGAAGCGACGAGCGTAGCGACTGCCTCCGGATTGCGATCCATTGCGACGACGGTGTGACCGGAACGAGCCAGCCTCCTCGCCATGTTCGCACCCATTTTGCCGACACCGATCAGCCCAAGGTCCATTCTTGCGTCACCTCCATTGGCGAGCCCGGTTCTGACGGGCTCGTTGCACCATCGCCTTCTCCAAACAAGATCCTGTTTTCTCTCGGCTCCGATTCCCGTTGCTGCCGTGCGAGGGCGAAGCTTAGCGGGCTCGGTGCCGATAGGGACCGGCCCGTCTAGAGATCGGCGACAAGTCGGTGCAGAGAAGCAATCGGGTCGTCTCCCAGCGCGACGGACAGCACCGACCGACCGGCATCTTCAAGGGCTTGACGGTCCCCCATCGCTTGGGCGGCAAGCAGGGTGGCGTACGTCAGCGACGTCTCGTCCGAGCCGGGTCTATCGGGGATGGCGACATCGCCCTTCGCTGTCGCGAGCAGTTGGATGAAGCGTCCGTTGTCCGGACCTCCCTTGTGAAGCTGGCCGGTGGAGTGAAGGAATCGCGGTCCGTATCCAAGCGTGGTTGCACGGGTGGTCTTGTGGGTGATTCGCGCCCGCAATTCCGACAGAAGCCCGGCTGTTTCGTCGTCGGGAGGAGAAGGTAGGTACGCCTGAATCGCGACGTACCCGTTCGGTGGTGTTGTTTGCAGAAACGCGGCGAATCGCGCCGGCATTGCCTCATCATCCGCGGATTCCTGCTGCGATCGCGGGAGATCGCCTCGTTCTTGGAACGTGACGACAAGCTGACGCGCTCGGCGCTTGGACGACTCGACATCGGGCTGATCGAACGGATGGACGTGCAGAATATGGCCGGCGACGGCCGTGGCAAACTCCCAGAGAACGAACAGCCCACCCAGGTCAAAACGGTCGTTGTAGGTTACCCGGATCAGGGGAAGTCCGGCACGGACCAGGTCCCGGCAGCGGGCACGGAGGAGAGCGTCGGGTCCGGCCTTGTCTTCGATGCAGACGAAGAAGCGATCTCGGTTGTCGTCGTTCACCGCGAGATTGGGTTCGCCGATGATGGGGACGATTCCTGTTCCGCTCTTGCCGGTGCTCTCGGCGATCAGCTGCTCCAACCAATCCTCAAATCCAGGCAAACCGGCGATCGGAAGCATCGTCAGCTTGTCTCTGCCGCGGCTTGCGAGACAGCCGAGGGCGGCGCCTAGGTGGATCCCCGGGTTGTCACCCACCGGGACATTGGCGGCACATGCCGCGATCATCGCTGCCGATCGGCGCAGGAGTTCCTCGAGATCGATGCCGAGGATGGATGCGGGGACGAGTCCGAAGTGAGACAGTGCCGCGTATCGCCCGCCAACGTTCGGGTTGTTGAGAAAGATCTTCCTGAATGCCAGCTTGTCCGCCAATCCGACAAGCGGGCTGCCGGGATCGGTGATCGCCGCAAACCGCTTGCCACACTCGTTGAACGGCAGAACGTGGCGGACAAGGTTGTAGCAGGTGCGGAACAGCGCGTGTGTTTCGATAGTGGTGCCGGACTTGGTCGCAACCAGGAACAACGTCGTTTTTGGATCGAGCGGCTCGATCGCGGCGCGAATCGCGTCGGGATGGGTTGTGTCGATCACCCGAAGTGGAATCCCTGTCTCCTGGACGCCGAATGTCTTCGTGAAGACTTCGGGGGCGAGACTACTCCCACCCATCCCCAGCAACACGGCTTGCCGGAATCCATCTCTCTTGACGGATTGCGCGAACCGGTGAATATCGTCGATCTGATCGATGATCGTCGTCGGAAGATGGAGCCAGCCAAGGCGGCTGTCGATCTCGTCCGTGGACGAACTCCACAGTGTGTGGTCGTGATCCCAGATGCGTCGCGCCACATTGTCCTTATCCAGTTGGAGGAGCGTTTTGGGGAGGAACGTCCGGTCTCCGGCAAGATTCGTTTCCAATCCAATTGCCACCGAATCGGGTTCCCGCAACCCTTCAAGCTGCTTGCCGAGGCGATCCGTGAGCGCGTCGAACGAAGCCGCAAACTTGGCCAGGCCCTGGTCGAGGAGTCCGTCGGTTACTTCCTCAAGATCGATGCTCAGCTGCGTGAGCCGCTCAAGGATGTGGCGCGCTCCGTTTGCATTGAGAAGAAGCGACCGGTCGGTGCGGCCGTGATCGAGGACGGCATGCAATGTGGCGATAGGTACGGTGTTCACCGTATTTGGCGCGATCAGAGAATCCACATACATGGTGTCGGGGTAGTCGGGATTCTTCGTGCTTGTACTCGCCCACAGCGGCCGCTGGGGCGACGCACCGGCTTCGGCCAGCGTTTTCCAGCGAGGCGAGGAAAGCATGCAGTCGAACATCTCGTAGGCAAGGGTGGCCGAAGCGATCGCTGTCTGGCCGAGAAGCTCGGTCGCTCTGAAATGTTGCAGCTGCGGGTCGATGGCGGAGTCGATCCGACTGACAAAGAACGAAGCGACGGACGCGAGCGCCGAAACTGATTCTCCGTTTTTGACACGTGCTTCGAGGCCGGCCTGAAACGCCTCGAGCACCCGGGCGTATTGCGCCACAGAGAAGATGAGGGTGACATTAACGTTGACCCCTTGGCGAAGGAGTGCCTCCAGGGCGCGACAACCAGGCGCTGTCGCCGGAATATTGATCATCGCGTTTGGACGGTCAATCCGTTCGAACAGACGATGTGCTTCGGCGATCGTTTCGTCTGCGTCCATCGACAAGTGTGGATTCACCTCCAGGCTGACGAATCCGTCTGTCCCGCCTGTCTGATCGTAGGTGGCGCGCAACAGGTCGGCCGCCGCCTGGATGTCGGCGATTGCCAGCGACTCGTATGCCTCCAGCACGGAAGCCTTGCCTGCCGCAAGCTGCTGCAGCGCCGCCTGATAGTCGGTGCTGTCGGAGATGGCTTGCTCAAGAATGGTTGGATTGGACGTGATGCCGGTCACGCCAAGCTCGATCCAGCGCTCGAATTCTCCGGAAGCAAGAAAGGAACGCTGAATGTAGTCCATCCAGATGGACTGTCCCGTCTGGACGATCGCCCGGATTCTGCTCATAACACTCCTCATCTTTGCGCGTGGATGACCAGCGCATGCCGATTCCACCCTAGCACATCGGACAACTTTCGGAGAACTCCCTGCGGATTCTATAAGAAGCGGAGACACGATTCCCTAACGACGGGCGAACCCTGATGAACCGGCGCTATGAAGTGACCACAGAGGCTTCTCCGCGCGTCGAGTCCGCTGAGCCTTCTTCCGCAAGTTCGGCGGGCAACGAATCGTGCCAGCCGGGTGGCGTTCTGTCGCAGGCGACGAGTTCGCGCGCCGCAATCCCTAGAAGCGCTGCCTGTTTTCGCATGACGACATGAATCGGAAGACTCGACGTGAACTCACGGAATCGGCCCTTGTCCGAAAACGGCCTACGAAAAGACGATGTGAGCAGCCCGATCAGCCGGGGAGGGAGCCCACCGGCAAGATAGATGCCACCGGTGGCGAGCAGCTTGAGGGCGAAGTTGCCGGCTTCGGCGGCAAGAATCTCGACAAACAGCTCCAGCGTCCGGCGACACAGCTCCACCGGCTCGGTCGAATCCCTTGCTGCATCGACGATGATCGGCGTGGGATCCTCTGCGGCTGAAAGCTGACTGGTGAGCCAGGCGGGCTCGATGCCATCGGCTTTGTCGCGAAGGAACTCGTAGATCAGGTAGATGCCCAATCCGGAACACACCCGCTCGACGCTCACATGGCCATAGCGATTTTGTGCGAACGCCAGAAGCCTTTCCTGGAGAGAAGTTCTTGGCGCGAAATCGACATGGCTGCCTTCCGACGGATAGACGCGGTATCGGGATCCATCCCAGGCAAGGAACGCTTCGCCCAACCCTGTTCCCGGGGCGAGCACCGCGATCGGACCGTGGGGGTCAGCGTCTCCAGGTTGAAGTTGGTGGAGATCATTGGCGCGTAGCAGAGGAATCGATCCGGCGATCGCTTCGAGATCATTGATGACTGCAACATGATCGGCGTTGAGCGAATCGCGAAGCTGCTCGGCGTTCACGAGCCAGGGCAGGTTGGTCAGAGTCGATTGCTGTCTCCTGACCGGCCCGGCGACGGCGATGCAGGCTTGCCGGACGGAAGCGCTCCGTTGGGACAAGAACGCATCCACCAGCTCGATCAATCCGCTGTAGGCACGGCTGGGCAGCGTACCGTGGGCGATCGGCCGGAACGGGCCGGACTCGCGGGAGAACAGAGCAAGGTCCGTCTTGGTGCCGCCGACGTCTGCGGCAAGAAGATCGGCAACCATACGCGGGGCATCCATGTCTTGTAGGTGGTACCCGACAAACGGGTCTCGGGTCAAGGATGTTGCGCCCAGACCGGGCAGCGTCCTCTAAGTGGTCTGAATCAAGCGGTCATCCGCGATTCAGAGGCGTTGACAGGAGATCCGCCATAGCCTGAGGAACGGCGCACGTCCACAACTGAAGGTCGCATCCGCCACCGGACAGACGGGACCCATCCCAGATGACGACTTCTGGGAAGCCGAGCTGTTCCAGAGCTTCAAGGATCCTCACGGCTCGTTCCATCACGATGGGTACCCCGAATGTTTTGGCTCCACGTGCAATCAGCACTTGCTCGTAGGGCCAGACGGACCCCAAATGATAGGCATCGGGTGCGTAATCCGTCTGTCCGGGGGCATAGCTTCGAAAACCGTAGGGGGTGGAGAGCTGATCAGCGGCCGCACGAACTCCGGAGAGGCACTTCTGCGAAACGTCGCCCGGGACAAGATAGGCCAGCATGTGCAGGGCGTCGGAGGAC
>CAZJLO010000005.1:0-63187 GCA_964547105.1 uncultured Thermotogae bacterium
ATGTACGGAGATCAACAGGTTGCGGCGATCTACGCAGTTGGGGAAACGATTTCGATCGCATTCCAGATTCTCAATGCCGACGGCTTGCCGGTTCCCGGCATGGACATCACGTGTGCCCTTTTCCGGGTCACGCTCGATGGTATTGAGGAGACCTCACAACAGGTACTTGCCTGGAGTTCTCTTGCATACGATGACGGGTACGCGACCAGCATCGCAACCACGGATGATCGAGGTATGGCGGTGTTCGAGCCCGGATACTACGACATCTGGCTGATGTTCCCAGGTAGCATGATGGAGCGCATCCGGATCCAGATCATCTCTTCAGGATCCTAGGAGGACGTTGAAGGCGTTCCCTGCATCTTCGCGGGACGCCGTACCTAAACAGCCGGCGGGCGGCGAGAGCCGTTCGCCGGTTTCTTGTTTCGAATCGAATGCCCCACACTTCGGATCATCAGGGCAATTTCTCGCTCTCGGGCACTCGAAGTACATGATCGGTCAGAAGTTCGCCCAATCTTGCTTCCGCAGGGTTGAGCAGTGCAAGAATCGGCCACAAACGCCCATCCCCGAGGAGCCTGTCCGCAACGGACTCCCAGGTGTCTCCCGACCGAACCACATACACAGAAGCCGTTTCGAAGCTCATCGAATCCGCACCAAGGGGGACATCCATCCGGCGGAGCAGACCGATGGAATAGGCGATGGCCCGTTCGAGTGGGTACTCTGAGTAGGTTCCGATTTCGGCCATCAGGCCAATCGCATCCTCCGGGAGAGGATCGGGTTCGCCGAGCGGTTCGATCTCCCCACCGCGCGGCAACGCGTGGCTATCCATTGGCAAACCGAAGGACTTGTCCGCGTCCCATCCCCAAGCAATCCCAAGACAGACAAGAACCGCAATCGCTGCCGTCACAGACCTGGCAACCCGGCTGTAGAGGAATCGTTCGAGCACCCCGGGCATCGGAAGAGAGAGATGCTCTGAAGAAGACGACAATCCCAACCTATCACGTGCAAGCGATCTTGCCGCTTGATATTGCGGTTCGAGGCGCTGAGCGTCGCGATCCACGGCGTGCGCAAGAACCTCCAACCGAGCCGCGCACCGCGGGCATTGAGCAACATGCTCCTCCAACACCTCGCAAACCTTCGTCGGCAGCCCACGGGCAAGGAAGTCGCGCAACGTGTCTTCGTCCGGATGGAACCGTCGACCAAGATCGCTGAACTCGCAATCTCGCCTGGACATTCTCCCCCTCACTCTCCAATATCCTCCGACTCGACCATGCAAGCGATTTCACGGAGATCTTCGTGATTCTAGTTGATTTCGTCTCCGCCTTCGACGCGCGGCCGCCGCGTATCCCAAGATCTCTACCGTGTCCAGCCAGGCTCGGGGCCTGCGGCCCAAGAGCCCTTGCTCTTCGTTGAGCAAGTTCAGGTTACAGCAGCTCGCCGCGCTGCAGGAGAGCCCGGGAAAGCAGCTCTTCGACGCTGATCTCGCTTCCGTCGAGCGAAATCTCCCGAAGCTGCGGCGTCGCGCAGATCCGGCTGCGATAGTCATGTCCCCCCTTCATCCCCGAAGAGACGTACTGGTCGAGTATCTCGTGCAGACTACTGACGGCTTCGTTCCCCGGCTGCCGGATGGCGGCCGGTAGGTACGTTTCGAAGAAGTGATCGACGACATGATGGATATTCCTGTAGGTCTCGTCGAAGCATCTCCGCGGACAACGCGCAAGGATCTCCTCTCTCACCGCTCGCTGGCATCTCCCCTTCAGTAGCCCCAAGATCTGCCGGCGAGTGCTTTGTCTGCGCGCACGCCGGTACCGGCGTACCAGTTCCCCAATGGAATGGGAAGGCAGCAGGCGCGCCTGGCGCGCGTTGTCGATGAGAAGAAGCCGAATTACGCCGTTGAGATAGGCGGCGAATCCGCATTCCAAGCCTTTCGTCTCGACGGCGTCCAAGTACTTGGGAATCAACGATGTGCTTAGTTCGATCCACAGATCAGACATTGTATCTTCGATCACGTGCATCCAGCGGCTCCGCTGAAGCGGCGCAAAACCCCAGGATGTGTCATGGAGTCTGCCTGCGTAGAGGGCAAGACCGCGGCGGATGGTGGTTCCAAGAACAGCCTCAAACACCGCGAAGGTCTCGTCCGTCCATCCTGATTGCCCGATCCGTCGGACAAGGGTCTCGATGTTCAGTGCATCTTGGACTTCTCGCACAGGTCTCCTATGCCGCCCTTGCCCTCATCTCTCTTTTTTTCGCCCGGAAGAAGAAAGAATCGCTGGACTTCGCATGATTATTTCGCTATTCAAGCATACAGATCCGTGGCCCCTTGGGCAACACCTAGGCGCAAGCCGACAGCTGGCTGTTTCCCCTCTCATTCAGGCGAATGGGTAAGCAAGATGACACCTCGTTCGGCCAGATCGCCGATCACTCGCCCGGCTTCTTCGTCGAGCGGATTGTCCCCCAAGTCGACAGTATCCCCGGCATCGAGTCCAATGTTGACGGCCAGAGGTGAGAGATCCTCAATGAGGTTGCCGGAAAGGTCGAGCACGGCATCTCGACCTGATTGACGAACGTGAGAGTAGTCGCCCAACCACAAGAGCTCGGCAAGCGGGGAGACGTCGCTGATCCGATTGTCGGATAGATCCAGCTCCTCCACCGCAAACAGATCAGCCAGCGGAGAGATGTCCGCGAGTTCGTTCTGGTCGAGCAGCAAGATCTCGACGTTATAGCAGCTTCGTAAAGCGTCGATGGTTGTGAGTCCGCACGCTCCGAGGTCCAAGTACCACACTCTCGGCAGAAAAGCGAGGACTTCCAGATCCTCAACGGGATTGCCGCGAAGCTCGAGGGTCTTCAGAATGGGGCAGCTCTCAAGAGGGGAGAGGTCTGCGATTTCGTTGTCTGAGAGATCGCAGTATGCAAGGGATCTCAAGGACGCAACCGGCGAGATATCCTCGATCTGGTTCCGCGCGAGGTTCAACGTTTCGATCGTTCGAAGTTCGTTCAGCATCTCGACAGAAGAGAGAGAGTTGTCGGAGGCGTCCAGCTCGATGATCGCCGGACAGCTCCTCAGCGCTGACAACTCCTCCAGACCAAGCCCTGAGACGTTGAGTTCCCGCAGATTGGAACACAACTCGATCCCATCAAGTTTCTCGATCCCCAGTCCGCTGAGGTCAAGGGCGCGAATGGAGAGGAGATCGTGGCGCGAGATCTCCTCAGCGGGAAGCCCCAGAGCGCTGGACAGCGCCGCTCTGAAGGCAGGATCGAAGATGGAAACGGGAGCATCGGGAACCGCCTGCGATAACAGATCGCGAACCTCGTTTGTCGTCAGCGCCCCTTCGTAGATCTGCAGGTCGTCAATCACACCGCGGAAGCTGCGACTGGCGGACCATCCATTGTAGGCCGTCCCTCCAATGGTCAATGGATTCCCACCACTGCGCAGATCCTGGATTGGGAACATGCGGGAGGCCTCAAGTGTTCCGTCCAACCACAACTCGATCATCCCGTCGGCTCGCCGGATCACCACGACATGATGCCAGCGGCCGTCATGCCATCCCCATGTAGTAGTGCTCAGCTGTTGCCGATGGTTCTCGGCGGCATCGTTGATCCGAAACGAGATGCTGCCGTCGCCGCCGACGTAGAGTTCGTAGGTCGGTCCGTACCAGTTCTCTCGTCCGTGCGTCGAGAGGATGTACTGAGATCGAACCACATCAGGCTTCTCCAGCCTGAACCAGACACCGATTGAAAACGACAGATCTCTGGGCTGGTACGAATCGATCGTTCGGATGAACGTGTTGTGGAAGATGTCGTGGTCGAACGCCATTGCTCCGTCAATCACACCCTCGGCGGGTTCGGCGCGCATCAGCCGCCCATCCCTTTCGCCAACGATGTCTTGTGCATTCCCATCCAGCGGATAGTGGGCGACCAGCACCGCCTGTTCCGATTGGGAGGTGTCGCTGATCAGAATGGATGAGGGATCTCGGTTGCTCTCCAAGACAGGTTGTTGCTTCTCGGGTCGCTCGGTCGTCCATTGTTCGACCGAGGAGATCACACAGGCTGCAAGCTCCTGCATCGATACCGCCCCGTCGCCATTCGCGTCAGTGTCTCTCTCTGAAAGCCCCTGAAGAAGGAAGTGAGTGAAGACGCCGTGCCCAAGACTTCGGGACTCGTAGGCCTGCTCCCACGGCTGACACGCAGCAAGCACAGCTCGCGTCTGCTCAGGCAAACCCACAGTCAGAATATCCCTCGCCGTGGAGTCCTGCGATAGAACGCTCTCGAATTGGCATCGATCCGCATTTCGGCTCTGTCCCCCACTGTAGCAAGCATCGAAGAACATCGCGACCGAAGACGCGGGAAGTGCCTCAACCCAGCCGCCCAAGTCATCGTCAAGGATGTACGAATCAGGATCTCCGAGGACCGCATCGTACGGAAGATACGCTTCATCGACGCCGTCTCCGTCGGCTTCGTCCCCATCACAGTCCGCGGTGCTCGCCCCGTGTCCGGCAAGGTAGATCAACACCGTATCGCCTGCTGAAGTCCGCACGGAGAGCAAGTCGTACGCTGACTCGATCGCAGGCCTCGTGGCTTGCTCATCCATAAGAATGATGACCTGATCGGTTGTGATATCCGACGACAACGTAAGTTGCTCGACAACCGCCGCAGCATCCAGGGACGCGTAGCTCAATCCGGCGATTGCCGGATCCATGTAGTCGGAGACGCCAATCGCCAGAAGCCATGTCTCGGCACCCGCGGGAATTCCCACGCTCATGACGGCTCCGACCGCGACTGCCCCGACAAGAAGCGCAATGCAATGGACCCTTCTTGGCGTAGAACAGCGTGTGGCAGTTCTCATGGGGCAAGCTCTCCTTCCGGTACGGATTGAGGAATCCGCAAGACAGCTCCGTCCGAAAGATCCTTCTCCACAGCCCATTCTCGATTGAGAAGCACGAGAATCGGCCAGAGAGATTCGTCGCCAAGAGCATCTGCAGCGATGCTCTGCCACGTGTCGCCGACATGGACGATGTGGATCGTCGTTCCTTCGAACGCCAGCTTGGGCGAATCAAGCGCGACCCCATAGCGATTCAGAAGGCCGATGCCGTGGGCGATCGCTCTCCATGATGGATACGATCCGAGCTGTTCCAGATCGCTGATCAGCTGTTCGGCAGTGAATTCGCTCCGTTCACGAGCCGCATCAACGATCGCCTCCGCGACCCCGCGCGGTTGAAGGATCTCCAACCGGGTCGGGGCTCCGATCGACCCGTCCTCGGCCTGGAACATGTCCCCCCTCCAAGCGACCAGGAATGCCGCCAGCATCGCCGCAACAAGGCCGTATTTCGCCACTCTGCCCCACGAAAATCGTCGAGGAAAGCTGTCACCTCGCTCCACAGACTGGGGATCGGCCCGCAAGTGTTCAAGCAGCTTCGACAGATGGGGCGGCGGATTGCTCTCAAGGACTTCCTCATCCTTCCGCAGTTCCTCCCGAAGCACGGCAAACCGCCTTGCACAATCCCTGCAGACGACGAGATGGGCATCGACCTTGGCGCAGGCTTCGCTTCGCAGCTCTCCCGCAATCAGCGAGATCAAGATCGTCTCATCAAGATGGTGCTGCGTCGGCTTTCCCTCCACCGATCGGGCAGCGAGCGCTCGGACTTCCTGCTCGAACAAGCCAAGGTCAGTTCGATTCATGGTGTTCTCCCACTGCCCCGAACGGCGATGTTCCTTCTGACCCGAATTGGCTCATCCAATGCTCATCACACCTCTCCTTCAACTTGAACAGCAACCGGTGATAAGCTGAATAGTCGTTGGGATTCGCGCCGAACGCTGCGGCTGCTTCGCGCCATGACAGCTTCATCCCGATGATCCTATGAAGGTCCATCCCAGCAAGCGACGCATCACCGTTGCTGCCGGCCTGGTTGCTGCCCATGTTGCTGAACCAGTAGAGAATCGCCACTTGGAGGTTGCGGCGGACCACCGCACTCCCACAACAGGCAAGATCGATACAAGCACGGAGCAGCGTGTATGCCTTCCGCTCTTCGATACCGGCACCGCGAACAAGCGGCAGAATCTCACGATCCAGATCTTCGACGGTGACGAATTCGCCGTGAAGAAGACGGCTCCAGTACACCAGTCGAGCTTCGTCGCATAGCTTTCTAAGGGGCATGATATCCATCCCTGGCCCGAGACAATCGCGACAAGAACTCATCCTCACCGCGCGACAAGTGGAGACCTTCAACAACACGGTGTCGCGGCGATGGATCGAATGGAGCGACATGGCCGATGTACGCAATCCCATCCAGGGTGCGTGTGTCCATGTAGTCTTGAGCCAATCCTGACAACGTACAGCGGGGAATCGTGCTCACCCGTTTCGGCAGGTAGACTTCGAAGAAGTGATCGGCGACATGAGCGGCGTTCGTATAGACACGGTCAAACAAGTCCGGGGGGCAGCTGTTGAGCAGTTCGTGAACCATCCTCTGCCAGAACACGGACTTCAAACGAGCAATCCACTGAGCGGCCGTCTTCTCAGAGCGTGCCCTGGCAAGAGCGCGGAGCATCTCCGCTTCGCTCTCTTCCGGAAGGAGACCCTCCGAGCGGGCGTTTCGGATCATCAGGTGGCGGATCACGCCTTGGAGGTACGCTGGGAACGATACAGCGATTTTCCCCGAGGCTCGCCCGCGGACAAATCGAGCCACCAACCCATCGAGCAACTCGATCCACAAATCCGACCGCGTGTCAAGAAGAAGCTCTATCCGCTCTTCGGCCACGCCGCTTTCGAAGCCATCCAGTCGGGAATGGGAAACGCCCAAACCAAGTTGACGCAATGCAATCGCCAATCCGCGGTGGATACCTTGCTCATGTGCTGACATGAACCGAGTCCATCGAATGTTCGACCAACCATGATGGGCAATTTCGTCGAGAAGCTGATCCACCTCGGAGACCTGGCCAATCCCCGCACAACAAGAACACAAGCGGCCGGCATGCTCCTGCCGGCAAGCTACCGGTTGTCGTGCCGGTCCGAGCCTATCGAGAGCGACTTCCGTGGAACGTCCCACACCACACTCCGTTCTCCCCAACAATCAGTATATCCGAGACCTATCATCGTTTTGTATGTTTGAGATCGTTCTTCTCTCACACTTCAGCTGTGCAAGTGACGATTTCTCATAGCATCGAAACTCGCCAAGATTGTCATCGCGAACTCCCAGTCGTACTTTCCCCATTTCCGCGGGGGGAGTTTCGGCACCTGCAGTTGAGGGAGCGCCCAGCTTGGTACAATAGAGTGCGAATGACTTCGAGCGTTCCTTGTTCCGTGGGAGTGCGTCGCGGCGTAGGCCGGCAATCTGCTGCCGGGTGTGGATTCGTGCCCGTTGGATGCCAGCGGGAAGGAGCCGATGGATGATTCCTGATGAAGGAGGCATGCAGCGATGAAGCTTCTTATACTGGGTGCAGGTCGCGTCGGCAGCGCAATGGCCATCGATCTTGCCAAAGAGGACTGGTTTGATGTCGCGGTCGCTGACAATGATCGCTCGGCCCTGAATCGCCTGACAAGCGGCTATCCCATCGCCGGGATTCCAGCCGACCTTGCTGCTCCGCGGCAAATCGAAGATATCGTCGGGGCGTACGATCTGATCATCAGCGCTGTTCCCGGATTTATGGGCTTCGAAACGCTTCGGACGGTTCTTGGAGCCAAGAAGAACGTCGTCGATATCTCGTTCTTCCCCGAAGATCCGTTTGCGCTGGATCAGCTGGCCAAAGACGGCGATGTCATGGCCGTGGTCGACTGCGGAGTCGCACCGGGGATGAGCAATCTTCTTGTAGGATTGGTCGATGCCCGCCTCGAGCGAATCGATCGTGTGTTGATTTACGTCGGGGGGCTCCCCAGCGTGCGAAGCTGGCCGTCCGAGTACAAGGCAGGCTTCTCTCCGATCGATGTCATTGAGGAATACACACGCCCGGCGAGGCTGGTATCCAATGGAGAGCTTACGATCCGTCCAGCGCTTTCGGATTCCGAGCGGATCGAGATTGCCGGCGTCGGAACCCTTGAGGCGTTCAACACGGACGGGTTGCGCACATTGATCAAGACGATCGATGCACCGTTCATGGCCGAGAAGACCCTTCGCTATCCGGGCCACCGCGAGCGGATCTCACTGCTGCGAGATTTCGGCTTCTTCGACACCGATCCGATCCAGGTCGGCGATGTGTCGATCCGGCCGATCGATTTCACCTCTGCACTGCTCATCCCGCAATGGAAGTTCACGCCCGGAGAAACCGAACTCACGGTCATGAAGATCCTCATCGACGGCATCCAAGATGGGCGATCCGTTCGAACCACCTATGACATGATGGATCGCTACGATCCCGAGACGGAAACCACGTCGATGGCCCGCACCACCGGATATGCCGCAACGATGGTGGCTCGGCTTCTTGCCGAAGAACGTTTCAACGGCCGTGGGATTGTTCCTCCGGAGTGGATCGGCCGACACCCGGAGCACGTCCGCTTCCTTCTTGAAGGGCTCGAGCAAAGAGGAATCCACTACGTGGAATCGATTTCATTCTTGGAGGACTAGGACCCTCTGTTCGGCTCCTCGGTCATGGGAACACAATCGGATATCGCATCGGGGAGGCTAACGCTCGCCCCCCCGGAAAGGTGCTTGTCGTCACGAATCGCTCGGCACTGTGTTGCATGCGGCCATCCGGCCGAGTTCTAACCTCCGATTGCGTGGTATCCGGAGTCCACGTGGTGTGTTTCGCCGGTTACGCCCGAAGAGAGATCGCTCAACAGGTAGACGGCTGACCGGCCGACCTCGTTCGTTTCAATGTTGCGCTTCAACGGAGCTCGGTCCTCGACACGGCGAAACATCGCTTCTACGTCGCCGATGGCCAATGCGGAAACCGTCCGGCACGGTCCGGCGGAAAGACTGTTGACGCGAATCGATCGCGGCCCGAGTTCGGCGGCAAGGTACCTTGCCGCCGCTTCAAGCGCCGCCTTGGCGACACCCATAACGTTGTAGCCGGGGACAGCCTTCTCCGCGCCATAGTATGAGAGAGTGATGATCGAGCCACCGCCGGGCATCATCTCAGCCGCTCGCCTGGATACGGCAATCAGCGTGTATGCCGAAATGTCGAGCGCGTCGCGGAACGCATCTCTGGATGTGACAAGAAACGTCCCCGGACCAAGATAGCTACGGTCGGCGTACGCCACCGAGTGAACGACAAAATCGAGTTCGCTGATATGATCCTTGACGCGGGCGAACAGCCGGTCAAGGTCTTCATCGCTGGATACGTCACACGGCTCGATCCACGGATCGGAGATCCCGCCGCGGGTCAGCGTTCGATGCACGCGCTGCTCCATGCGATCTCCAGGGAAGCAAGAGAACATACATGTTGCGCCCTCGGCGATTGCAGCCTGCGCGATGTGCCAAGCGATACTCTTCTCGTTGGCAACCCCCAAGACGAGACCCTGTTTCCCTTCAAGAAGCCCCATGAAACCTCCGATCGTCACGTCGTAATCTGACAGCCACTCTAGCCCCCACAGGATCACTGCGCAACCTTTCGCCGCGATTTCTTGCTGCCCACAGTATTTTGCCAGGCGGGGGAATCGCTCGTGAATCAAGCCTTCCCAACCTGTACGATGAGGCAATCGGAGGGGGCCATCGGGTGACTGCAAATTGGATGACAGCTCTTGCCAGGCACTACGCACAAGCGCGAGCGCAGCACCCCGACGATTCGCTGCTGTTGCTGTTCGACATCGACGGCACGATCCTCGACAGTCGATACTCGCTGCTTTACTTGTTCCAGACGTACGACCTCGAACATGGAACTCGGTACTTCCGCAACTTCACACTGGCGGATGTTGAGATGCACGAGCGAGACGTAGGCGACTACGTCAGTCGCAGGGCTATTCTCCCACACGAGCAAGCCCGGATCGTCGAATGGTTCCGGAATCATCGTTGGTCGCGGGGTGCCGTGCTCGAGTCCCACCGCCCGTATCAGGGAGTCCTTGAGGTCATACGGTGGTTCCAGCTTCAGCCAAGCACGTTCATCGGCCTTAACACGGGACGTCCGGAGTCGGCAAGGGAGGAAACCCTTCGCTCACTCAACGAGCTGGGCAAGGAATGGCGGGTGGCTTTCGACAATGCCCTGCTGTTCATGAACCCCGATGACGGCAAGACCTGTACGGCAGCCGCCAAGGTTCTGGGAGTCCGCCGTTTTCAGAACGCTGGCTACCGGGTGATCACGATGATCGACAACGAGCCGAGCAATCTGGAAGCGATCGAAGCGATCGATCCGGCGGGCGACATCCTCCTGCTTCACGCGGATACGATCTTTCACTCCAAGCGGGACGTGCTACCCGATCGAGCCGTACCCGGAGTGGACTACTCGCTCAGAACACTTCTCGCCCGAGATCAATTCGAACTTCAGCTTCCGCGCCACATCGAATTCGTCTGGCACGGCCTCTCGGATCGGAAGATGGTCGATCGGTTCAGCCGGTCCGCGGTACGATGGGGCGAATGCAATGTTCGATTGGATCGCCTTTCCCGCCGATTGGTCGTTCGCTCGTCTTCTCTTGCCGATCTCCCGATTCGGGCCGATGAGGAAATCCTCCTGTTGGATGATCTTCTCACCCGGTTCTCGCCGACCGCGAAAGGGCTGAAGCTCGATCTCAAGATGGGCGGCGAGCTTCTCGACCTCGTTCTCAGTCGAATAGACGAACATCGCTTCCCCCACCAGCAGCTTTGGTTTCACGGACGATTGGAGCGCCTCGAACCGTCAGGGTTCCGCCGTCTTTCGCGAGCGCTGCCGGGGGCGATCATTCAGTGTCCGCTCGATTTTCTCACCCCGCTTGTCGTCGCCGCTCCAGATATCGCCCGCGGAATCCTCGATCGGATCACCAGCTGGGGTGTCACCCGCGTCTCAGTGAGCTGGCAAACCCCGAGGATCCGCCGGATGATCGAGCAACTGGATGCGTGGGGCTTCGCGATCCATATTCACGGAGCTCCCGATCTTGAGGCGTTCCTTCAGGCGGCGTTGTTGCTTCCGCACTCGATCAGCGCTCGGTTCGAACTTGAGCTTGGACCGGACGAACATCCGCTCGCAGCATCGTAGCGAAGGATCTCTCTTCGCGGACACGGCATCTCCCCCATGAGCCGTTCAAGACGCCGCCAATCCCTTTTCGTAGATGAACACGTCTTCGCGTCCCTTATTCCAGATCGAATACCCGCGATCGCGGATTGCATCCGAAATTTCATCGGACACGGGGGCCGGCCACAACATCAAGTCCGATCGCTCGATCGGGAATCGCTCCATCGCTTCGTCGAGCAGGCGCGCCACATCCTCCCGGTCCGTCCCCCCGTACAAGCCGATCGAGAGGAACCCGGCGGCGGCCCCATGTTTGGAGACAGTCCCCACGGAGGAGAGCCGCCCTTCACGGTACGTTCCCAGAAACTCTACCCGTGCATTGATAAGCTGGTGTCCGAGCGCGATGGGAATGAATTTCCACCCATCGGAGACAAATCGAGCGCCTCTTCCGAGCGAACCGAGAAAGCCAAGCGCCTCCTCACAGCCGATCGAGGACCCTTTCGGAAGATCCCGCCCGGGACCACTCCTCTCGGGAGTCGGCGATTGGCCATCCGCGTTCCGCTGCGGAATTCGCTCGGCGTAGACGTATTCCTCCATACGTCGAAACCCTCTCCGTTCGATGATGTGAATCGAAGCCTTGTTCTCGATGTAGGTCGATAGGCCAACCGTACGTACGTTCTGCGATCGCAGCTCCGACAAGAAGTAATCCAGCAGAGCCTTGCTCGCTCCCCGATTTCGGTAGTCGGGATCCGTTCTTGCTCCCTCGAGCCAAGCGTAGTCCGGAGCAAGTCGAGAACAGCGGGCGAAGCCGACCACAAGATCCTTCCCATCGGACTGACGCGTCTCGATTGCCACCGCCAGTTCGCCAGACGGATCGGCAATCCATGCATCAACCACGTCGGGGATGTAGTCGTCCCCCTCCCAGATCTGTGAAGAAATCTCAACCAAGCGAGACCGGTCGCTTGTCTGTGCGCGTCGAATCGAGAAGTCGATCATTCCGGAATGATACCGGTTCACCCGCCCCGGCAACACCGGCAAGTGACGCCGTGCCCCTCGCAAATCCGGATCGTGGGGCCCCCTCCGATACAGCCATGGATGTGGATCGTTTTCCGTGACCGGCAGGCTGCGAAATTCGCCGCTGGTCCGCGGCAACGAACCAACGTCCTCGTTCGCTAATCCTGATTCCTTCCAAGTCGGATGCAGGGCAATAGCTACGGCTTTCTCGTCCGTTTCAACCGCCGAGTCGTTCCGATCGGCGATGATTCAGGGAGATCTTCGAACAACTGCCGCATGGTGCGCCGGTATGCGTCGAATGCTTCTCGCCCGTTGTTCGTGAGGCCGGCCATCGTGTGTGGCTTGCGATCGACGAATTCCTTGGTTACGTCGATGTATCCCGCCTCTTCGAGCTTGTTGAGGTGCGATGAGAGATTCCCCCAGGTCAATCCCGTGTTCTTCATCAGGAAGACATAGTCGGCGCTTTCAACCACATACAGGTGGGCCATAATCATCAACCGCGCCGGCTCGTGCACCAACCGGTCGATCTCCGGCATTGCAGGCTGCGGACCACCGTTGGCTCCAACATGGGCTTCTGCCCCCCATTCAGACATGCGTGTATCTCCAAGACATGGCCTATCCTCCCGACAACATCGTCCATCCCCACACCCTTGTCGCGGGGTGTTACTCGGATCTGTACCCGCAGTGTCCGCCAGATCGATCCAGCATCTCGCCGCCCCGGCGTACCGATCGCACGAACCGCGCGAACACAAGCAGGCCGACAGAGAGGCTGAGCACGCCCGCTGCTCCGAAGAGGATCGTTTCGAAGAATGCGATCGGCGGATCCACCACAGAAACGCTCGCCGCAAGGACTGCCGCCAGTAGCACCGCGTGCAGCCAAAGCCGTGGAAGATCCAGGAGAATCGCCATTGTGCCAAGTGGAAGCAGAACAACGGCAGCACTTGCCACGGCCGCAGTCAATGCCCCGAGGTTGCCGAGAAGCTCCGGTCGGACTCGATTCGCCCACGCCGTGAGCAGAACAAGAACGGCTGTCACAGCTACACACGCTCCGAGGATCGCCCGCATCCTGTTGATCCGTCGCCGGCGTGGTAGGGAGAACTTCACCGCACCAATGCGTGGACGCGTCCAATGCCGTCTTGCCCACCACATCATGAATGCCGCAGAAAATTGGATCCCGGAGAGCGTCGCCAGGCGAGCCGCCACACCACCGCCAAGTTCCTCCGCGAGCGCTGCCAGCCCCAGGGCAAGAATCGCCACTCCAAGGAACAAATCAAGCAAACCATCTTGCTGCTGGGTTCGCCACGAGCGGCGCTCGATTCGAGCCAAATTCAGGTCCATGGTGTTCATCATCCTCTCAAGACTGTAGTGAATAGTACTTTGCATTGCAAAGTACTCCGCAAGAGAATAGCCGCAGATCGACCCGTTGTCAACCGGCTGAAAGGAAGTCGGGTACGTCTAGTTCGTGGGATCCTGGGAGATGTTCTCCAGCAGCCGCTCGGCCTCGTAGCGCGCAAGCGGGTTGTGTAAAGGATAGAATGCATCCCAGGTAGCGGCAACGATCTCCTGCAAGACCCTCACCGCCTGTTCCACTTCGTTACTTGGCAGCAAGTAGTACTTCACGAACGTCAATCGATTCTCAAGAAAACGCTCGCAATCAGCTCGGCCATCACAGCTGTCAGGGCAGAATGGATTGGTCGTAATCGCTCTGCAGCTATACGAGAGCGCAAGAGCAAGATTCCGATGAAGCATCGGAAGCGGCAGATCGGGCAGGCCGCCCCAGAATCCGGCGAGCGCCCGATACGGACCGCAGGCCGCATAGCCCGGATCCAGCTCCACACAGCGCTCCAGCATCGACAACGTCTTCGACGGCGCGCCTCCCACAACCGCGATGAGCGGATCGGCCTCGGCACAACGGAGCCAGCAGAGGCACGTCCAGAACAACAAGCCGATGTTCGTCTCCTGCGCCACCGCTACCTCGAATCCATGTTCCCGTTCGAGATAGGCGAATTGCGGGCTCATACGCAACCCCTTCATCCCCCAGTTTTTTCCCCGTTTGAACGCGGTCAATGCATCAAGGTCACCACCGGAGAAGGCGTTCCCGAGTTCGAAGTATGCCTGAGCGAGTTGAAGGACAATCGGGCGAAGATCGTCCGCAACGGGAACCCGATTCACCGATTCTTCCGACCCTTCGTCCACCGCGCTCGGATCCGGAACACCGAGAGCCGCCTTGAGAGTGTCGACAATGGCGCAGAGCTGTGCTTCACCACCTGCTGACCAAGCAACGGCCAACATGTCACCGTTGAAGAACCGGTTCACTTCTTCGAGAGTAGAGATCTCATCGCCTCTCGCGGCAATCAACCCCGTCAACAACAGAACACCAACGGCTGTCGCGCACCACGCTTCCCGCCATCCTAAGGATCGTGTCAGGAGCAAGTTCATCCCCCCTCGTCTCGGCGTGTCGAATCCAACGATTCTCGCACGTTCACAGCTTCGCCACAAGACGGAACATCGGCGTTCACTGTCGCGGTCTACGGTCAATTCCGTTCGGAACCAGGACTGAGACACACCCTATGAATGGGAAGTCCGGGAGTGAAACAGGGTCCGGCAGCAAGCGGTGCCGTGTTCCGGCCTCCGCCACAAACCGAGGTGTGATCCATGTGGAACGACTGAAGATTTCGTCCTGAGAGTCGAGAGACTCGATCGCCCACCGTATCACGGCCGTCGCCTTCGGGTGGCGGCCGTTCCCACTTGCACGGGGGATGTGTTCGTCCTTCGGGTGGGCACTCTACTCGCTGTCCGTCATGATGGGGAGGGAAAACCGAAAACATGCGCCACCCTGAGGGCTGTTCTCGACCCAGATTCGGCCTGCGTGCGCCTCGATAATCGCCTTGGCGATCGCCAGTCCCAGACCGGTACCGCCGGTTTCTCGATCACGCGCGGCATCCGCTCGATAGAATCGCTCGAAGACATGCTGCCGCTCTTGTTCGGCCACTCCGGGACCGGTATCGCAAATCGAGACAACGGCTTCTTGATCGTCAAGATGGGTGCGAATGGAGATCGTCCCCCCCTCCGGTGTATGTCGCACCGCATTCGACAGCAGGTTTAGGAGCACTTGCTCGATTCGGTGACGATCTCCTTTGACAGCGGGCAGCACTCCGGTAAGCCTCGTCTCAAGAGCGATTCCAGCATCTTCGAGCTGAACTCCAAGCATCTCCACCGCAAGATTGACAAGAACGCGAAGATCAACGGCTTGCGTGTTCATCGATAGCCGCCCTGCATCAGCAAGCGCCAGTTGCTGCAGATCGTCCACCAGTCGCGAAGTCAGAAGCACTCGATTGTGGAGTGCAGCGATGTGCTGTTCATCCGGTTCGACCAGTCCATCGCGCATTGCCTCCAGACTGCTTCGAAGAGCCGTGATCGGAGATCGCAGTTCGTGCGAGATGTCCGCGATCAACTGCTTCTGGCTGTCCGTGGCTCGCTCAAGACTGGCCGCCATGTCGTTGAACGATTCCGCAAGACGTCCGATGGCATCGCTGCCCGCCTCCTCAACCCGCTCGGAGAACTTGCCTTCGGCGATTCTTCGCGTCGCTACGGCAAGACGTTTCAGAGGCCGGGTGATCCCTCGTAGCAGTGCCATCCCCAATACCAGAGCAACGGCAGCACTCACGGCTGCAGCAATCCACAGCGATCGAGTCACCGTACTGGTGAACATTCGCTCTTGGACCCCCGTGGGTCGCGAGATGGTCACCGGAATCATCGTCCAGAGATGCTCGCTGTCGATTGAGAGTGAAACTCCCGTCCCCCTCTCCTGTTCCGCGATACGTGCTCCGACAATGTCCGGATCCGGCGCGTAGACGACTTCCCCTTCGGGATTCACCAACAACCATGACGGAGGAGGAGAGGTGTTCTGAAGGATTTCTTTGACGGCTTCGTAGTTGCCCGTATCGGAGACATACCGGGAGATCAGCCTGAGCATGCCTTGCTCCTGCATCGTGATTCTTCGCACGACATAGTCTTCGAATGCCTGGTCGACAAAGACACCTGAGAAGTACGAACCGAACCCTGCGGTCAACGCGATGACTACAGCGAAAGCAAGAAGAATCTTGGCCTGCAAGGAAAGGTTGCCGGGCCGCTTCATCGCTTGTGCCCATCCTTGGAGAACCGATAGCCGACGCCGAACACGGTCTGGATGTACGTCGGTTCCTTGGGATCGGGCTCGATCTTTCTGCGAAGACGCTTGATGTGCGAATCAATCGCACGCTCGAAACACTCATGCGCCGACCCGCGCAATGCTTCGAGCAATTCCAGACGGGTAAACACGCGACCTGCATGGCGCATCAGGTAGGCAAGAAGATCGAACTCCATCGCCGTGAGCTCAACGAGTTCTCCGTGTGCCTGCGCTTCCCGCATCCCGATGTCCACAAACAAATCCCCGATTTCCACGGTGATTCCTTGTTCCACTTCGCCGGCAGCTCGTCGAAGCACAGCTCGCACTCGCGCCTCCAATTCTCTGGCGCTGAATGGCTTGACCACGTAGTCGTCGGCTCCCGCTTCCAGCCCTTCGATGCGATCGCCTTCCTCAACCCGCGCGGTCAGCATGATGATCGGCACGTTGCTCGATTCTCTCAGTCGGTGGGCGACTGCCAATCCGTCCATCCCCGGCAGCATCCAATCGAGGATCACCATACATGGCTGCAACCTCTGAAACTCGATCACGGCCGTTGGCCCGTCCGCCGCCGTCACGATTTCGAATCCGGCGGCCTCGAGGTACGTACGAATGTTCTCACGTACGGTCAAGTCGTCATCCACTACGAGAATCCTATCCCCCACATAGCCCTCCTGACCTTCTCTCCGGCAGTATACGCCGGGATTGAACCCAACCCCAGCACCAGCTTGACCTACGTTGGATAGGGGCCGGAAGCGCCAATACGGATCGGTTATGATCATGGCGTAGGCCTTTTTGATCCCAGAAGGGAGGCAAATGTGCTAGGGCAAGACCGACTGCAAGAGATCGCAGAGCGCGTTCTGCGCAAAGCGACAGCCGATCAAACCGAGGTCATCGTTACTGACTCCAACACTCTCCTTACGCGGTTCGCAGTGAACACGATTCATCAGAACGTTTCCGAGACGGATGTCTCGGTACGCGTTCGATCGATTGTTGACCGCAAGACAGGCGTTGCTTCGGGGAACCAGTTCGAGGACGACGAGCTTCAGAGGCTTGTGCAATCCGCGGAGACCTCCGCTCGATTCCAACAGCCGAACCCCGAGATCCAGTCACTACCCGGACCCCAGCCGGTGCGAACGGCGGATGCTTTTAGAGAATCGACGGCAGCCTTCACACCGATGCAGCGGGCGGAAGCTGTGGAGTCGATCCTCAGACAATCCCGTGCCGAACGCCTTGAAGCGGCCGGAGCTTTCTCTACGGAGCAGCAGGAATTCGTCGTCGCCAACTCGCTCGGAGTCCGTGCCTATCACCGCGGGACCGTCGCGCATGTGGTCACTGTTGTGATGGGCGACAACAGCTCGGGCTACGCATCCGCCGCCGCGGTCGACGTATCGGACATCGATGCCGCCGCAGTGGGGAAGATCGCTGTCGACAAGACACTGCAAAGTCGTAATCCAACGGACCTCGAGCCCGGCGAATACACGGTGATCCTCGAAGAGGAAGCCGTCGCCGACATGTTGTTCATGCTGGGCTATATCGGCCTTGGAGCGCTCGCGTTTCAGGAAGGTCGAAGCTTCATGACCGGTAAGCTGGGAGAGAAGATCACCGGCGACAACATCACCATTTGGGACGATGGTCACGATCTTCGCGGTCTCCCAATGCCGTTTGACTTCGAGGGGGTCCCGAAGCAAAGAGTTGCTCTGATCGAGAACGGTGTCGCGCGCAACGTCGTGTTCGACACGTTCACCGCAGGACGAGAGAAAGGGAAGCGATCAACCGGACACAGTCTTCCCGCTCCGAATGGAATGGGGCCGATTCCGATCAACCTCTTCATGGCTCCGGGGACGGTCACCAAGGAAGAAATGCTCGCATCCACCAAACGAGGAATCTGGGTGACTCGTTTCCACTACACCAATCCTGTTCATCCGGTGAAATCCGTGATTACGGGGATGACGCGCGACGGAACATTCTTGATCGAAGACGGCAAGATTACGCGACCGCTGAAGAACCTGCGCTTCACCCAGAGCATCCTCGGAGCATTCGCCAATGCCGAAATGCTGGGGAAGGATCTCAAGATGGTGAAGGACGATTGGAACTCGATCGCTACATGTGCCCCTGCGGCGAAGGTTCGGAACTTCCGGTTCACCGGAACCACCGATTTCTAGCGAAAGGAGATCGATATGCGTGAATACACCGACCGCGCGCTGAACCTCGCACAGACCAAGGGCGCAACCTACGCCGATATTCGTATCGTCCGCCGGGAGTCGGAAGATATCGACGTCAAGAACGGCGTCGTGCAAACCCTATCTCAGGGCAGCACATACGGATTCGGAGTTCGAGTCGTTGTCGAGGGAGCCTGGGGGTTTGCGGCAAGCAATCGCCTGGAAAAGGCGGAAATCGACCGCGTCACCGATCTTGCCGTGGCGATCGCCAAGGCAAGCGCCATCAGCAAGAACGAAGATGTGGATCTCGGCCCGCCCGAAATTCATGTCGATTCCTACCGGACGCCGATGGAGATCGATCCGTTCTCCGTGTCCTTGGAAGACAAAGTGGACTATCTGCTCGCCGCGGACAAGGAGGCTCGTGCCGTGGACGGCGTTCAGGTGTCGAATGGATCACTTGGATTCCAGCGGGAGACGAAGACGTTCGCCAGCACCGAAGGCAGCTACATCGAGCAAGTCCTCGTGGAAACAGGTCTTGGCATTACGGTGCTCGCGGTCGCCGACGGCGAGATGCAGCAACGCTCATATCCCAACTCCTTCGGACGCCACCAATGCACCGGCGGCTACGAAATCGTCAATCAATGGGACCTCCCGGCGCACGCACGGCGGATGGGCGAGGAAGCCGTCGCCCTGTTGACCGCACCGCAGTGTCCGAGCGGCGTGACCACGTTGATCCTTGACGGGCCGCAGCTGGGCCTGCAGATCCACGAGTCCTGCGGTCATCCGATCGAACTGGATCGCGTGTTCGGAACGGAAGCCGCGTTCGCCGGCACAAGTTTCCTCACCCCCGAGAAGTACCGATCGCTGCAATACGGTTCGGAGATCGTCCATATTGTCGCCGATGCGGTGACCCCTACAGGGCTCGGCACCTACGGATACGACGACGAAGGCGTTCCCGGCCAGACCACGGATATCGTCAAAGCCGGCAAATTCGTGGGATACCTCACATCACGCGAAACGGCGAGCCAGTTCCGCCGCATCCACCCGGATGCGCCGGCCCGCTCCAACGGAGCCATGCGCGCCGACGGATGGAACCGCATTCCGATCATTCGCATGCCCAATGTGAGTCTGATGCCGGGTACATGGACATTGGACGATCTGATCGCGGATACGGATGACGGAATCTACATGATCACCAACAAGAGCTGGTCGATCGATGACAAGCGGTTGAACTTCCAGTTCGGCACAGAGCTTGCCTACGAAATCAAGAACGGCAAGCTCGGGCGGATGGTCAAGAACGCAACCTATACCGGGATCACACCCCAGTTCTGGGGAGGCTGCGATGCCATCTGCAACCGCGACCATTGGCACGTCTGGGGAACGCCGAACTGCGGCAAGGGACAACCGGGACAGGTGGCGCACACCGGTCACGGCGCCTCTCCCTCACGCTTCCGCAACGTCCAGGTAGGCGTGATGAAGTAGCTGGAAATCACCAGGAACTCTGTTGCGGGCGTCCGGATCGTTGCCGGCGCCCGCTTCTCATTGGAGCGGAGGCGCATACGTTTTCTCCTGGCGTGCTCTGGAAGTAGGATGGCAGGCGGAGGTTGGTCATCGATGGACGACGGAACGGACGGATACGATCATCGAGAGATCCTCCGACAAACCTATGTTTCACGCGTCAATCGCGTGATCGACTACATCCAATCCAATCTCGACGGCGATCTGCGTCTTGCCAAACTCGCCGAGGTCGCCTGTTTCTCTCCGTACCACTTCCATCGGATCTTCCACGCGATGGTCGGTGAAACGCCCAATCAGTTCATTCGCCGTGTCCGGGTGGAATCCGCCGCGACGAAGCTTGTCGGTAGCCCGAGACTCTCGGTGTCACGGATCGCGCGGATGTACGGCTACTCCTCGTCATCTGTCTTCGCTCGCGAGTTTCGCGACGCATTCGGGATGAGCGCCACCCAGTTCCGCCGCGGTGGTCACCGCGCCTGGCGCAAGATCCGTCAAGCAAGAAGCAATCAAGATCCAGACGATCGCAAGAGACGCGAGGACGCAGGCGGCCTTTCTCCGTACGCTCTTCTTGAGTCCAAACCGGTGCAAAGGAGGAGCGACATGAGGTTCTCCGTGAACGTGAAGGACATGCCGGAGATGCATGTGGCCTACGTCCGGCACATCGGCCCATACAACCGGATCGGAGAGGCGTTCGAGAGGCTGATGAGGTGGGCCGGCCCACGAAGCCTGGTGAACTTCCCCAACACGACCGAACTGGCCGTTTACCACGACAGCCCCGACATCACCGAAGAGTCGAAGCTTCGATCCGATGCCTGTATTACCGTCCCCGCAGAGGTCAAGGCCGCCGGTGAAGTGGGAATAACGACCATCCCCGGCGGCAAGTTCGCGGTCGCGCACGTTGAGATCCGCCCTGACCAGTTCGGGGAGGCATGGGACAAGCTGATGGGCGAATGGCTGCCGGAGAGCGGCTATCAGCCAGACGATCGGATGTGCTACGAGATCTACCTCAACAATCCCCAGCAGCACCCCGAAGGGAAGTTCATCGTCGACATCTGCGAACCGGTGCGGCCACTGTAGAGCACGTTGCTCACTGTGTGACGATCCCGAGGAATCCGGATGGCAGGACTGTCCTCCCGGATTACTCTCAGGCACGTCTTCGAAGTTCTTCACGTTATTCTTCCAAGCACATGTTGACCCTGTGCCCTCGTCTCATTCCCACACGCTGAAGAACACCCGAGAAGCCAAGCGGTCATCATCTGGCCGATCAGCGGCGGGTAGATTCCGTAACGCACATCTTCCTGTTGGTTTCCTCCCTGACGGCGGTATGTTGGCGCGTCGCTCACCCTGCCTGTTGACGGCTTCGAGCCTCGGGCAAGCGGACTCGAACGTCCGTCGGCAACGACACGGAATCTCCGTAGTCCCGAAAGTACCTGCTAGATAGCGTTCGATCTCCAGGAATGTTCACTGGGCGTACATGAAGCTTCTTCTCAATCGGAAGCATTCTGCTAGATCGACAGAAAAAGACCGCATGTCAGGTAGTACCTCACGACGTCTCTCTCTGGCGATCGGGCGGCGACCCGACACAGTCCCGCTCCAACGTGTGGTGGAATCGTCTGAGCCGGCAACAGGAGAAGCACAACGAGGAACGAGATCCGCTTGCCGCTGGTTCTCCGGTTAGGCTCAGTCGCAGGATTATCATGCAGACCTGATCTCTGATGCTGCTTTGCATTCTCAACAGAATGATCACTTGACTTGTCTCTTTCGTCTCATGTAGTTTTTTCTCCGAGCAGTTACGCTCAATGGATGGATTCGCCTTCTGTGCATCCGTTCATATGGCTCACTCGCAAGTTATCGGAGCGATGATTGGATCTCTGCGAGCCAAGGTTGGGAAGCTCGTGTCTGCGGCAAGCCGTGGGCACGTGTTTCTTGCTTCGCCAGGGTCATTCAAGCCTGACATCCGCCATTCCAACCAGAACGTGCCAACAGTCTCCCGCACTCACCTCGCGGCTCCGATCCGTGCATAGCCAACTCTCGATCGAAAGGAGGGTTGTATGGGACACGCCAGGCACTACTGATCAAGACCTCTAAGTGAAACAAGGAGGGTAACATGGGAAGGGAGAGCTGGAGAACCCGATGCGGGTGGACGATGGTCAGTGTCGTGTTCGTCGCAGTCATCTGCTTCGCCCCGGCGGCACATGCTGGGTGGGATCTGCCGGGGCCGTTCGGCACACTCACATCTACCGTTGATACCATCTATGGATATGCCACCAATATTCCGGGCATTGTGGCAAACGTGGGCAGTCTGTCCATCAAGCTGACGACAGGATTCGCCGATGTTCTCGGAGGAGTCGTCACCATCGACAACCTTGTCGGCGCGGTCACGGAGCCGGGGAGTCTGTTCGGCCTATTTCAGGAAGTGCTCGATGGCTTGAAGGATCTTGTGGAAGAGCAGTTCTCAGCCGCGTTCTCGCTGGTCGAGGATCTCAGCGCCGGGATGCTCGAGTATCTGGAAGAGCTGGGCGAAGATCTCACGCTAGATTTCGAAGTCATCGGGACGATGATCGGCAACCTCACCGGCGATCTAATCAAGTCGATCGCCGACGTCGGCGGAGACCTGGTGGGCGGCATCGGCGATGTGGTGGGAGACCTCGGTGACATCGACGGGATGATTACCAGGAGTTTCGACAGCCTTGGGATCTCGGTGTTCGACGACTTCGCCTCTGCTGATGGGTTGATCGGTGGAATGGTCACCGGACAGATCGCGTCGCTGGAAGCGGTGGCAACCAGCCTTGCCGGCTTGGCGACCGATCCCGAGAAGATCGCAGACATTTTCTTGAGCCTCGCCGAACTGGGCGTGGTGATGAGCATCATGCCGATGGAACAGGCGCTCGCCCTGCAGGAGGCACGCCTCGAGCAGATGTGCGCGGTGATCGAAACGCTGCCGCTCGTTCTCGAGACGCTGCCCGATCTTGTCAGTGGACTTCAAGAGACGCACGATGGGTACTTGGATCGGGTCGTCGAGTTCGCCGGCAACCTGCCGGAGTGGCTGTCATCGATCCCCGATCTGGTGGAAGGCAAGCTTCGCGGCGCAGCGGATTCGCTGGCTTCGGACATCACGCAGCTTGCCGGCTTCATCCCAGGCATGGAGGGAATCAACGCCGCATTGGGCGCCTCCGATCGGACGATGGCGGACATGCTTTCCAATCTGACCGCCCTCGCCGACTCGATCGAGCAAGGGTTTGCGCAGTTGGAGCAGCAGCTTGCTGTTTCCGGCGTTTCGGACTATGCGCGGGACGTCCCGGATAGCGAATTCGCCGTCCGCCGAGCGGGGCTGGAAGCCGAACTTGCCCAGATCGAGCAAGAAAACCGGCGACTGGATGCCGACAACCAGCGCCTCTACGCCGCCCGGCGTGCTGACGCATGGGCCGTGGTGATGGCGGCCATCCAGCGGGATACATCCATTCCCGCCCTCGCGAGTGTGGATGGAGCATCGGGAGGCGACGCAACATGAAGACACGAACCACGCGATGGATGCTGGGGTTTCTCTCGCTGCTGTTACTCTTGATCGCTTTAGGCAGCTCGGCAGGCGCCGACGTGTGGGATGACCTTGGCAAAGAGATCTGGAATTCGATCGACCAGTGCGCCGATTTCGGACTGATCGAAGTCTGCATCAGCGACCTGATCCCATTTGGTGAGAGTAGCTTTGTCAGCTTCTTCAAAACGGTCACCTGGCCGGCTCAGCAGCTGATCCAGCAAATGGAGGATGTCGTCAACCGTGTGTTAGACGAGCTCGGACTCACACAAGTACTTGGCTGGGTTCCGCGTCTTCCCGAGATCCTCGGGAATGTTGGCGGGATGATCACAACAGCCGGGAGCTTCGCCAGTGGAGGGAAGTTCTTCGAGATTGCTGGAAGTCTCACCAGCCTCACCGGCGGCCTCAACGGGGGATTCGGGAACATCACAAGCTTCACCGGAAATCTCCAGGACAACATCATCGGCAAACTTGATAGCCCCGGCAGCCTGTTCAACGAGTTGAAGGTCACGCTTGAGGATGCGGCCGGCGAGACCATCGGCGCGTTTGACGAAGCGTTCGACTGGTTCGGAATTCTGGCCCAGTTCGTCAAAGGAGATTTGAGCGGCCTCACCCGCCTGCTGGGGAGTCAATTCACCCAACTCGGCGGGATGGTGATGGATCAGATCGGGGGGCTCGAGTCCATCACCGGAATCATCGAGACCGGTTTCCTCAAGGGATTCGGCGGCATTACGGACATGTTCGAGCAGGGTTTCTACGGGCTCACCACCTCGCTCGACGGACTCGGCGGTCGCCTCACCAGCATTGTCGGCCGCTTGGAGCGGCTGGGAACGGCGATGGCGGACGTTGCCATGGACCCCGCTTCCTGGCTCGATTCGCTGGCCATGGTGAACGAGCTTCTCCCGATGCTCCCCGGGCTGCTGCTATCGACCTCCAATTGCCTAGGAAACCCGGCCACCGGACCGGCGCTTGCTGCGATCATTGATGACTTGCCGGAGATCGCCGCCACACTGCCCGACTTGGCCGAGTTCGCCTATGAGCTTCCCGTACTGATGACGGAACTCGGGACCAATCTCATCCGCGAGGCACCTGCGATCATCGAAGGGCTTCCGGACCTGCTGACGGAGAAAATCGACAATCTCTTCCTCAATGTCAGCGAAGATGCCACGACGCTTCTTGCCCTGATCCCGATGGCAAGCACCGCCAATGACATCCTGGCGATGGGCGATCAGACAATGGGCGAGATTCAAGCCCAGGTGGATCGCATTCAGATCGCCACCGAGACAGGATTCGAGTCGCTTGCCGAAGCGCTATCGTTCGACAACGTCGGACAAGAGCAGGTAACAGCGTCCGTCGAGCATCTGGAATTGCAGATCGGCATGGCCCGGGCGAGGAACGCGGAGCTGCGGGCGGAACACGCTCGCCTGCTCGAAGAGCCTTCGTTCGGGGATGACGCCGTGTTGGCGCTGACGTGGCTGCTGGAGCATGAATCCGGCGACGTGCGTGACGCCGTGGCTCTTGAGCTTCTGCAGATGTCGCCGGTTCAGGCGGCGTATGGAGGGACGCAATGACTCGACCACGTAGAAAAATCGACTGGCATGTTCAAGCAAGATCCGGTTCAGGACATGCGATGGGCCGCCGCGTAACAGGGGCGTCGTCGTCCCGTCTTCGGACCACTCACAAGGCGATTGCGTGCCTTGCTGCGATCTCGGTTTTGGTGGCGTGGGGTTCGATCCTCAGCATAGGAGGCGAGCCTTCGGTGACACTGTCGCTCGCCCCAGGTCAGCCGGCCGAGACGAAGTCGGTGCCTATCCACTTCGTTGCGAGCTTTTCGGAATCGGTCAGCGGATTCGACAACACCGGCGTATCCGTTGGTGGGACGGCGAGCCCCGGTTCCCCAACGGTATCGCCGTCCGGCGACGGGGACACGTTCACGATCGAGATTCCATCAGCGACAAATGACGGAACGATTGTCGTCTCCATTCGGGCAGACGCGTGCAAGTCCGTTCAAAGCCCCAGCTATACCAACACCGCATCGAACACGGTCGAGGTGCTTCTTGATACAACACCTCCCGCGGAGCCGGGCGGTCGAAGTCCAACCGACGGCTTCATCACGGACTCAACCACTGCGACCTTCTCGTGGACCGCGTCTTCGGATGGGTCCGGCAGCGGGGTCAAGAGCTACTCCCTGTTCATCCTCGGGGCAACAAGCTACACTGAACATAATGCGGGTCTTTTCTGTGCGGACGTCCCGCTGAATGAAGGCCCCCACCAGTGGTGCGTTGCTGCCCGAGACAACGTCGGAAACCTTAGCGACTGCGATTTCTGGTCGTTCATCGTTGATTGGTCCCCGCCGGAGAATCCCACCGTTTCGTCACCCACACACCAGCAGAATGCTTGGTCCAACAACGCATCGGTGCAGATCGACATCAGCGATGCGTCGGACAAGTACACGGAGGTGGTCGGCTACGAAGTCGCGTGGACGAAATCGACTGCCTGGGCGGGATCCGGATCCTCGAATCGATTATCAACATGGGTTGGGGAAGAATTTACGGCAGCATCGGACGGCGATTGGTACTTCCACATTTGCACGGTGGATGAAGCCGGACACTGGAGCGATCCCGATCGGCACGGCCCGTTCCAGATCGACACGACGGCGCCGACGAACCCGGTCGTGCTTTCGACCAGCCATGTTCCCGGATTCTGGTCGAACGATCCGAGCGTCACGTTCTCCGCGTCCGGCGCATCGGATGCGCTCTCCGGTGTCAAAGGTTTCTCCGTCACTTGGACCGACAATGCCACCCCTCCTGTTTCCCCCTCCAAAACCAACGACGCGCCATGGGCGGGTGGAACGTTTACCGCTGCCGAAGATGGGAGCTGGTATCTCCACGTCGCAACCCTCGACAACATCGAAAACTGGTCGGCACCGACAACCTCGGGTCCGTTCCGAATTGACACAACACCTCCCGTATTGGCGGTTCCTGCGGACATCGAAGCGGTCAGCGATCCCGGTCTGCCAACCGCCGTCGTGACCTACTCGCCCGCGGCAGACGACAACCTGGACCCCTCACCGGGGATGTCCTTGTCGCACCCCAGCGGCACGGCGTTCCCGATCGGTACGACCGTCGTCACGGTGACTGCAACGGATCATGCCGCCAACGAGACAACGGATACGTTCGAGGTCTATGTCCGCGACGCAGAAGCGCCTGTCTTGGTTGGGCTTCCCGAGGACCTCTCCGCCGTCACGGAGCCGGGCAAGACAACGATCCCCGTGTTCTGGGATCCGATCACGGCAACGGACAACGACGACCCGTCGCCGGCGGTGTTCCTGTCTCACCCCAGCGGACACGCGTTCCCCGTGGGCGTCACCCAGGTTCGCGTCACCGCGCGGGATCGGAACGGAAGAGAAACGGTGGCAACGTTTGACGTCACCGTGGAGTACACCCCGCCGCTGTTCGATTTCACCGTGGTCCCGGCGGGTGCGTCCGGTTTTCTCGATCGCGGCCTGCCGGAGGAAGAGGGCGTGGTTCTGATCGGCAATCTGGAGCTTGTCGCCATCTATGAAATCGGCGAACAGATCAGCGGTGCGTGCTCGCTGGTGCGCCCTTCCGGAGAGGTGGTGACCGGCAGCTACGTGATCGTCGGCTTCTACCAAGTGGATGTCTCTTTGGAGCCCGAGAAGGGCCTCCTGCTGACTTCATGGAATGCCATCTTCGATCACGAGACGCTCTGCTTCCGCTTCGAGTTCGATACCTCGGAGATGCTCCCCGGAGTCTACGATCTCCGGCTCGGTTTCCAGGACGGCAGTGTGGCCTGGATCCGCATTCAATTGGCGGAGCCGCTAACGGTCGCTCCCTAGGCGGCGGAAAAGCAGATTGGAGAGAACGCTCCGGGAGCTGCCTCTGGGCGCCTCCCGGAGCTTCTTCCCCTGCAAGAGAGACGGCCGCATGCGCCCCACGCCGCCATTTCGTGCCGAAGCGACAGTCCCGGCGATCATGCATCGCGTTGGCTGCAGCGTTTGTCGTTCACTGGCCTCGGTGCTGCAATTCGAGTAGGCTGCTTAGCATGAGTGAACGCCCAACGGACGATGACAGCAAGGTGCTGCAATCGAAGATAATCACGGCTCTTCTTGCCTCGTGCCACGATTTCTCCCTCCTTGTGAAACCGGACGGAATCATCATCACGGCCAGTCCGGGAATGGCTCGATTGCTCGGAGTCGGCGAACACGAAGCCGTTGGGCGCGATCTTCGTGAGCTGCTCGACATAAAGACCCTTGCTGAACGGGGAAAGTGGTTCGACAAAGCCATCCGAACCAAAGCCACCGTGGAATTCGAGGATGAACGTGGCGGACACTGTTTCTCCAACCGCATGACCCCTATCCTCGATAGATCGGAGCAGGTTTGGTTTGTCGCCGTATTCGCAACGGACATCACCGCGGAAGTCCGGGCGCGGGAAGAGCTCGAACGAAGTGAGAGCCGCTATCGCGCCCTGGTTGAAGGCGCCGACGCGGCAATTTCTATTGTGGACGAAAACGGCGTCTTCTCGTTCATGAATCCCAAAGCAGCCGAGCCATGGGCGATCTCCCCCAAGGAGATCGCCGGGAAGACGATGCACGACCTATTCCCGCCCGAGATCGCCACCCGTCAGATGGAGTCGATTCATTCGGTCCTCACTTCCGGGAACTGCGAAATCACGGAGACAATCTCGATTGTCGGCGGAGAACGTCGATGGTATCGGACAAGCCTGTGCCCGCTCCCGGACCAGGAAGAGATCCCGTCGGTCCTTGTCGTTGCCACCGATATCACCGAACTGAGAACCACACACATCGAGTTGCGGCAGATGGTGGAAACCAACCAGCGGCGGATGGCGCTGGTGGCTCACGAGATTCTGAATCCACTCACCAGTATTCGTGGATCGCTCGACCTTCTCGAGGCTGCATCCTCTCCGGTCGGCGAGAACGACAAGGCCTATAGGCGGGCGATGTCCGTGGTCGACCGCAGCGTGCAAAGGATTCAGGAATTCGTGGACTCGTTTCTGGATCTGGACCGCATCGGGCAGAAAATCGGCAACAGCAGATGGGAAACCGTCCCCTTGCAGGAGATCATCTCGTCCATCGAAGACGTACACCAGCCGGTCGCCGAACAGCGGGGCATTGATCTACAAACGGAAGTCCAATCTCCTCTCTCGGTGCGAGGAGACCGTGACCTGCTTGAGCGCGTCGTGTCAAATCTCGTGATCAACGCGATTCATCACACCACCCAGGGTGAGATCCGCGTCGTGCTTCGTCCGGTGGGTGCGTTTGCCGCGGTGGATGTGATCGATACGGGAGAAGGGATTCCTGAGGAAGAGCTTCCTCATTTGTTCGAGCCGTTCTTCCGGGGCGCTTCATCCCGTCGTGCGGGCGCCGATCAGGGATTCGGCCTCGGCCTGCCGATTGCCATCAGCATCGTTGAAGATCACCGTGGCAGCATCCGTGTGACCTCCGAGCCAGGCAAGGGAAGCCGGTTCACCGTGTTGATCCCAAGATCACTCCAGCCGGACCCCGATGACGATACCCATGCACGAGAGCCCAGATGCTCGGCCCGAACTCATCCGGATCCTACCAAGGAGGAACGATGATCACTCTCAGATCAAAGCTTCGCTACCAAAGATTCTCTCCATCCATGGCGCTTGGCTTCTTCCTTGTTGTGTGCATCTTCTCGACCGTGGCAGCTATCGATGCAGCCGCGCAATCGCTCGATGATCCCGGCACAGTTCCGTTCTCCGAGGTGCAGGAGATGGCACGGGTCGCTGCAGCAACGGGACTGATCGCCGCCGCACAGAGCGATTCAACCAGCGCAAGCCTTGCTGCAGCGACGGTGTACATGGTGGACCTTGTCGTATCCGATGATCTCTCCGAGCTTCGCGGGACGATGGAGGCCATCTACACTCATCGCGATGATCAGCCCGTCGATGAAATTGCCTTCCATCTGTACGCCAACGGGATCGGCGGACAGATCACCGTCGGGAGCGCGAAGATTGGAGGGACGCCGGCACCAATTCGTCTTTCCGAAAACGGAACAGTGGCCTGGGTTGAACTCGGGACTGCGCTCGAAGCCCGACAAGCGATCGCCATCACCCTTGAGTTCGTTGCCATCGTTCCTTCCGGGAACGTTTCGCACTACGGCATCCTCAATACGGACGGCAAGACCGTCTCTCTTGCCCACATCTTGCCGTTGCTTGCCATCTTCGACGGGCGATGGCGGGTGGATTCGCCGCCTGAATACGGAGACGTGCTGTATGCGGATGCTTCATTCTTCGTTGTCGGATTGGACGTCCCCGCCGGCATCGCGATAGCGGGAACGGGGGTTGAAGCCTCCCGGGCGTCCGTTTCAGCAGGAAGGGATCGCGTAACGATCAGCGCCGGCCCGGTGCGCGAACTGTATCTAGCGCTGATGCGCGACTTGTCGGTCTTCGAGACCGAAACGGGCGAGACGACGATCCGCGTGTTCGCCCCGCTTCAACTGGCCGCTCGGGCCAGGCAAGCCGGTGAAGAGGTCGCCTTGGCTCTCGAATCGTTCGGAGGCTGGTTCGGCAACTACCCGTTCTCCGAGCTGGATATCGTCGTCGGCCCGACCCGCGCTGTGGGGATGGAATTCCCCGGAGCGATTCTCATCGGCGAATCCACGTTCGCCCAATCATCGCTGGGCCCGGTTTCGCGGATCGGTGGACCATCGTTCTTCGAGATCGTTCTGGTACATGAAACGGCTCATCAATGGTTTCACACGATTGTCGGCAACGACCAGACCAACCAGCCTTGGCTGGATGAGTCAGCGGCGCAATATGTGACATGGCAGCATGCCAAGGCCCGATACGGCGAGGTGGGGGATGAGGCGTTCGAGCAATGGCTGACTTCCACGTATCTTCTTGCCGGCATTCCCGAAATGCCGCTCGCCCTTCCGACAAGTGCCTACTCAACTAGTTCGTATGCATCGGTGATCTATGGCAAGGGCCCCCTCTTCTACGCGGCTCTGGAGGACGAGTATGGCGAGGAGATGGTTCTTGACGCACTGCGAGAGTACCTGGACGCATTCCGGTGGCGGAACGGTACGTTGTCTGCAATCCGCAACGTCCTGGAATCATCGTGCGGATGCAGCATGGCCCCGTGGTTTGAAGCGTGGATCTACGGGAACTAACCCTTCCCGCCGGCTCCCGGCCCTCCGTCGCCGGAAGGGCTTCCCAAGGCGGGCAGCCCATCTGCGGCAGCGCCAGTTGACAGGGTTCCCGGCGGGTAACACTGACATCGTCGTAAATGGAAGCAGTTCCCGGACCGGCCATCGAATCCGCTCCCGGCACACGGCACCACTCAGAGTCCGCCGGCGCATATCCGGTATCGCCCAGGCAAGAAAGGAGACATCCCCATGAATGTCCACGGCCACGCAACGGCCGCCGCATTCTTGGCGCGCACTGGAGCATGGCTCCGGAAACGCGAGGTCGAGAACTCCCTTATCCTTGGCCTGTCCGCCCGACGAGCCGATCGAGAACACAATGGCAGGACGGATTTGTCGGAGCCTGCATGGCTGTTCGCTACCATCCATGACCGTCGCGACCGCTTGCCGCGAGGCGCGGCGATGATGACCCCCGGATACCCGTTGTTGCTTGCCGGCGGAGAACAGTTCCCGTCGGCATGTTCGGCGCTGGTTTCGTGGCTTCGTCGACAATCCTGGCACATTTCCGGCGTGCTTGGTCGAGTGGAGTTCGCAACCTGCTTTGCCGACACTTGGTGCCGACAGACGGACCAACAGGCTTCCGTTGTTCGCGAAGAGCGAATCCATCGAATTAAACAAGACGCCGTGCGCGCCCCCACGGACGTCGAAGGTTCGCTTCGCTCCGCCGGAAAGGACGATCGGGCCGTGATCATCCGCTGGATGCGCCGATTCCACGATGAAGCCGTTCCCGAGGACCCTCTGCCGAATCTCGAACGCCTCACCGCCCGCCATCTACAAGAGGGTTCCATCTTCTTCTGGGACAATGGGAGCCCCGTCTCAATGGCGATTCACGTCCGCTCCGCACAGAAGACGGCTTCGATCAGCGGGGTGTTCACTCCGCGTGCGGAGCGAGGGAACGGGTACGCGTCGGCCTGCGTCGCCGCTTTGTGCGAACGTCTCCTCACACGAGAGTTCACAAGCTGTGTTCTGTATGCGGATCTCGCCAATCCGATATCCAATCGCATCTACCGCCAGGTTGGGTTTTCTCCTGTTTGCGATGTTCGGCATCTCGCGTTCGGCTCCCCCCATTCTTCCTGCCGCGACAAGAAGATCATCCCGTAGGGCCTTTCGCCGAAGGACCCCATGGCGAATCATGGACATTGCCCCTCCACGTGCCGTACGCTGGCTGTATTCCGGGAGCATCGCGGTGCCAAGTCGCCAGAAGATGAGGGAGAACATGTCCACATTGATCGTTGTGTTGTTTGTCGGGCTCGGTGCCGGCGCTTTGATCGGATTGCAGAATCCACTGGCATCGCTGCTTGGAAGCCGGCTCGGTTTGCTGGAGGGCTCTTTCCTTACCCACCTTGGAGGCACGGTTTTCGCCGGACTGCTCCTTCTTCTTCTTGGAGGCGGTGGTTTCTCCGCATGGCGCGAAGTCCCCTGGTATGGATTCCTCGCCGGGTTTGTCGGTGTCGGGATCATCGCCGCAGTCGCCTACACCGTCCCGCGAATCGGGATTACGTCCGCAGTCACGCTGATGGTGACCGGGCAGCTTGTTGTCGGGGCAATCATTGATCATTTCGGCTGGCTCGGCGTGAACGTGAATGTTCTGACTCCGATGCGAGGACTGGGATTCGGCGTCCTGCTTCTCGGCACGTGGCTTGTCGTTCGTTAGGAGAGAAAGGAGGCCATCGGTGACGCGACCCGCTTCACTCCGCGAGATCGATCTGTACGCACCAGTCCGTGCGTTTCTCGAAGCAAGCGGTTATACCGTGCGGGCCGAGGTTGCCGACTGCGACGTCGTGGGGTATGCCCGTGGGGAACTGGTCGTGGTGGAACTCAAGACAAGTGTGACCCTGGAACTCCTGGCCCAAGCCACGGCCCGCCAGCGCTTTGCCGATGTCGTTTACGTTGCCGTGCCCGGACCGATCCCGCGCCGATCCCGTCGCCGCTGGCGTGGGATCAAACGTCTGCTGCGCCGACTCGAACTGGGACTCCTCCTCGTGTATCCCACCCCGCTGCCGGGTCGCGTAGAAGAGGTTCATTCTCCGGCGCCTTATCGCATGAGGAGATCGAGCAAGCAGAGAGCTGCGGTACTCGAAGAGATGGTCGGACGCACCGCCAACCGTAACACCGGAGGAAGCACGCGTCAGAAGCGCGTCACGGCATACCGTGAAAACGCTATCCAGATCGCCGTTGTCCTCGATCGATTCGGTCCTCTTTCGGCGGCGCAACTGCAGCAACAGCACAACACCGGGTCGAGAACCTACGCCATTCTCTACCGCAACTATTACGGCTGGTTTGACCGCATTGGTCACGGAGTCTACGGCGTGTCCGTGGCCGGCAAGCACGCCTTCGAAGACTTCCCTTCGGTCGTTTCCTACTATCACGAATCCATCGACAATCTCGGTCCCGCCCCGGATGTGGCTGACTTATAGGATGATTCGCCGCTTGGGCCGCAATGAAGGTGTCGGGTACGATCGTGGAGAACCCAATGTCTTGCGAGAGGAGCAGCATGCGCGATCAGATTCGGAAGGCTCTTGACTTCGCAATCGCCAAAGAGCGAGAAGCACAAGCTTTCTACTTGGCGTGGTCGGAAACCGCACACGTGCCGGCGATCAGGATCCTGTTCGCCGAGCTTGCCCAAGCCGAGCAGGGACACGAGGATATGCTGCGTACGGTTCCCGTTGACAAGCTGCTGGCGGCAACCGGCCCCGTCGCCGATCTCGGCCTTGCCGAGATTCTCGTCGAGGTGCCGGCCGGTCCCGAAATGACGTTGCAGCAGGCGATGATCCTTGCCATAAAACGGGAGGAAGTCTCCGTAGCCCTCTACGAACGCCTGATGACGTTCGCAGGCCCGGCGCAACCCGTGTTCAAAGCACTGGCGGAGGAAGAAGGGCGGCACAAGCTTCGTCTGGAAAAGGAGTATGAGGAAACCATTCTCGCCGAGAACTAGCCGCTACGGACAGCTCTTCTTCGGCAGACCAGCGTTCACAGATCGATCGATGCTACTTCGCCCAATCGGGGCGAAGCGTGTCTCGGCCGGATAGAAAGCGCTCGGCCGCCATTGCCGCCATCGCTCCTTCCGCCGCAGCGATCACAATCTGTTTGAAGTGCTTGCACAGCACATCGCCGGCGGCGAACACGCCCGGAATGCTGGTCTGGAAGTACTCATCGACCAGCAGACACCCGGAATCCGTCGTCTCCAGCTGACCGACGAGGTAATCGGTAACGGGGCGGTTCCCTTGGGCGTAGATGAACACACCGGCAACGGGCTGCTCTCTCTCCCCGTCCGGCGTTCCAACCCGAACCGCGGCAACATCGTCTTCTCCGACAATCTCCAGCAGCCGGTGTTCGCTCCGAAGCTCGATGATTGGATCTTCCAGCACACGATCCCGAAGCGCATCCGGTACTCGAAGCTCCTTTGTGGGGGACAGCAGGAATACGCGTCTTGCGTAGCGCGTCAGGAACAGCGCTTCCTCCGCAGCTTCTTCATTGTTACCGGCAACGGCGACATCTCGACCGGTGAAGAAGAATCCGTCGCAAGTGGCACAGTAGGAAACGCCCCGCCCCAACAGACGATCTTCGCCGGGGACCGTATGGGATCGCCCGAGCGCTCCGGTCGCAAGAATCAACGATCGAGCCTCGTACGCCGCCCGAGTGCCGCGGACCTGCTTCGTGCCACCACGTCCGTCAAGTGAGACGGCGATCGCTTTGTCCTGTTCGAATCGCGCCCCCACCGCGCGTGCTTGCTCGCGCATCCGGCCGATCAGATCTTCTCCGGAGAGCTCCTCGTTCACACCGGGGTAGTTGGAGATGCGTTGCGCCATCCCCAATGCGCCGCCGGTGATTCCTTTGTCGACAACCAATGTCGTCAGCCTCGATCGCGCCGCATACAACGCTGCGGCGGCCCCCGCAGGACCTCCACCGACAATCAAAACGTCCCACGAATCCTGTTGATTGAAACCGTTTGACTGTGTCATTCCTGCTCCTTGAACGGCAAGGAAACGCCGCGAATTGCTGGTTGGATGCTCCTGCAGAACGCTACCCAACGCCTGATGATATCGCAACTGCGCCATGCGAGCGCCCGGTGGTCGGCGCCGTGGATCGTTTGTGGCTCCCAAACGAAGAGACGCTGGTGCACCTCGACAAGCTGGCGCCCGGCACAGGACGCACTCTGTGTCCGTTTCCGAGTTTCGGGTGCCTGTCGCTGATCATCGGCGACAAAAGGGAGTTCTCTCATCCCGAACCATTGGACTCATCCAATCAAGCCGAAGAGGGTTGTTCTCGGGTCTATGGGAACCGATAATCCTCCTTTGGATGCACCCAATTGAGAGGTGGTTTCATGGCCATGTCGCAACAAGCTCGAATCGCCCGAAGCTTCCGGGATCGAATCACTCAAGGAGAGCTCCAACCCGGGGAGCGGTTGCCGACTACGCGGGCCCTGGCAGCGGAGTTGGGCATCGCAAGAAGCACCGCCGTCCGCGCCTATGAACTGCTGGCGCGAGAAGGATGGATCGAAGGCGAAGTGGGGCGGGGGACGCATGTGCGAGGCATCCCCGTTGAGCCGTTCTCGACGCCCAACTGGGACGCGATCCTTTCCTCATCCGCCACCACGCCTGATCAAGACTACGGCGATCTGTTCGATTTGATCTCCCGATCGGACTGCATCTCTCTCGCCGGAGGCCTACCGGCAACGGAGTTCTTCCCGATTGACCTCTACCAGGACATCTCCGCTCAAGTGCTGCGAGAACATGGTTCGCAGATCCTGCAGTGGTGCCCGGTGGATGGATACCCCCCGCTTCGCAGCCTGTTGGCCGAGGCCGTCGGCAGCAGCACCGACAACGTTCTCGTGACCGCCGGCTCTACGCAAGGGATCCATCTTATCGCACAGGGAATGATCGATCCCGGCGATCTTGTTGTCGTCGAAGCTCCCACGTATCCTGGGGCGCTCAAGGCATTCTCACAAGCCGGGGCTCGCTTGATCGGCGTTCCCACGTCCCATGTGGGGATCGACCTGGACATCTTGGAGGATTTGCTTAAGACCGCTCGGCCGAAGTTCATCTATGTCGTTCCCACCCATCAGAATCCATCGGGGGGAACGCTCCCGATCGACAAGCGGCATCGGCTGCTCTCGCTCGCTGCCGCACATCGCATCCCGATCGTGGAAGACGACGCCTACCGGCCGATCTGGTTCGATGTCGAGCCTCCGCCAACGTTGTATGAACTGGATCATCATGAACTCGTTATCTACGTTTCGACGTTCTCCAAGATTCTGTTCCCCGGACTGCGTGTCGGTTGGATTGCCGTCCCTCGGCCCGTTGCCAAGCGGTTGGGCGCCCTCCGCAATCTGTTCGACCTGTTTGTGAATGGTCCTGCACAAGCCTCTCTGTATACGTTTCACCGCAAAGGGCTTCTCGATCGGCATCTTCGTTCCGTTCGTCCGAAATATGCGGAACGCTGCCGGCAGATGGCCGCTGACCTGCAACGGTTCTGTCCCGATTTGGAGTATGTCATGCCCCATGGGGGATTCTTCATCTGGGCAAAGCTTCCGGAGGGGATCGATTCAAGAGAGCTTCTGCGTCACGCGGTCTCGTGCGGCGTTTCCTTCCTGCACGGCGGGCTGTTTCAGACCGGTCAGGGCAGTGATCGCTTGATTCGGCTTACCTTTGCCGCACAATCCGAAGAATCAATCCATGTGGCCGTGCGCCGACTTCGACTTGCCATCGATCGCTGCCGTGAGGCATCGCCGTCCGCCCGCAGCGATGATCGGGACTCGATGCAGTTTGTCGTCTGAACCCACGGGAGATCTCATCCGCGCATCGCTCCCGCCAGCATCGGCAGACTTTCCGAACAGCTGGCCGTTCAAACACCGGACCAACGACATCGCTCGACCTCCATGGTGCCCTTCGGGTAGTCTTGGCTCATGAAAAAGGGCACCTGGTTTCTGTTGGGACTGGCGGTCGTCGCTGTTGCCGTGGTGGTTGCTCTCGCGCTCGCCGGGGTGTTTCGCTCCCCTGAAGAGGCCGTCGCAATCCCTTCCATCGTTGTCGCTATCGACGCGGGACATGGCGGAGCCGATCCTGGAGCCGTTTTCGGAGATGTCTACGAGAAGGACATCAACGCCGACATCGTGACGCAGATTAAAGCTCTGTTCGAGGCCGACCCCAAACTGGAGGCCATGCTGACGCGAGAGTCTGATGTGACCGTAGCCAACGTGGACCGCATCGCCATGGCCGAGGAAGCGGAGGCCGCCCTGTATGTCTCCATCCACGTCAACGCTTTCGGCGATGAGAGTGTGTACGGAATGGAGGTCTGGGTGGACGATACGCGCACGCCGGATGATCCAAGCTGGGCACTTGCTCGAGCAATTGAGGAACACCTTGTGGCGGCAACCGGAGTGCGGGACCGCGGCGTGCGATCCCAAGAGTCGTACCTGCAACGCTTGAGCGTTCCCTCCGTTTCGGTGGAAGTCGGCTATCTCACCAATGCCGAGGAACGGGCGTTGTTGTTGGATGGAACGTACCAGCGGCAGGTCGCAACGGGTATTCTGGACGGAATCCGGGCGTTCCTGCTCGCCGACGGCCAATTGATCGAAGACGATTCGGACAGCTCGCTATAGGCGGTCCGGACAACAAGGCCAACGAGCAAACGCTGCACCGAGCCAAGCGATGCTCTTGATGCAGCGTCTGCTTCCCGCAGGAACGAGAACAGCACAGATCAGTGGTCGGGGTCAGCTCTTCTTGCCGCTCCCGTTGGTCTTATTTGCGTTGTTGTCGTTTCCGTTGTTCGAGCCGGAATTGGAACTGGAATTTCCGCTCGATCCATTGCCATTCCCGGGACTCCGCCCGTGATTGTTGTCGTTGCGTTCCTGCTCGCTCTCGGGATCGTCCGGCGCGGTTTGATTCTCATTGGCATTCTGTTCGGTTTCTTCTTCTTGGTACTTGTTCTGCCCTTGGCCGGTCGCCTCATTGGCCGCCTGTCCCCACGAGCTGTCGTCACTCGCGCTCATTAGCGCGTCCAGAGCCTCGAGCGGGTCTTGCCCATTTCTGAGGGCGTCTTTTGTCACCCGAAGCACAATTCCCGGCGGGACTCCATCGGCAATCAGCTGGCTCGCCTCTTCGATCAGCCCCTCGGGGACGTCATCGCCAAGGGCTCGCTCCGCCGCATCCTCGATAGCATGGACCACCCCATCGGGCGTGGAGAGGTCAATCCAAGCATCGGTCAAGGCATCAGACCCTTCGCCGGCACCGATATCGCCCTCGATCAGTCCGAGAAGGACTTGATCAAGAGCTTCGATCGCGATCGCGAGCTTGTCCGGATCGCTGATCTCGGACCATCCCAGTTCGTCCTGCAGCATGCCGAGAATCTCTTCCGGTGTAGCCGCATTTGCGCTCACAACGGCGAGGATCTGCTCGGAAAGAGCCGTTGCTTGCTCGGGAGAGACAAGACTATTGGACCAGACAATCTCGATGACATCGTCCAGCACGCTGGAGGGCGTTTGGACTTCTTGTCCGAACGCAACGGAAGAGGCCATCAGTAAGAGAAGAATGGCGACAAGAAATCGTAGTTTCGGTAGTCCGGCGATCATAGAAGCCTCCCTTAGACCCGTGACTTTGCGCCTCCGGCTTTCGCCGGGTTTGCCGTTTCGACTCAAGCGAATATCAGAAGTATACCTCATGGCCGCCCGTCCCAGGCATCTCGATTGAACCAAACCCCGTTGTTGAGAAACCTACGAAAGCCAATAGGATCAATGAGGAAGCTCCGACAAGCACAACCCGGCATCGCCTTGAAGGAGGATTCATGGGTTCAGCAGAAGCATTCTACACCTGGTTCGACGCGTGGATGGCCAAGGTGCTCGAGGAAGCGCCGTCCCTGGCCACGTACTGCGGCGATCACCGCTTCGATGATTGCCTCGCGGACTTTTCGAGATCCGGTCTCGCCCGGCAAAGACAGCTCTTCGAGACCGGTTTGGCGACGCTCGAAGCGATCGACGTGACCGGTTGGTCGGTTGACGAGAAAATCGACCGCACGCTCGCCATTCAACTCGCGAAGCAGCAACTGAGAGCCATTGCGGAAACTCGAATCCACGAGAGAAGTCCCGGCGTTTACGTCGATGAGATCGCACAAAGCGTGTTCACGCTGATCATGAAGGACTTCGCACCGATCGACGAACGCCTTCGAAGCGTTGTTGCACGAATGCGCGCGGTTCCCAGGGTCCTCTCCGAAGCCAAGGCGAACCTCGTCGCTGCGGAGATTCCGCCTGTCTGGGTGGAGTTGGCCATCGAGCAAGCCGCATCCACCAAAGGTTTGTTCGTCGGCCTGCTTCCGCACGTGGCCGCCGAGGAAGCGCCGGATCTTGTTGATGAGATCACTGAGGCCGGGAAGCAAGCGGCAATCGCAGTGACGGACTTCATCGACTTCCTCACCCAGAACATGCTTCCTCACGCCAGCGGCACTTTCGCCGTTGGCGAGGCGTTATTCAACACCATCCTTCACGAAGACCATCTCGTCGACTACGACGTCCAAGCAATGCTCGCCGAAGGATGGCGGCAATTCGAATCGACCGAACAGCAAATCGTGGAGATCGCCAAGCAGATCGATCCCAGCAAGTCAGTCCACGAGATCATCGAAGCGGCGAAGAGCGATCACCCCACAGCCGAGGGGTTGCTTGACGCCTACCGCGATGCGATGAACGCCGCGCGTCAATTCATCATCGATCACCATGTGGTCACTGTTCCCGAGAACGAGAGTATGCAGGTGATCGAGACTCCCGCATTCCTGAGACCGATCCTTCCGTATGCCGCCTATATGTCGGCGGGGATCTTCGAAGAATCTCAAGCCGGTACGTTTATTGTGACCCCCGTCAATCCGGACGCCTCTCCCGACGAACAGGAGCAAAAGCTTCGCGGACACACGTACGCCAAGCTTCCGATCACCGCGCTCCACGAAGCGTATCCGGGACACCATCTTCAGATCAGCCACGCCAACCGAACCGCCACCCTGCCTCGACGGTTGGGGACGTTCCTCTCCACGTTGTTCTCCGAGGGGTGGGCGTTCTACTGCGAGGAGCTTATGGAGACGCTGGGATTTATCTCTAAGCCGATTCAGCGACTTGGACGTCTAAAGGACCAGCGCTGGCGCGCCGCGCGAATCATCCTTGACGGCAGTCTGCATGCAGGCGAAATGACGGTGGAGGAAGGCGTCGCCTTCCTCGTCGAGCGCTGCCAACTGGAGCAGACCAACGCCCTTGCGGAGGTGCGACGCTACACGCAGATGCCAACTCAGCCACAATCCTACCTGATGGGGAAACTCGAACTGGTCAAACTGATCGATGAGTACAAAGCTTCACGCCCCGATGCAAGCCTGTGCGAGATCCATGATGCGATTCTGGCTTGCGGATCGCTCCCGCCAAAACTGATGCGGATGGCGCTTCTCAGCACATAGGTTCTTGTCGCCACGGCGGCCGTGCTTCCCGCGTACGGCGCGGCCGCCACCCTCACCACTGCGGGTCGTCGACGTTCGGCGGGATCTTCCCGCGCACAAGCATATCCATACGCCGTTCATTCCAACCCAGCTAGTTGGAATGCTGGAATTATTATGCTATACTGAAAACATCATGCAATCGATTGGTGAACGGATTCGCGAACTCCGAAAGAACAGGAAGCTCTCCCTTAGTGCAGTCGCTCAAGACTCGGGGCTGTCTGTTGGTTTCCTTTCTCAAGTCGAACGAGGCATTTCTTCCCCATCCGTTGCATCCCTTGAGAAAATCTGTAAGGGTCTTGAAATCGGCATTCAAGATCTCTTCTCTCAATCCGGCCGCGATTCGCAGTACTCGGAAGATTCGCAACCTGTATCCAACAAGAGGAATCAGATTCAGCTTCAGATCGGTGATTCACCTGTGCAGCTGACCTATCTCAGCGGTTTGTTCCCTGAGAGAAAGCTGGAGATTCTTGTTGGACGGTTTCCTCCGAACTACCGATTCCCACGCGATCCGGAGATCTATCCTCAGGAGTATGAAAGCCATGGCGGAGAAGAATTCGGCTATGTTCTTGAGGGGACGCTGTATCTTGAGGTCGACGGCACGCAGTACACGTTGACACCAGGCGAATCCTACCACTTCGCCTCCTCGCGAAAACATGGCTTTGCGACACCCGCCAAAGAAGGAGCCGTTGTGCTCTGGGTTCAGACGGAAGTGTACATCGAACTCCAGAACGTTGCCCTGTTCAATCGGCTCCGCTAGCACATTTATCTATACGCCTTCTCAACGGGATTTCATCTCCTTGTCCACGGTCTTCTTGCGCCAGTGATCGATGCCCCTTGCTTTGCAGGTTGCTATATACCCCTTGACTAATAGTGAAAACCACTATATGCTGAACGTGCTTACACATATTCAAGAAGGAGCTGAATCTTGCTCTGTATAGCGACAAGAACGCATCGCACACAGGCCTTGCCATTGTGTGCTGTTCTTTTTCGGCCCTCCATCTTCCATCGTGCCAATCTTGATCGTCAAGCTGGATTTTCCTGCCCGCTTCAACTCTCCGCGAACAAGATCGCGATCGGACGTGTGCAATCGAACATTGCTTTGGACGCAGTCTCAACATCCGTCGCAGCACAACACACCACTCGCAAACAGGGAGGAATTCTCACATGTATCTCTACGAGTATGAACTAGGGAAAGCCGCTGACACATTGACCCGAGAGCTGTTCGGGCTCAAGCCTGGCGAGACCTTCGTTATTACTGCAGACACCGAAAGCGATCGGCGCGTGGTCGACGCAACCGCGCGTGCTGCATTCGCCATTGGCGCCAAGCCCTTGGTGGTGTGGACTGCATCTCCCTTGGGAGTAGGGAAGGCAGCGGATCCGATGCTTCCGGTCGAAGCGCTGGCTGCGGTCTTGAGCAAGGCCGACGCATGGGTCGAGTTCAACAACCAGTGGCTCCTCTACTCCACGGCGTATGACATGGCCGTTGCCGCAAACGCCAAACTTCGCCATCTCTGTTTAGTCGGAATGAACGTCGACATGATGATCCGTTGCATCGGGCGTGTGAACTACCCCGTGCTCGGGGAATTTCTGAGGGTTCTCCGCGATGTGACGATCGATGCCAAGGAAATGCGGATGACAACTCCCGCAGGTGAAGATTTGACGTTCCGGAATTCCAGCGATCCCAATCACCTGTTCACGTTTGCCACAGGGTACGCGGATACGCCGGGTTCTCACATGATGGCCGGGCAAATCTCATGGACACCCGATCTGGATACGGTGAATGGCCGCCTGGTGTTTGACGGATCTCTTGTTCCGCCCCTCGGGAAACTCACCGCTCCAATCAACTTGACCATCGAGAAGGGATCGATCGTCGATATTGCCGGCGGGAATGAAGCTCGTGCGTTCGAGGCCTGGCTGAAGGCGTTCGACCATCCCCAGATGCTGAAGGTGGCCCATGCAAGCTGGTCATTCCACCCCGGAGCCAAGCTAACCGGAGATATCGTCGAAGACGAACGGGTGTGGGGTTCCACGGAGTGGGGAATCGGAAATATCGGACCGTCGTTGGTTGCGCCAGTGGGAATCCCCGCGCCGTCACACACCGATGGGATCTGCCTCAATACGTCCGCTTGGATCGACGGCAAGCAAATCATGGACGAAGGTCGCATGACACACCCGGAGCTCTCGCGATTGGCGAAGGAACTCGGGAAAGAATAGCCGTCTGCGACCCTCGTGATGAGAAGAGAGGAGAAGATTCCGATGGAGAGCAAGCTTGTCCGGCGCTTCCTGGAGCTTGTCGAGATTGACAGCGAATCGGGCGAGGAAGAGGGTTTCATCGCCTTCCTCAAACAGGAGATGGAGCACTTCTTCCCCGCAACTTGCCGGATCGATCCGTTCGGCAATCTCGTCGCAACGATTCCGGCCAAGAACAGCCACAGCAAGGAATCAATCCTGCTTGGGGTTCACGCAGATACAGTCAAGCCGGGGAAGGGCATCCGGCCTGTTCTCGATCGCGAAAACGGCGTCATCCGCTCCGACGGCAACACCGTGCTCGGAGCCGATGACAAAGCCGGCATCGCAGAGATCCTTGAGGCCGTCTCGACGACTGATCGGCATCCTCCGCTTGAAATCGTCGTCACGGTGCAAGAGGAGGTCGGTACGCTCGGCGCACGCCACCTCGACACCTCTTTGCTCCGATCTAAGCGAGGATTTGTCCTCGACATGGACGCAATCGATGCGATCGTCGTCGGCGGCCCTTCGCACATGCTGATCGACATCGAGATCACCGGGAAGTCAGCCCACGCGGGGATGGATCCGGAGCATGGAATATCCGCTCTCAAGGCCGCCTGCCAAGCTGTTTCGATGTTGAAGGAAGGATGGATCGATGAGGAGACCACCGTCAATGTCGGTATCCTCAACGCCGGTGAGATTCGCAACGGGGTTCCCGAAAAGGCCTGCATCAAGGCGGAGTGCCGCAGCCTGACACACGACAAGTGCCTGCGCCAAGCAAAGATCGTACGCGCCGCTTTCGAAACGGCCGCGCAAGATCTCGGCGCGACGGCCAGTATTCGTGAGGAGTTGTCATCGAAGGCGGTCCACATCGCCGAATCGTCGGCCACCGTCAAGTTGGCGAAGGAGGCGCTTACGTCGGTGGGCCTGGTGCCGAAGACAATGGTGATCTGCGGAGGAACCGACGCATCGCATCTCAACGAGAAGGGGATCGAAACCGTCGTTCTCGGCATGGGTTCACGGCTGGAGCACACCAAGGACGAGCACATCTATATCGAAGACATGGAAAAGGCTGTACGGATTGTCCGCTATCTCCTGCAAGATCTTGCTCAATAGACAGATGAACAATCCATGATTCGCGATCGCGGAGGTGATCACGGCCGAAAACATCACGTATCGACTCCAACTTCGAACACTGCCAGGAGGGAGCAATATGAAGCGTTTGCTGAGTGTCGCCTGTTGTGTCATGCTTGCACTAGGTATCGGAAGCCTCGCGTTTGCTTCGGGAGTCCTCAGAATGACCGAAGCATGGCCGACTTACATCGATCCCGCAATTGGATCAGACCTGTCCAGTTCGGTCGCGTTCGTCAATCTCTACGACAGTCTTGTTTATCCGGATTTCACGGGTGCCCCCCAACCTCATCTCGCATCATCCTGGGAGGTCTCGACTGATGCGCTCACATGGACCTTCCATCTCCGAGATGATGTCGTCTTCCACGACGGAACCCCGCTCACGGCCGACGACGTTGTATTCTCGCTGGAAAGGTTGAAGCTGATCGGTCAGGGATATGCGTATCTCTTCGCCAGTGTCACCGGTGCCGAAGCGATCGATGATCACACCGTCCAGTTCTCGTTCGAACAGCCATCCGGTGTGTTCCTGGCCAGCCTGTTCCGTCTCTACATCCTCAACAAGGACCTTGTCCTCGCAAACCTCAACCCCAATGGTCCCTACGGCGAAATGGGCGACTACGGAACCGAGTTTCTCCTGGTTCATGACGCGGGAAGCGGACCATACAACGTCAAGGACTTCCGCCTTGAAGAGGAACTGATCATGGAACGCAACGCCACCTACTGGATCCCGTTTGATTCCGATTCCCCGTATGAGTTCCACTTGATCGGCACCACCGAGCCCACGACCGTGCGCACGATGATCTCGCGGGGCGAGTTGGAGATCGCCGACTTCCGTCAGCCGCAAGAGAACATCGCCGCCATGGAACAGATCGAAGGCATCGATGTGGCGGAGTACTTCACGGGATACTCCCTGTACGGGATGATGCACACACAGAAGGCTCCGACCGACGATGTCCACTTCCGCCAGGCCATGGCGTACGCCGTGGACTACGCAACGATGATCGACATGATCTTCCCGGGATCGAGAACCCTGACGAGTCCAGTCCCTTCCACGGTTCCCGGCTCGGCTGTCGTCGCCGACTACTCGCAGAATATGGATCTGGCCCGCGAAGAACTTGCGCTCTCGAAGTACGCGGGCTGTCTTGATGAGTATCCGGTGGAAATCCATTGGTGCGCGGAAGTCCCTGACGAGGAAAAGGTAGCTCTTCTGTTCATGGCCAACATGGCCGAACTCGGCATCACGGTCAATGTCGTCAAGGTACCGTGGATGTCAATGATCGACGAGATGGCTAGCATCGAAACCAGCCCCAATGTCATCACGGTTTACACCGAGCCCCACTATGCCGAAGCCGGCTCGGTCCTTGAGTCTCGGTACCACTCCAACTCGGCGGCAACTTGGGAGCAAAACGAATGGCTGCTTGATCCAGTGCTTGATGCTGCCATCGAAACAGCTCTCGCAACCGTCGATCGTGACAGTCGCTTCCTGGAGTACGAGGAGATCCAGAACTACCTCGCCGACCTGTGTCCTTCTCTTTGCTTCTTTGAGCAGGTCAAGCGGCAGGCCTACCAGGCATCGTATGTCAATTGGCCGGCGGCGAACGGTGATGTCGTCCCGGTCATGGGGTACAACTTCGCAGCCCGGTTCATCCAAGTCCTCGACCACTAGGCAATATCCGTTTGATCGAGGGGAGGAGAGACGCTGTCTTCTCCTCCCCACTTTTCGATCCACGAAAGGAGGGTATCGACGCGGATGCTGACGTTCATTCTGAAGCGGATCGGCCTCTCGGTGATCGCCTTGTTTGGGTTGTCTGTGTTGATTTTCACCATCTGTCACGTGATGCCAGGCGATCCTGTCCGAATGGCCTTGGGGGCGCGCGCGTCTGATTGGGCCGTTGAGAACATGCGCGAGCAGATGCATCTCAACGACCCCCTCTATGTCCAGTACTACTACTGGTTGAGCGATGCTGCCCACGGGAACCTTGGTCAATCATTGGTCACACGAAGAGCAGTCGTTGATGACATCAAGGAGTTCCTCCCGGCAACCGTGGAACTGGCGCTGCTATCCGGAATCATCATGGCCGTCCTTGGGATCTCCCTCGGTGCGATTTCCGGCAGATACAACAACACGTGGATCGACAATGGCGTGCGTATCTTCTCGTATGTTGGGATTATCACGCCTTCGTTTGTATTCGCCATTCTGTTCCTGTTGTTGTTCGGCTTCGTGCTGCACTGGCTCCCGACCACAGGCCGGCTCTCTGCAGGGCTTGTTCGGCCGCCGGTTGTCACGGGAATGATGACGATCGATTCCCTGATCGCTGGAGATTTCGCTGCATTTGCCAACGTCCTCTGGCACATGATTCTCCCCGCATTTGCACTGGCAATGGGCGGCATGGCCCAAGAGGCAAGAATCACGCGCTCCACAATCAGCGACAATCTTGGGCGGGACTACATCGCGTCAGAGCGCGGTTTGGGATTTCCCGAGCGGCTCATTTCGCTGAAGTACTTGTTGAAACCCTCTCTGATCCCGACCATCTCGATTCTGGGAATGGACTTCGCGGCGCTGTTCAGCAACGCGTTCCTGGTGGAGTTGATCTTCAATTGGCCCGGCCTCTCCCGCTACGGAATGAACGCGATTTTGCGCAAGGACATCAACGCAGTTGCTGCGGTCGTGATGATCATGGGGATCCTGTTCGTCATCGTCAACATCGCTGTTGACCTGATCGTTGCTTGGCTCGATCCGCGGATTCGTCTCAGCGGGCAAGGGGAGGCATAGGAAATGCGCATCTTCAAACATCCGCTCGTCAAGCGACGAATCGAAGCCGTCCGCAAGGGATGGTACAAGTTCTCGAAAAATCCGGTATCACTCGTGGGTCTCTCGGTGATTGTCCTGATCCTGATCCTGGCGATCTTTGCGCCGTATGTTGCGCCGCATCCCGCACACGCAGGTCGCTACGTGAATTTCTCCGAATCGAACCAACCGCCGAGCTTGCACCACTTGTTCGGAACCGACACGTTCGGCCGAGATATCCTCTCGCGTATCTTCTTCGGCTTCCGCTATTCGTTGATCATGGGCTTGGTGGTTCTCGCCATCGCGACGCCGATCGGCGTCGTACTTGGGCTTCTTGCCGGGTACTACCGAAACAGATGGATCGGGACGCTGATTATGAGAATCACGGACATCTTCCTTGCCGTCCCGCCCTTGATCTTGGCTCTTGTTGTGTGTTCGATCCTTACGCCCAGCCTGTTCAACGCCATGACGGCCGTGACTCTGGTTTGGTGGCCTTGGTACTGCCGCCTCGTCTATGGTCTCGCCTCATCGTACCGCGGAGAGTTTTTCGTTCAGGCCGCAGAGGTCACTGGCGCAACCAAAGCACACATTCTCTTCCGCGAGATTCTCCCTAACTGCGTGTCGAGCATCTTCACCAAGATGAGTCTTGACATGGGGTGGGTCATCCTGATCGGAGCATCGCTGAGCTACGTTGGATTGGGCGCACAGCCGCCCACACCCGATCTTGGGACGATGGTTGCTGACGGCGCCAAGTATCTTCCGGCTCAATGGTGGATCGCGATTTTCCCCGCACTTGCGATTATGTTGACGGTTCTTGGGTTCAATTTGATCGGAGACGGATTTCGGGATCTGTTCGCACTCGAGGAGGTCTGACATGCCTGATCCTATCCTTGAGATCGACGATCTGCATGTTGAGTTCAAGACGTACGAAGGACCACTGAAGGTCCTCAACGGCGTGTCGATGAACGTACAACCGGGGCGCCGCGTTGGATTGGTGGGCGAAGCCGGATGCGGGAAGACAACCACCATGAGGTGCGTGCTCGGGATTCTTCCAAGCCCCCCAGGGAAGATCACCAAGGGGACGATCCGTTTTCACGATCAGGATCTCCTCCGCTTCTCGAAAAGGGAATACCAGAGAATCAGAGGCCACGGGATTTCGATGATTTTCCAAGATCCTACGGCCGCTCTGAATCCTGTTTTCACTGTGGGGGACCAGTTGGAGACCGCCATCCGTTACGGGAGCAAGCAGACCATCTCCAAGAAGGAGGTTCGGCGCCGTGCCCTGAAAACATTGTCCGAAGTGCAGCTACCGGACACGGAACGGATCCTGACGTGCTTCCCGGTGGAGCTCTCCGGAGGGATGCGTCAGCGGGTGTGCATTGCGATGGCGCTCGCAACCGAGCCGGAATTGCTGATCGCCGATGAGCCAACCACATCGCTCGATGTGACGATTCAAGATCAGATCCTCCGCCTTCTCTACGGTCTCGTGGAACACCATGGAACATCCGTCATCTTCATCACGCACAGCTTGGGCGTCGTCCGTGAGATGGCCGACGAAGTCTACGTCATGTACGCCGGAAACATCGTGGAAGGAGCATCAAAGGACCTGTTGTTCCATGCCCCGCTTCATCCGTACACGCAAGGGTTAATGAGCGCGGTACCGAAGCTCACCGGCGGCGGCGTTGCCGAGGGGATCCCCGGTCGCATTCCTGAGTACATCTCCCCTCCCGGCGGGTGCCGTTTCCATCCCCGCTGCACACAGGCGATGCCCCGTTGTACGGAGGAGTGTCCGGCGTTTGTCACGATGAGTCAATCACATCAAGTCGCGTGTTTCTTGCACTCGGGGGAATCACATGGATAGCCCACTTCTGCACACCGAAGACCTCTGCAAGTTCTTCAAGACACCTCGCGGAACCGTCCGGGCAGCGGATCGCGTCTCGTTCGATCTGTGCGAGAGAGAGACGCTTGGATTGGTCGGGGAGTCAGGTTCGGGAAAGAGCACCGTGGCCTACACGGTGATGGGTCTACACGCACCAACGTCGGGGAAAATCGAGTTCGCCGGCCAGGATATCGCCAAGCCTGTGTCGAAACGCCCGAGATCCTTGAAGAAGCAGATTCAGATCGTGTTCCAAGATCCGGGAACATCACTCAATTCGCGCCGGACGATCCAACAAATCCTCGAACTCCCGTTGCGCGTGCACAATCTCGCTCCACGCAAGGACAGAAAAGGCCGCGTGGTAGAGCTCCTGAGAATGGTCGAGCTTCCCGAGGAGTACATGTACAAGTCGCCACACGCCCTCGGAGGCGGCGAACGCCAGATGGTGGCGATCGCCCGAGCACTGGCTTCCAATCCTCGCCTGATCATCCTCGATGAGCCTACGTCTGCATTGGATGTGTCGATCCAGGCAAAAATCATCAACATGCTGATCGAGTTCCAGAAACAGTTCAATCTCGCGTACCTGTTCATCACGCATGATTTGAGTCTGATGCGAAATGTTTCCCATCGGGTTGCGATTCTCTACCTGGGGAAGATCTGCGAAGTGGCGCCGACGGAGCAGTTCTTCCGGGCCCCCGAGCACCCCTACACGAAGATGCTTTTGTCTTCGATCCCCGTGATCACCGATGAAGAGGTCGCCATGCGGCCAGCCAAATCCGTATCGACCGGAGAGATCCCGAGTCCTGTCAATGTCCCTCCGGGATGCGGATTCAGCACGCGTTGCCCGGTGAAGTTCGCTCCATGTTCGGTGCATATTCCGGAGCTGCTTGAGACAGAGAAGGGCCACTGGATCCGCTGCCATCTCCTCAACCCGCTATCCGATGGGGATGCCGCTTCCGCTTGCTGTCAGGCAGCCTGCGAGGACAAGGATGCGTAACCCAGCCGTCTCATCGTCGCCAGTGAGCGGACCGTCTCGTTGGCCGCTTCGGGAAGAGAGTAAAAAGGAGAACCACGTTGTCGATGCGAATTGAGTCGCATCCAATCCTACCGATTGAGGATGCGGAATGGATCTCGTTCAGGTGGCACGGGGACTCCCTGACCGCTCGAACCGGAGAGACCATCGCGGCGGCTCTCCTCGCACACGGTATCAGGATCTTCGGCCATCACCCGAAGGACGGTTCACCACAAGGGTTGTTCTGCGCCAACGGCCAATGTGCCCAATGTCTTGTGCTTGCGAATGGGCAGCCGGTGAAATCCTGCATGACCCCTGTGACGGAGGGAATGCATGTCGAGCCGATCGAAGAATTGCCTGCCCTTCCTGACACCACGCACCCCCCGGTAATGCGCGCAATTGAGACGCGGAGTGTTCCTGTGTTGATCCTTGGCGGTGGACCTGCCGGGATGTCCGCCGCGGTGGAGTTGGCGAGAAACGGCATCTTGTCTCTGCTTGTCGATGACAAAGAACAGCTCGGAGGCAAGCTCGTCCTTCAAACGCATCGTTTCTTCGGATCGGCACAAGCGGTTCATGCTGGAACACGCGGGATTGACATCGCTACGAAGCTGGCAGACGAAGTTGGACAGAGTGATGCCATCGAAGTCTGGACAACAAGCACCGCTCTTGCTGTCTACAGCGATGGCAAAGTGGGCATCCTTCGCCATGGTCGCGACTACGTCCAGGTGATCCCAGAGGTACTGCTCGTTGCTACGGGAGCAAGAGAGAAGTCATTGCTGTTCAAAGGCAATGCACTGCCCGGCGTTTTCGGCGCAGGCGCTTTCCAGACGCTCGTCAACCGAGACCGGATCCGCACAGCGAACAGGTTGTTCATCATCGGTGGCGGCAACGTCGGACTCATCGCTGGGTATCACGCCCTCCAGGCCGGAATTGACGTCGTGGGACTGGTCGAGGCCTTGCCTGAATGCGGAGGGTACAAGGTACACAGGGACAAGCTTGTCCGCATGGGCGTCCCGATCTACACCTCCCATACGGTGGGCAGCGCCAACGGCAAGGACGGAGTGGAATCGATCACCATCGCCAAGGTCGATGATCGGTTTCAAGCGATTCAAGGAACGGAACGATCGTTCGCATGCGATACGATCCTCATCGCCGTAGGACTTGATCCTGTCGATGAGTTCCTCGACAAGGGAAAGCGGTTCGGCATCCCGACGTTTGCCGCCGGAGATGCGGAACAGGTTGCGGAAGCTTCAGCAGCCATTTTCTCCGGGAAGATCCGTGGGCGCGAGATCGCCTCTACGATGTTCCGGCGTTCGGCCCCCCCTCCGAGCACGTGGGCGGAAACCGCAGAGATCCTCAAGTCGCATCCAGGCAAGACCGGTTGTGAATGCATTCCTTGCGAGGAAGTCGGAGTATTCCCTGTCATCCACTGTTCCCAGGAGATTCCCTGCAATCCTTGTACGACAGTATGCCCTCAACACTTGATCAGGATCGCCGGGAACGATATCCGTCGGGTTCCTGTCTTTGCCGGCAATTCGCCCGACGTCTCCTGTGTCGCATGTGGCCAATGCGTCGCCGCCTGCCCAGGCCTCGCGATTACCCTGGTCGATTACCGTCAGAACTCGACGAATCCGACGGTGACCATCCCATATGAGTTCTCTGCAAGCTCCATCAGCGTTGGTGACGAGGTCACCGTACTGGATACGATCGGAAAGGAACTCGGCGTCGCTCATGTCGACAACATCCTGAGCCGCACGATTAATGATCGTACATTGCTTGTCAGCTTCCGGGTTCCTGCCGCACTTGCGAAACGTGTCGCAGGAATACGGGTCCAGAATGCGTCAGTCACCACACCTCTTCCATCGCCCACAGAACGGATGGAGAACGACATGATCGTCTGTCGGTGTGAACGGGTCACGGCGGGAGAAATCCGCGAGCTGATCCGCAACGGGATTCGTGACATCAATGCAATCAAGGCGATGACGCGGGCGGGGATGGGGGCGTGCGGGGGGAAGACGTGCACGGCGTTGATCCACCGGTTGTTCCGCGACGAAGGGATCGACATGGACGATGTTACAGAGGGTACAAATCGCCCGCTGTTTATCGAGGTTCCCCTCGGCATGTTCGCCGGCGTCGGGGAGGGATTCGATGAGCCGTAGCGAAGTCTATGACGTCATCGTCATCGGCGCAGGTAGTGTCGGGGTCCCCACTGCGTGGGCCCTGGCGGCACGAGGCGTTCGCACTCTGGTGCTGGATCGCTTTGCCAGTCCGGGACAAGGCTCGAACAAGGCGGCGATCGGCGGCATCCGTGCAACGCACTCCGATCCAGCAAAGATCCGCCTCGGGCAGCGGTCGCTCGCCATTGCGGCCACGTGGATGGACACGCACGGGCACGACATCGAGTGGACAACGGGCGGATACACGTTTGTTGCGTACGGCGAGCGTGAAGAGAAGGCCTTGAAAACCCTGCTGGAGGTACAGAAAAAGCACGGCCTGAACATCGATTGGCTCACCGCCGCCGAATTACTCAATGTGGTTCCTTCGCTCAATCCGGAGAAGCTGCTCGGCGGCACGTTCTCGCCGCAAGATGGGCATTGTTCGACGTTGAGGTTCTCCCACGCTCTCCACGACGTCGCCGAACAGCATGGAGCAGAGTTCAGGTTCAACGAACCTGTGCTGTCGATTGATCTTCAAGGCGATGTCATCCGCGGTGTTGTCACGACGCAAGGCACATACGCCGCTCCGGTCGTCATCAATGCGGCAGGGCCTTGGGCCAAGGAGATCGGAGCATTGGTGGACATAGACCATCCGGTCATGCCAGACTCGCACGAGGCAGGCATCACAGAGCCTGTCGCCCGATTCCTCGGTCCGATGCTTGTCGATACGCGCCCAGAGACTGGATCGTCCAACTACTACTTCTATCAGCTGGCCACGGGACAGATTGTGTTCTGCATCACACCCAGCCCCAATCTCTGGGGAACCGATCGTCACGAAACGAGCACGTTTCTTCCGATGGTCGCGCGCCGCATGATCAACCTTGTTCCACGCCTCCAGAACATCCGGGTGCGCCGCACATGGCGAGGGCTGTACCCAATGACCCCGGATGGATCGCCGCTCGTGGGCTGGTCGCGGGAGATCGAGGGATACCTGATCGCAATCGGAATGTGCGGCCAGGGTTTCATGCTCGGCCCCGGACTGGGGGAGTTGCTTGCCCGGATGATCGTAGACTCAGAACTCTGTACGGACGACCGACAGGTTCTTGACATTCTTAGTCCGTATCGCACGTTCGCAAGCCAGGAAACGCTTCAGTAGCTTCCGCAGCAACCTCGTCCCGGAGGGACCGGTCAACAGACCGGTCCCTCATCTCTTGCGCGCCCGCCCTATTGGAGGGATGGATCACCATCTCGAGGATGCTCCTGCTTCCGGACAAGCCCACTCGTAATCGACCTCCGCGCCGGAAGCAACGATCCCACGTGCGGGGCGAGCAATCCCCCGTCAGCCGATGAGATCCTGTGGCAGATGGACGCGGAAGACGCACCGCTCCTCTCCTTGGAGAACCGACTCGACCACATCCACTCGTAGGCGGCGATCGAGAATCGCTTCCCACATCTGGACGAACCATCCGCCGGAGCAGTTGCAGAACGAAGCGGAGAGCGCTTCATCCCGGCGGATCGCTTCGCGCACCAGCGGACAGAAGCATGCGTAGTACCGCCTCATCCTCGGATCCTCCGCCTGCTCGTGTGCCTCGCGCTGCCAGGGCGGAATGGATCGTTCGATGTACGCCACCGTCCGCCCTTCGTACGAGTCAGTCCAAATGCGCGCCGGGAACAGGCTCTTGTCGGTCGCCAATCGATCGATGAAAGCGTCAAGATCGCTGCTTTCGTCGTACGCCGCACGCATCCGATCAAGCTCGGCTCGTGGATAGTGGTGAGCACAACGGTTGAGAACACTGGCTCGTGTTCGGGGATCGGGAATCGCGGCATCGAATCGCTCCAGTGCATTGCGCACCCAGTCGCGAATCTTGGACGCATCGATCTCCCCGTCAAGGCTTGCACTCCCCTCGGCGATCTCGGCCACAAGGTGCTCGCCCCCGCATTCCTGTAGCCCGGATTCGAAGCCGTCAAGCCATGCCGGAAGATGATTGGGAAACTGGATCTCGGTCAGAAACTTCGCCTCATCTTCGCCATGAGTTTCCGGACCTTCAAGATAGACGTAGCGAACGGGGTCGTCTCCGGCAAGGAGTTCGTGCTCCGAAATGAACTGCGAGAGTTCTGCCGCCGTTGCCCGAACCGGCTCGCCGTCACCTCCATCCTGATACGGACCTCGATGGATCGCAGCGAACATCGTGATTGCCGGCAAGGTGCGAACCTCGACCGAATGGACATCGCCCTCGTTCCCGACGGGAACTGCCAGCTCGACATCTAGCTTTCCATCGGCCGTTCGCCCGTGGATCAGGCAGATGCCCGGTCCGGTCGCCTGGCCTTCCAGAACGGCACGGATCTCCGCAATTCCTTGTTGAGCATCGCCATGTCCGCCGATGGTCCGGCGAACGACGGCAGCAACGATCTCCTCTACCCGCTTGATTTCCATGCGAAAGCGCGGGTTCTCGTTCGGTTCGGTCATTCGTTCTCCCCTGGCTTGCGCCTCGTCCGCGCGAGTGCCGCGCGGAACACTTCGTATCAGACACATTCAGACAATGAACGCTACGATCGATCCGTCTCCGGGGAGTCTCAGCGTGGAACCCCCTTGACATACGTGTCCGGGATATCGTAAATATATTTTGTGGGTCGCGCGGCAACCGCCGCGTTTTTTTGTTGCCCACCACATCGCATCAGTCGCATGCGTGGGACAAGGCCATCACAGAGGTTGCTCCTGCCCTTCCCGGACACTGGGATCCAGCTCTCCGACAAGCTATCATTCGGCAGAACGGGAGGCTGATCCGGTGAACGTCTATATTAGCGCTGACATCGAGGGAATCGCGGGAATCCGCAGCTTCGACGAAGCAACCAAGGGTCACCCGGACAACGGATCCTTCCGCAAACAGATGACGGCGGAAGTCGCCGGCGCGTGCCGAGGAGCATTCGCAGCCGGAGCCAAGAGGATCTTGGTTCAGGACGCGCACGATGGCGCGGACAATCTGCTGTTGGATGGACTTCCCCCAGGCATCGAGATCATTCGCGGCTGGAGCAAGCATCCTCTGATGATGCTTCAGGAACTCGATCCATCGTTCGATGCCGTCTTGATGATCGGCTATCACGCCCGCGCGGGAGCCGCAGAAAGCCCGATTGAACACAGTTGCAGCATGCGACTGACGGACCTCCGATTGAACGGCGTTCCCGCATCCGAGTTCTTGGTTCACGCCTATGCTGCGGCAGCGCTCGGCGTTCCGGTTGTGTTCGTTTCCGGCGATGACGGCTTGTGTCGCGAGATCCGTCGTTTTGATCCCCGCGTCGTGACCGTATCCACCAAACGCGGTGTGGGCGGATCGGTGATTACCCAGCATCCCCAGGATGTCATTCAGCAAATCGAAGAAACGGTTCCGACAATCCTGTCTGCATTGGAAGGGTTCGATCCGATTTCTCTTCCCGATTCATTCCAGGCAGAGCTTCGCTATCGAAAGCATCAAGACGCTTACGCGGCAGCGTTCTATCCCGGCGCAGCACGAACGGATCCTTTCACCGTCACGTTTGCTTCTTCTTCCTACGAAGAGATCCTCAGGTTCTTCTTGTTCGTCCTGTAGTTCGGGCGGCAATTCGCTATCGGATCGCCCACTCCTTTGCTTCTCGGCACGAAATCCTCACCTTGTGTTCATATCCGTGCGATAGCCTCATTGGACTCGCACCTGGAGGAACCATGAGAAAACCAATCGCGCTATTCACCCGGTTCTTGTTGGCGTCTCTTCTTGCCTTCGTAGTTGTAATGGAGATCAAGCCTTCGACTTACGCTGATGATCCTCAGGTCCAAGAAATCGAGATTGAGGAATACGAGGGAGAGCGACTCGGTTCGGTCGATGACTTCCGCCAGAATGCAATTCGAGGGACCCAGACCATCGACATCGATGCCTACCGGCTTCGGATCGACGGCCTCACGGAGCAGTCGTCAAGCTACACGTACGATGAGCTGATCCAGCTGCCTCATCAACAGAAGCTGGTGTCGTTGTATTGCGTCGAAGGATGGTCGGTGAAAGCTTTGTGGGAAGGGATTCCGCTCGCCGGGCTCCTCGAATCCGTCGGCCCGCTTCCGGGGGCGAATACGGTGGTCTTTCATGCCGACGACGGCTACACGACATCGCTTCCTCTGCAAACGGTTCTTGATCGCAATCTGATCCTCGCCGACCGCATCAATGGCATTGTCCTCCCTCCGGCACAGGGATTCCCATTCATGCTTGTTGCCGAGGAGAAGTGGGGCTACAAGTGGATTCGCTGGGTTGTCCGAATCGAACTCGTAGATGATCCCGAATATCGGGGCTTCTGGGAAAGTCGCGGCTACAGCAACGATGCCGAGCTTTCCGAGTCCTTCATCGGCCCCTAGCGCAGCCTCGCGACGGATTCGCCCCGCCACCGGTATCCAATCCAGTGGATGTGTGCGTGGAGCAGTCAGGGACGGATCGCGAATCATCGTGGTGCGGCCCGCCGATATGCTCAGCCCAACGGACCGATGCTGGCACCAATCAGAAGCACTCCTGAGGATGCCAAGGTGATGAGGATATTGTCGTCGATCGGTCCGAATTCGAATCGTTCGACAATCGAGGCGACTAGGCCCGCAATCACGCCCCACCACGGGATCGGAACGGCGGCTTGTCCGGCGAGCCAGTAGCCCAAAGGAATGCAGACGGCAACCATGAACAGGTTGCCGATCGGGCTCTTGGTGCGCCGCTTGAACAGCGCGTTTCTCACCACGCCGGTGACTCCGTCACCGAACGCCATGAACACCGGAGGCAGGATGGCCAGAAACGGATCGTCCAGCAAGAACCACAGCGCGAAAATCGCGATCCCCCACATCAGCGTGAACTTCACATCGTTCCGGTTCTCGGCGGTCTGAAGCCATGAAAGCCGGCGGCCCGATACGTGCGGAATCAGCGTGAATGCTGTGAGTGCCAGACCAATGGAAAGCGGATAGATCGGCGACGTAAACAGGTACGGAACGGCAAGCGCGACGGCACCCCCGGCGGCGATGTGGACAATCTTGCGGTTGTAATACACCGCGACGTTACTTGCGACACCTTGGGCGCGCAGCCTCAGATAGATCGGCTTGGTCAATAAGACGATCGCCGCGGCGTAGATCACCGCGACCACCGCCCAGAGAATCTGCATCGCTACCGCGCCCATCGAGTCGCCCACCCTTTCGAGATCCGGCAGCCTTCGGCTGAAGTCACCCAAGGATACCAGCTCAGGAAGGAAGCAGCGACAAGCGTCACATCATTGGAGGAAGTGACGGTTTGGAGGGAGAGTGGCTTGATCCATTTCCGAGAGATCTCTTCCTGCGCCACTCCCCCCCCAACCATCGACACATGTTCACCATCCCGATGAGGGGCAAGGTCGAGGATTGTGACATCGACTGGTTGTTCTCCTCGATCCGCTCACAGCCTAGAGGTTTCCGATGTTCTCGATGTGAACCGTTGTTGAAGAGGATGTGAAGTTCGGGATTCTCACCCACTCCAGGCCGATCCTCCCTTCACCGATCCGGAAGGACTGCGCCGGCCCGGCCTCGAAGCCGGGCCGGCGCAGTTCACTCGGTCAACCCTTCGAGAACGTCGACGGGGAGTTGCTCCAATCCTTCTTCTCCAATCCTCACATACTCATCGCCGACGCGGATGATCACCCGGTCCCCAATCGCCAGATGCGCCCCAACCCACGAGACAGCGCGAACCAGATCGAAGTACGCATCGCTGTAGAGAACGATATCGATCGTTTCTTGCTCTTCGTAGGTCGAGTCGACCCAGAAGCCGTCCCGAAGGAAGTAGACACGGTCCGCGACAATCTGTACCCCTTCGACCGCCTTCTGTACCGTCTCCGCCTCGGCGAGTGTCCGCAGGGCCGATGACCCTTGAACGGCTGTCGCGCCGGCTGATGGCGCCGCGGCATCATAGACGGCGCCGGCCATCTCTTCCTGCGCCAGTTCGTCATCGTCCACGAGGAATGACGTGTACGGCGTGATGATCCCATATCGCTGTGACAACGAGATCACTTCATCCACCAATTCGTTGCTCTCCCCATACAGCCGGATTTGGTCCACCAAGTAGGCGATCTTCCTTCCGGCCCAGAGACGAGGCAGAAACGCCGACTGGATAACATCATCAGCAAACATCTGCTGGGTGACGTACGCCGCATCGGATCCCTGAACGTGTCCCGACACGGTGATGCGTGCTGTTCCGGTGCCGCGATATCGACCGACGACCACCAGTTGGGTCCCGCGGAAGAGGTCGGGGAGGACTCGAGGAAAGATGTCATAGGCGACGACGTGGCCGGTTTCGCTTTCGATCCGAAGCTCCGTGTTCGCGAGCACGGGAGCGGCGATCTTGCGGTAGAAGCTCGCCAAACTGATCTCGAGATCGTCGCCGGGAAGCACATAGTTCGTCGTTCCGCGATTCTCCTGAGCAAGCCGGTCGAGAAGGACCGTGTTCACGTTGTAACCAACACCGAACACGAAAGCGCGTGCGTCATGATCGTTGGCCTGACGCACATGGGCGGCAATCGTTGCCGGATCTTCCTCGCCCACCGTCGGCTCCCCATCGGTCAAGAAGACAAGAAACTTCAGACGGTCCTCCGCCGAATCGAAGAACGAAAACGACAACTCCAACGCAGCATCGATGTTCGTCCCCCCACCGGCGGAGATTCCCTCCACCCATCTCACGGCCTCGGCAACGGCTCCTGCGGAAACCGGCTGCATTTGAGTGTGAAGCGCTTCGTTGAAGTCGCTGAACGAGACAACCGCGAACCGATCGTCGGGATTGAGGTTGCCGACAATGTACTGCAAAGCCTGCTTCGCTTGTTCGATCTTGTCCCCTTGCATGCTTCCCGAGCGATCGAGCACGAAGACAAGGTCTTTCGGAATCGCCGCGGCATCGGTCGATTCATTCGGAGGTGCCGCAATCAACAAGAAGACGCCGTCTTCTCCGTCACTCGGATCATCGTAGGTCAAGAGGGTCATGCCCAGCACATCGGTGCTCACGGCGTAGTAGAGGAGAAAGTCATCCACCGGAAGAACGTTCTGCTCCTCGTAGGCTCCGGATGCGCGGGTCGCGCTTTCGCGAATGAGGGCCAGGTCATGGGACGGGGAATACACGCCCGACAGCGCCGTCGTGGTTTCCAGCAAGACATCGATCGAGACGCGTTCGATCGGACGAGCTGAGAAACGCTCCGTATTCAGCGGATAGCGGTAGCGATAGGTGCCGTTGTCCGCTTCGAGAAGCTCGCTGTACGAGATGAGGATCCGTCGCTGTGCTCCGGGAGGAATCGGGAAGATTCTCAGAGCCAACGTATCTCGACCGACATACTCCAGCAGTGCTGGGTCGATCGCCCGGCGTACGTAGTCCTCGTAGATCGACCGTGCTTCGTCGGCCCCAAGAAGCTCGGCTTCCATCGGTTCGCCATCCACCCACAAGCTGAAGCCCGTCACGATGGCCCCGGTGGGAAGTGGGAACACATACCGCCCCTCAATTACGTCTGTCATGTCGTTGCGGAACACCTGATCCACCGCAGTCGTGACCACCCCGTCACGGATGGTCACGTCGACATCATGGTAGACCACCGTCAGCCATCCTCCCTCGGGATCGTCCGGAAGGATGACGCCATCGGCGGCCACTTCGATGACAAAAGGAACGACAAGCAGCATCAAAGCAAGCAAGACGCCAGCAGTACGAGTCTCGTGCATCATGCGAATCGCCTCCGCAACCTGGTCTTGGTTCGCCCCACTTACACCGGGGAGGATGAACGGTTCCATGCACGCACGATGAATCCTGCGACCTTCAGTAGTCACTTGTCCCGCAGGACGCATCCGACAGAGGATCTCTGTTGCTCCGCGTGTCCGGCCGATGGCCGTGATGCATTGTGAGACGATCCGGAAACGTTTGCATGCGATGGTGGGTGGATCTGCTTGGTTGCATGCGTCCCCTGCCTCGCCCGGGCAAGGGCAACGCTTTGCGAATGCCCATCCCGGGACGCAGCGACCAAGCAGCGCTCAACACACACTCTATTCCACGCTTGCATCGATATCGATATCGACAATCTCCTCTCCCATCCAGCACCGATTGGTTGAAAACACAGAAAGGGGATTCGCTCTATGGCAGACCGTGACACAGTCATCGCAACACACGGGCTCACCCGGGACTTTCCATCAGTCCGTGCTCTGGATCGACTCTCCATAGAAGTCTCACGGGGAACTGTCTACGGGTTTCTCGGCCCCAACGGAGCCGGGAAGACAACCACGCTTCATCTTCTTCTCGGACTGCTTGAGCCAAGTGCAGGAAGATCGATCGTCCTTGGATTCGATCCCCGTACGCACGGTGACGAAGTCCGCGCCAGAACGGGCGCACTGCTGGAGGACCCCGGCCTCTACGATCAACTCAGCGCCGAAGACAACCTTGAATTCTACGCACGCGTCTGGCACCTCCCGGCCGACGAACGCCGCCAGCGGATCAAGGAGCTTCTCGACCAGATGGAGCTGTGGCCGCGTCGTCATGAACGGGTCGCCGAATGGAGTCGAGGCATGCGCCAGAAACTTGCCGTCGCTCGTGCACTGCTCCATCGTCCCTCGCTCCTGCTGCTTGATGAGCCGACGGCTGGCTTGGATGTTCTCTCCGCCAACGCCCTGCGAAACGATCTTTCAACCCTGGTCGACGAGGAACGCGTCACCGTCTTCCTCACAACGCACAATATGGTCGAGGCGGAGCAGCTGTGTCATCGCATCGCCGTGATTCGTGACGGCCACTTGGTTGCGGTGGGCGACCCTGGCAAGCTCCAACAGGCAGGGTCCCCAACAGTATTGATTCGTGGAAGAAACTGGTGCCCACAGGCGATCGTCGAAGCAAGGGAATGCTCCGGCGTCGTTGACGCAGACTTTGATTCCGCGAATGGTTGCCTGACCGTTGAGATCGACGAATCCACCGATGTCGCGGAAATTGTGGGGCGGCTGGTGTCTTCCGGCATCTCGATTGACGAGGTCGTCCGAGAGAAAGCATCGTTGGAACAGGTCTTCCTACGCTTGATGGAGGAGGAGCGATGAGTCGATTCTGGCTTCAGGATATTCGGACCGTGCTCTGGAAGGAGCGCAAGAGCCTTCTCTGGACCCAAGGCACCCGATGGCGTGCAGTGCTGCCATTGCTGTCGCCCTTGTTCTTGGCGGCCTACATCCCCTGGCAAGCGGGGCTTGATTGGCTCCACGGCTACGTATCGCTTCTGGTCTGTTTCGTGGTTCCGCTTCTGCTCGTCGGAATCTCGATCCCCGAGTCGTTCGCCGGGGAACGAGAACGTCACACGCTGCCTACACTGCTTGCCAGCCGCTTGTCTGATCGCGCCATCGTTCTTGGCAAACTCGGCGCCTGTATTGCGTTTTCGTTTGTTGCGCTGGTCGTCGCCCTTGTGATTGGCCTTGCCGTGGCCAATGGATCGGATTGGCAAGGCCATTTCGTGTTTTACCGGCCGGCGGTTCTGTTGATCGATGTCGGCGCTGCTTTTCTGGTGGCGCTTCTTGCCGGAAGCGCCGGGATCCTGATCTCGCTTCGATCGAAGAGTGTCCAGGGGGCGACGCAGGCGTTGATGGGGATTTTCTTCGTCCCGCCGCTTCTCTTTTCCATGGGGGCAATGTTCTTTCGGGAGTCGATTATCCCGCTCGTGGAGAGGTTGAGTTTCATGGCGACGCTCGGTGGGGCCTTGGGGGGAATCGCCGTGATGGACATCATCCTTGTCGGGCTGGTCTTCACGCGTTTCCGAAGATCGCGGTTGCTCGGCAAGTAATTCGAGGATCTTGGTTTGGATCGGTCGATCCTTGGCTCAACCGCTGTCCCGGGGGATCTCTGGATATCCCCGCTGCCTCACTTCGCCGCAGAAACCGCGGGTCCTAACGATAGGTTTCCATCCACTTCGAAGCGAAATCCACAAGTGGCGGCTGGGGCATTAGCAGTCCGGGTGCGTAGCAGATCCGGCCTCGTTTGACGTAATCCCTCTCGCGCTCAAATGCCTCCCCGATCGCCTGAAAGTCGTCGTCGCTGTAGTCAATATCGCGATAGGGGATCCATGTACACACGCCGTTACGCAGGACCGGCGAGCGAGATTCATGGATCGTTTGGCCAAGGCGCGCCCGGTATTCGGCCAAATGGAGCGATGTGTTACAGCGATGCCCAACGCCAAGCAGCAAGACCCACCCCTGCGAATCATAAACCCGCGCAAGTGGAGATCCTTCTCCCTGAGGGAAGTCCATCGTGTGTCCGTCCGTGATCCAGGCAGCACCTTTTCCCCAGGCGGCAAAGGAGACAACGGGGTGGTCGCTTCGCAACACGCCGGGTTGCCCGCGAAATGCCTCGGGAATCGCGCCCATTTCCGAGGTCGGCGTCCATGCAGGGTCGAACGGGGGCATCTCCCTTCGGCAGAGTTCGACCCACTCCCGGGGAACGGCCGGATTCCGCCAGCCCGCTGGGTCGGACCAGCCGTACGAATGCGTGGGCATGACCAAGGTTCCTTCAGATCCAAGCACCGATTCCAACGCCAAGATCACAGTCATTGCCCCTCCGCACACCCATCCTAGAGAGGATAGAGACGAGTGAACGAGAAGGGTCATTCCCGGCCTTACACCCAGAGTCCGGAGGTCATTCTCCAGAGAGCTGATCGTGGCCGGCCCTCCGACGGAGCTCCCGACCCTCCCATCCCCCGAGCTGTCCGGACCATCCTTGGCCCCATCCGTTGGATCGCACGGAGGATCGCTTCTCCAACGAGAACAGGGAATGCAAACGGATTGCCCATCGATCACTGCGATGCGCGACTCCATGACACGCTCACCGCAACGCGAACACAAAATGGTTTCGCGAATTCGCGCCCGCGGCGGCGGCAGTGTTTCCGTATCGCAAACCGCAAGCATGTCGCCATCAGGAGCCGTCAGGATCCAGTCGATGTACGCGTCTCGATCGGCACGAAGGTCTTCAGGGACTTGCTCGCCATGATAGCAAACTCGAATCGCTCGCCCCGAGCGACGCGAAATCAATGTGTAGACCGATTTGCCATGGTCCCGGAAAACAAGGTTGCCTTTGCCGAACGTACAGCCGGTTACAGCCTGCAGGGCGTCGACGCCACAGGCATCGTTCTCCGCGATCGCAACGAGTTCCTCATCTTCCGCACCGGCAAGCCCGCCTGTGAGCGCGGCGAGCGCCGATCGTGCCATTCGATATCCAATCGCCAGCCCTGGACACCGGTGACCGTGGAACGCAACGACATCCTCGAATCGGACTCCGTCCTGTTGCATCATCAATCACTGCCTCCGAACCCGCCGACGTACTTCAGCATCTCACCGCGCTTGCGTCGATTGTGCCTCCGCCGCAGGCGGTACGCATTGGGGAAGGCATCCCGCACGGGCCCAGCCATTCGCGACAGGATTCGCAATGATCGACGTAGTCGTTTTGACTCATGATGCTCTGATGTTCCCTGCACACCGACAGAACATCAATCCGCACCATGAATGCCGATGTCGATATCGTTTCATGGAAGCTCCGACGGACTTTGCTCGTCCACTCGTGAAGCCGCAATCCGGTCCACTGCGGCACCATCGGCGGCCGACCCGGCAAGTTCAGCGTATCGGCGGAGGATGCCGCGATCGACAGTCTGTACTGGACGGCTCCTCGGCTCCGAGACACATCGGTCAACACGACGTGTCAGTTCGGCTTGTTCCACCTTCAATGTCAGCGTTCCCGCGGGGATGTCGATCTCAATCACGTCTCCGTTTTCCACGCAGCCAATGAGCCCGCCAACCGCCGCTTCGGGGCTCACATGCCCGATCGCTGCTCCACGCGAAGCACAGGAAAACCGTCCATCCGTGATCAGAGCAA
>CAZJLO010000006.1:0-8053 GCA_964547105.1 uncultured Thermotogae bacterium
ACCTCCGACCGACGGTTTACGAAACCGTTGCTCTACCACTGAGCTACGCCGGCATGCTACAAGCTGGCCGCAGTATACCGCTCGCAACTCATCCCATCAACAGGGACAATAGGCCCCATGGACGGACTCATGATTCACGCCGCACTGGAGGAGTTTGCTCCCAGGCTCCTCAATGATTCGCTGCGGACGCTGCACGAACCTCTTCCCGGTTTCTTCATCCTGCGTTTCGCTCGCTCGCGAGCCAGGCTGTTGATTGCCCCCCGCCAGGCTCGGATCCATGTGACCGATCGTCGCTTCAGCAATCCATCGTCCCCGTCGCCGTTCGTGATGCAGCTCCGCAAACATCTTGCGGGAACCACCCTCGTCGCGGTCGATCAAATCGCATTGGATCGCATTGTCTCATTGACGTTCCGTTTGCGTCATGCGGTCGGCGGGACAAACCTTCGCCTCGTCGCAGAACTCATGGGAACGCACGGCAACTTGATCCTGCTGTCCGAAGGGAAAATTCTCTCCGCGCTCCGTCCCGACCCGCGTCTTCCCGTCGGCGGGCCGTATGTCCCACCCGCCGCACAGCATAAGCAAGTCTTGTCGGAGCTCACCCTGTCGGACATCGAACAGATCCTCGCCGAGCCGGCGCCCCATCGGGCGCTTGCCGGCCGAGCGGATGGGTTGGGGTTGGAAACGGCAAGAGTCTTGATTGAAGGCGCGGGGACAGGATCGAGAAGCGAAGTCGCCGTCTCGCTCGCCGCACGAATTCGTCAACTGGCCGCGGCAAGCGTCTCGCCACAGCCGGTCTTCTGTCCGCAATACCACATGGCACTGACCTTTCCGCTGACGGCATCATGTGTTGCTCAGCCCAATCTCACCGAAGCGCTCAACGAGGAGCTTGGCGCCACACTCACCCTCAAGATGCAGTCGGCTGTGGAACTCCACTCCCGGAGATCATCCGACTGGCAATTCGCCAAGCTCGCGCGGATCCGCCAGCGCCTGCTTCGTGTGATCGAATCTTCGCCCACGGCGGAGCAATTACGGCATCACGCCGATCTTCTGCTTGCCTATGGACAGGATCTTCCGCGCGGTTCCTCCCAGTTTGCGTTGGACGATCCGACCACCGGCGATCGGCTGCAAATCCCGCTTCGCCAGGATCTCGACGCCGTTGAGAATGCGCAGCGGCTCTATCGCAAAGCCCGCCGTCTTCAGCGCGGACAAGCCGCGGCCCGAACGAAGATCGAATCGATCGAACGGGAGATCGCATCGATCCGCGCCGCTGCCGCCGCACCGCCGCCGGCCGACGAAGGTCCATTGCTCGCTCCGGCCGGGGCTCCCTCCCCCGCAAGTCCCCGTTCCTCCGCGCCGCAAAGACGCAGGTCCGTGGTCGACGGGTATACGATCGATGTCGGACGAAGCGCCCGCGAGAACGATGATCTATTGCGCCGGGCTTCGCCGGACGACCTTTGGCTTCATGCGCGTGGCGTTCCCGGATCTCACGTCTTCGTTCGTCGGTCCGGGAAGGAGGAAGTCCCGGATCACGTGTTGCGACATGCCGCTCGACTCGCAGCGCTGCACTCGAAGAGCCGGAACGAGGCCAAAGTCGAGGTTAGCTACACGCAAGTCAAGTACGTGCGCAAGCCACGAAATGCTCCACCCGGCCTGGTAATCCTTGCTCGCGAGAGTACACTCGTTGTCACTTTATCCACGGGGGAGAAAGGCCGACTCCTATGAGTTTCACGTTTGAGAGCATTCGAACCATCCTGTTGCAGGTGATCGCCATTTTTCTGGTGATCGTTCTACATGAAGTCGCTCATGGATACGTAGCCAACCGGCTCGGCGATCCCACCGCCAAGCAGCAGGGACGACTCACACTCAATCCGCTGGCCCATATCGACCCGGTGGGGACGATTCTCGTACCTCTCGCCCTGATTATTCTCGGCCTCCCTGCGTTCGGCTGGGCCCGGCCTGTTCCGGTCAATGCGCGGTACTTCCGCAATCCGCTGAGAGGGATGATGATCGTCGCCCTTGCCGGTCCGGTCACGAACTTTATTCTCGCCGGCTTAGGAATCGGGATCGTCCGTTTGTTGGTCAACAACGTTCCGTTCGAGCTGCTTGTCGGATCAACCGCTGGTGCTCTGGTCGTTCAATCCGTCCTCTTGTTCGCGGTCATGTTCGCCGTATACAACGTCGTGATCGGCATCTACAATCTGATCCCCGTCCCTCCCCTCGACGGCTCACGCGTTCTCCTGTACTTTCTTCCTCCGCGCGCCAAGCAGTTCTGGATCGGATTGGAGCGGTATGGTCTGATTCTCATCGTACTGGTCTTCCTCCTGATCGGGCGCATCTCCCCGCTGGGAAGCGCACTAAACTCCCTGATCGAGTGGATGTTGACTCCAGCCTAGCCTCCATCGCCGTCACCGGCCTTTGCCGACAAGCGATCGTGGCGGTATAATCGCCGCCCGAAAAGCACGTAATTGAAGGGGTTTTCTCTGATGCCAGACCATGCTTCCTACAAGACAACCAATCGCACGCCAACGCATGCGACCATTCGGATTGACGTCCCCTCCTCCGAGGCACGAACCGTTCTCGATGCTGTCTATGCCGAGTACAGCCGCGAGCTTCACATTCCCGGCTTCCGAAGGGGAAAAGCGCCGCGCAGTGTTCTCAACACAAGATTCGGCGAGGAGACGTTCCTCGTCGAAGCGCGGCAACGTATGAGAGAAACCCATCTTCCCGAGGCGCTGATCAAGCTGGATCTCCGGCCGGTCACGCGCCCTGAAGTCACCGAACAAGACGAGGCATCCGCTGGAGGCTTCTCATTCGAGGCATCTTTCTCCATCCTTCCCGAGGTCGAACTCCCCGACCTTTCCACGATCGAAGCGGATCGATCCGATCCCGCTCCTGTCGCCGACGAAGACGTCTCGGCAGCACTGGATGAAGTGCAGCAGCGCTTCGCCACACTCTCACCCAAAGAGGACCCGATGGTTGCCATCGGCGATGTCGTCCAAGTCGCCGACGCTTCCGGCGAGACGTGGTCGTTCCGCACAAGCGATGCCGACCCAATGCTTGCCGATGTCATCGGGAAGAAAGCGGGAGACACGTTCTCGCTATCGACCCCGGAAGTCCCCGCCGGGGAGACACATCCAGAGCCGCTTGAACTGACGATTTCCGAGGTTCGTAGCGTGATCCTGCCCGAGATCGATGATGAATTAGCCAAGGATGCCGGCTACGAATCACTGGATGCGATGCGCACCAAGTTCCGCGAGCAAATGACCGCGGCGCGGGCGGACGCAGCCAAGGCGCGGACGCGCGCAAATCTCCTTGAAGCAACCGTGGCCCGGATCGATCTTGAGCTTCCGCCGCCGTTCGTCGACGAACTCGTGGAGGAGGAACAGGAACAGCTGATCGAGCGGCTCCAGGCATCCCGGCCGGGCGTCACGCTCGAAGACATTCTCAGCGAACAGGATGAAACAGCATCAGGACTGCGAGAGAGAATTGAAGCCGGCGTCAAGGGGCGCATTCGTCGTGAACTCGTCGTTCATGCGCTGATCGATCACTTCCATGTCGACATCTCGGACGAAGATCTCACGGCCGTCGCCGAGCAGGACGCCGAACGGCGTGGCGAGAACCCGATCCGCTTTGTCGCCCGTCTGAAGGCGGAGGATCATTGGGAATCGTATCGCAGTTCCCTTGCTCAGGAGCAGGCATTGGACCGCCTTGCCGAGTTGGCCACATTGCGCGAAGCCGCACCTGGAGATGCTTCGGCGACCCAGGATGCACCAGAAGCGAATGAAGCTCCCGTTGCAGCAGCTGACGCCGAGACCCCGGACGACGCAGATCGCTAGGAAGGAGATGCCATGAGCGGGCAGATTCCGTTTGTGATCGATCAGACAGGCCAGGTTGAGAGGACCTACGACATCTACTCTCGTCTCCTCGAGGACAGAATCATCTTTCTTCGTCACCCGATCGATGATGAAGTCGCCAATGTGATCATCGCCCAGCTGCTGTTCCTCGCAGCGAAGGAGCCCTCCAAGGACATCCAGCTCTATATCAACTCACCGGGAGGGTCCGTGACGGCAGGACTGGCGATCTACGACACGATCCGGTTTGTCGCCTGTAATGTCGCAACGATCTGCATCGGGCAGGCAGCCAGCATGGGAGCGGTTTTGCTTGCCGCAGGCACACCGGGGAAGCGTTCGGCACTTCCCAATTCGAGGATCCTGATCCATCAAGTCCTCGGCGGAGCGCAAGGGCAGGCGATTGACGTCCAGATCCAAACCGCGGAATTGCTGCGAGTGCGCGATCGCATCAACGAGATCCTTGCGTTCCATACCGGGAAGACGGTCAAACGGATCGCCAAGGACACCGATCGTGATTTCTTCATGTCCGCCACTGAGGCCAACGAGTACGGTCTCATCGATCGGATTATCCCGCCGAGCGCCTGATCCTGATCGCGATTCCGATCCAAGATCCAAGCAGATTGGTCGCCCGCAGTGTCTTGTTCGGAGTCGGGTCATCCCTAGCCCCGACTCCGACCGGCACTCGGCTTCCGTGATCCGCGAAGGAAGCGAGAGTGCTACGTCACGGACACGTGCCACCTGCACACGGTCCAGCAAAGACATTCGCGACCAAAATCAACCCGACCATCAACCAAACGAACCAACTCAGGTCCGGACCCATGAAGCCTCCTTCGTATCTCGCTGATCCTGCCGGGCATCGGAGGGCCGATTCACTCCTCACTGCGTCAGGAACCGATCTCTACATTGCCTTCCACTGGCGCATAACGCAAGATCGCCTCGGGGAACGCCTCAATCGAGAGATACAACCACGTCGTCGCCGGAGTTGATTCAATCCCTACGCGCAGGCAATTCGAGAACTCACGGAACACTCCGATCTCCGGCATCAGCACTCCGCCGCCGCTGGATGTCCATCGCCCACCCAGCGAAGCGCCCCACCGATCAGTCATGCGAAGTTCGATCCCCCCCCCGACCTCCCACTTGCCGGCGCGGAATTCGACCGACCAGGAAACACGGTCGATGTTGACATTCCCGAACGCCGTCAGCCGAGCATCTTCCTGCGCGGATATCGCAGGCGACTCACCATCCGCCCGATCGTTCGTGACAACTCCGTCCGACGCCGCATCCTGCTCCCGGTGCTGATCCTGGCCTTGTTCCCAATCGTCGGCAGGCGGTATCCCTCCCGTCAGGGTCGACTCCCTCTCGGTCAATCTCAGCTCCAACGAGAAGCTGGCCCGAGCGATCGCCGCTGTGTTCAGATCGAATTCGCCACTCGAAGAAACATCCCACCATCCCGTGCGGCTCTCGCCGTCCGCCGACCACGAAAGCGGCAGCCACTCTCCTTGGGCAGCATCGATCCCCGAGGACACCGTGCCCCGCCACCGGCCCGATTCGGCCCACTCCGCCGCGATCACGACCCTGTCGATTGCAGTCTCCTCCAGCGAATAGCTTGCCGATGCGTCAACGACAACCTCCGGTCCCGAAGCTCCCGACTCGCTTCGCCATGTCGCATCCGCTTCAATTGGCAGCGGCTCCAGGTCAGCAAGATCGACACCGCCAGCGAGCCGAAGCTCAAACCCGCCACTGCCTTCGCGAACAAAGTCCATCCGAAGCTCATGCTGCTGTGTCTGCCCGTCCACGACCAGCGGGCTCTCGCCCCAAACATGCACCAGGTCGTAGTCGAGCAGCATCCCCACCGCGGCCTCGGCGCGGACAGCAACCTGAAACATCTGACGTTGCTGGCCTGCACCAGCAGCCCAGTACTGATCGAGTTCCCAATCCATCCTGGGGCGGACTTCAAAACCCAGCAACGAGAACGAGTCGATCCTTACTGCCGTGCCGGCACGCGCACGTACGACCTCGACCCGCCTTGCTCCCTCGACGTCCGCATCCGCGGGTAGTGTTTCCCGCAACCATCCCGCGCCGACGGTCGGGATCAGCGTGGCTGGCCCCAGCGACCAACCTGTGCCGAAAAACGTAAGCTCGGGAAGGCGATCCGTGACTCGAATCTCGTGTCCGTCATCGTCGAGGATGCGCTCGCGTGCCGCAGCCAATTCCAGCGTCCCGCCCGCCAGCGGTCCGGCGACGCTTCCCTCGAAATCCAATTCCCGACTGCCGCCCTCTTGGTCATACTGCACCGCCGCGCCCAGTTCCCAGCCCTGCTCAAGCCCGACCGTGTCGCTGAATTCAAAGGTGTAGATCGAATCCTCTTCCCCTGCGGGAAGTGCGTATCCAACCAGGCGCGCTTCGTGCTGTTGCCCCGCGTACCGGAACTCGCCGCCGAACCCGATCTCGCGTGCTCCCCCGAATAGATCGAACAGAATCACGCCGTAGGCTTCATCGGAGAAGAAGAACGGAACATTCCACTTGAGGTACCAGCCGCGCGCCGCATCGCGTCCGATGGCAGGAAACAGGGGACTGCCAAGCGTTTCTTCGAGAGGCTGAACATAGGCGGGAACCCACACGACCGGCACGCCGAACAAGTACCCCGTCACTTGAGCGGCGAGGATCAACCGGTCGGGATAGAACGTGATGTCTCGTGCCCGAAGCGCGTACGGCTGCGCCTCGAACGAGTAGTCCTCGCCTACGCCGCAGGGCACGCACTCCTCGCATGTCGAGAACTGAGCCATCGATACGTTGATTCGCTCGATCCCGCCTTCCTCGGCAAACAACAGCTCACCTGATTCCCCTCGCACCCACAACACTTGATCCGTGTTGGCCGAATTGACGAACACGGCGCGGATCTCAAAATCGGTGATCTCCCCGCGGATCGGATGCCAGGTTCCGCCGTCACTCTCGACGCTGATCATCGCCCGCTCCGCTGCCAGGCCAAGCCCGCTCTCGTCGGCGAACCGAACGTTTCCCTCCCCTTCGAGCCGCCACGCTCCCTCCGCATCCGCGCCTTCCTCCCCGCTGATCCGGTCGGCCCGGAGCAATGTCTCTCCAAGGATGATTTCCACGGAGCCGTGCGCGGCGAAGCTTCGCCCATCCGCATCCACGGCAATGCTGTCAGCATGAACCCCGATCACTTCTTGTCCGGTCATCGGAAGCGCGATCGCCGCCAAGACGGCGACCAACGATACAAATGGAGCCAATCGGCGAAGTCTGTGCAAGAAATCGCGCGTGCCGAGCCGGTCCAGCCGCAAGAAGATGGCCACAGCAACTGCACCAAACAAGATGTTCGGCAGCCACGCAGCCAGCCACGGGGCAACCACCCCCCCTCCACCGAGAGACCCCATCCACACATAGAACCCCTGATAGGCCCCCACGACGATAAAGCTGATGGCAATCCCGGTTCCCCTGCTCTTCCACCCGTAGATGAGCGATAGAGATGCCCCAAGCAAGACGAACACGAGCGACGCGAGCGGAACCGCCACCTTTCGATGGTATTCCATTTCCAACGACGCAGAATCAATCCCTCGCCCTCGTTGCAGCTCGATCTGCGCGTCAAGTTCCCCCATCGACATCGCCGTCGCCGGGCGTGATGAAGCGTAGATCCCGGATGGCTCAAGATTCAAGGGAACGTCGAGTTTCTCGAACGTTCCCGTGTAAAGGAGCACGCCCGCCTCGTCGTACCCATAGGCATGGCCCGCGTCAAGCCGCCAGGATGCCTCTTCCCACACCCCTCGTTCCGCCGTCACCATCAATAGGCTCGCCCCGGCCTGCGGGACAAGCCGCCCCTGCACATCGTAGATGATGATGTCGCGTAGCGAATCGTCACTCGCGTCGTACTGCCGCACGAAGTACACCTCGCCGTCGGGACCGGAGAAGAATGTGTTGGATCTGATCGTGGGAATCCCGCTGCGGTAGATGACCGTCTGCAAGACTTCTTGGTATCTCTGTTCCGAGGAAGGAACTCCCCAATTGTACAGAGCAAAATCGCCGACTGAGACGACCGCGGCAAACAAGATGAGAGGCATCGTCAACCGACGAAGTGAGACGCCTGCCGCCTCGAACGCAAGGATTTCGCGATCATGTGCCAGCCGCCCCAATCCAAGGAACATCGCGAACAATCCCGACACCGGAAGGGCGAGAACAAGCATCAC
>CAZJLO010000006.1:8063-61961 GCA_964547105.1 uncultured Thermotogae bacterium
TCTTCAGCATGAGTAGGCGCAACAGCGTTCCGATGCCCGCTCCGCGATCCACCATGAGATCGGAAAGGCTGAGGACAAGGCTCAGGACAATAAACAGGAACAGCGCCGCCGCCGCGACGACGAACGGGCCGACAATCTCGCGCAGAAGATACCGATCACAACGTCTGAATCGCATCTCGATCGATCATACCCAATCCATCGCGGTTCCGCTGCAACAAGCACGTTTCCGATAAGGCGGATAATACCCACTGGATCTGCGATTGACCGCTCCCGTACCTTTCGGTATAGTGGACTTCGACATGGACGTACCGCAACGGGCATATATCGAGACATGGGGATGCCAGATGAACCTCCACCAATCGGAGGGGATCGAAGGCGTACTGCGTCAGGCAGGCTATACGATCGTCGAACGGATCGACGATGCCGACGTCGTGCTGTTCAACACGTGTCTTGTCCGTCAGAAGGCGGAAGAAAAGGTCTATGGCAGGATCGGAGCCGTCCACAAACTGAAGCGTTCCCGCCGCGTTCTCTTCGGCATTGGCGGCTGTTTGTCTCAGGTCAACGGGAAGCATCTTCTCGGTCGCTTCCCCGTGGTCGATTTCGTGTTTGGCACGTCCGGACACGATTCCCTTCCCGAGCGCATCGTCGCCGCCCGCAACGGAGATAACGGACTCGCGGCGCTCACCAGTTCCGATCGGACGATTGACGAGATCCCGCACCATCGAGCAAGCAGAAATACGGCAATGGTGACCATCACCGAAGGCTGCTCCAATTTCTGCACTTACTGCATCGTTCCGTTCGCGCGCGGCCCAATGCGGAGTCGCCCCCCCGAGCGAATCGTCGCCGAAATCCGCCGCGAGGTCGGCGCCGGCTATCCAGAGATTCTTCTTCTCGGGCAGAACGTCGATTCCTACGGATCTGACCGCCCGGAATTCGGCGACTTCTCCCAGCTCCTGCAGCGGATCGCCCCTATCGGTCCGCCTCGAATCCGTTTCACAAGCTCCCATCCACGGGACATCACGCCGGCTGTCCTGAATGTCGTCGCTTCCCAACCCCGGATCTGCAACCATATTCATCTTGCAGCTCAATCGGGATCCGATCGCATCCTTGCAGCGATGAACCGTGGATACACGCGGGCACAGTTTCTGGAGACAGCCGATGCGGCGCGCCGGATCATCCCGGGAGTCAACCTCACCACAGACTTGATCGTCGGATTTCCCGGCGAGACCGACAAGGACTTCTCCGATAGCGTTCGCTTGCTCAAAGAAGCGCGCTTCGGGTCGGTTTTTGTGGCTTCCTTCTCGCCCCGCCCGGGAACCCGGGCGGCAACGATGCCGAACCCCGTGCCGGAGGGCGTCAAGCAAGAACGCTTGCACCATGTGCTCGACCTCCAACGACAGATCGCTCTCAAGGAGAATCAAGCGTTGATCGGCGCTACAGTGGAGGTGCTCATCGAGGGAGTCACCAAGGATGGCTACAGCTACGGCCGATGCACGGATCATCGAACCGTCGTGCTCGACCGGCACGAAGATGTTGGGCAGTTCATCATCACCGTCATATCCGGCGCCAGCGCAGCTGCGCTGAAGGGGACGGCCCCCGCTCCCGTTGCTGCCGGAGCGGATGTCCCGAAAGGAAAACGATGATCATCACCGTCACACTCAGCCCGGCAATCGACAAGATCTACTGGGTGGATCATCTCAAGATCGGCGAGGTCGCACAAGATTCGTTCTTGACGCGGGCAACACGAAGCCTGACATCCGCAGGTGGCAAAGGAATCAACGTCTCCATCCTTCTCGCGCGCCTCCAAGTCGAGAACATCGCGATGGGGTTTGTCGCCGGCCACACGGGACACGTCGTTGTTCGCGATTTGCGCGATGAGGGAATCACGACGAATTTCGTGTGGACCCACGGCGAGACGCGAACCAACGTGACGATCCTTGAAAATGGCCGCGAGTACATTCCGATCAAAGTCAACGAATCCAGCAACCCCGTCACGCCGCTGGAACTCGAACGACTCGTTCGCCGTTTCCGCCGCATTGTTCCCAATGCGAAGTGGGTCGTTCTTGGCGGCGTCTTGCCCCCCGGAGCCCCCCCTGATGTGTACCGCCAACTCACATCCATCGCCAACCAACACGGCGCACGCGTGGTGGTCAGCACAGGCGGACGAGCCCTTGCGGAGTCGCTGGTTGCTTGTCCGTACCTGGTCAAACCGGACCTTCGAGAGAGCGTCTCCCTCGAAGGCGCCCCCGTCGTCACCGTCGATGAAATCATCGCCGCCGGCAAGAAGATCGTGGCATGCGGCGTTGAGATGATCATCATGACGCACGAAGTGACCGGCGACATCGTGATCACAAAGGACGCCGTATGGGAGATCCAAGCCCGCGTCAAGACAACGCAGTTGAAGAATATCGTCGGCGCTGATGACGCACTTCTCGGAGGCGTTATCTACCAACTGGATCGTGGCGCCGCCGTTGAAGACGCCCTACGCTTCGGAATGGCAACGGGAATCCTCAGTGCCGAAAGCGAAGAGAAGATCTGCCGTGACATCGGGAAAATCGAGAACGAGATGAATCTGATCTCTCTTGAGCGATTGGAGGGGTAAGTCGATGAAAGTTCATGAAATCATGACCAAGGACCTCACGTCCGTCGAAGCGGACTCGACGATTCGCGAATTGATCTTCATCCTCGACAACGCACGCATGCCGAACATCCCTGTCGTAAATGACGCCAACCAGTTAATCGGAATTATCTCCGAAAAGGATCTCATCCGCGCAGCTCTTCCCGGCTATTTCGATATGCTGCATAGCGCTTCGTTCATTCCCGATCTCAATCAGATGGCCAAGCGTCTCGCCACCATCATCGACGATCCGGCAGAGAAGCATATGCAACGAGCGGTCCTGCATGTGCTCGCTGATGATGATGTTCTCCAGGCGGCCGATCTGATCATTCGCAAGGATATCAGCAACATTCCTGTCGTCGACGGAGAAGGACAGCTGGTCGGACGGGTGAAGCGAATCGATCTTCTCAAGCCCTACGCCTAAGGCTCCGATGGCGATTCCATGGTCTTGCCTTGGACTGACGGCGTTCGTTCTCGTCGCGGAGGAACGCAAAATCGTCTGTTTCGAGGGCCGGCCCGTTCCTTCGTCACGTTTTGAGCCGATCGATTCGCTGCCCCACCTGGCCTTCGCCGGGGCAAAGATGCACGATCGGACGGAGTTCATCGACCTCCACCTGTTTGCTCAGGTCCTTCTCCCCCGGCTGTCGGACCATCGGCCCGTCACGTTGGCAAGTTTCTTCGGCGCTCCTCTCGGCGATGATCCATCCGATGTTCTGTGTGCTGTCCTACAATACCTTCTCGGGCTTGCGCTGACCCGTGATCCGGTTGTCTGTCAGTCGTTGGGCCGTCTTGTCGGAGGTCCGACGGGAGATATGCTGGAACGCTGCGCCATGCATTCGTCGGCCAAGCGCTCCGCAGATGCACAACCATCGACCGGTGCCACACGACAGCCATCGACCACCCCGCCGACGGTCCGTCGCTTTGAAGACACCGGAAGCATCTTTCTTCCCGGCGGCCTGATGGCACATCGCATCTCCTCGTACGAGCATCGACCGGCCCAGGTCGAGATGGCCGGCGATGTCGCGGCCGTGCTGCAAGACGGAGGAACGCTGCTTGTCGAAGCCGGACCTGGAACCGGCAAGACATTCGCGTACCTTGTCCCGATCTTGATGCACCTGGCAGAACACACGTCCGCGCGAGCGATCGTTTCCACGCGGACACGTCAGCTTCAGGATCAGCTGTACGAGAAGGATTTGCCGCAGCTCGTGTCCACGCTTGCACCTCGGGTGCGCTGCGCAGTCGTCAAGGGCCGCGAAAACTACCTCTGCCTTCGTCGTTGGAATCAATTCCAGCAGGAGCGCCCGCTTCCATTGGCAGGGGACCGCGACGACCAGCATCGGCGGAGCTCCTCCGACGCCGGAGATCTCGCCGTCGCCGCGCTGACATCGTGGCTTGCCGAGACGCAAACCGGCGACATCGAGGAGAACGCGCTCTTCCAGTCGTTGTCTGGGAATCGCGAACTGTGGGCCAAGTTTCGCGACGACCCGCTCCACTGTCCGGCGTCGGCCTGTCCCCATTACGAGGACTGCTTCTCATTCCGGGCCCGCCGAGCCGCACGAGCCGCACGGCTCGTGGTCGCCAACCACTCGCTGGTGATGTCCGACCTTGCTGCAGCAGGCCGTCTTCTTGGACCATACGAGATTCTTGTCGTCGACGAAGCCCATTCCCTTGAAGCGGCCGCTCGCGACGCGTTCACTCACTGCCTCAACCGTACCACCATCGAACGGCTGCTACGCGATCTCGAGACACGAGCCGGCCGCAGGCGAACCGGATGGATCCCGCAGATCGCCGCCACGTTGGGCGCAGCAACCGTTTCAACCTTGCGAGGCCAGTGCAAGGCAATCGAACAGGGAAACCGTACGTTGTTCGCCGAACTGGAGAACGTTATCCCTCAACCAACGCCGGATCGCACCCCTCCCCTGGCCGACGCTGCACAGCCCGCGCTGGCTCTGGCCGAGCAGATGCGTCTGTTGTCGCGCCTCCTGATAACGGCAGTCGAGTCGCTGGACGACGCGGAATCGGTCCGTGAGGGCGAGCTGTTGTCGGGAGCGGCCGAGGAAGCAGCCGCCATTCTGTTGCATCTTCTTGCCGCCCCGCGCAGTCGTGATGAGGTCCACTGGTATGAGCGGTCGGCCGGTCGTCTTGCACTGTATGCCTCACCCATCGAAGTTGGACCCATCCTCGAACGGGTCTTGTATCCCAAGCTCGACAGCCTGATCCTCACTTCGGCAACACTCGCTCCATCGCATCAGTTCAGCTACATTCGACAGAGTCTGGGATTGAATACCTCTCTCTCCCATCACGTGACCGAGAAAATCCTTCCCCCCTCATTCGACTACAGCGATCGAATGACCGCGCTTGAGACACGGTTTGTTCCGTCCGTCAGCGCAAGTGCCGATTACGCTGAAGCCATCAGCGATCTCCTTGGCACGCTGCACGAAGCGGCTCCCCGGAACACGCTGGTGCTATTCACGTCCAACAAGATGTTGAACGATGTCCGCACTCGTCTGCCGAAGTCCCTTCCTGTTCTTGCCCAGGGAACGCATGGCTCCAAACAGGGGATCATGCAGCAGTTCCGCCGCCATCCCAACGCCATTCTTCTCGCCACCGGCAGCTTCTGGGAAGGGATCGATCTTCCCGGACGCCAGCTTGAGGTGTTGGTCATCACCCGCCTGCCGTTCTCCGTCCCCTCGGAGCCTGTGTTCGCTGCTCAAGCCGAACGAGCGGCGCAGCAGGGCCGGGATCCGTTCCTCGATCTCTCCCTGCCGCTTGCCGTTCTCCGCTTTCGTCAGGGGATCGGTCGATTGATCCGCACCGAGGAAGACACCGGCATGGTGGTCATCACCGACACACGGATCTCACAGCGCCGGTATGGCAGCATGTTTCGCGAGTCACTCCCGGTTCCACTGACAAGCGCGAACACATCCGCCGAGATGGTGGATCGAGTGATTGAACAGCTCCCTCCCCGTCCCCGTAATTGACAGACCCGCTTCCCGCGGCTAGAATACATCGACAATTGATGTCATGCTTCACGCCCTTACCATCCGAGTCCAACAAACATGAAAGTTTCCGTCGTTATACCTGCATACAATGAGGCTAGTCGTATCGGAGCCGTGCTGACCCCGGTTCTTGCTTCGGAGCTTGTGGATGAAGTGATCGTTGTTGATGATGGTTCGGAAGATGGAACCGCGGACATCGCCCGCCGATTTCACGTGGCGGTTCTATCTCTTCCACAGAACCGCGGGAAGGCCGCGGCACTCGATGAGGGTGTGACGCTGGCGCAGTACAATGATATCTTGTTCTTGGATGCGGATCTGGTCGGGCTTCGCACCGATCATGTGGACAGCATGATCAAGACGTATCGCGATCAAGGCCTGGATATGGTTGTCGGTGTATTCTCCGGCGGCCGCGCAACAACGGACATCGCCCAGACGATCAATCCGTTTGCCTCGGGGCAACGGATGCTCAGGCGCAATATCTGGCAACAGGCAAAGAATCGCATGGAGGATCGTTCCACGGTCGAGGAAATGAGCTTCGGAATCGAGATCGCCCTCTCGCGAATGGCGGTCAAGGAAGGCTGGCTGAAAGACAAGGTCAAGCTGGATGGAGTCACACACGTGCTCAAGGAAGAGAAACGCGGTTTCAGCCAGGGGTTGCGTGACCGCTTCCGCATGTACGGCGACATGATCAAGTGGCTCGTCAAGAAGGTGTAGCATGCGAGTTGCCATCGGTAATGATCACACAGGTGTCGAGCTCAAGAAACGTCTACTGACCAGCGTTCTTGCACCTCACGATGTGACCGACATCGGCGTGCATACTGCGGATTCCGTGGACTATCCCGACCAGGCAAGGCTTGTCGCCGAGCGGATCGTGGCAGGTGACGCGGATTGTGGAATCCTGATCTGCGGCACTGGTATCGGCATGGCCATGGCGGCCGGGAAACATCCCGGGATCCGTGCGGCTCAATGCGATGAACCATTCTCCGCCGAATTGAGCCGTTTGCACAACGATGCCAATGTCTTGTGCCTTGGGGCGCGGATGCTGGGTCCCGAGATGGCGGAGCGAATTGTAGAGATCTGGCTCGCAACACCGTTTTCCGGAGGTCGCCACGCGCGGCGCGTGACGAAAATCGGCTGATTGCTTCACATTCTTCGCGCACGTTTGAACTGAACTAGGACACGAGCATGCTCATTCAATGGATAGTCTTCCTTGCCTGTTCCGTGGCAATCGTTCTTGCCGGCACGCGCCTCGCCACCTACGGAGACGCGATCGGGCGAAGAACCGGGATTGGCCAAGGATGGATCGGGCTGCTCCTCCTCGCCACAGTCACGTCTATCCCCGAACTAACCACCACCATGACCGGGGCCTGGCTCGGAACGCCCAATATCGCCCTCGGGAACGCCTTCGGCAGCAATCTATTCAACGTCGTGATCATTGCCATCCTCGACATCTTCCTTCTACGACGTGGCACCGTGCTGTCGCGGGTTCGCCAGCATCACGTCGCCAGCGGCGGATTGGCAATCCTTCTCACGGCAATCGCCTTGTTGGGAATCGTTCTCGAATGGCCGGCTACGTGGGGCGGCGTAAGCCCGTTCTCTTTCGTGATCCTGATCGTCTATGTCGCTGGTGTCTACCTGCTATATGGTGTCGAGCGCAACGCGAATCATGACGACAATCATGACAAGGAATCCGACTCGCCCCTTCCTCTGAGAACGGCAGTCATCGGATTCGCTGTGTCTGCTGCGGTGATCATTGCCGCCGGTGTGTTTCTCATTTCATCCGCAAAGGAACTCTCGGAGATCACCGGCATTTCCGCATCCGTAATGGGTGCGGTGCTCGTTGCGGTCGTCACGTCGCTCCCGGAATTGGCCACGTCATTCGGCGCACTGCGAATCGGCGCTTTCGACATGATCCTCGGCAATCTGTTCGGCTCCAACATGTTCAATATCCTTACGATCTTCTTCGCCGATGTCGTGTTCCGAAGAGGATCGATCTTCACAGGTCTCGGAGACGGTGCAGCAGATCAAATGCTTGTGGCGCTTTTCGGTCTTCTCCTCACCGGAATCGCCGTCGTCGCAATCGCGGCACGTCCAAAGCGTCGGGTATTCGGAATCAGTGTGGAGTCGCTCGTTCTTCTCGCGACCTACGCAATGGGACTTGCGCTCATTCTACAGCGCGGGATCTCGATCTAGGGGGAATCATGGAACTCACTCTGCTTCAGAAGATGGATCTCGAGCACTTGCTCGAACTAGCTCAAGAGAAGAAAGTCAAGAACGCACAACAGCTTCCCAAGCAGGATCTTGTGCGGGGGATCATGGCGCATCTGGCGCGAGCCGGGGAACTACACACCGAGCAGGGCGTTCTCGAGGTTCTTCCCGATGGCTACGGATTTCTTCGTGACAGCAATTGCCTCCCCGGACGCAATGATGTCTATGTATCTCCATCCCAAATCCGACGATTCGCACTTCGGGACGGAGACATCCTCGCCGGCCTGATTCGGGCGCCGAAGAACGACGAGCGCTACTTCGCCCTTCTCAAGGTGGAGCAAGTCAATGATGAATCACCCGACCTTTCCAGAAGGCGTCCGGAGTTCCGCGAGCTGACACCGCTTCACCCCAACGAATTTCTCACGCTGGAGCATGACGCGGGAGAGATTTCGTCTCGGATTATCGACCTGTTCTCACCGATCGGGAAAGGACAGCGAGGGCTGATCGTCTCCCCTCCCAAGGCAGGCAAGACGACTCTCTTGAAGCAGATTGCCAACGGAATCAACGCCAACCATCCCGACATCAAGTTGTTTGTGCTGCTTGTCGACGAACGGCCGGAAGAGGTTACGGACTTTCAGCGATCCATCATCAACGGCGAAGTGGTCGCTGCCACCTTCGATCAGGAGCCACGCCACCACACACGCATTTCCGAACTGGTCACGAATCGGGCCAAGCGACTGGTCGAGATGGGCAAAGATGTCGTGATCCTCATGGATTCGATCACAAGACTCGCCCGCGCCTATAACCTCTCGGTCGCACCGTCCGGGAAGCTGTTGTCCGGAGGAATGGATCCGACAGCTCTTTACAAGCCGAAGGAGTTCTTCGGCGCAGCGCGCAACATCGAGGAGGGCGGCAGCCTTACGATCATTGCCACTGCATTGGTCGACACGGGAAGCAAGCTTGATCAGGTAGTTTTCGAGGAGTTCAAGGGGACCGGAAACATGGAACTCATTCTCGACCGCAACCTATCCAACAAGCGGGTTTACCCGGCAATCGACATTGAGCCCAGCGGTACGAGGAAAGAGGAGCTTCTTCTCTCCGAGAAGGTATTGAATCGGGTGCGAATCCTGCGTAAGATGCTAGGAGACCTAAACGACTCTCAGGCCGCGTTGGAGTTCATTCGGAACAAGATGGTCGCGACCAGGGACAACGAGCAGTTCCTGGAGTTGATGAGCAGTGACTAACCAGAAGCCGATTCGAAAAGACCGGGTGGCACTGGTCGTGGTGGCAATCCTCGCTGCGATCCTCATTCCGGTTCTTCTTAGCTCCAGTCCGGAAGCCGATCAACAGCCTGGAGACGACCTGCTCATCTCCGGTGGCGACGGTAGTGCGGTCATCTCCTCGGATCCGACCGACTCTCTTCCCGCCGCCAACCCCTATGAGATCCTGTCCCACACGATCACCGAAGGTGATACCCTGGCCGGCATCGCTGCTCGTCTTGGCGTCAGCGTTGCGCAGCTTGTCGCAAGCAACGATCTCAACTCCGAGCAGGCATTGACCCCGGGGGATGTGGTTCGCGTGCCGAGAACCGGTTTTCTGTACCGCATCACGTCCGGGGAGACGCTGAGTGATATTGCCGCATCGTACGACGTCACGGTCGCTGATATCGCCTCCGCAAACAATATTCCCGATCCGGGCCAGATCCTTGCCGGCACCTTGATCATCATTCCAACCGACCCCGGGGCCGTCGATCCAGCGGCGCTTGCCACCGCAACGGGCACGGGCTCCCCAGAATCGCCTGTTTTTGCCTGGCCGGTTACAGGCGAAGTCGTCTCGGCATTCGGCTACCGAACCCACCCGATCCTCGGCACCTGGGAGCGACACAACGGAATCGATATTGATGTTCCCGAGGGCACACCGGTCGCTGCGGCAGCTTCCGGAACCGTGTTCAACGTCGACAATGATCCAGATGGGATTGGCCTTGCCGTCTACCTTGCGCATGCAGATGACTTCTACACCGTCTACGGACACCTTTCGGAGATCCGGGTCCAACCTGGCGACTCCATTTCCACCGGCCAGCAGATTGGGCTCTCGGGGAACACAGGTCTCTCAAACGGACCGCATCTTCATTTCGAGATCCGGAAGACGCCCGAGTTCCCGATCGATCCGCTCTCGTATCTGCCCTAGTCCATGCCGATCATCCTCCTCCAAGGGCCCGCGCACCTGCGCGGAATGATCTCCATTGATGGATCAAAGAATGCGGCGCTCCCGGCTTTTGCTGCGTCTTTGCTGACCGAGCGAGACCTGCTTTTCCGAAACGTACCCCCCCTGCAAGATGTGAGCCAGATGCTCGCTGCCCTCTGGGAACTCGGCGCCGACGTTCGATCGAATCCGGAAGCTCTTGAGGTCTCCGTATCTTCGGCATCCCTGCTGGATCTAGAGCCCAATCCCGACCGCATCCGCAAAATGCGCGCCTCGTTCTTGCTTCTCGCTCCCCTTCTGTGGCGACACGGCCACGTGACACTTCCCCTCCCCGGCGGATGCACGATCGGTCCCCGTCCGGTCGATCTCCACCTAAGAGGCCTTGAGGCTCTCGGGGCCGAGGTGACGCTCGAACCTCCGATGATCCGCGTCTCCATGCCACTTGACGGACTCCGCGGCGCCGAGATCGATCTCCCCTACCCTTCCGTTGGCGCAACCGAGCAGATTCTGCTTGCATCGTCGCTGGCGTCTGGCCAAACGATCCTTCGCGGAGCGGCTACGGAGCCCGAGGTTGTCGCTCTTGTTACACTGCTTCGCTCGATGGGGGCGACGATCGATCGCCACGACAGCACTCTGATCATCCACGGGAAGGCCGAACTACAAGGCACGTCCTACGACATCCCCCCCGATCGGATCGAAGCGGGGACCTTCTTGTTGGCTGCCGTGGCAACCGGTGGCGAGTTGACGCTTGACAAAGCGCCGCTCTCCGAGCTGGCAGTCGTCCTTGAAGTGGTCGAGTCGCTCGGCGCTCACGTCTTGCGCCTTGGAAACGCCGTCACGATCAGCGCGCCCAAGGCCATCCAACCCCTTTGCGTCGAAGCTCAGCCGTTTCCCGGATTTCCCACCGATCTCCAGCCGATTCTCGTCTCGACGCTCGCGGCGGCGGCTGGGAAGAGCATCGTACGCGACTCCGTGTTTCCCGAGCGATTCGGGTATGTTCCCGAGCTGAATCGGCTTGGCGCCGACATCATCAAGCACCGGACCGGCGTCGCAATCCCTGGGAACCGATCCCTCGCCGGCGGGGCAGTCACCGTGAGAGACCTTCGTGCCGGAGCTGCTCTTGTCGTCGCCGGATTGTCCGCGAACGGAACGACAACGATTCGTGAGCCGCACCACATCGATCGCGGCTACGTCGACTTCGAGCAAAAGCTTGCCTCACTAGGAGCAATCATTGAGCGACAACCGTGACGCTTCCGCTTCCAACCGACGCCTGATCGAGGATCATCTCGGCGAGCGCGCCCGTGTCTACGGGAACGAACAGGCCGTGCTCGTCGCCATCGGGACCGATCCCGAGCGCGTCGAGAGTGACCTCAACGAGTTGGCGCTTCTCGGCGAAACAGCGGGAATCCCTACGTTGGCAACCGTCACCCAGAACCGGCGCAAACCGGATCCTTCCACCTACATCGGCAAGGGCAAGGCCGAAGAGGTCCGCTTGCTTGTCGCCGCTTGCGGCGCCGACGTCGTGATCTTTGCCCATCCTCTGTCGCCGGCCCAGGCTCGCAATCTGGAAGACGAACTCAAGACGAAGGTCATCGATCGATCTCAACTGATCCTTGACATCTTCGCCCAGCGGGCCACGACAAAGGAAGCTCGTCTTCAAGTGGAACTGGCCCAACTTACGTATCTCCTGCCGCGCCTTCGCGGTTGGGGACACGCGCTCACGCGCCTCGGGGGCGGCATCGGAACTCGCGGTCCCGGCGAAACCCAGCTCGAAGTGGACCGCAATAAAATCCGCCGCCGCATTCACGCACTAAGGCGAAATCTTAAGCTCGCACATCAGGAACGGGCCCTTCGACGGCGCCGCCGCGAGCAGAGCTCCTTGCCAGAGATTGTCCTTGTCGGCTACACCAACAGCGGGAAATCCACGCTGCTAAATGCGCTCACATCGTCCAATGTTCACGTAGAGGATCAGCTGTTCGCCACGCTCACAACGTTTGTCCGCCGTGGGGAGATCGCCACCGGACGCGAGGCGTTGTTCACCGATACCGTCGGGTTCATCCGCAACCTGCCCCACGACCTGATTCCTGCGTTCGCGGCAACGCTCGAAGCGGCCCAACACGCCGATCTTCTTCTCCATGTCGTCGATGGATCAAGCCCGATGGCGGCTCTGGAGATCGAGACCGTCCGCAGCACCCTCGAGCAAGAGGTGTTCACCAGCGGACGGGATGCCCCTCCGCAGATCATCGTCTTCAACAAGTGCGATCTTCGCTCCGACGAGCCGAGCGCTGCTGCCGTCCCATCCGAGGCCATTTGCGTCTCCGCCAAGCGCGGTGATCAGCTTGATCGTCTCAAGAGTCTGATCGCCGCACAATTGGATGATCACGCTTCGTGGGTCACTCTTGCCGTTCCGTTCGCGATCACCGACCTACTTCACCGCGAGGCCGGTGGGCGAGACGGCTCCTTGGAGCACCTGAGCTACGACAGTGATGGAGCGATCATTCGTGCCCGACTGGCTCCCCCGCAACTCGCCCGCTTGCTCAAGGCTGGTGCGACGATCGTCTCTCCCCACCCGGGCTCAGAATGCTGACAGCTCCGACTTTCACTTCCAGTCGCTGCCTGCCATCGGTCAGCAACGTCACGGTCTCTCGCAAGACGTTGTGCGCGATCACTTTGGCCCGCTTCCCTTCGTGGGAGACAATCGCACCGAGCTTGGGCATCCCGGCAAGGGCTTCGCGATACGCTTCGTGCTCATACGCCAAGCAGCACATCAGCCGTCCACACACGCCGGTAATCCTCTCCGGAGCCACGAAGAGTTCTTGATCGTAGGCCATCTCCATCGGAACCGGGTTTGGACCCTGCAGGAACGTCTCACAGCAGAGAATGCGCCCGCAACGCCCGATCCCGCCCTTGATCCGCGCTTCATCCCGCGCCCCCATTTGACGAAGCTCGATCCGCGCCTCGAATGCGCTGGACATCGCTCTGAGCAAACCGCGGAAGTCGACCCGGTGCGGAGCGGTGAAGAAGACGCGAAGCAACGACCGGTCCAGCGTGTATTCGGCGCCGACCAAGTGCATCGGAAGCCCATGCTCGGCGATCAGTCGACGTGTTCGCGAGACAACTCGATCCGCGTCTTCGCAGTTGACGCGATACGCATTCTCATCTTCTGGATCAGCCCGCCGGACAACCTTCTCCAGCCGGTGTCCGAGTTCCTCGCCGGCGCTGAGAACACCAATCACCGTCGCCAGCTTCAAGCCCCCGTGGCGCACCACACAGCAGTCGCCAGGGGCAAGCAGCTCATCAGAAACCGCAAAGTAGCCGGTGTAGCGTTCCAGCTCCCACACCCGCACGTACACCAAATCTTGAGTCATGCGTTCGCTTCCTCCTCGGTCGCATCCAGGAAGAGTCTGACAAGCACGGTTTCTTTCGGAGTGTACACCCACAGCGCACGTTGCGCCTCGTCGATCGCACGGCACAGCGCCGCCAGCCACCGCTGCCTGGCGCGATCCGTCTTGAGGACACCCGCCCCCGTCCTCCGCACGTCCTCTCGCAGAAGCCCCGCGCAACATTGCATCAGCGCATCGACAGCGACCCTGACCTCGGCGTCATCTCGCTTGGCAAGATCCTTGGCGAGCGCAACGGCCGTTCGACGGTCCCTGCGCTCCATCGCTTCAACCGCGATGCGTGCAGCACACGCGCGCACCGCTTGGCTTGAGTGACTTAGGCCTCGATCTAGATCGGCTGCGGATCGCAGATCAATCTCCGCCTCGGGTTCGGTTTCCGCTCCGGCATCCGCGTTCAGGCGCAGGCTCTTCGCAACGGCCGGATCGTCAAACACCGGAGACGAGCGCACAACTCGCAAGCGCGACAGAACGGTGGGAAGCACGTCTTGCGCATGCGCTGCGATCAACAGGAACAGCATCCCTCGGGGCGGCTCCTCAAGCACCTTCAGGAGCCCATTGGCGGCCTGGGGCGTCAGCCGTTCGGCTTGCGGAATCAGACAGATCCGCCGCGCTCCCTGTTCGGGGACAAACTGCGCTGCGCGAAGAATCTCCCGCACCTGGTCGATACCGATCTTCCCCCGACTCGTCGCCGGCTCCAGCAACAGCACATCCGGATGCACACCACGTCGCGCCGCTTGTTGTTGCGCTGGATCATCCGAGACCTGCCGGGCGGCAAGCGCAAGCCCTGATGCCAGCCGATCGATCGTCGTGTTTCGTGCCGAAGCTTCACCGATCAGATACAGAGATGACGCACGGTTCGCCAACGGCTCAAACGTCTCCGATGCCCTGCTCACGTTGCTCGGCCTTCCTCGGGCGCGGTCCGCCCGCGGCATCCGTTCGTATCAGACTTGCCCTCGCCAATGATGCAGTCGATGATCAGGTCGGCAACGCTCTCCACGTCTCGCCACCGAAAGACGCGAACACCGTCCGGCAAAGCAACGTGTTCGTCGGTCACCACCGCGACAACATCCATTTCACCCGCCAGCGGCGGGGTCGTCGTCCGCGCTGAGCGGCGATAGGTTTCAATCTTGGGAAGACCGCTTCCCTTAAACCCTTCGGCAATCACAACATCGATCTCCTCACCGGAGAGCAGGTCGAAAGGAACCTCGGTGGCATGACGTGGATCAAGCCGACGATACAATGCGCTGCGGCTGTCTCCCACAAGCAACGTCTCACAAGCCCCCGCAGCTTGATGCTTGGCGCTGTCGACGCCGGGATCCTCAAGGTTCTGGAGATCCGCGGCATGCTTCATCGTCGCCACTCGGAAGCCGTACTCAGACAGGATTTTGGTCAATTGCACGACAAGACGCGTCTTTCCTGAGTCGTGCCATCCGACGATCGCTACCGCGGGCGGTCCGGCTTCGCACATGCCGCTACTCTTCACGATCCATGCATTCGTCCATTCCCAATTCCTCCAACCGTTGTTCGGTCGGACCAAGGCGATCGTAGCCGCGCAGCTCATAGTACGAATCGATTGCCCCCTGCATCTCCGCCGGATCAATCGGATGGTCTGCGCTCGCGCCTTGATCGAGTGGTTCGGAGAAGCGGCCCGGAAGCTTGTGATCGTCCCGCGTTCCGCCACTCCGCCGGACGTGGAGGCGAAGCAAGGCGAGGTTGCGCTCGCCGATCCGCAGCATCTCGTCCGGCGAGCATTCCAGGCCGGTCGCCGCTTCGAGCAAGCTTCGAACTGCAGGGTAGTTGTACGCCACACCAGTTGCAGACATCGTGAACGCGCAGACGATCAACGAGTTGTCGAACGACCGGAGATCCTCATAGAGCTTGACCACCGCCGGCTTGTCCGCAAGGCTGAACCGATCGTACGGACGGACAATGCCCAGCTCCGGCGTCGGCTCATCCCCGGCGAGCAACGTGTCATGGGTGGTCTCCATGTGATTCGCGCCACGATGGCTCACAGCGTAGCTAAGGCCGAGCCCTTGTTTCCCGCGAGGCTCGTGCATCGGGATCTCCACCGACTTGACCGTCATCGCGAAGTCCGCCCCGATCGACTCCGCCAGCGCGTCAACCCCTTCAGCCAACCGCGCTCCGATGCCGGTCTTCGTCGCCATCTCCCCGATCAGTCGGACCATCGCCTCCCCGTCGCCCCAACGGATTCGTTCGGAGAGCATTCCCTTCTCGGAAGCCTCCATCAGGAAGGCGATAGAGACCCCGGCGGAGATGGTGTCAATCCCCAGATCATTGCACAACTGGTTCCCATAGGCGATCGCAGCGAGATCATCCACAAGGCAAAGGGACCCAAGTGCACCAACCGTCTCATACTCCGGACCGCCGAATTCCGGACGGATCGCTTGCCCGTGGAACATTCCCGTCACTTGACGCTTGCATCGAATCGGACACCCCACACACGTGTCCCGACCGGTGAGAATCGTCTCGGCCATCGTCTGACCGCAGATGTTCTCCGCTCCCGAGAACGTTCCCTGCTGGAAGTTGCGAGTCGGCAGGATCCCTTGCTCGCTCAGCCACGTCACACCACCCGCCGTGCCATACTTCCCGAACCCCTGGAATCCTTCCGTGGCAAATCGCCGCGCGTACGCCGCGCGTTCCTTGCCGAAGCGAGCCGCGTTGTCGAGTCTTTTCTCGTCCGCCGCCCGCACCACAACGGCCTTCAGCCGCTTTGCCCCCATCACCGCGCCAAACCCCGGTCGACCGGCTGCCCGCGAACGATCGTTGATCAGACAAGCCGACCACACGGTGTTTTCGCCGGCCGGTCCGATCGATGTCACCCGCGACCCCGGATACCGCGCGATCAATGTCTGTTCGGTTTCCCCGGTTCCCTTTCCCCACAGATCTTCTGCCGGTTCCAACCGCCCCACTCCTCCATCCACCACAAGGAAGACCGGCTCGTCGGAAATCCCGCGGAGAAGCACGCCGTCAACACCGCTTCTTCCCAATGCATCCCCAAAGTATCCCCCGGCATAGGCATCGGCCACTGAGTTCGTCTTCGGCGACACGCCCATCACGACATGACGCCCCGCACCGGCAAGCCCGGTTCCTTGAAACGGGCCGGTCCCGAACAGCAAGATATTCTCCGCGGACATCGCATCCACCCGCCTGAGGGGGAGTTCCTCAAGAAGGATCCTCGCGCCGATTCCGCGCCCTCCCAGGTACAGACGCTGCCATTCATCGGGAATCGCGTACTCGCTGATTCTCGCCCGGCTCAGATCGACATCGAGGTAGATTCCGAAACTGCCGTTCATCTATTTCCCCCTTGCGTGTTCCTGTCATTGTAGATCAGCGGGACGCAACGAGCCAGGTTGGAGATAGAAGCGTCTTTCCGCGATACTTGAAGTCATCCCACTGTTGATCGAGGTGACTGTATGCGAACGTTGTCCCAGGTCCTTCGCGACTCGGCAACCCGGTTTCCTCAGCACAATGCAATCATCGAAGAATCATCCACGCTAACCTACGTCGAGCTGAACCGCAGAGTTGATGAACTGGCCCGAGGTCTGCTTGACCTCGGTGTCGGCAAGGGGGAGAAGATCGGGCTCTGGATGCCGAACATCTCCGAATGGGTGATCGTCTACTTCGCCGCCGCGCGGATCGGCGGCGTGATTGTTCCGATGAATACCCGCTACAAGACCCACGAGGTGGAGTACATCCTCGGTGATTCAGAAGCCACAACGCTGTTCATGGTCGATTCGTTCGCCGGGATCGACTACATCGAGATGCTCTCTCAGGCGCGAAAGACGCTTCCTCGCTTGAAAAACATTGTGATTGTCGGCGATCGGGCCGTCGATGGAAGTCTGCGGTTCGACAGCCTCGTCCGCCGCGGAGCTGCAGCATCGGCCGACCCTCTGCTCGCCGAGCGCGAGGCATCCTTGGACCCGCTTGAGAACGTATTCATCCTCTACACGTCCGGAACGACCGGTAATCCCAAGGGAGCGATGCTGTCGCATCACAACATCGCCCACAACGCCCTGCAGGTCACCGAGGTTCTTCATACGACTGATGAGGATGTGTTTCTGCTTCCCGTGCCGTTCTTCCATTGCTTCGGCTGCGTGATGGGCATCGCCGGTGCAATAACCTGGGGGGCGGGGATCGTTCCGATGCAGGTGTTCAAGCCTCAGGCAGCGCTTGAGCTTGTCGAGAAGCACCGTGTCTCCGTTCTCTACGGTGTCCCCACCATGTTCGTTCTCGAATTGGAAACCTACCGCAAGGGGAAATCGAACGGTGATCCGTACGAGATCGCCAGCTTGCGTACTGGGATCATGGCCGGCGCTCCATGCCCGGTTGAGGTCATGCGGGGAACGATGGATGAATTGGGATGCAACGTGTCGATCGCCTACGGATTGACGGAGGCATCTCCGGTCATCACCATGACCCGGTTCGATGATTCCATCAGCCGCCGTGTCGAAACTGTCGGCAGGGCCCTGGACGGAATCGAAGTCAAGATCGCCGATGACGACCATAGCTCCGTCGCTGTCGGAGAGATGGGAGAGCTTGCCTGCCGCGGATACAACGTGATGATGGGCTACTACAAGCTTCCCGACAAGACGGCCGAAGCGATCGATGCCCAAGGATGGCTGTATTCCGGCGATCTGGCGACCCTTGACGAAGAGGGATACGTGAAGATCGTCGGACGCAAGAAGGATATGCTGATCACCGGGGGGTTCAATGTCTACCCGGCCGAGATCGAGGAGTACCTATTCACGCATCCCGCAGTACAGAATGTCTCGGTAATCGGGGTTTCGGATCCCGTGTTCGGCGAAGTCGCTGCAGCGTACATCATCCCGAAAGAGGGAGAGACCATCGATCCCCAGCAAATCGTCGACTTCTGTGTCGGTGAGATCGCTAACTTCAAGGTCCCTCGCTACGTAACTGTCGTTGATGCGCTACCGATGACCCAGTCCGGGAAGATCCAGAAATTCAGACTTCGCGAACTTGCGAAGGAAGCGTTCGACAGAGGCCAGATGACCAAGCTCGCCCCAACCAAGAAGGAGAAGTAGATCCATGCGACCTATCGAAGGCCCCGGCGAGGTGTTGCACCTGACACAGGACCTCATCGAAATAGAGAGCCACCACAAGGCAATCGGAAAGGAGGCCGCCGTTGCCCGGTTCTTGCTCGAGTGGTTCGGCAATCACGGCTTGGAGGCGGATCTTCTTCCCGTAGTGGACGGCAGGACAGACATCATCGCCCGGCTACCAGGAAACGGGGGCGGCCACCGGCCGAGTCTGATGCTCTGTGGCCATCTGGACACAGTGCCCCCCGGGAACATGCCCGAACCATTTCAGCCGGCGGTTGTAGGGGATGATCTCTGGGGGCGTGGCGCGTGCGACATGAAGGGCGCTGTCGCCGCAATGGCGGTGACGCTCGCCCGTCTCAAGGCTCGCCGGTCTCCGCTTCGCGGAGATCTTCTTTTCGCTGGGACAGTGGATGAAGAAACCGGTGGACTCGGCGTCAAGGCGCTGATCGAGCAAGGGATTCGCACCGATGCCGCAATCGTCGGCGAGCCAACGTCTCTGCGGGTTGCTATCGCTCACAAGGGAGCGTGTTTCGTGCGAGTCGCCTTCACCGGTCGAGGCGCTCACGGAAGCTGCCCGGAGCAAGGAGCAAGCGCCGTCTCCGCCGGCAGCGAGCTGGGACGCATACTGGAGAGCTCATTCCGGTCTCGGCTTGATCGCCGCACCCACCCGTTGCTCGGCAGATCTACTGTGAATGTCGGCAGGATCTGCGGCGGAACCCAACCGAACATCGTTGCCGAAAGATGTGAAGTGGACATCGATCGCCGTACACTCCCCGATGAAGCACAGCCGCTTCTTGAGATCGAGCAGATCGTCGCCGAGATCTGCCAACGATTCCATGTCAGCGCGACAACTCGGGAAATGGCGATGACCGCCACCGTGCCTCATGTGGCGCTTGGTACGTCCTCCGAAGCTCCCGTCGCCCAAGCCGCGATTCGGGCGGCTGCCGGGCTCAAGCTGGAGGCGACCCCGATCGGCCTCACCTATTGGACCGACGGCGGCCACCTCGCCGCCTCCGGAATCGAAACCATCATTGTCGGCCCCGGCGATATCCGTCATGCCCACGGACCGAGCGAGCGTGTTCCGATCGTGGAGCTCGATCGGGCCGCATCGCTGTACGAACGCGTCGCCGTCGATCTCCTGGAGTAGGCCGCCACAGGCGCTTCCGAACGCAGAAATAGCGGGGCGTCCCGCTATGCCGTCACGGGCAATCGGGACGCCCCTGCACTTCCTCAACCCGCAGATCCTAGGGCTACGGCCGATGGAGATTCCCCGCCGCGATGAACGCAAGCCCATTCTCCGTCAGACGCCGCGCCGTGTGATTGAGAGCGTCGTGTTTGTCGAGGTAGTTCCGCTCGAGCAGTCGCATGAGTCCGTTTGCCTCGATCTCCGTTTTCGGGAGGAAGTACTCCAGAATGTCCGACGGATGCTCTCGGCCCGAATCGATCTCCGGCGTTCCCCCCTCATGCTTGGCTGAGATGTTGGGAACCTGCTCCGCCAGCTTCATCAGCTCCTCGGTGCGGTCGTACGGCTGGATCACGATCGACCGATACGTCTCCGTGATGTGATGCTCGAACCGCACGACGTCTTCAAATCCCAGCGCGCGCCGTAGCTTGGACGTCTTGACGATCGTCTCGTTGTTGACCGAGTTCGACCAGTTGAATCCGATCAGCGATGTCGTTCCATCTTCACGCGAGAACAGCTTCGCCCCAATCAATGTCCACAGCGCCGCATACGGATTATCGTTGCCCATGTACACGGAAATCTTGAACTCAATGTCGATCCCCAACTTGTGAAGGAAGTATCCCAGAAGGACGGTTCCAGGATTGATGTTCAGGACTTGACGGACGCCGTAGGTCGTGAAGTAGTGCAGGAACTCGTCCACCCACCGGATGGCATGATCGTTCGGCTGTCCGATCCCGCCGAAGTACCCCGTGATGGTCTCCGGACCGCCGAGGTGGACGTTCGAGCCATCGGTTCCCTTCGTGTCCAGTGTCTCAACGTAGGATGCACCGACAATCTGCATGGCAGCGGCAACCGCAAGGGTATCTCCTTGATCGGCGCACTGCTCCTCCATGCAGCGAACGCGAATGTAGCGCCCGGGCATCACTTCACGGTTCTCGATCGCTTGTTTCGCTTCGGCGATCAACCACGGGAAGAACTGCAGTGCGCTGATCTCCAGCGTAACCGCCGACTCATCCCGGAATGAGGTCGAGTCGGCCCTATCTCCCAGAACCTGACGGCGAAAATCACTGATCGAAACGAACGCTCCTTGATCTCTCTGCTCAGTCAGCCAGTCAAGTTGCTCAAGATACGGTGAACCCGACTCTCGCAGCCGCTGAAGCAATGAATCGAGCCGGCGCGCTTCCTCCGCTTTGCGATTGATCTCTTCCGGTCCCCCATACTTCGCCACGACATCAAGCAACGCTGTCACGATCTCGTTTCCGGGGTCCAGGATCAGCTCGTTGACCTGCCGGACGCTTTGCTCGCTAATCTGAAGCCGCTTTCGCAAATCACGTGCATCCATCGTCATTCCTTTCGAGGTCTTCCCGAGGCAACGCCCGTTTATTCGTACTGCTTGACGAGTTCCTCAAGCTTCTCCTGTTCGCCTTTCAGCATGTGATAGCAGTGTTCGTCCGCTGGAAACGCACCTGTCTTCACATCCTCGACATACGCACGCATCGCCTCGGTGACGACCTCGGCAACATTGGCGTACTTTTTGACGAACTTCGGTGTGAATGCCTGGAACTGCCCGATGAGGTCGGACACGATCAGCAGCTGGCCATCACAATGCATCCCGGCTCCGATGCTCAGCACAGGAATCGACAATCGTTTCGTGATAAAGCCGGCAACCTCCGGGGGAACAGCTTCGAGCAGAAGGAGCTGCGCTCCCGCTGCCTCGATCGCAAGCGCGTCCTCGATGACCATTCGCGCCGACTCCGCCGTCCGTCCTTGGGCCTTGTGCCCGCCGAGCTGCCCCGAGCTTTGCGGCGTCAATCCGATATGACCACACACGACAATGCCTGCATCAAGAATCGCTCTGATCCGGTCCACGACACGGACACCACCCTCAAGCTTGATCGCGTCAACCCCGGCTTCCTTCAGAAATCGTCCTGCATTGTTGACGGCGTCGAGATTGCTGGGTTGGTAACTGAGGAACGGCATATCGCCGATGACAAAGGCGGTCGGTGCGCCGCGACGCACTGCTTCGGCGTGAACGATGCACTGGTCCATCGTGACCGGAATCGTGCCTTCATATCCGTACACGCACATTCCCAACGAATCGCCCACCAACAGCATCTCCAACCCGGCGGCTTCGGCAAACTGCGCCGTCGGATAATCATACGCCGTAAGCCAGGAGATCTTCTCTCCCGCTTGCTTCATCTTGTGTAGATCAAGGATTGAGATCCTTCGTCGTCCGGCGGTCATGTGGCCTCCTTGCCTTGTCACACTCGGCCCCAGCTACGAGGGCCGAATCCTCTCCAACAGACTGCATCCGAACAGCTCCAACAGCTGACCGAGGCGGCACAGCGGGAGCCCAATCACGTTGTAGTAGTCCCCCTCGATCCGCTCAACGAACAACGCCGCGGCTCCTTGGATCGCGTAGCCGCCTGCCTTGTCGCGGTACTCGTCAAGCGAGAGGTACGCGTCAATTTCCTCATCGCTCACGGAACGAAACCAGACCCTGGTGGACTCCACCGCCTGCTCGCAGCGTCCCGTCGAGGTATCCAGCACACACAGCCCTGTCAACACAAGGTGGTCTCGTCCGCTCATTCCGCGGAGCATCTCGCGTGCGTCCGCCCGACTGCTTGGTTTCCCCAGGATCCGGTCGTCCGCGACAACCATCGTATCCGCAGCCACAATCAGCCCGGCGCGATGTCGCGCCACGTCTCTTGCTTTGCGCTCGGCAAGCACGCGAACCTGCGCATCGGGAGATCCCATCGCTTCTTCTTCGATACCACTCGGCGCAATCTCCACCAATGGGATAAACCGAGACAGCAACTCCATGCGGCGCGGAGATCCCGATGCAAGGACGATCCGGCAATCCGACTCAGACACGGGGTTCCATCATCGCTCGCTCCGGTGCACGATCCGCGAACTCACGGGTTTGGATTCGCATCCCCAGCCTCGTCACCGAATTGGGACATCCCACCGCAGTAGTGCATGGTGAACGGACGCTGAAGATCGATCCCCCTGTGAAGCAATACGATCCCTGCCGACACTTCCCCCGGGGCAAGCCGCCGCCGCGCCGTGAACCCCTCGGTCAGATCGACAAACGACGATCGGCTGAAGAAGAGAAACGTCGATCCCGCTTGCTGTAAGTAGAATGCATACGGCGTGAATTCCGCTCCCGTCGTCGACGCCGCCCACACCATCACAGCGCCCGTTCCCGCCAGCGGGGAAACGATTTCCCACAGCGGTCCCGCTGCATCCTCCATCCCGTCAGCGGAGACCCTCCCCAAGAAGAGCGCGTTGTCAAGCTCGATCAGCATAATTCTCAGCTGATCCGTCTCTCCGCCGCACTCAATCAGATGGATCCGTCGCGGCTCGATGCCCAACAACCCGGCCAGTTCTTCCGTTTGTACATCCCCATCAAGCAGCGCATCCAGGAAGGGGATAGCCACCTGCGTATTCGCGACCGATCCTTGCCGCGGGTCCTCGTGCATCGGATCGGTGGCCGCCTCGCCACTTCCGGCCCATCCCAACCCCGGCCCCGGAGCAGCGGCAGCGCGCGGGTCGAGCATCAACGTGATCGCCCGCTCTTCCTGCCCGTCATACGAAATCGTGAACAGCCGCTCGGGATCGATCACTTCACCAAGCAGAAGCACGCCGATACTTCCCGAGCCGTAGCTTGGGTCTTCCGGATTGAGTTGTAGGAGCCCGTCGAGAAAACCGGGCGTGATCTCGGCCCTCGAATCGCGAACGGCAATCTATGGCTCGTGACCGGCTTGGAGAATCGTGAATCGAGTTGGGTCAAGATCAATCTGATCCGAAGCCCGCTGTACGGTCACATTCACATACAACGCATTCCGGTTTGCAAAGGGTTGCAGCTTCTCGGCCAATCCCGGCGAGATGTTGCTGTCAAATGCTCGATCGTTGAGGTAAACGAAGAAAACAGCTACTTCCCGACCCTGAAGCTCGATCTGCATCGTGGCGAACAGATCCTGGTCCAGGCCGGTTTCCCAAGAGATCTGCTCGCCGGTCTGTCCGTTCACACAGAACCCAGCGAGCATCACGCCAACCAAGAATCCTACATAGCACGCAACGATCTTGTGCGCGCGTCTCACGCCCCACCCTCTCTTCCGAACCCTCGCTTCCTGCCCGAACCGCTTGTCGTCTAGAAGCAGCAGGTCCACCAGCCGCAACAGGCAGAGATCCAAAACGCCCAGAAGAAGCCAACCAGAAGCAACGCCAACGTCTCAATCGGCACGAGCTTCACCTCCCCCGCTTGCAAAACCACGAACCAACCATACCACAACCGCCACCCGCTAGACAATGATCGTCGCCTGATCGGTGCTGTCTTGGGATCGGTTCGACGGTCGCTTGACCGCGACCTTTCTCCACAAGGTCCCTTGCGGAGAATCTTTGATGACGATTCCCAAAGCATCGAGGCGATCGCGGACTTCGTCGGCCATATCGTACAGCTTCCGTTCCCGCAACGCATCGCGAAGTTCTATGAGCAGCGCAATCAACTCCGGTTCCGCTGATTCACCTGCATCAGAACGGTCATGATCGCCCCCGGGCAAGATCCCCAGCGGAGATGCCAATTCGCGGACGAGCGCAATCGCCTGCGTAAGCACCGTATTGTCCGCTCCGCACGTCGCGGCACGAAATCGATTGACCTCGCCGACAACCTCCTGGAGCGCGCCGATTGCCCCCACGGTGTTGAAATCGTCCTCCATCGCACGGGCATACTTCTCACGGAGAGGGTGAAGACGATCGAGCAAGACTCCGGCATCGGCCCCCAGCGACTGACCGTCAGCAGCGGGTTCGATCCCCTCACTCTCAATGTCCTCGACCAACGTCGCGATTCTCGTGACCGCCGCTTGGGCCGCTCGGAGTCCTTCTTCCGAGTAGTCAAGCGGCTTGCGGTAGTGTCGCGAAAGGTAGAAGTACCGAACCGTGTGCGGCCCGTACCGCTCGACCACATCCTGAGCATAGGCGAAATTTCCCAGCGACTTGGACATCTTCTCGCCCTGGAATGACAGCATCCCATTGTGAAGCCAGAAGCGGAAGAATGGCTCATCAAACGCCGCCCGAGCCTGGGCAATCTCGTTCTCGTGATGCGGGAAGATCAGATCGTTCCCTCCGGCGTGAATGTCCAATCTCTTCCCTAGGTATTTCCGGGACATGACGACACACTCCGTGTGCCAGCCGGGCCGACCCTCGCCCCACGGCGACGGCCAGCTGGGCTCGCCGGGTTTCGCCGCCTTCCACAACGTGAAGTCCAAAGGGTTCCGCTTGAGAGATGACATCTCCACTCTGGACCCTGCTTCCTGCTCGTCCAACTGTCTCCCCGAGAGCTCACCGTACTCGGGCAGCGAGTCGACAGCGAAGTAGACATCACCTTCCGCCTCGTAGGCCGCGCCTTTCTTGACCAGGATCTCGATCAGCTCGATCATCTCGCCGATGTGCTCTGTGGCTTTGGGGCTGTGGCTCGGCGGAAGTACGCCCAGGCGGCCAAGAAGATCGAAGTAGGCTTCGGTGAACCGCGCGGCAACCTCGCGAACTGATTCGCCCGTCCGATTGGCTTGATCGATCAGCTTGTCGTCCACATCCGTGATATTCTGAACGTAGATTGTCCTCCACCCGTGAAACTGCTGAACATACCGGCGAAACGCGTCGAAGACGATGATCGGACGCACATTGCCGATGTGCAAGTAGTCGTAGACCGTGGGCCCACAGACATACAGCCCCAGGGTGCTTCCGTCGGACGGCTCGAATGTTTCCAGTTGTCTGGTCAGGGTGTTGTACAGCTGCATCGCCCACCTCCTCTTGACATGCCGACCAGTATAGGTGACTTCCATGGAGGCTGCCATGTCGGTCCGCTATTCACACAGGTTTGCTTCGTGTCGCCTACCCTTGGTTTCTTCGTTTCGCGTACACTGCCAGGATGAGCTTGGGGAACGTGTTGACCGTTGTCGGGTTGTCGATGCTGCCCGTGTCCGAGTTGCGGGGTGCGATCCCGGTCGCCGTGGCGTTCGGCCTCCCCCCCGTATTCATCTACTGTCTGGCTGTATGCGCCAACTTCCTGGTTCTCCCGATCGTCCTGACGTTCCTCCACAGGCTGCTCCCGGTCGTGGAACGTGTTTCGTGGATCCACACGACTTGGACATGGTGGGCCCGCCGCGTCGAACGGCACAGCCCGCGCGTCGCTCGATTCGGACCGTGGGCGTTGTTCCTGCTTGTTGCCGTTCCACTCCCTGGCACGGGCGTTTGGACCGCAACCGCCGCTGCCTTCCTGTTCGAGATTCCTTTGCGCAAGGCGGTTCTCCCAATGCTGGCCGGGCTCCTCGTTGCGGCCGGCGTGATGCTTGCCGCTTCGCTCGGCCTCCTGCAGATGCTCGTCTGACTTTTCCTCATCCCCGCCCGGCGCGAACGACGTATCTTGCAAGAACAGGGAGCATGATCAGCCCCACCCCGAAGAATCCGATGCTGATCATCCAGAATCGCCACTGCGGCAGACCGGAAACGCCCATGACATATCGCATTGCTTGGGCCATGTACGTCAGCGGCAACAGGCGGCTGACAGTCCGAAGCGCTCCCGGCAAAATCTCGGCGGGGAAGTAGATCCCAGAAAGGAACATCATCAGGATCGCAAGGATATTGGCTACTTGGGCGGCGCTTGAAGCACGGCGGATAAAGACTGCAATGACCGTACCCAATGCCATGGTGCCCAGTGTGGCAGCGACGATGAAGAGCATGTAGAGCGGCCAATTCACGGCAAAGGCGACGCCGAACACCAGCCGCGCGCTTCCGATCGTCAACAAAGTCGACAAGGCAACAGCCGCCAATCGCACAACGACGATTGCCAGCAACAGGAACGTCGGCGGCATCGGGGTGACGACCATCCGATCGAGGAGCTTGCGCTCCTTCATCGCCGTCAGGTGGCCCGACACGGCGAACAACCCTGCGGAGAGGATCGTAAAGGCGAGAATTCCGGGAAGTGTCTGCCGCATCCAGCTTGCTTCAACGGCGATCCCTGCCGTCCGACGTTCGGCGGTGACCAACGACACGGCGCCCTGTTCCACAAGAGCGATCGACGCAGCAAGGGATCGCGCCGTCGCCTCAAACGCCAGGTTCTCCTGGACACGGGCCGCATTGAAGATAAACCGCAGCTCCCCGCCCTGTAGGGAGGCACCGAAATCGACATCCTGCTCCATGACCGACTCGATCCACTCCACGGATGTGTCGAACCAATCAACGCGCAAACCGGTCCCCTCGCCGGCCATCGCCACGGCTGCGCTCTCTTCCGACCGGAGTACTCCCAATACGGCAGGTTCGGCTTGATCGACATCACCGAGCAGAAACCCGAAAATGACGATAAACAGAATCGGGAACAGAAATGTGAACACGGCTGCCGCTTTGTCGCGGAAGAAGATGGCGAACTCGGCTCGAATCAGCTTCGACAGAGCGTTCATCGCTCCACATCCCAGGACAGTCTCTTTGCCGCAATCACGATCGAACCGACAATCCACGCGCCAGGAACAAGCAACGTCGCCAGCCAGGGGACAGTCCCTGCTTCCACCCCGCTTGCCCGGCGCAGGCCCTCAGCCAAGTAGGTCACGGGGTTTGCCAACATGATCACCCGCAACGCAATCGGAACATCACCAACTGAGAAGAACAGCCCTCCAAGGAACATCATCGGCATGTTCAGAATGTTGGCGATCGCCATTCCGCCGTTCGCCGTCTTCGCCAACGACGCGATCAGGAATCCGAACGCGAGGAACGTACACATCGCTAACAGAAGAAACAGCAGCGTCGCCGGCTGCAGTAAGCTCACCGTCGCGCCCAACCCGAATGTCCCAAGCGCAAGGAGGGCCGCCGCCTGGATCACGCACAATGCAAGGTGACCGAATGTGTAGCCGACCAGGTAGCGCGGTACGGAAAGGGGCGTGACCCAGTACCGTCGTAGCAGGCCCCGATCTCTTCCATAGAGAATGTTTCCGGGAACGCCGAACAGCCCCGCCGTTAGAAATCCCATCAACACAACTCCCGGAAGCAGAAAGTCGATATACCGAAGGTCTTGCCCCTCACTCGGCGACACCGTCTCGTACGCGACAGTCGGTTCCGCTGCGGGATCGTAGCGTCCCACAGCGATCTGAATCTCTCGATCGATCGTCGCAAGGACTTGACTGATCACGTCAAACGCCAACTCGGAGGTTGCTCTCCCTGCGTCGATCCACACCTCGATCTCGATCCCCGACGTCGTGTCGTCGGCCGGGGCTGCAGCAATGCGCTCACCCAGATCGTCATTGAAGCCGCCGGGAATAATGATGAGCGCATCCAGCTTCCCGTTTTGCAGCAGTTCGTGTTGTGTGCCAAGAATCTCCGAAACCGGTTCAGCGGCACCGACGGCCGGCTCCGAGAGCGTAAACAGCGGTTGCTGCTCGTCACCGCCGCCGTTTGCCGTCTCGCCACCAAGGCTCCGGAACGCCTGCTCTACCATCCCGGCCGCGTCGAATGCTGCCTGTGGCCCCTCGAGCCGGACCAGCGCCACGTCGAATACGGCGCTTCCCGAGCCAATCCCCGAGAACACCATCGTCAAGATCCCCAGAAGAAAAAGAGGGAAGACAAGGAACCAAAACAGCGTAATTCGCTCGCGAAACGCCGTCACCACGTACATCACCGAAATCGACAGGGTGCCTTTCATTCGCGAAGCGTACGTCCTGTCAGCGACAGGAAGACGTCCTCCAGATTCGGTTGCCGCACAATCATGTTGCTCAGCCCGACTTCTTCCCGCTTCGACCACGCAAGAAGCTGTTCCATGGCGTGCATCAGATCCATCGTGTGCGCGGTGACTGTGTCTCCATCGACGCGGATCTCATGACAGCACGCATCAAGGGCATTCCTCGCTTTGCCGGATTCCGCACCTGCAGACGAGAACTCAAGAATCGTCTCCTGGCCCAAACCCGCTGCCAGCTCAGCCGGAGATCCGGCGGCGATCACTTTGCCATGATCCATGATCCTGACATCATCGGAGAGCGTCTCCGCCTCCTCCATGTAGTGCGTGGTGAGGATCAGCGTCCGGTTGCGCCGCTTGAGATCAGCCATGATGTCCCAGATGTTCCTTCGTGCTTGAGGGTCAAGCCCCGTGGTCGGCTCATCCAAGAAGATCAGATCGGGATCGTTCACCAGCGCAACGCCCAGCGCAAGCCGCTGCCGCTGTCCTCCGGAAAGCGAGCGCACGGGCGCCTTCTCTTTTTCCTGCAGCGCAACCAGAGCAAGGATCTCGCCAACGGCGACCGAACGATCGAAGAACGAGGCGAACAGCTTGATCACCTCTCGGACCCGGAGATACGGCTCGAAATTTCCCTCCTGAAGAAGGACCCCAATTCGCTGTTTCGCGGTTCGATCGACCCGTTTGAGCTTCCTGCCGAAAAGCTCGATCTCCCCTGCATCTGGCGTTCGAATCCCCTCGAGCATCTCCAGCGTGGTCGTCTTCCCTGCACCATTCGGCCCAAGCAGGGTAAACAGCTTCCCCACCGGGACTTCGAACGAGATGCTGTCTACGGCCACCACGTCGCCGTACCGCTTCTCAAGCGACACAACCTTGAGTGCAATGTGTTCCATGGTTCTCCGCCTCGTCACAAACCTAGAGGGATTCGGCTTCCTTCATCGCCGAGTCCTCACCGCTTGTCCGAGAGCGATCACATGCTGCCGACCGCTCCCGATCGATATCGATCGTCAATGCCTCAAGAGATGGATACACCCATGTCGGATGCACAGTTGCACGGCCCAGCGTCTCCTCGGACGTCACGCCGCTCAACACAAGCGCACTATCTATCTCCGCGTTTTCCGCACCAAGGATATCTGTTTCCAGCCGATCGCCAATCACCAGGACATCGGATCGCGGCACGCCAAGCCGCTCGAGCGCGAGATCAAAGGCAATCCGCTCGGGCTTCCCGGCAATTCGGTCGGGCATAAATCCCATTCCGCCCAGCGCGCCAATCGTTGCACCTGCCCCGGGAGATTCCCCCTGCTCACTCGGGAACGTCGGATCCGTGTTCGTCGCCAGAAACGAAGCGCCATTTCGCAGTGCCTTCAAAGCCGATGCCAGACGGTCATACGTGATTCCCCGGTCCATGCCGGCAACAACCCATTTTGCTTCGTCGGGGTCCGTCAACCGGTGTCCGGCACGCGTGAGTTCCACTTCGAGTCCCGCCTCCCCGAGAACGAACACCGCAGCCTGGCCGTCGAGGCGGCGAAGAAGCGTCCCGGCGATCCACGAGGACGTCAGTATCTCGTCTTCCGTCACCTCAACCCCAAGCGTCGTCAATCGCTGTGCCACTTCACTGGCCGGCCGCGTCGAGTTGTTGGTGAGAAACGCAATTCTGCCCAAAGCCCGCAACCGCGCGATCGCCTCCGGTGCTCCGGGGAGCAGGCGGCCACCTCGAACAACCACCCCGTCGATATCCAGCACAAACCCTTGATACAGCTCCATCGCCTGCCCCGCCTTTCGCCCGCCGGCAATCCCCAACACCGTTCCTCACTTTGGTCCCGCGTAGATCGTAACGAGCACCAGGAGAATACCGGCCAGCATGGCGACAATACTCTCCTCTATGCGGAACAGACTGCGGGGAAGTCGCAACCTTTCAAGCGCCGGAAGCCGCATGCCAAGCACCCCGCCCGCGGCGACTACGGCCAGACTCCAGCCGGCATGGCTCGCCATCGTTCCTGACACCCATCCCCTCCCGGGACCAAGGACGCCCGCCAACGCGAACACGCACGGCAATCCCAAACCCAGCAGAACATACGACAAAGTCTTGTTTCGAGATCCCCGGCATCGTCCACGGGCGAGACCGGCCGGCAGAAGCCGGGAGAAGACCACGGCCGTGCAGAACATCAGCAACCACAGCAACGCCCGATCCAGGGAGGAGCCTCCGAGGAATAGCCACTCCTTGGCCCAGAACACGCCGACAAACGGAAATCCGACGATCGCCGCACACCCGGCCAGCAAGGCAAGTCGAGTGGATTGGGGAATCTTGTGCCGTTGGATCCGCAACGCTGCAATTTCCGTGCTCCCTACCCGCTCCCCTGCATCCCCGACGGCAAGAAACAGGAGTCCTTTGAACATCCCGTGCGCCACAATGTACATGAGGACTCCGACTCTCGCCGTTTCGGTGGCAGCACCGACGCCGATGAGCAGGTATCCGACCTGCGACAACGTGCTGAACGCAAGCATTCTCTTTGCATCGGTCTCCGTCATCGCGTACAGCGCTCCGGCGATTCCGGTCATGATCCCAAGAACTGTCAACACGTGATCGATCGGCAGGATGGCGGAGCATCGGAACAGCGCCAGAACCCCCATCTTGATGACCAGCCCCGACAACAACGCGGACACCCCGACACTCGCCGAGCCGTGCGCGGCAGGCAGCCACAGCGAATACAGGAACACGCCGGCTTTCACGGCAATCCCCGCCGTTACAAGTGCCGCCGCGGTTGGAATCCATCCCCCTTCTCCCGGAGGCAGAGAGGCCAAGTACGCTCCGATCTGCGGCAAGCCAAGCGACCCTACTTGCGCATACAGGAGCGCTACGCCAAACAGATAGATGCTCATTCCAAGCGACGCAAGCAGGAGGTACTTCAGGCTTGCCCAGATCTGAACAGGCTTTCTCTCGTAGGCAATGAGTAGAAAGCTTGTCAGCGTAAGCAGTTCGAGCAGCACGTACATATTGAACAGATCAAGCGACATACACAGCGCGCTTACCGCGCCGCCAAGCACGAGAAGCAACGCATAGAAGGTCGAGGGGAGGCGGGTCCGCCATCCATGGGCAAGCACCGCCCCGACAAGCAGCTGCTCCAACAGCAGGAACGCGACAGCCGGACGATCCAAGGCAAGACCGATTCCAAGCGAGCCCCAATCACCGACGGTTTCGTAGATCGGACCCATCTTCGCGATGACGATGATCCAATAAGTGAGAAGTCCGACGCCGATCGCCCAGGTACCCAAGGCAATCCAGCGGCTTCGCCTCCCCGCCATCAAGCAAATCGCGGCGGCAATCATGTGCACAAGCGGTGCCGCGACAATCGTCATCGTTTGTCCTCCCGTGCGACGGCGCGCTCGATCCGAACCGCGTCCGTCGTGTGGTACCGCTCGGCAAGGACCATCACGAACACCAGGGCCAAGGCGAGAATGGCGAAGTTGATTACGATCGCGGCAAGCACAAGCGCCTGGGGCAAGGGATCGGCCACAGCCATGATTGCCGACGGCGGAACGATCGGCGCAGTAGTCGATCGCCCACTGTCAAGCGAGATCAGAAGCAGGATCGTACTTGAGTTGACCAATCCAAGGGCAAGAAGCTTGAATACCAGGTCACGCCGAATCACAAGCGCCAAGACACCGATTGCGAACAGGGCGATGGCCACGACAACCCCGGCAGCCGGCATCAGATTTCCCCCCGGTGTTCGATAAAGAAGTGAATCACAACCCAGCCACCGAGGAACACCTTGATCGCGATCAGCAGGTTGTAGACAAGAAGCGTTCGGCTCCCGCCAAGCGTCCCTGGTTGTCCGGCCGGGAACAATCCTGCTCGCGTCAACACGCCGTTGAGGAGAGAAACCATGGCGATCACGAAAATCAGTGCCACCGCACCCCATTCGATCCGCTCCAGCGTCCGCTCGTGGAATCGGCTTGCAGCCACTTGAGCACCGACCGCCACCGCCACCAATAACAGCCCGCTCGCGACCACGGCGCCTCCGCTGAATCCCCCACCCGGAGACACGTGCCCGAACACGGCAAGATAAATCCCCAACAGCGTTACCGGCGGAAACAGGAGATACGCGGATCGGCGAACAACATCGGACTCGGCCCGCTCGGCCATGGCGGCAGGGACTCGCGAAGCCCTATCCTGGCGGCTTCCTTGCAGGGTGATCCGCACGCCCAAAACGGCCACGGAGAACACCAGGACTTCAAACAACGTGTCAAGCAGCCGCGATCCAAGCACAATCGAGCACACAGCGTTTGATGCTCCGGTTGATGCGATCAACGCGCTTACCCGCGCCGACGCCGGCGCCCCCCCCGCACTCCCTTCGGGAAACGACCACAACAGCAACCCCCCGATTCCGCCGACGAGGACGGCAGTCAATACAGAGGTTAGTCGAACTCGCCGCTTCATCGCACGTGTCTCCTGATTAGAACATCCAGTTCGCCGGAATTCCGTAGCCGTTCCAGGTATCGGTTCAGTTTCGTCTGCAGTTCTCCACAATCTCGAGCCACCAGAAACCGATACGCGTGAGGCTCAGACAGCCTGCGCACCTGATCCGGTTCGATCGCGTTTCCCCCGAGAGCGAGAAACCTTGCCAGGTCCACTGTGACCGACACCCGCTTTCCTTTCCGCAGGCTCTCGGCAAGTTGCTCCAATTCCGCATCGATCCACGGAGGCGACACCTCTTGATCCTGCCCGCCAACGGCGAACAGCGCCGTCTCCAGATGCTCCTTCGTTGCCAAGCATCCTTCTCGGTCAAGCGAAAGCATCCCGCCGGCGCCGACTTCCGCCCCACCGTTTCTCACGGCATCGACAACCTCTTGCGGAGATGCAAACTGAACCATCAGCTCCAGATGCTCTTCCTCAGCAAAGCGAGCCAGTAGGTCGTATTCCAACCCCACCAGATCGTCTCCCTCCCGGTGGAACAGCGTCGGTACATACGCCGCAGCGCCCACAAGCCGCCCCGTTCGTCGTACCGCCAGCACGTAGATCAGTGTCACCAACGCTGCACCGATTGCCGCCTCGGCAACCGCTACATCCGGTGCTCCCTGCAATGCGTAGACCGCAGCAAGAAGAAAACTCAACACGCCCATGGCGATGATTCCCGTCAACGACCTCCGCCTGGATAAGGCATACACCGCGATCACCGGGAGCACGGCGAGCAAGACCAAGCGTATCATGATGGATCCTCCATCCCTGTGTGACGAGACGTGAATGCGCTTTTGGCAATGCTGTGCGTCGCAATCGGATTGGTGATTATCAGAAGCAAAAGAAGAAGAAGAAGCCGCCAATCGCTGCTTTGCCACCCCGAGAACAGAACCAGGGAAACGAGGATCAACCCCAGTCCGGCGTTGTCGGAAACGCCGCTTGCCTGAAGGCGGGAATACACATCCCGGAAGCGAAGGATTCCGATCGTACCGATCACGACGAACACAGTGCCGGCTGCCGCCAACGCGTACGCAGCTCCGTTGATGATCACGATCGCCGCACTCCACGTTCGAGGAATTGCGACACGATCACCACGCCGAGGAAGCTCAACATCCCATACACCAACGCCACATCAAGGAGAAGTGTTTGATCTTCGGTAATCCCCACAAGCACGAGCAACAAGATTCCCCGATTCGAGACCGCGTTGTAGGCAAGCAGCCGGTCCCACGCCGTCGGTCCGCGGAGCAACCTCCAAAGCACGACGACAAGGCTGAGTGCAACGGCCGCTTCAACCACGAACATGGCGATGATCCTCTTCGAACAGCGCTTCGACTCGGCGCTCCAGCGCCTCCTTGATCTGTTGCCAGTCACCGGCGCTCCCATGTCGCTGCAGCCAGTGGATGTAGAGAAGATCGCCTTCACTGACAAGCGAGATGGTGGACGGCGTGAGCGTGATTGAGTTCTGAAGCAGGAACTTCCCCGTGGGATGCTGAACCCGCGTCGGCACCGCAACCACGCGGCCTTCCTCAGCACCGGAGACGATCAGCCAGCTCGTGCGCAGCGTCGACACAGCAAACCGGTACAGCAACGTTACAGCGAACGCCGGGGCGGACCACAGACGCTTCCACAGCGCCGGTCCGCGAACACGACTCTCTTCCGCGGGGAACAGTAGCCTACGGATGCTCCAAACGACGACCGCCGCCGCTGCTCCGGCAATCAGTGTCGGACCGTCCACTCGCTGCGCGAGCGCAATCCACATGCAAAGAAGCAATACGATCGCCATCCCACCTCCTCGCCCATGAACCGCGGGAGTCCGCAAGCCTCGCCTGGGCCCGGCCTCTACTCCTCAAGCCACACGGCGAAGTCGTCGAAGAACGCGTTGCAGCCGATGTCGTGCTGATCATCGCCGACCATCAGCAAGTAGACGCCTCCCTGAGACAGATCGGCGCCCAGCTCCGCCTGATAAACCAGCTGGTCATCCGCTCGCACTTCGACCGCATCTTCGGAGAACGTGAACTGATAGCGGTGCCATCGATAGACGCCGGGGACGAACGATGTCGGATGGGCAATTTCCGTCCCGTACTGAGAAGGTTCCACAATCCATGTTGTGTCGTCCGCGTAGCGCAGGAACGGGAGTGCGCCGGACAAGTCGTCCTTGTGTTCTCGGATCGGATAGATCACGAATCCGTATCCGTCACGAGTCCTCGTCGCCATCACCGTCACTTGGAACACAATCCGCTGTCCTTCGCGTAGCGGCGGCAGTTCCACGGACGCCATTCGCCGATGCCACGCCTCGCTGCCACTGTAGACGTGAAGCGCGTAATCCTGGGCCGACGAGACGTACTCCACCGTTCCTTCGCGCGCGTTTGCCCAAGCCGGGTCAAGAGCCCAGTTCTCCTCGGCGGACTCCCCGACGGAGAAATCCTCTCGGAAGAGCTCGCTTCCGCTTCGAACATACACCGTAATGGCGTGAGAGACAGCATCCTGATTCCCGTCGCGATCTTCGACCGTCAGCCCGACCGTGTAGATTCCCGGCGACGGAAACGTCGTCTGAACTTCCATTCCGGCACCGCCTTCTCCCCCACCGAATGTCCAGTCATAGGCGATAATCTGCCCCCCGCTGGCGCTCGCATCGAACGTGACCACCTCGCCCGCGTAGACCACCACGGGATCCACCGTGAACGAAGCGTGGACGGATGAAAACAGGGTGCATCCAGCCACCAGCGCCAGTAGACCGACCCATCCGACGGCCAGCGAAAGCCGCGCCGCCCTAGCCCACCACAAGGAGTTCTCCCTTGGGAAATCCGGTAATGATCTCGCAGCCATCGTTGGTCACCACCACATCATCTTCGATCCGCACACCGCCATAACCGGACAAGTAGACGCCCGGTTCCACCGTAACGACCATTCCCGACGTCAGCGTGTCCTTGCTCTTCTGCGACAAACGCGGCGCTTCGTGAATCTCCATCCCGATTCCATGTCCAAGTCCGTGACCGAAATGCTCGCCGTGCCCGGCGGCGACGATGACATCTCGCGCCGCCTTGTCGACCTGGACTCCGTCCACGCCAGCGCGTACCGCGGCAATCCCCGCGAGGTTGGCCTGCAGCACGAGGTCATAGAGCTCCCGCGCGCGGTCGTCGGCCCGCCCGACGCAGAAAGTGCGTGTCATGTCCGACCGGTAGCCGCGATAGCACGAGCCGATGTCGAACAACAACAGATCCCCCTGCCTAAGCGGCTTCGAATCGAGCGCCGGATTGTAGTGGTTCAGCGCCGTATTCGGCCCGGCGGAGACATTGCTTTCGAACGCAACGCTCTCCGCCCCCGCCTCGCGAATGAGCACATCGAGCCGCAACGCAATCTCGATCTCCGTCATCCCGACACGAATCTCGGGGACAAGCCGATCGAGCGCTTGATCGGTGATTTCCGCAGCTCGACGAAGCAGCGCCAGCTCATCGGGCTGTTTCTCGGCTCGCTGTGCGCTCAGCGGATCGGGCAGCGACACCAACGTCGCATCGATGAGCGCCTCGACCTGCTCGACCCAGCGATGCGTGACCCTCGCCGACGCAAACGCAACGCGATCGGCGCCGGATGCTCCGATCGCCTCGCCAAGCCCGGAGCCGGTCCACGTTGACAGATCGCGAACCTCAACCCCCGTCCCCGCCGTCTCCCGCTCCGCTTGCTCCACGTAGCGCGAATCCGTGAGAAGGATCGCTCCTGAGCCCGGTCCGGAACCGGGAATCGTCACCAGAAGTGCGCCTTCTCCGGTGAAGCCTGTTAGATAGCGGAGTGATACTTTGTCCGTCCCTTCGTAGTTGACGGCGATGAACATCTCCGCGTCGATCCCTTTGATGAGGGACTCCCATCGTGTGCCGTAGTCGACCATCTTCTGCGTGCTCCTCTCACCCGAAGGTTCTTCCGATCGTTCCAACACCGTTGGAGGACGCATTGATACTACTCGATCGCCACCTTCGCCAACCACCGATCATGCGCGCGGAGCCCGTTGTGACCCGGCGAATCGATCGCTATACTTCTCTTCTTGTCATGGAACTCGCCAAATTACGCCAGCAAGTGGACGATGCCGCCGCACAGTGGCGCTCCAAGCTTCAGCAGGTCTCCGGTCCTGCGGATCTTGAAGCGTTTCGGGTTGAGTTTCTCGGCCGCAAAGGCCGGATCGCCGGGATGTTCAAGCTGCTCGGATCGCTTCCTCAGGAGCAGCGATCCCAAGCCGGCGAACTGCTCAATGGCCTCAAGACCTCCGCGCAACAGGCGTTTGAGGAGCGCCTACGCGAAGGATCGCGCAGAGCCGGTGCCGAGCGCCTTGCGCGGGAAGCGATTGACGTCACTTTGCCTGGGGAGACCCGCCCCATCGGCCATCTTCATCTGCTAACGCAGGTCCAGCACGAAATTGAGACCATCTTTCTCCACATGGGGTTCGATGTCGCCAGCGGCCCGGAAATCGAGACCGACTACTACAATTTCGAAGCGTTGAACATTCCCGCCGATCACCCTGCGCGTGATGATTGGGACACTTTCTACATCGACGATACCCATCTTCTTCGCCCTCATACGTCTCCGGTCCAGATCCGGGTGATGGAAAGAACCAGCCCTCCGGTTCGTATCGTCTGCCCCGGCCGCTGCTACCGTCGCGATACCCAAGATGCGACGCACTCGCCGGTGTTTTTCCAGGTCGAGCTGTTGTGGGTCGAGCAAGGATTAACCCTGGCCAACCTTCGCTACGTCATCGGGCTGTTCGTCCACGAGTTCTTCGGTCCCGGCTACGAGGTGCGTCTTTCCGGCGACTTCTTCCCGTTCACCGAACCATCCGTCCAGCTCCACATGCGCGAGCCTGGCGCGGATAGATGGCTTGAAATCGGTGGCGCGGGAATGGTCGATCCGGCCGTTCTTGCCAACGTCGGCTACGATCCGGAGACCATCACCGGATTCGCGTTCGGCTTCGGGATCGAGCGGATGGCGATGCTGAAATACGGAATCAGCGACATCCGGACCTTCCTGGCAAACGATCTTCGGTTCATCCGTCAGTTCTAGTTCCAGAACGCCCTGCGGATTTGCCGTCGACTCCTCGGCCGGGAATCCCCCCCCCGCGAGAGAGACACTGTCCGTGTTCGACGTGCCCGCATCCGACGGCCCGACGATACGCGTTGCCCAATGCTGATGCTCGAGACTCGATCATCCGAAGCAGCTGTAACCACGCTACACGGCTCGAAACAGCAACACCGCATTCTGCCCGCCGAATCCGAATGAGTTCGAAACGGCGACGTCGATCTTCTTTGACGCGATAGCCGGCGTGTAATCGAGATCACATTCAGGATCGGGCGTTTCGAGATTCGCGGTGGCGGGAATCCGCCCATTTCTCATCGCAAGCACCGTGGCAATTGCCTCGACCGCACCCGCAGCGCCCAACAGATGACCGATCTGAGATTTGGTCGAACTAATGCTCACCGTGTCCGCAGCATCCCCAAACGCTCGTCGAATTGCCCGGGTCTCCCCGACATCATTCAGAAGGGTCGACGTGCCATGTGCATTGATGTAGTCAACATCCTCGGCCGTTACGCCGGCCGAGCGCAGCGCGGACACCATGGCACGAGCGGCGCCATCCCCATCTTCGCACGGAGCGGTAATGTGGAATGCGTCAGCGGTCATGCCGTAGCCGGCCAATTCCGCGAGCGCCTCCGCTCCCCGGCTCTCCGCATGCTCGGCCGCCTCGATAACGACGAAACCTCCCCCTTCTCCGATGACGAAACCGTCGCGGTCTTTGTCAAACGGCCGCGAAGCGCGTTCTGGTTGATCATTTCGTGTCGAGAGAGCTCCGATTTTCACGAATCCCGCGTAGGCGATCCGTACCATCACCGCCTCGGCTCCCCCGGCAAGTGCGTAGTCGACCGCTCCCGTGGCAACAAGCTGCGCCGCCGTCGCAATGGCATGCGCACCGCTCGCACATGCGGAGACCACGCCGAAGTTCACCCCTTTGAACCCGAACTCGATCGAGATCTCACCGGCAATGGCATTCGGCATCAGCCGCGGAATGAAAAACGGACTTACACGCCGAGGCCCGCGGCTGACCATCTCGAGCAGGTTCTCCTCCATCGTCTGTAATCCGCCGATGCCGGTCCCCGCGACCACTCCTCCCCGCAGCGGATCCACCGTTGCCGGGTCGAGCGATGCGTCCGCCAGAGCAAGCTTTGCCGCAGCAAGGGCAAACTGTGCCCCCCGGTCCAGATGTCGAACCCGGCGTTTGTCCATATACTCCAGCGGATCGAATCCATCGACCGGAGCGCCGATCTTCGCGTCGATCCCATCCAAGTCAAGACGATCTTCCACGCGGCGTACGCCGGAGCGTCCGCGCATCAATCCGTCCCAGAACCCAGCCACCCCGGTTCCGATGGGCGTAATCGGGCCCATTCCCGTGATGACGACACGTCGCGCCTTCGAGCTAGTCACGTATTTCCTCCGCACTGCGCAGCCAGGTCAACCACGATGTTTCCTCTCCATCCGGCTCCGATTCCGCCCGTTGGATTCGTCGGTCGATCCACTCCGCGTCAATCTCGTCGGGGCGGTGTGCCTCCGAGACAAGAAGGACGACGTTCCCCTCATCGTCCACATTCATCGCGCCCGAGCGGACCGCAAACGCTTCCACATGCCCTTCGGTCTTGATTCGAAGCATCCCGCGATCAAGCGCGGCAAGCAGCGGAGCATGTCCTTCCATCACGGCAAACTCGCCCGCTATTGTCCGTGCGACCACCATCGTCGCTTCGCCCTCGAACAACGCCGCATCGCCGCAAAGCATTGTGCAGTGCATCACATCATCCTCCCGGATGTCAGACTATAGACAACAACCTCGGAACGGTTCAAGGAGAGCGGGCAAGCCGCTTCGCGTACTCCTCGACAAGCAGGGTGGCCATTCGAAGGTCAGCCTCCTTCAGCCTCACCATCGATGCCCGCTCAAGCGGCTGCTCGAGCAGGCGATCCAGCGATCGGGCCGCACCGAGATTCAGCGCAATCCCATGCCCGCTGTGACTACACCGTTGGCAAAGAACGCCTCCCGATTCGGGCAAGAAAGCGAGCTGCGACGTTGTGCCGCCGCACCGGCTGCATCGCAGCAGCGATGGCCGGTGCCCAAGCAGAGAGACCACCTTGAGCATGGTCGCCAACCACAGCGAATCCACCCGCCTGCCGTCCTCGTCAAGCATGCTCAAGAACGTGCGAATCGTCTCCAGGACGCGGGGCTCGGGTTGATGAAGCGCAAGCAACTTCTCGGTGAGCTTCACAGCCGTGAGTGCTCGCACCGTCGTGTCATAATCGGATTTCAGCCTGGGATGAGCATCGATGATTGAAGCCTGGCTGACAAGGTCCAACCCGGACTTCTCGTAGAAGATCACCTCGATATCGTTGAGCAAGTCAAGTGCGGCACCCGAGCGGTTTCGGGTCCCTCGCGCCCCCTTGGAGATCTGATGGCGCACTCCCCACTGCGCTGTCAACAGCGAGACAATGACGTCCGATTCCCGGAACGGCTTCACCCGAAGGACAATCCCCTCGCCTCGCTGCAATCCCACGGTCTAGTCCTCTGCACCCTCGAGAATCGCCAGACTCCGGCTTGCTCCGATCCGTGTCGCTCCCGCTTCGATCATTGCCACCGCCGTCTCGTAGTCCCGAATCCCGCCGGCCGCCTTGACGCCGATCTCAGCACCGACGGTTCGGCGCATCAAGCCCACTGCTTCGACCGTGGCACCACCGGGACCGAATCCCGTCGACGTTTTGACGAAATCAGCTCCCGCCGCTTTGGCGAGGACGGCGCCAAATGTGATCTCCTCTTCCGAGAGCAGGGCGATCTCGAGGATGACTTTCACCACAATCGGGCGGCGTGCTTCCCGCGCCACATCGCAGACACTGACGATATCCTCAAGCACCCGGCGATGTGCCTTCTCCTTGAGCGCCGCGACATTGATCACCATATCGAGTTCGTCCGCTCCATCCGCGATCGCCCGCTCCGCTTCCGTCGCCTTCACGGAGGCGGTGTTCATCCCGTGAGGAAATCCAATCACCGTACAGACCTTCACCGGACTCTCGGGAAGCAGCTGTTTGGCCAGCGCGACATGGCACGGATTGATGCAGACCGATGCAAATCGGTTCGCATCGGCCTCGGCGCACAATGTCTTTACCGCATCTTCGCTCGCCGTCGGTCCAAGCAAAGTATGATCGATCATTCCCGCCAATTCCTTGCGTTTCATCGACCCTCCTTGTCAACTCTCCATTTCGAGAATCTCCGCCCTGGAACGCCGCTCCATCAGATGGAAGCTTCGCCCCGCTTCGTGAACGAACCCCGAGAGAAGGAAGTGCTCATCGAACAATCTCTCCAGTACATCACGCACGCCGATTCGCCATTCACGGCGGATCGGCGTCTCGAGCGCTTCGATTGACGCCGGAATCTCCACCATGACCACATCGCCGCGCGGTTCGCGGATCGGCCCGACAAGCCTTCGATTGCCCGCATCGTCCACTCTCGTCTTGGTGATCAATTCCATCGTCTCGAGGCCAAGGTGGAAGTGGTGAGGAGAGCGTCGGCGATCAACCAGCCCACAAACCCGCGGCGCATCCAGCCACCATTCCATCACCACCCGATCCGTCGCCATTCCACGGTCGGCCCAACTATCAAGCGCTCCGTACAGATCGCGCTCATACCGTACACCGATCGCCCCCAACTTGTTGACTGCGAATCTCATCTCTGCGCCACTCAGAGGGTCGACGGCCCAACGGACAACCGCGACATCCCGCTTCAACAGCAGACGGCGCTCCTCGGCACGCAGGTGGAACCCAACCCCCTGGTTTCGGCGGGATGGCACCACGCCGCAGAACAGCGTCAGCCGCGATGGCACGTGTTCGGAAAGGCTGACGATGTCCACCAGACAGCCGACAAGCTGAGGATTCGGATCCGCATCGTTTATCGCCCCGAGAATGGTCGCTCCGGCCCGGTGCAGCGCCACCAATACATGAGCCGGAATCACGTCCCGATCCGTTGCCCCGGTGATTCGCTGGATCGTACGCTCACAGACAAGAAGCTGCTTGACGCTTCCCAACGACTCGACAACGATGCTCATCGCGGCGGTTCGTTGTGATGCCGCCGTTTCTCGACATACAGAAGACGATCCGCCTCTTCGAGGATGGTCTCGATCGATCGATGATCGCCGGGCTTTCGGGTCACCGTTCCTATGCTCAGTCCGATCGGACACCCCTTCTCGCAAAGGGCCTCTCCCATCTTCTCCGCCTCTTTCTGGAGCCGCCTCGCGATCCGTTCCGCCTCTTGATCCGTCTCCGGCATCAACACGAGCAACTCATCGCCTCCGTAGCGAATGACCTTGTCCGCAATGCGAACGTTGTCCTTGACGAGTCTGGCGATCTGACACAAGACCTCGTCTCCCTTGAGGTGCCCGAGCCGATTGTTGACGGCCCGGAAGCCATCGATGTCGATCATCATCAGCGTAAGCGAATGCCCATAGCGGTCGCAACGGGCGACTTCCTCAGCAAGCTGCTCATTGAAATAGTGCCGGTTGTACAACCGAGTCAGCGGATCGCGGACCGCTTGCTCCCGCAGACGCTCCTGAGATCGATAATGCGCCAATGCCACGGCGAATTCGTTGGCGACCATTTCCAGCGTACGGCGATCCTCGGGATTGAAATAGCCCACTTCGGGGCTCTCCACGTTCAGAACCCCAAGCACGGCGTCGCCGAGGATCACCGGCACCGCCAGCTCCGAGCGGATCCCCTCGTACCCTCGGATGTACCGCGAATCGAGTCCTACATCATCGACAACGACGGACCGCTTCTCCGCCGCAGCCCACCCGGTAATGCCCTCACCGATCCACGTCTCGTAGCCGTTCTCAATCACTCCCAACTTCCCGTCGCCTCGGATATTGTGAATCACCAGCTTCTCTCCTTGCCGGAGCAGAACGGCCGTTTGCTGGTAGTCAAACTCCTCCCCAAGAAAATCGAGGACTCCACGAATCATTTCATCGTCCGTCCGTGCCGCGGACAGTTCCTGCGCCAGCGCATAAATCCTGCCGACCATCCCTCGTTGGTACAGCTCGGCAATCACCAGACTCAGCTGCGCCGCGAATGCGCCAACAATCTCTCGATCCTGTTCGCGGAATGCGGCAAGCCTCCGGCTCTCAACGCAGATCACGCCATACGGGCCCTTGCGGCCCGGAATCGGCACCGTGATTTCCGATTTCATCCCCAGCCGTTGCTCGCCGTAGTGCAAGTCTCCCCGCGTATCCGGACACACAACGACTTCCCCGTTTGTGACGGCGCGACGGAATCGTTCATCCGCTTCAATCGGCACCCGGTACCCGGTGGGAGGCAACTCCTTGTCGCCGAGAAGCCCGGCCGAGACCGCAGACCCGCTCAACTCGAGGAAAGGCCCATCCCGAAGCAGGATGCAGCACAAATCGTATCCCATGTCGATTCGCAGCTGCCGCGCCGCATCCGAGCAGACTGTCTCGATGTCATCTGCGCGCATCAGACGCTGCGGAAGCATCGAGAGACCCCGCAGCCTTTCCTTCTGTTTCCGAAGCTGATGGATCTTGTACATCCGCTCAACCGCCAGAGCGGCAAAGTTGGCAAGCGCCGCGACAGGCTCGATCGACTCGGCGGTCGGTGCGCCGCCGTCAAGTGGATCGTCGACAGAGATGTGGCCGATGATCCCGGCTTCACCCCGCAACGGGATGAACAGAAAATCGTCCTTGTTCCATTTGCCATCGATCGAGACGGTCCCCGAGAGCCCGGAATAGCTCGTCCAGGGAGCTTGATCATGCGGGATGTAGTAGGCGCCGCCAAGTCGATACTTGTCTTGAAACGCCAAAACGCGCTCCTCCGGTGGCATCGGATCGACCGCTCGCACCTCGGCCAGTTCCGCGAGGTTCAGCCCGGAGCCGAGTACTTTGTAGACGCGCCCATCAAATGGGCTTTCATTGGCCAGATCGTACAACGCGACAATCGCCCGCTGAAATCCGGCCGACTCGGTAATCGCGTCCAGTACCCGCTGAAGGATGGTATCGATGTCCTTTTCGGACAGGATCGACTCGCCCAACCCGACAGCGATTTCGTACAGATGCGCAAGCCTTCGCTCGATGGTGATGTCCCGCGCCATTCCGACCAAGCACATCTGGCCGCCATCAAGGACCCAGTCCGCGCGGATGTCGGCAAAAATCGTGCTCCCATCGTGATGCCGCAGTTCGCATTGCGTACTGCGGCCCCTGGCGCGATTCGGCGGCGACTCCAGACGAGCTCGGATGCGAGCTAGATCCCTGCTGACGATCAGCGTCGAAGCCGGCAACCCAACAATCTCGTCGCGCGAACGTCCGAGCATCGAGGCGAATGCATCATTGGCATAGGCAATCTTGCCGTCACGGATCTCGAAGAAACCGAACGGACTCCGCTTGGCAAGACGATCACCTCTGATGGCAAGCGCCGAAGTCGCCGCCTCTCCAAGGAAGTGGCGGATGTCCCGGCGCAGTTCGACGGGCGTCCTCGCGTGCGAAACGTACACACCAAGGCGGCTGGCCTGGAATCTCGCCGGACTCGACTGAACCATCGCCAGGACACGTTCGCTGGACATCTCACTGCACAGCTTCCGCAGAGCCTCCAGCCCACTCGTGCGGGCGTCGACGATGATCAGGTCGAACGGCCGCACACGATCGATGTCAACCACATCCCCTGGCATGGCGAATTCTTCGATCACAAACTGCGGCCCGGCAAGTAGACGAACAACCTCTTCCCTAGGCACCGAGTGAACCGCGACCAGCGCGATGCGCTGAGATCCTGACTCGTTCACCCCGCCCCCCCTCCGCCGGCAAGATCATCGATCGCTTGACTGTCACGTGTCCAACCCTTGAGCACGTTCACCTTCAGATCCAAGAAGACCCGACATCCGAACAGGGCTTCGATGTCTTGACGAGCCTCCGACCCGATCCGCTTGATCATCGCGCCCCGCTTGCCGATCAGAATGCCTTTCTGCGAGTCTCTCTCCACCAGGAGTTCGGCGCGGATATCAAGAAGATCATCGTTGTCTCGCGGATCGATCGACTTCACTCGAACAGCAACCGAGTAGGGAATTTCCTCACGCGCATAGAGAAAGACCTTCTCCCGAACAAGTTCTTCGACCAGAAATTCGTCCGATTGATCGATTCGCACATCTTGCGGGAAGATCGCCTCCGCCTCGGGCAATCGGGCGATGGTCGTCGCGAGCAGATCCTCGAGGCTCTTCCCGGTCTCAAGCCCCCGTTTCGCCGACACTGGAAAGAGCTCTTCGAACCGATCAAGCTCGTTGTAGGCAAGAAGTGTCTCTTCCACAGCGTTTCTTTGCGCAACATCCACCTTGTTGACCAGCAAGAACACCGGGACTTTCCCGATCTCCATCTGTTCGAGAACGCGCGCATCGTAGACGGCGACTTTCGCCCACGGCTCGACAACGTAGTAGATCAGATCTACGCCCCGCAACGCGCGGAACGCTTCGCGCAGGATGTATCGGCTGAGCTTGTTGGTTGGACGATGAAGGCCCGGCGTGTCCACAAAGACGATTTGTGCATTCGGAACGGTGTAGACGCATCGGACGCGATTGCGCGTTGTCTGCGGCTTGGGTGAGGTAATCAGGAGCTTCTCGCCCATGATTGCATTCAGTAGCGTCGATTTCCCGACATTCGTTTGCCCGAGAACCCCGACGAATCCGGCCCGATGCTGCATAGACCACGCCCCTTCCAACGCTGGTCCGTTGATCCAGCTCTAAATCGCCGCGCATCAGTATAAGACGCGGGTATCGCGTTGTAAAGACAACTTCCGCTATCTATACTCAAGCCTATGAGGACGCTGATTCGCGGCATTGGACGTCTGACCACCCCTATAGGAAGCGCAGCCGTCTCCGGATCACGGATGGACCACCTGGCAGAGGAGACGAACACCGGCATTCTCATCCAGGACGGGATCATCCGGGCTGTTTCTCCAGCCGTTTCCCAGTCCCGCCAGAAAGCCGACCAAGTCATCGACGCCGGCGGCCGTTTGGCAATCCCGGGATTCATCGATCCGCACACGCACACAGTGTTTGCCGGCCACCGCGAACAGGAGTTCCTCGCCCGCGTGCGCGGAGAATCCTACACGGGTGGTGGCATTCTGACCACAGCGGAGGCTGTTTCCAAGTGCTCCCATGAGGAGCTTGTCGCTGGGGGCCGTCGTTTTGTCCGCCGCATGCTGGAGCGGGGAACGACCACGCTCGAAATCAAGAGCGGCTACGGCTTGTCCGTATGCGCCGAACTCAAGATGCTTCGAGCGATCGACGCGCTGCGGAAATCGGAGCCCATGCGTATCGTTCCCACATTCCTCGGGGCACATGCTTTTCCCCCCGGCCAGTCCCGCACATCCTACATCCGGACAATTATCGACGAAATGCTCCCCATGGTTGCATCCGAGAAGCTCGCCGCGTACTGCGATGTGTTCTGTGACCGAGGGTTCTATACGATCGAAGAGGCGAGGACCATCCTTCTCGCCGCGGCGGCGGTCGGAATGCGGCTCAAGCTCCACGCCGACGAACTGGCCGACACCGAGGGCGCGGCACTCGCCGCCGAACTCGGCGCCACCTCGGCCGATCATCTGATTCTCGCCAATGAGGCGGGGCTGCTCCGAATGCAGGAATCCGGCGTAATCCCCGTGTTGCTCCCGGGCACGTCATTCACGCTCAACGCTGATTACGCTCCGGCGAGGAAAATGATCGCACTTGGATTGCCGGTCGCTCTGGCCACCGACTTCAACCCCGGAACCAGCCTTATGTATGCCATGCCAACGGTGATCAGCCTTGCGGTGATGCGGCTCGGTCTGTCCGCACCGCAGGCGCTGACCGCGGCCACCCTCAATGCCGCCGCTGCACTCGATCTAGCCGCCCATACCGGAACGATCGAGGAGGGGAAAGCCGGAGATTTACTCCTGCTCGACATCGATTCCATCGATCAGCTTCCCTACTTCTTCGACCACAATCCGGTGGACACGGTGGTTGTTGGTGGGCGTGTCGTTTACGATCGGTGAGGAATGGACGTTCTCGCATATGCCAAGATCAACCTCTCGCTCCGCGTCGGATCCCGACGGAACGACGGCTATCATCCTGTCCAAAGCCTGATCCAGACGATCGACCTCGCCGACCAAATCACGATCGAGACCGCTCCTAAAGGTGAGTTCCATGTCTGGAACTCCCTTGGAATAGATCCCCAAGCGGACCTGGCCGCCAAGGCCGCCGGGGCCGTTCTCGCCGAGATCGGATCGTCCGCCGGAATACGGATTCGGATCGACAAGCGCATTCCTGCCGGCGCCGGGTTGGGCGGCGGTTCGTCCGATGCCGCCGCGGTACTTGTCGCCGTCAACTGGCTGCTCGGCGAGCCGCTTGCGCAACAGGAGCTTCATCGATTGGGCGCTCCCCTCGGCGCTGATGTTCCGCTATTTCTGTATGGCGGATCGCTTCGTGTATCCGGCAGAGGCGACACGATTCATCGATGCTCATCCAATCGCGAGGAGACGTTTGTCGTCATCGTTCCCCGGTTGCACTGCAACACAGCCCATGTCTACGATCGCTTCGACCGGCTCTCCCCCCCACGCCGGATGGAGGCATTGACGGACGGAGACCTGGAACTCGCGGAAAACGACCTCGAATCCGCTGCCACCGATCTGTATCCGCAGCTGGCTCCCATTGCCGCCGCAATGCAGCTTCTGGCAAAGGCGGATGAGGCTTCGTTTGCCGGCATGAGCGGCAGCGGGTCGGCCTACTACGCGGCTTTTCGCGTCCCCGGCGCCGCAGAGCAGGCAAAGCGATCCTTGCAGAAGGATTTCCCCGAAGCCCGGGTTTTCGTGGCCCGTCCCACCTCCCGGGGACACAGAATCGAAGGAAGACAACCATGAAGATTGCAATCGACGGACCCGCGGCATCCGGCAAGACGTCGCTCGGGCGATCACTGGCGGCCCATTTCGGGTACACGTTCGTCGAGACCGGAAAGATGTACCGAGCCGTAGCTTATGGCCTCGAAATCGGACTGCCGCTGGACCAGATGTCGATCGATTTCCGCTCCGATGGTTGCCTGCTGCTGAACGGCAACGACATCACGAACAAGCTCCACACTCCCGCGATTGATGAAGCCTCGTCTCAAGTGGCGACGCGGGCCGACGTCCGCCAATGGCTCGTCTCTCTCCAGCGCAAACTCGCCGAGGAGCGAGATGTGGTGATGGAAGGCCGCGACATCGGCACCGTCGTTCTTCCCGATGCCGACGTCAAGATCTTCCTTGCCGCATCTCCGGAGGAGCGGGCCCGTCGCCGCGCCCGCGAGCGAGGGTCCACTGCGTACGAAGAAACACTCCGCGATCTTGCTTCCCGCGATCATCGCGACAGCACCCGTGCGCTCTCCCCCTTGAATGCCGCTGAAGACGCCGTTACAATCCAAAGTAGCAACAAAAGCCTCGTCGAGGTCATCTCCGAAGCAATAGCTTTGGTCAAGGAGCGATTGGGAAACGTTGACAGGCCAGCACAAATCTCTGGTTAGAGAAACCATCTACTGGTCGATCGTGTTTCTGCTGGCCATACCTACGCGGTTGTTCTTCCGTCTTCGGATTCGAGGAAGGAAGAAGATTGCCGCAGGAGGCGAATACATCGTCGTGGCGCGACATCGGAGCTACTGGGACGTGCCGATCCTTACCGTGGCGATGGGATGGCCCAACCGGGTTCACTTCATCGCTCGGAAAGGTCTGTTCCCGTTCCTGCAACCGGTGATTCGCGCCTGCGCGACAATCATCGACCGCGATAATTTCTCTCGCAGCGACTTCCGCCACATGTTGGATGCGATTCGCAGCGAGCGACTTATCGGTCTGTTTCCCGAAGGAACGACGCGAATGAAAGTCGACGCAAAAGAAGGCGCGATCCGCTTCGCCAGGCTAACAGGCAAGGCTCTGCTGCCGGTCAATATTTCGGCAGACGGTCCGTATCCGCCTCGTTACCCGTTCCGCTTCCCGAAGGTAACCGTTTCGATTGGTGAACCACTGACGGTTGATGAATTGGCACAACGCGTGGTAGCATCAGAAGGGCGTGCCGAGCTCGACCAGCGGTTGAGCGTCGCACTCATGGAGTACATCGATGCTGTGTGACCGTGTGTCGCCGAGAAGGAGATTTCAGATAGCCATATCAGCCCAGGTATCCTCGGACAGGGCCCGTAAATCCTCACTGCGGGGCAGTGGAACGGTAGGTGGTCGGTAGGATGGACAAAATGTTGAAGATGGAAGACGCCTTCTCCGAACGTGACGTCAAGACGTACAGTCGAGGCGACACAATCACCGGAACAGTCGTCCAGGTAAACGAGAACGAAGTCCTCGTCGACATCGGCTACAAGTCGGAAGGGATCCTCCCTGTTGGGGAGTTGTCTCCGTTCCGCGAAGGCCGCAAGATCGATGAAGGCGAAGAAATCGAAGTTCTCGTAACCTATATCGACGAGGAGAAAGGCACGGTCTACGCATCCGAAAAGCAGGCCGAATACGAGAAACGTATCGACACGCTTGAGGTCGCGCACGCGGAAGGCGAGGTCATCGAAGGAGAGATCTCCGGCGAAGTCAAGGGTGCCGGTTATCACGTAAACCTCGACGGCATTCGCGCATTCCTTCCCGGTTCTCATCTGGGAAGCGATCTTCCGAGTAGCATATCGGACCTCAAGGGCAAGCGGATCAAGTTGAAGATCCTCGAGCTTTCGCGCCGAGACAAAAATCTCGTTGTGTCGCACAAGGCCTTTCTCAAAGACGAAGAACAGCGGCGACGCAAAGAGCTGTTCGAATCGCTGGAGAAGGATCAAGTGCTCGACGGAAAGATCCGTAGTGTTGTAGACTTCGGCCTGTTCGTCGATATCGGCGGCTTCGAGGGGCTTGTCCATCGCTCAGAGATCGCTTGGAAAGACCTTCCCGCACCGCCGAACGAGTACAAAGTCGGCGACGAGATTCAGGTCAAGGTCATCGACTTTGACAAGAGCAAGGGCAAGGTTTCCCTTTCGATCAAGCGGCTTCGCCAGAATCCCTGGGAGGGGATTGGCGAGCGGTACACCACCGGAACCCGCGTGATCGGAACCGTTGTCAGCGTGACAGACTTCGGCGCCTTCGTCGAGATGGAGAAAGACATCGAAGGCCTCGTTCACGTATCCGAGCTCTCTTGGGGATATCCCGAGAATCCGAAAGAGGTCGTCTCGGTTGGCGATCAGGTCGATGTCGTGGTACTCAGCTGTGATGAATCCGCTCATCGGATCAGCCTTTCCCTGCGCCGGACACAGGACGATCCCTGGATTGCCGTGGCCGAGAAATACCCACGCGGAACGGAAATCCACGGCGAGGTCACCAAACTCACGGACTTCGGCGCGTTCGTCAAGCTGGAAGACGGCGTTGAAGGTCTCGTTCATGTCTCGGAGATTGATTGGGGACACGTGGCCCACCCTCGTGACGCACTGTCCGAGGGCGACGGAGTCGACGTGAGAGTCCTCAGCGTCGAATCGGCCGAGCGAAGAATCAGCCTCAGCATACGCGAGCTCAAGCCCAATCCTTGGCGGCAATTCGTTGAGCAATACGCACTCGATCAAGTCATTGACGGTGAAATCACCGAACTCAAAGACTTTGGTGCATTCATGAGAATCACCAAAGATGTCGATGGTTTGATTCACGTGTCGGAGATCAGCGATCAGCGCATCGCCACCCCCGGCGATGTCTTGTCGGTCGGGGACAAGGTTCAAGCACGCATCATCGGAATCAACGAAGAAAAACGCCAGGTCCGACTCAGCATGCGCAGCCTCCTTCCGCCGCCGGATGTACCGCCGGCAAGAGAAACTGCCGCTCCGCCGCGCCGTCGCGGAGGGAAGAAGCAACGTCGCGATCCTTACTTCGATCGAACATTCCTGGATGAAGGCGGCCACGAATCCCTGAGCATGAGGGATCTCCTCGGCGATGCCGCCAGCCTGGATGACGAAGAATAGTGCAACACGAAATCCTTCAAGGAGGCTTGGATGAACAAGGGCGAATTCATTGATCGACTAGCAGGTCGAGCGAACCTGACGAAAAAAGAAGCTCGCGGTATGGTGGACTCGATGCTTGGCTTGATCGAGGAAACCCTTTTGGAAGGTGAAGAACTGAAGCTTGTCGGTTTCGGCAAGTTCGCGGTTCGCGCTCGCAAGGCCAGCAGTCGCATCAATCCCCAGACCAAGAAACCCATCCAGGTCAGCGCCAAGGTCGTCCCGCTGTTCAAGCCGGGCAAAGAACTGAAGCGCAAGGTGGAGATCACGCTGAAAGTCACCAAAGACGGAGGCGTTTCCAGGAAGTAGTCTTTGAGCAACCTATTTCAACAACAGCTACGGCCGGCCTGTGTAGCAACAGGCCGGCCGTACTCTTTTTCGCCGTTCGCGGTTCCCACCCACTCGATCACGGATCGACCGCTTTGCCGGAAGCCGGCCACCCCCTAATGCGCAGACACTTTATCGCATGCGCCTACACGCTCACCGCTTCACGGCAACCCGGACCCGGACACGCTCCGCCATGACAATCGACGACAACTCGGCAACAGCTCGCTCAAGCTCATCATTGATCACCAGATACTCGAAGTCGGGAATGCTGGTCATCTCTTGCTCCGCCGTGGCAAGACGCTTCTCGACCACCGCTTGCGTTTCGGTCCCCCGGCACTGCAACCGTTCTCGTAGCCGTTCCCGATTCGGCGTGGTCAGAAAGATAAACACAGCGGTCGCGTCGGCGTCAATACCTTTCTGCTGCAGCAAACGAGCTCCCTGGACATCGATGTTCAACATCAGATCGTCGCCGGCGGCGAATACACGCGAGATCTCTCCGCGGGATGTCCCGTACTGATCCCCCTGATAGACGACATGCTCCACCAATTGATCCTCGTCGATCAGCTTCTGGAACTGCTCATCGCTCACGTAGTAGTAATCCACGCCGTCCGTCTCGCCATCGCGGCGGCGGCGTGTCGTGTGCGATACGGAGAACGATAGTCCCGCCACGCGATGGATGACCCGATTGATCACTGACGTCTTCCCGGCGCCAGAAGGTCCGCACACCACGAAAATCAGCCCCGCTCCGCCACTTCGATACAGCTCCAGCTGCTCGCTACTCCACATTCTGCACTTGCTCCCGCATCCGTTCGATCGCCACTTTCATTGCCACAACATGCTCATGAATCGTGAGATCCCGGGATTTCGCACCCAGAGTATTGACCTCCCGAAGGATCTCTTGCGAGAGAAAGTCCAGTTCCTTCCCGGTCGGCCCATCCGCCTTCAGAAGGCTGCAGCCACGCTCGATGTGTGCCGCGAGCCGCGTCACTTCCTCCTCAACGTCGAATCGCTCCGCCAACAGCACGATCTCCGTGTCGATCCGTTGCTGGTCTACATCCACGCCCAGTGCCGCAACCCGCTCCGTCAGCCGCCGGCGCAGTTGAACCATGACCTCGGGAATCCGGTCGCGGATCTCGACAAGTGCCTCCGATAGCTGACCGAGAAGCTGCTCGATGTTGTCCGCAAGAGCTGCCCCTTCAATGGCTCGCGCCGTCTCCGTACGATCCATCGCATCCAGCAATGTCGCTTGGACAAGCGGCCACGGAAGCTCATGATCTTCCACCGGCGTCAGCGATCCCGAGTCCACAAGATCCCGAATCGTAGGGTCCGACGGCAGCTTGAGGACGACAGCCGCATGCTGCAGCGCCTTCAGATACTGCGTTGCACGCTCCAGATCGAACTGAAGGCCCGCTTCGCCCGCCTTCCGCTCAACCTTCACCCACACGGCAATGTCGCCTCTTGAGAACCGTCCCTTGACCGCCTCCTCCAACTGGCTCTGGATCGCCGGCCACTCGCTAAGCCCTCTGGTTCGAACGGTAAGAAACCGGTGGTTCACCGATCGAACCGTCACCTCACACGACCACCTATCTCCCGTGCTGCTTGCCGAACCAAACCCGGTCATGCTACGGACCATATCTCTCCTTGCTCCATCCCAAGCCCACTGCCGCGTATCCTACCACAGCACGACGATCTCCTGTCACGTCCGCCGATGTCGCGTACGCCAGAACGTCCGCCTGAAGCATCCCGATCGCCTTCGCCCAATGCAACGCCGTGAGAATGGAGGGGACGCCGCACACCGATACATCCTTCGACGACACGAGATCGCTCAATCCCTGCCAGTCCAATGCGCATATCCGCTCCAGAACCGTCCGATCAGCCTTCACGGCAGCGTCTTCGGGCTCGTAGTGCGTGAAATCGCTGCTCACGATCAGCGCTCCGCGCTCTCCGACCACGCTCACCAGTGTCGCCGCAAGCTGTGCGTAAGCCTCCGGGGAGGCGGAGCCGACCCGGATCGGGACAAACGGCACTGCCTCTCCGTAGACGGCCTGCAGGAACGGAAGGATCACTTCGATCGAATGTTCCCGCACAAATGCCCTTCGATCCACCGCAACTCCGGCATCCGCAAGGGCCGTCCGTCCTTCGTCATCAATCGGCGCATCCCCGAGCGGCGTGCGCCACGCATCATGATCGTCCGTACAAATCCCCACGCCCATTCCGGTGTGATCGGCACCAAGAATGACGATCCTCTCAGGACGTCCGTGGCTTGCCAACCACCGAATCCCTTGTGCAGCGACCCGCCCCGAATACAGGTATCCAGCATGGGGAACGATCGCCCCGAGCGGTTTTCGAAGCAGATCCATCGCGTTCGCCGATATCCCGTCCCGTTCCGGAACCGGGGCGATTTGCCACGATTCGAACATCGACCGTAACCCCGATCGGTCACCCGGATAGAACATCCCGGCAACAAGAGGTATTCGAACGTCCGAGCCCATGAGACCATTCTAGCGGCTCCGCACAACCGCCCGCAACGCCGACAAAAGGAAACGGCGACTGTTCTGAAAAAGAACAGTCGCCGTTCATCTTGTGGAGGCGAGCGGATTCGAACCGCCAGCCTCTGCGTTGCGAACGCAGCGCTCT